>CAWKZU010000004.1:0-134518 GCA_963854585.1 Gammaproteobacteria bacterium | reverse complement strand
AGCTATAACCCCTGATCCCTAATTAGCTCAAGCTTTTGCTGCCGAGCCAACTTTTTGATAGCCGCCTCACGCTTACTGGCGCTGCTTCTGGTGTGGTTGGGCTCGGCATAGACCATTTCACAGGCGCTGCGTCCCCTAAAGTACTTAGCGCCCGCTTTCCCAGACTGATGCTCAGCCAAACGCCTATCGATATCAGTGGTGATACCGGTATAAAGACTTTGGTCGCTTGCACGAACCATATAAACGAACCAGGAACTCATAAGCAGCCCTACCCCCCCTGCTTTAGGTCAGAATGGCAAAATTGGCATCGATAACTTGCGACCCGACTGACTATCTTGTTGTGCCGCAATAGGGTGAGTTGATGAACACGACAATTGCAGTGGTAGGCATGCCGCTGGTACTGGCGGGTTGGGATACCGGTTAGATCATATTTTCCAGTCACCGTTGGCACCGCACCCATAGTGATCATTATTTGGCGCCACTCTTTACCGTGAGGTTTCACCGTTCTCATCCCCCACATACAGTCGACGATATAATGCGCAACTTCGTGCACAACGGTATTAGCCAAACTTTCTTGATAATATTTAGCAAATATCCAGGGATTGTAGCGAATACGCCGTTGCCTGGCTCTTACCTGATACATGCCAGCACACTTACCACGCAGGTCAAAATCAACGGGTAATTTGGAAAATTTTCGTTCAAATAAGACGCTAGCTTTATCAATACAGGCGGCAGTAGCAGCGCTTACCTGTTCTTTCTGCTTTTTTGAAATAGGTGCGATAGTTTTAAGGTCAGTCATATAAGGATTATATAGGCTGCAGAGACTGGTACAATCTATATAACTCGGAAAAAGTGAACATTATGAATGTCGACCTCCACTGCCATACCAACATGTCTGACGGCAGCTTAACGCCTGAACAGTTGGTCGATCTAGCCAATGAGCGCGCATTGGATATTCTGTCAATTACAGATCATGACACTCTAGATGCCTACAGCGCGATAAAGGTTATTCCGGCAAAACTGCAACTTATTACTGGTATTGAATTTTCTAGTCAGTGGCGCAAGCAGGGCATTCATATCGTTGGGTTAAATGTCGACCCTGTAAGTGAGTCCATTATTTGTGGCGTGGCGCAGCAAAAAAAAGCTCGTCTCGATCGTGCCGAAAAAATCGCTGAGCGCCTGAGTAACTTAGGCTTTGAGCATTGCCTAGAGGGCGCGACGCTTTTGGCCGACGGGCAGATTGGGCGCCCTCATTTTGCCCAGCATCTTGTTAATATAGGCGCCGTATCAAACATTAAACAGGCGTTCAAAAAGTATCTTGGCGCAGGGAAGGTTGGCGATATAAAAGAGCAATGGGCTGAGACTGCTACCGTCGTCCAATGGATTCGAGAGTCAGGAGGCATTGCGGTATTAGCTCATCCAAGCAAGTACAAAATGACCCGCACAAAGCTCAAGGAGCTACTCACGGATTTTTGCAGTGCAGGCGGGGAGGGCATGGAAGTTATTTCTGGCCTTCAAGTACCTGCCGTTACTAGAGATTTAGCCACTTTATGTAATCAATATGGTCTGCTTGCCTCCTGCGGGTCAGACTTTCACGCTCCAGGAATGAAGTGGGCAGCCCTTGGCTTAGTGAGCAGCCTGCCTGACAATTGCAATCCTATATGGCATCGATGGGCATAATCAGACGACAGCCAATTCCTAAGACTATCATTCATGTGTATAATTCACGCCGCGCTGACTTAGCGCTCCAAAAACTTAGCCAAAGAGTGTAAATACGTGGATATTTTTATTTTTGCAAGTGAGCAATGGCTCCTAATAAGCTTATTACTGGTGCTTATCTATATTTTTGCATTGACCGAACGGACGAAAGGCGGAAAGCCAATGACTTGCTCACAGCTTGTGTCTTTAATGAATGCAGACCAGGCTGTGCTTGTGGATGTTCGTGCAAACGCTGATTACCAGGCAGGCCATGTTCATGGTGCGATCAACATCCCCCATACTAAAATAGCGACTCGGATAAGTGAGATTGAGAAACACCGCGAAAAAATTATAGTGTTAACCGATCAGATGGGCCAACACGCCGGTGGTGCTGGAAAAGAGATGACCAAACAAGGCTACACGGTTCGTCGATTGAGTGGCGGAATGAGCGAATGGCAGCAACAAAACATGCCAGTAGTCCAAGGCAAAAAGGCTAGCCCAAAAAAATCATAACGACATTATTAAAGGTGCTTACATGCCTCAGGTAGTACTATATGGAACACGATTCTGCCCTTATTGCACTGCGGCTCGACATCTCCTCAGCACGCGCGATGTTAGCTTTGATGATATTTCGGTAGATTCAGACATGGACTTGCGTCGAGAGATCATGGAAAAGAGTGGTCAGCGCACTGTTCCGCAAATTTGGATTGGCGAAACACATGTTGGGGGTTATTCTGAGTTGCAGCAATTAGAGACTCTTGGCGAATTAGATGCTCTTTTGAAAAATGGGGTTGAATTGGATGAAAGTGACGCCATATAAAGATCATGGCAACACATTAATCCACACACAATTAAAGGTTTAAGTAATGACTGATGAAACTTCCTCTACTGACCAAGCTGCGGCTGTAGCCACAGAAGATACTGGGCCCAAGTTTGCTGTGCAGCGAATCTACCTCAAGGATCTCTCTTTTGAAACTCCTCAGGGAGTGGCTGCATTTCAAAAACAATGGCAACCCAAAGTAAGCCAAGATCTAAACACCAAAAGCAGTAAGGTTGGAGAGGGTGTATACGAAGTTGCTCTTCGACTAACGATTACCGTTACCGACGGTGAAGAGACTATTTACTTGATCGAAGTAGAGCAGGCAGGCCTGTTTACAATTCAAGGGATTGAAGGCCAGCAGTTGACTCAAGTGATTAACACTACCTGTCCGTCGATGCTGTTCCCCTACGCCAGAGAAACAATTGACAGCACACTTACCAAGGGATCGTTCCCTCCCTTGATGATACCGCCGATTAATTTTGATGCCCTCTTTGCCTCTGCTGTTCAACAGGCGGAAGCCCAAGCAGAGGAAACAACTGAGCCGACTGAGACAAAAGGCGACGACACAACACACTAAGACTGGATCTCAAGAGTTGACTAACCCTGCCCTAATTTGGCGGGGTTTTTTATGGATTTAATACCTAGATACCCTGACTTTCCATACCGTATTCTTGAAGTTTTCTGGTTAGCGTATTTCTACCCCATCCAAGCAGCAAAGCCGCATCTTTCTTTCGCCCGCCAGTGTGCGCTAAAGCTGTTTCAATCATAGTCATCTCAAAAGCGGGAAGGGCCTGCTCAAGGATGCTTTTGCGTCCAGACTTTAATTCTCTCTCACTCCAGTGCCTTAGCATCTGTTGCCAATCTCCTTGGATTAGAGATTCTTTCTCAGCACTCTCAGTCTTTAGTTCTGGTGGTAGATCCGAGAGAAGCACTTCTCGTCCGGCCGCCATAACAGTTAGCCATCGGCATATATTCTCTAGCTCTCTGACATTTCCAGGCCAAGGCAAATTGTAGAAAATCTCCTCAGCCTCGTGAGATAAAACTTTGGGCTCCATATCCAACTCTTTAGCAGCAAGATGAAAGAAGTGCGTCATAAGTTGAGGGATGTCTTCGCGACGATTGGCTAATTTTGGCAAATGAACACGAATAACATTTAGCCTATGAAATAAATCCTCTCGAAAGCGATTAGCCGCAACTAATTCTTCTAGGTTTTGATGGGTTGCTGCAATAATCCGCACATCCACCTTAACCGCTGTATGGCCACCAACACGGTAGAACTCGCCATCTGCCAAAACCCTCAATAGTCGGGTTTGGGCTTCGGAAGGCATGTCTCCAATCTCGTCCAAAAAGAGCGTGCCACCATCGGCTTGCTCAAACCGACCTTCACGTCGCTGGGCCGCACCAGTAAAAGCGCCTTTTTCGTGGCCGAACAACTCTGATTCAATTAAGTCATGCGGAATAGCAGCCATATTAAGGGCTATAAATTTAGCTGTTTTCCGCGGGCTATGTTTATGAAGCGCATGAGCTACCAACTCTTTACCCGTGCCTGATGCGCCATTAATTAACACTGTTATGTTGGAATTGGACAATCGGCCTATTACTCTGAATACTTCCTGCATCGCCGGAGCCTCGCCAATAATCTCCTGAACCATGGGACTAGCCACTGCTGCTTGTACGGTAGATTTTTGTTCTCTGGAGAATGAGATGGCGCGGCGCGCAACATCTACTAATTCGTCTAGATCGAATGGCTTTGGCAAATATTCAAATGCGCCACCCTGATAGGCCGCCACCGCACTGTCTAAATCGGAATGAGCGGTAGTAATAATAACGGGTATGTCCGCATGCTTGCTGTGAATTTCTTTCAGTAACTCCAAGCCATCAATACCTGGCATACGGATGTCGGAGATGATAATTTCTGGTTGAGCACTTTTAAGAGCCCTAAGTAAATCATTACCCGTCTCAAAACTACGAACGTCGATACCTTCCCGGCTAATCGCCTTTTCCATCACCCAGCGCAATGAGCGATCATCTTCTGCTATCCAAATTTCCGATTTGTTTTTCATGTTAATCCCTTATTGGTAAATAAATAGCGAACCTAGTATTCCCTGGCTCAGAATCGCATTCAATAATGCCTTGATGTCCGTTTACCGCTGTCTGGGCAATCGTGAGTCCGAGTCCAGATCCGTTGCTGCGACCACTAATCATTGGAAAGAATATCCGCTCAAAGATTTCCTCAGAAACCCCCGGACCGTTATCAATAACATCAATTCGGCATACAACCCGGTGACGCTTACCTCCAATAGTGAAGCTCCTCTGAATGCGTGACTTAATCGTCACTAATGGGTCAGACCGACCCGACTCCAGGACCGCTTGCATTGCATTGCGGGCGACATTAAGTACCGCCTGAATAAGCTGAACTCTATCCCCTTGAATATCGGGAATACTCGGATCATAGTCTCTTAAAATCACTAAAGAGCCTTGCGCTTCGGCTTCTAACAAGGCAGCCACATGTTCAGTCACCTCGTGAATGTTTATTTGTTCAAAGCTAGGAATTTGATTAGGCCCCAATAGCCGATCAACAAGGTTGCGTAATCGATCAGTCTCCGTCGTAATAATTTTGCAGAGTTCACGTGTTTCGTCGTCTAACCCAATGCTTGCAATCTCTTGATCTAATAGCTGGGCGGCGCCACGAATACCACCCAGTGGATTTTTTATTTCGTGCGCTAATCCTCTAATCAAGCTCTTTGATGTGTCGTGTACCGACAACAACGCCTCTTCTCGATTTATTTTTAGGAACCGATCAATGGGCTGCATTTCCATCAAGAGCATTGGCTCAAGATTTACCTCTACCGGGGTGACCGTGTAATCAACTTGAAACAGATCCATCGACGCTAACGCTCTGATATATTCATGCCGGCGAGTATGTGCAAGGTTCTTTTCTAAAGCCTCCAAGAGATTCCCCTTTGATGATTCTCCGTCACTAAACAACTCGCTAACGTTAGAACCTATCAATCGAAGACTGCTCACTTGTAATAGCGACTCGGCCGCCGAATTAACATAATTAATGGATAACTCCGCATCCAGCAGTAATACCGCCGTATTTAGATTATCTAGTAACAATTGATGGAGTTGATTTGAATTCATAAGCCCTTGGACGCTGATCCATTTACACGCCCTTAAGCGTGCTATTGATTAATATGTCTTAGTACTAGCAATAAGCAGGCCAACACTTAATCCACCGTGAGCCCACAAGAATAAGGGCCGCAACCGATTAAAAGACTAACTACAAAGGTGCCGCACCTTTATTATGCACCATTATAGTGCAAGCACTAAAGCATCGCACCTGCCAAGCATGAGTATCGGAGCAGAATTTAATCCAAAATAGGCCTAAAATGCGGTCTAGAGAGTAAAAAGAGAGGGTGGCCTAAGGTAATCTGTAGGCTCAGGACGCTAAACAGGCTTAAAATGGATTGCATTTTTTTGGTCTGGTGAAAGCACGAAAAGACAGCAGGGTAGTAAAGGAGGTCTATCGGCTATAACGCATTAAAGCTGCCCTGAGGGAGGGATCCCTCAGGGCGACTAATTTACGCCAAAGCTTCTTTGGTGGTTTTGATGATGGCTGCGGCAACCTTATAAGGGTCCGCGTTGGATGATGTTCGGCGATCTTCTAGACGGCCTTTCCAGCCATCTTCAACAGTGCCAATCGGAATCCGAATAGAGGCTCCACGATCTGAAACGCCGTAGCTGAACTCATTAATAGACTGAGTTTCATGCTTGCCTGTTAGGCGCTGGTCGTTGTCTGCACCATAAACACTAATGTGGCGCTCAATGTTTTTACCAAATTCTTCGCATATTTTGGTAAAAACAGTTTCATCTCCAAGGTCGCGCATAGCGCCATTAGAAAAATTGGCATGCATGCCTGAACCATTCCAGTCCGTATCACCTAGAGGCTTAGGGTGATAATTGATCGCATAGCCGTACTTTTCACCGGTTCTCTCTAACAAATACCGAGAAACCCAAATTTCATCTCCGGCTTGTTTAGCACCCTTTGCAAAACATTGAAATTCCCACTGGCCTGCTGCGACTTCAGCGTTAATGCCTTCAACATTAAGGCCGGCTTCCAAGCAAATATCAAAATGCTCTTCAACACAATCACGCCCGAAGGTATTAGCAGCGCCAACAGAACAGTAATAAGGTCCCTGAGGAGCAGGAAATCCACCATGAGGAAAGCCAGGTGGTAATTGCGTGTCAACATCCCACAAGAAATACTCTTGCTCGAAGCCGAACCAAAAGTCATTGTCGTCATCGTTAATCGTCGCTCGACCGTTGGTTACGTGGGGAGTCCCATCGGCATTCATGACTTCAGTCATGACCAAAAAGGCATTGCTTCTGTCTGGGTCAGGATAAATCGCAACAGGCTTTAGCAAGCAATCTGAGGCATTGCCTTCAGCTTGGTTTGTAGAGCTTCCATCAAAGCACCACATAGGGCACTCTTCTAAAGTTCCACCAAAATCGTGTCGAACCTGAGTTTTACTGCGCAAACATTGAGTTGGCGCCGTACCATCTAACCAAATATATTCTAACTTTGCTTTCATTTTTGATGACTCTCCGTTTAAATTAATTCACTTCTATTGCAACACCGATACGGATCATAGACCATTTTTACGTCAAGTAAAAATGACTCTTTTACATTGCATTTAAGTATTCCTAAACCAGTAGCTGCCCGTATTATATATGCAGTCCAAACCTCTAACCTTAACCTAACCTGCACTTTAGCTATTCCACTGTTTACATAGTGCAATTGTCATGCCAATGGGCTCTTTTAACTTGCCTTACACGGAGGCGCCGCAAACGATAGAGACTCTAAGGGAAACTCTTCCCCCTATCGCCACAATAAAGCCAATCAAGCGATCCGTAGTGCACCATAAAGGTGCTATACCTACAAATACGCACCGTTATGGTGCTAATTAGATGCAAGAAGGACCATTTTAGGTGCTAACGCTCTTTAAAGTCCGCACCCAAGATTGTCGCGCGCACTATATTGCTTTTTCTTGCTAAAATACTGGGCTATTAAGCTGTTGGTGCGCTAAAAATGACATTGCTTACCAAACAATACGCAAAACCAAACATCGCGACCGTCGATATGCCGGCGCCGGGCGATATTGTTATCGATGTTCGCCATCCGCAAGAAGCTGCTGATTCGCCGCTAGAATTGAATTTTAATGAGGTTATTCTAATCCCTTTCTTTAACTTAGACGCGCAACTTTCAGAGCTCGACAACATGCCGACCTACCTTATCTACTGCGACAAAGGCATCATGAGTCGACTCCAGGCCAATATTATGCGTGATCGCGGTTTTAAGAATGTCGGAATTATGAATCGGCCAAAGCCTGACTAAGCCTTGATTTAAGCGCATATTTAGGGTCAATCAGCGTCAGCATTTAAGTGCAATAAAGGAATCACTGAAAAGATCAATGGTAGTTTCTGAGAATTCCACTATAATCGCGACCTTTTGACCCAACTGGTAGCCCCCATGTCAATAAGTAATTTGCGCAACATCGCCATTATCGCCCACGTCGATCACGGCAAAACAACCTTGGTTGATAAACTTCTAAGCCAGTCAGGCACCCTAGATCGAAAGGATGTGGGTTCAGAACGATTGATGGACTCCAACGACCAAGAAAAAGAGCGCGGCATCACGATTTTGGCGAAAAATACTGCTATTAACTGGAACGAATACCGAATCAACATTGTAGACACTCCTGGACACGCCGATTTTGGCGGAGAGGTTGAGCGCGTATTGTCGATGGTCGATTCTGTTTTATTGCTTGTTGACGCCGTTGATGGGCCTATGCCGCAAACTAGATTTGTGACATCAAAAGCTTTTGAGCAGGGTTTGCGCCCGATTGTTGTTATTAATAAGATCGATCGTCCCGGCGCGCGACCAGACTGGGTATTGGACCAGGTTTTTGATCTCTTCGATAACCTAGGCGCAACTGATGAACAGCTTGATTTCCCGGTGATTTACACGTCAGCGGTAAATGGTATTGCTGGTAATGATTATAAAGATATGGCGGAAGATATGACGCCACTCTATAAAATGATTATCGCCGACGTTCCGGCACCTCAGGTTGATGTCGAGGGGCCCTTTCAAATGCAGGTTTCGGCTCTAGCCTATGACAGCTATGTTGGCGTTATTGGTGTTGGCAAAATTACTCGAGGAAAACTCAAACCTGGCCAACAAGTCATCGTAAAAAGTGCTGGCGGTGAGCAGCGAAAAGGTAAGGTTCTCAACGTCAAAGGCTACCTTGGTCTTGAGCAGATTGAAACTCAACTAGCCGGCGCAGGCGATATCGTTTGCATCAACGGAATTGATGGCCTCGCCATCTCCGACACTCTATGCGACCCAGACCATATTGAAGCGTTGCCGCCCCTGAGTGTTGACGAGCCCACCGTAAGTATGACGTTTATCGTCAATGACTCTCCTTTTGCTGGTTTAGAAGGGAAATATGTAACCACACGGAATATCAAAGATCGCCTTAACCAAGAGCTAATTCACAACGTAGCACTTAGGGTTAAGCCTGGGGATACGCCCGATAAATTTATTGTCTCTGGTCGTGGCGAATTGCACCTTTCTGTTTTGATCGAAACAATGCGGCGCGAAGGGTTTGAGATGGGTGTGTCTCGACCCGAAGTGGTTAAAAAATTGGTCGATGGCAAAGTGCATGAGCCGTTTGAACAAGTCGTCATTGATGTCGAAGAAAAGCACCAAGGTTCAGTGATGGAAGAGCTAGGCATGCGGAAAGCAGAACTGACTAACATGTCTCCTGACGGTAAGGGTCGCGTCCGCCTAGAGTTTTCTATGCCCTCACGTGGGCTAATTGGCTTTCGAGGCGCATTTCTGACACTGACCTCAGGATCAGGAATCATGACCAGCATTTTTGACTGCTACGCCCCAGCCAAAGAAGGTGAAAAATTCACACGCAAAAATGGCGCACTAGTGAGCATGGTTAAAGGCAAAACTGCAGCCTTTGCTCTTTTCAATATTCAAGCTCGAGGCAGGCTCTTCTTAGGCCACGCCATTGATGTTTATGAAGGCCAGGTGGTCGGCATTCATTCACGATCAAATGATCTAGTCGTTAACCCCATCAAAGGGAAACAGCTGACCAACGTGCGTGCGTCAGGTACTGATGAGGCCTTAACGCTCGTCCCTCCAATCAAACACACATTGGAGCAAGCTCTTGAATTTATTGAAGACGACGAGCTCGTCGAAGTCACCCCTAAAAGTATTCGCTTGCGTAAAAAGCTTCTAACGGAGACCGCTCGAAAAAGGAACTCAAGATAACGCTTACATGTAGTCCAATGCTACTACCACTCAGCGTAGATCAAGTGCTAATCTAGTAGCAACTCACTATATAGCCGGCTCAAGGACGAGCAGATTACCCGCAATGATAGCCACCGAATTTAAAATCAACGTAGATTCTCTATTTACGGCGCCTGTGTCGGTGATGGTACAGGCCGCTTTTGCGCTGTCATTCGCCTATTATTTTTACCTCGATCACGAGCTAGATTTGGTTGCCTTTTATCTAGGTACGGGTAGCTCACTGCTACTTAGTCTCATCTTCTGGAATTCTAAGTTCAAAAAGATTGCCCAAGTTTTAGTCGTCGGAACACTTTTCCCAGGTTTTTTATATTCCTTAACACATAGCTTTAGCGCCCTATCATTAGCCTGGTGCCTATCAAGCCTCCGCACTATTATGGAGGTATGCCCTAGGCCGGCAAACCTGCCAGTGGGCGCTACCTTACTTTGCGTTGCAAGCATAATCCTATTTAGCCCAACAACTATTCTTACCCCTTACTCGACCACAGAATCACTGCAGTTTATATTGCTCTGCTTTGTGACCATGATTTTTGTTTATGAAGCTTCTTCATCGCGAGGAAAATACGCACACAACATTGATCATTTATCCTTACAGATCGACCAATTCAAACTCATAGATGCCTTAACCGGACTGTATAATCGCCAACATGCAGAGCGTTATCTGAAGGAAAAATACAGCAAACCCCAAGGTGAAGAGAGCTCATTTGGCGTGATTTTAGCTGATCTAGATAATTTTAAATCAATCAACGAACGATACGGCCTTGCTGTTGGCGACAACGTTTTAACCATAGTGGGACAGCTTTTAAGCGACAGTCTGTCTGAAGAGTACAAGCTAGCCCGATGGGCAGGTAATACCTTTATAGTTATAGTGCCCCACAATGAACCCAGCGCGAGCAATATCATTGCCGATGTGTTGTTGCAAAAAATAAATAGTCTAAAGATAAATGCCAAGGGCGCCAAACTTACAGTATCAATAAGCATTGGCATTGCCACCCAAAGTAAATGTAGTGATTTAAATGACCTCATATTCTCAGCTGAAAACAGTCTATATCAGGCTAAGAACATGGGTGGTAACTTGGCGATAACAAGCTAATTTACAGTCCAGTAGGGCACTTAAAGCACTCTTTCAGATGGTCATTAACCATTCCCATTGCTTGCATATAGGCATAGCAGATCGTACTACCAAAAAAACGAAACCCTCGCTTTTTCATGTCTTTGCTAATTCGATCAGACATTGATGTGGTAGCGGGTATAGCTTCGATCCCTGACCATTGGTTAATCATAGGTACATGATCTATATAACCCCAAATAAAATCACTAAAGCTACCATATTCTCTTTGGATCTCCTGATACAGGCGAGCATTGGATATCGCACTCTCGATCTTTAGTCGGTTTCTGATAATGCCAGAGTCCTGCATCAAACGTGCTACATCATCATCGTTAAATTTTGCCACCCGATCGACGTCAAATTGCGCAAAGGCCAGGCGATAGTTTTCTCTTCTACGTAAAATGGTAATCCACGACAACCCTGCTTGGGCACCCTCCAAAATCAAAAATTCGAAGAGCTTTACCTCATCTCTGCACGGGACTCCCCACTCAGTATCATGATATTGACGATAAATAGGGTCCGTTCCGCACCAGTCACATCGAACAATCTCAGTCATCTACAAGCCCCCATAACCTAAAATGTATTTTATAAACCGCTAAAATAGAACAGTTGAGTTTTTTTGTCTATCTCTCCCGCTTTGCGCTAATATTAAGGATTAGAATAAAGGCCACCGACAAATGAAGAAAGCATTCCCGGCAATCCGGCCCTATCACACGCGATCGCTTGCTGTGACTGCTCCTCATATCCTGCATGTCGAAGAATCTGGGAACCCAGAGGGTATTCCCGTTCTATTTGTCCATGGCGGTCCTGGCGGGGGGGCGAATCCGACCGATCGGTGTTTTTTTGATCCCGAAAAATACCGTATTATTTTGTTCGATCAGCGCGGTGCTGGGCAGTCAACGCCCCATGCTCTGTTAGAAGACAATAATACTGCCGCATTGATCGCCGACATCGAGGTTATTCGCCAAGCCCTTAACGTCAAACGCTGGGTTGTTTTTGGAGGCTCTTGGGGCTCTACGTTGAGCCTTGTTTATGCGCAAACCTTTCCAGAGTTAGTCTTGGGTCTAGTATTGCGAGGTATTTTTCTTTGTCGAGACGAAGATATTTCATGGTTCTATCAAGACGGCGTAAAGCATATCTTCCCTGACTACTGGAAGCACTTCATTAATGTCATTCCCGAAGCAGAGCACCACAATCTACTCAGCGCATTTTATCGCCGTCTCACCGGTGATAATGAGTTGGAACAGATGGCCGCGGCGAAAGCCTGGTCTCTGTTAGAAGGCCGCTGTGCGACACTGCACCCCAATGAAGATGTCGTTGGGCATTTTGCCCACCCTCATATGGCCATGGCTATTGCCAGGATAGAAGCTCATTACTTTATTAACAAAGCGTTTTTAGAGCCTAACCAAATTATTAGCAATGCCGATAAGCTAAGAGGCATTCCCGCTACGATCGTTCACGGACGCTATGACATGGTATGCCCCGTCAATCAAGCTTTTGCTCTGAGTGAAGCTTGGCCAGAGGCCCAGCTGGATATTATCGCTGATGCAGGGCACTCCTCTAGTGAGCCGGGCATAACCGACGCCCTGATCAGAGCTACCGAGCGGCTAGCTCATCACTTAAATAGTCAAGAGTAACTACCATGCTCGGATTAGTTCAGCGCGTTTCTAGCGCATCTGTATCGATCGAAGGATCCATAACAGGGGAAATCGGCCAAGGGATTTTGCTTTTGTTGGGTGTTCAAAAAAATGACTCTAAAGCAGATGCTGAAAAACTTTTACAAAAAATACTAAGCTATAGAATCTTCTCTGATGACGAAGGAAAGATGAATCTGTCTCTCTCAGATGTTAGTGGCGGCCTACTAATCGTTTCCCAATTCACTCTAGCAGCTGACACTAAAAAAGGGCTTCGACCAAGTTTTTCTGCTGCCGCGAAACCCGATCATGCTGAATTTCTTTATGACCATTTTGTTGCGCAGGCTGCAAAAATTCACCCTATCACTCAAAATGGTATTTTCGGCGCTAATATGCAGGTGTCACTATGCAACGATGGCCCAGTAACTTTTATGCTAAGTAGCTAGGAAGAAAGTGCTGCAGTGAGCTTAGCGTGAAAGCCTTCAAAACCGCCATTACTCATCACCACAATATGTCTGTTGGGTGCTACGGGCTTCAACGCTAGCTTAAGTAAAACTTCGATACTGTCTGTCGATTGAGAACATACCAAACTTGCTTTAGCTAAGGCTCCAAGATCCCAATCGACGGCAGCATTTTGATACCAATAAACTTGATCCGCACTGCCCACCGAGGCACTCAAAGCAACTTGGTGCGCACCCATACGCATGGTTGCAGAGCGCGGCTCAATGATGGCTATGATGGTTTCGTTGCCTACCTTTGCTCGCAAACCCTCTAATGTCGTCTTTATTGCGGTCGGATGATGGGCAAAGTCATCATAGACCGTTATTCCTGGCCCTTGATAAATGACCTCCATCCGCCTTTTTACACCAACAAACTCACTTAAAGCGGCACAGGCCTGCTCAACCTTAACCCCAACTTGGTGTGCAGCAATAACTGCAGATAATCCATTCATCACATTGTGTAATCCACTATGTACCCACTTTACCATCCCACGGGAAACTTCGTGTCCAGCTTGATCTGACTGAATGACATCAAACTGTGATCCATCGCCAGAGCTCAGGGTATATTTCCACTCACCGTCGTGATCGCCGAAACTCTCCTGACTACTCCAGCACCCCTGGTCAAGAACTGCAGTAACATTGGCATCAACGGATGGAGAAATGACGGCCCCGGTGCTGGGAACGGTTCGCACGAGATGATGAAATTGCCGTTGGATGGCCGCCAAGTCGTCAAAAATATCAGCATGGTCGAATTCAAGATTATTAATAATGAGCGTGTTAGTAAAATAATGGACAAATTTAGAGCGTTTATCGAAAAAAGCACTGTCGTACTCATCTGCCTCAACCACAAAATAATCACTGTCGCTAAGACGCGCTGAAATACCAAAGTCTTGGGGGATGCCGCCAATTAAAAACCCAGGCTGAAGCCCTGCGAAATCAAGAATTTTAGCTAACATGCTACTGGTAGTAGTTTTTCCATGGGTTCCCGATACCGCAAAGACATGTTTATCTCTTAGAATATTTTCCCCCAACCACTGAGGCCCAGAGATATAGGCTAGCCTATTGTCGAGCATATATTCCACACAAGGATTCCCTCGAGACATAGCGTTCCCAACGACAACTAAATCTGGCGCGGGGCATAACTGCTGAGGATCAAATCCCTCGATTAATCGTATACCGCTTTCCTCAAGCTGTGTACTCATCGGTGGATAGACATTAGCGTCTGACCCCGAAACTTGATGGCCGGCTTGCTTGGCAAGTAGGGCAAGGCTACCCATAAATGTACCGCAGATACCGAGAATATGAATATGCATAAGATGGCCTACCTAAACATCAACTTGAGGACTAATGGGCACTATAACCTAAAACAAGTTAGTTTCCGCTTTCACCTTAGCCTGCAAGGGACTAAAATAAAAGTCTAACAAACAGGAACTTTGTGAGAGCCTTACCCATGGATAAGAAAAATGCTTTTTATGCACAATCTGGAGGCGTAACGGCCGTCATCAATGCATCAGCCTCAGGCGTTATAGAGGCTGCACGTGAAAATAAGGCAATAATCGGCAAACTATACGCAGGCTTAAATGGCATTGTCGGCGCCCTGCAAGAAGAACTTATCGATACCAGCAAAGAATCTTTATCTGATATCGCCGCGCTTAAACATACGCCTGGTGGCGCGTTTGGCTCTTGCCGCTACAAGATGAAAGATTACAAAGATAGTCCGGCAGAATACGATCGGCTTATTGAGGTATTTAAGGCCCACAATATAGGGTACTTTTTTTATAATGGCGGCGGGGACTCAGCAGACACCTGCCTCAAAGTGTCTCAAATTTCGGCAAAACTAGGCTACCCTATCCAAGCGATCCACATCCCCAAAACCATTGATAACGATCTGCCTCTAACGGACTGTAGCCCTGGGTTTGGTTCAGTGGCGAAATATATTGCCACCTCAACCAAAGAAGCCAGCCTAGATATTCAGTCAATGTGCGGCTCCTCGACGAAAGTATTTATTCTTGAAGTAATGGGCCGTCATGCCGGATGGATTGCCGCTTCTGGGGGCCTTGCGGCAGAACACGCGGGCGATCCTCCGCACATTATTCTCTTCCCTGAAATTCCTTTTTCTCGAGAGCTATTTATTAAAAAGGTTGAGCAAACTGTTCATGAAAAAGGCTTCTGCGTTATTGTCGCTTCCGAAGGAGCACAATATAGTGATGGTGCCCATATTTCTGGATCGATAAATAAAGATGCTTTTGGGCATCAGCAGCTTGGCGGCGTAGCGCCAACCCTAGCCAGCATGATTAAACAGTCTACGGGCTATAAATATCACTGGGCTATGGCTGACTATTTACAACGGTCAGCACGTCACATCGCCTCAAAGACCGACGTAGACCAGGCCTATGCTGTGGGTCGAGCAGCCGTTGAAATGGCGGTACAGGGTAAGCATTCTGTGATGGTTTCCATCGAGAGAGGGCCAGGTAAGAAATACAGCTGGTCATTGGGTGAGGCCCCACTAGAAAAAGTGGCTAATATGGAAAAGAAGATGCCTCGCTCATTTATCACTAAGGATGGTTACGGTATCACCCAGCAAGCTCGTGATTATTTAGAACCCTTAATCGCCGGAGAAGATTACCCGCCCTTTAAAAATGGCATTCCCAGCTATGTGCGTCTGAAAAATGTATTAGTGCCTAAAAAATTACCTAGTGGCTTTAAGGTTTAAACATACAAGAGGGTTGTATCCTGTATTAATTGACCTGATTTCTTGGTTCACCTGCAAGAAATCCTTGCACATTCTCAACGACTTGGCCCACCAGCCTCTGGCGCGACTCACGAGCAATCCAGGCTACATGGGGTGTAACGATCAAGTTGGGGATATAATTATCGATGAGCACATTCCCTTCAGAGGGCGGCTCAACGCTAAGGACGTCAAGAGCAGCGCCAGCAATGATCCCCTCAGTCAGCGCATTCCTTAAGGCTTGCTCATCAATAAGGCCGCCGCGCGCGGTATTAATCAGAAAAGCTGATTTTTTCATTGATTGCAGTTCCTCTGCTCCAATTAATTTGGTCGTTTCTGCGGTTAAAGGGCAATGCAAACTGAGGATATCGGCTTCTTTTAGTAGCACCTCAAACGGCATTCGACTGTCTTGGTTTGAATGAGATCGACCGGGTAAGCCCGCAAAGAACACTTTCATTCCGAAGGCTTCAGCGATTTTTGCCACACCTAAACCTAGCTCACCAGCCCCTATAATACCGAGCACTTTACCCTCAAGTTCTTGTACTGGAGAATCCAGCAAACAGAAAAATCGACTGTTACGCCACCGGCCATCGATTGATGCCTTGCTATGCTCTTTGAGGTTTGTAGTTAACGCCAAAATCAGCGACCAAACGTGTTGAACAACCGAGGCTGTACCGTAGCCAACCGCATTACTCACTACTATGTTTTTCTCGCTCGCTGCGACTAAATCGACAATATCCGTTCCTGTGGCAAACACTGAGATGAGTTTTAGAGACTTAGATTGATCTATTTCTGATGCGCGAATTGCCGTCTTATTAGTCAGCACAATATCCGCGTTGGCAATGCGTTCGGCTACCTGTGAGGCCAAGCAATCGGGATAAATTTCCCACTCAACGGGCAATTTATACAGTGCAGTCAGATCGAGGTCTGTCGGCCCTATGCTGTCAAAGTCTAAAATAACACCCCTCATGGCTTCCCCAAATATCTCAATCCAGTTATTGTTTTGAAGAAGCCATTATCCATCAAAACCCTTTCAGGGACTAGACCTTCGGTCGAGCAAGGATTAGTGATGGTGTTGATTCTATATAGGCAATATAGTCTGGATCAGCTCCCCATTTCTTCAGAGCTAGCCGGTCTAATAGCGGTATACCACTAACTCTAGTTAATAATAGATATACAAATATCGGTGAAATCAATGTACATAGTTGCCAACCAGATAGCACCGGCAGTGCTACCAGCGCTAAACCAAACCACAGTGTTATTTCTCCAAAGTAATTAGGATGCTGTGACCACGCCCATAGTCCAGACTTGATGAAACGCCCTTTATTTTCAGGCAACGCCTTAAAGCGTCGTTTTTGCGCGTCTGCAGCAACTTCCACTGCAAATCCAAATAGCCACAAAGAGATTCCAATGTAGGACAACACCCCAAGGGGCTCTGTGATATTAGACGTTATCGCCGCAAGTCCTGCCGCCATCGTCACCAAGACCCAAAGCCCACCCAGAGTCCAAGTCATCAGGAACCATATGAACTGTGTTTTCATAACAATAAAGCGAGTGTCTTGGCCGTCTTTTTTTATTCGCCAGAATAAAAAAGATCCTAGCCGAACCGCCCAAATGACAATCATGGCGCAAATAATAAGATCCCTAAGGTCTAGGGACGAGCTCAACATTACCGCTGCGACTACGGTGGCGATGTAAGATATTGACCCAGTTAAATCAAAATAGTGCTCGGTTTGGAATGCGTATGCGGGAACGAACATCAACCAATGAAGAATAAACCCTATGGCGCCACATAGCGCAAACAAAGGCAGGTTATCCATCTGAAGGCTTCCTTGGCTACCCCCAAGTAATATCAGACTACCGATGACTAAGGATGCGAATATAGCAACAATACTGTTTGATCTTTTCATGACTAACCCCATTTTTCTTATTGTTTTTGAACTATCAGCGTTGCCTTAGATTAACGAGACAGCCTACTTTCTGCGCCAGATACGAAATTATCTATTTTATTTAAATAAAAGGCACTATTTAGCTTACGTAAAGACTCATTAAAGCAGATGATAATTTCAATCTCAAAAAATATTGACCAGACTGCCCAATGTTACGTCTCCAGCCTATAAATTTAGCCTGCAAAACCGCATAATGGCGCATCTTTATCGATTACTATTTTAAGGCTCGCTGTCACCATGCAATCTTCCCTATTTAAAATGTATGACAAGACAATTTTGCAACATCCATTGGCGGCGATACTGACGATCCTGTTACTGACCATTGCCATGGCAATGGGCTTACCCAACTTCAAACTAGATGCGTCAGCTGACTCTTTAACACTGGAACATGACGATGACTTAAACTTCTTTCGTGAGGTCGTTCAGCGTTATGGTAGCGATAATTATCTGATCGTCACCTTTTCGCCTAAACAAGGCGATCTATTTGATGAAGACAACCTTCAGGTTCTAAAAGCTCTGCGTGCCGAGCTGCTTACTATTAAAGGCGTCGAGAATGTTCTGTCTATGCTCGACGTGCCGCTACTCTATAGCCCCAAGATTGAGATTTCAGAGCTAACTGACGAGCTGAATACACTACTTACCGCGGGCGTTGATAAACAGCTGGCAAAGCAAGAATTCCTAAATAGTCCAATTTATAAGGATGTTATTCTCAGTGCCGATGGACAAACCACCGGTATCCTAGCGACCTTAAAGCTCGATGAGACCTATTTGAAGTTAGTTACAGAACGTGATGATTTACGCCTAGTGCGCGATACTGTCGGTCTTACCGCAGAGCAAAAGAACCGGCTAGATGCAGTCAGCCTAGAATTCCTTAACCATCGCACTGCCAAAGCTTCAGAAGATCATGAGAGAGTCGATGTGGTGCGTGGCCTAATTAATGGCTACCGCGGTCAAGCCACTATTTTTCTGGGCGGTCCAGATATGATTACCGCTGACATGATCGATTTTATTAAAAGCGATCTACAAGTTTTTGGCGCCGGTATTTTGCTGTTTATCATTGCTACCTTGGCTCTTATCTTTCGCCAAGTTCGCTGGGTTGTTCTACCGCTGCTGACCTGTGGTCTTTGTCTGACTATCATACTTGGATTTTTAAGTTGGATTGACTGGCGATTGACGGTTATATCGTCTAATTTTGTTTCCTTGCTACTGATCATAACATTAGCGCTGACTATTCATCTCATCGTCCGCTATCGTGAACTACAAGCCGCTAAACCAGATGCGACGCAGCATGAATTGGTTAGCAGTACTGTGATTTCTATGGCCAAACCCTGCGTCTATACCGTACTCACTACAATTGTTGCTTTTACATCTTTGGTCGTCAGCAATATTAGGCCTGTTATCGATTTCGGCTGGATGATGACGATGGGTATCAGCCTTGCGTTATTAGTTTCCTTTGTGGTGATACCCGCCGGCATGATATTACTTGGCAAAGGCAACAGCTCTGCAGCCGCTGATAACTCTGGTGTAATAACGACGAAATTTTCATGGTTTACCGAGCACTATGGGTCAGCAGTTCTGCTCATCGCATTGGCTCTGGCTATTCTTTCGGGTTATGGAATCACCAAGCTAGAGGTTGAAAACCGCTTTATCGATTATTTCCGCGCAGACACTGAAATCTATCAAGGAATGGAAATAATAGATACGGCGCTTGGCGGCACAACGCCTCTAGATATCATAATTCAAGCTCCAGTATCTATGACACTAGCGACTAGTGACGCTGAAGCTGCCGAAGATGATTATGGCTTCGGTGATGAAGATGATTATAATTTTGATGAAGTTGAGCTTCGTAGTGAAGAAGACGCTCTAACCGATAGCTATTGGTTCTCATCTACTGGGTTAGCCGATTTAAGTAAACTACAGCGTTTTATTGAATCTCAACCCGAAGTTGGCAAGGTAAGCTCGCTGGCGCAGATCAATGAAGTCGCGACAGATCTTCTTGGACATCCATTAAACGATTTTGAAATTGCCTTTATGCGGCAAAGTCTAGGAGAGGATATTTATCAGCAGATGGTGGGACCCTATCTTCTCGAGGACATTGATGAATCTCGCATTCAGCTTCGCGTTAAGGAGACTGGTGGTCAATTGCGTCGTGCTGAGTTACTTAAGAAAATTCGCGACTATGCCGAAAATGAAGTCGGTATAGCGCCTGAAAATATTCGATTTACCGGTCTGTTAGTGCTGTATAACAATATGCTTCAGAGTTTATATAAATCCCAAATACTCACTTTAGGCGCAGTTTTCGTCGGCATAATGATTATGTTCTTAGTGCTTTTTCAATCCATAAAAATATCTATAATCGCTATCTTGCCTAATTTCTTAGCAGCAGGAATTGTTCTCGGTAGCATGGGAATTATGTCTATTCCTCTGGACATGATGACGATCACTATCGCGGCGATCACTGTCGGCATTGGGGTAGATCACGCGATTCACTACCTCACTCGTTTCACCCGCGAATTTAGCGTCGATAAAGACTATATAGCCTCAATGCATCGTGCGCATGCCAGTATAGGCCAAGCCCTTTTTTATACTGCGACTACCATTATTGTTGGGTTCTCAATCTTGACCTTATCAAATTTCATTCCTTCGGTTTATTTTGGACTTCTGACCAGCCTGGCCATGTTGGCTGCCTTGCTTGGATCAATGACATTACTGCCCAAATTAATCTTAATAACTAAGCCATTTGGCCCCGACAGTGCAAAGCAACCCTCAATTCTAGGCGACGAATAAATTTTATGCCCCTAATTACTCTGCAAGATGTTTTTTTAAGTTATGGCCAACCACCCCTTATTGACCATATAAACCTCGTTATTGAACCCGGCGAGCGCGTTTGTCTAATTGGTAGAAATGGTGCCGGAAAATCTACTTTACTGAAGATCATAACTGGTCAAATTATTGCAGATGAGGGCCTCATTAAGCGCGCCAGTGGCGTAAAAGTAGCTCAATTAGAGCAATCTGTTCCGCATGATACCCAAGGCAATGTGTTCGATGTTATTGCTGACGGCTTGGGCGCCGAAGGCAAGCTAATTCAACAATTCCATCATCTTACTCAGCAATTAAGTCATGACTCTAGCCCCAAGATATTTAATCAATTAGAGCAGTGCCAGGCTGAAATCGAGCGTATTGATGGATGGGATATCAACCAACGCGTTGAATCCATCATTACAAAAATGGATCTTGATCCAGAAGTCGATATTGCCAGCTTATCAGGCGGCTATAAACGCAGAGTTCTGCTGGCCAGAGCGCTGGTCTGCAATCCTGACCTACTGCTGCTCGATGAGCCCACCAACCACTTAGACATAGAGGCTATTCAGTGGGTAGAACAATTTCTACTTAAATGGGAGGGCTCATTGCTCTTTATTAGCCATGACCGCCGTTTTATGGATAACCTCGCTAATCGATTCATCGAAATTGACCGAGGGAAATTAGCTGAGTTTAACTGTAACTACAGTACATATCTGGTCAGAAAAGAAGAAAATTTAGAAATTGAAGATCGGCAAAATGCTCTGTTTGATAAACGCCTATCACAAGAAGAAATCTGGATTCGCCAAGGCATTAAAGCTCGTCGTACGCGCAATGAAGGGCGGGTGCGATCTCTCGAAGCTATGCGCAACGAGTATGCCGAGCGACGCAAACGTCTAGGCACGGCTAAAATGGATATTCAGCACGCAGAAAAATCTGGCAAAATAGTCGCTGAGGCTACCAATATTACATTTTCCTTTGATCATGATACGGTAGTTAGTAATTTCTCAACGCTTATTCAGCGAGGCGATAAAGTGGGTTTTATCGGTCGTAATGGCGTTGGGAAAACGACTCTTATTAAATTATTGTTAGGTGAGCTAACCCCTCAACAGGGCTCCATTAAAATCGGGACTAATCTAAACGTAGCCTACTTTGATCAATATCGTTCTGCATTAGATGAGGAGAAAACAGTTCAAGATAATGTGTCCGGTGGTCGCGACATGCTCGAGGTCGGCGGCAAAAGTCGTCATGTAATTAGCTATTTACAAGATTTTTTGTTCGCGCCAGATCGATGCCGCCAACCGGTTAAAGCGCTATCGGGAGGAGAGCGTAATCGTTTGCTGTTAGCTAAATTATTCACGATTCCTTCAAACATACTCGTGCTTGATGAGCCAACTAACGATTTGGATATTGATACTTTAGATTTACTCGAAGAGCTGTTGATCGATTACAAAGGGACGGTCATCTTGGTCAGCCACGATCGTGCCTTTCTTAATAATGTCGTCACTAGCACCTTAGTTTTTGAAGGTGATGGGACCATCAATCAGTATGTTGGGGGTTATGATGATTGGTTAAGACAACGAAAAACTATAGAACAATCAACATCCACAACTGGCGTAAAAATCAAGCCTAAATCACTTCTAGAGGTTAAAAAACTCTCCTATAAAGACCAGCGCGAATTGGATGAGCTGCCCAAAAAAATTGAGTTACTGGAGACCCAGATTCAGAGTATTTCAGCAACGATGAGTGAAAGCGAATTTTATCAATCGACGAGACTGGAAATACAAAAAACTGAAACTCAACTCGCTGAGTGGCAATCTCAACTAAGTAAGTGCTACGAACGATGGGAGCGACTAGAACTGTAAAAATCAAAACTTTGATATACTGCAATTAGTTTTTGTAATGACTGGTAATCCCCCAAAAAAAGGAATCCTGAACTCGTGAAAAGAAAACCTGTGGTACTGATGATCTTGGATGGTTGCGGTCACAGCGACAACACGCATTTCAACGCTGTAGCCAATGCAAAAGCACCCATTTGGGAGAATCTTTGGGTGGATAATCCAAGTACCTTTATCGCCACTTCAGGGGAGGATGTTGGTTTACCCGAAGGACAGATGGGCAACTCCGAAGTTGGGCACATGACTATCGGTGCAGGCCGGGTCATCTATCAGAATTTCAGCCGTATTAATAAAGCTATTAGTGATGGTGATTTTTACACTAATTCGATTTACTGCGACGCAATAGATAAGGCCGTTAAGACTAACCGAGCAGTGCACATTCTTGGCTTACTTTCCGCTGGCGGAGTCCATAGTCATGAAGATCATATTAACGCTATGATTGAGCTAGCGGCACAACGCGGGGCTAAGAAAATATATTTACATGCGTTCTTAGACGGCCGCGACTGTCCTCCGCGTAGCGCCCAGCCGTCGCTAGAAAAAACACATCGGTTATGCGAAAGCTTAGGGGTAGCAAAAATTGCTTCAATGATCGGTCGTTTTTATGCCATGGATCGGGACAACCGCTGGGAGCGAATCAATCAAGCGTACCAGCTAATTACCGAGGGTGTAGCCAATCACTCTGCCATTGATCCCCTCACTGCACTTGAAGATGCTTATACCCGCGGTGAAGATGATGAGTTTGTGAGTGCTACCAGTATAGGTAAGTCAGACGACGTCCCCGCAGTATTAGAAGATGGAGATGCGGTGATTTTCATGAACTTCCGCCCAGACCGTGTTCGACAGCTTACTCACGCGATAGTTGACCACGAATTTACTGGCTTCGATCGCAAGGTTGTTCGCTTGCCCAGCACCTTTGTTACAACTACCGAATATGAAAGCACGTTGAACTGCCCCCTTGCCTTTCCAACAATCCCAATCGTTAATTCTCTTGGTGAGTTTCTATCGGACCAGGGTAAGTATCAACTACGCATTGCCGAAACCGAAAAATATGCCCACGTTACGTTTTTTATGAGCGGTGGCCGAGAGGCCATGTATCAAGGTGAAGAGCGCAAACTGCTGCCTTCACTGGACATTGCTACCTACGATCAACAGCCAGAAATGAGCGCGCTAGAGGTCACCGATAAATTAATAGAGGCTATCGAGTCTCACCAGTTCGACACTATTATCTGCAACTATGCTAACTGTGACATGGTGGGGCACACAGGAGATTACCAAGCAGCTATGCTCGCCGTTGAAGCAGTGGACGGCTGCTTAAAAAGAGTTTTAGCTAGTTTGGCCCTGGTAGGGGGCCAAGCCCTAATAACAGCCGATCACGGTAATGTGGAAATGATGTTTGATGACGTAGCAAATCAACCTCATACCCAGCACACTACTTTGCCCGTGCCACTCGTTTATGTTGGCAGGCCTGGAGTGAAGCTTGATGGGGGCGGCTCTCTCGCCGATATTGCTCCCACCATGTTGGCTATGATGGATATGGAACAGCCAGTAGAAATGACTGGCCGCTCTTTACTTTTATAGTGAATGCTATGCAGCGATTAAGCGCGATAACCCTATTGCCTTGCCTGCGTAGACTTGTTATCTGTGTATTTGTCAGCCTAATTCTCAACCCAGCTGCTATCGCCGATGACAGCTCGAAAGTTGAACTCGGCCGTCTCAAACAAACTATAGCAGCCCTTGAAAAAACCCTAGCAGCTAGCAGTGAGGAACAAAGCGGAATAGAAGCCGAGCTAGTTCAGGTCGAAATTGAAGCCAGTGAAATCACAGCCAACATTCGTCTAATCCTTCAAAAAATTGGATCGGCGGAGACTATAATCGCTGAAAAAGAGAAGAATAAAATTTCTATAGAGCGGCGTATCACCCAACAAAATAGCGCGATCGCGGAACAAATAAGGGCTGCACACAAACTCGGCGACCAAGAACCAATCAAACTACTACTTAATCAAGAAGATCCAAAAGCAATTTCTCGGATGTTCAAATACTACGATTACTTTCTTGAAGCTCGGAGCGAAAAAATTGAAGAGTATCTGACTGATGTTCAAGCATTGACCAAGGTCATTGAGGATATTAATAAAAACAAACTAGAATTAGTGGCGTCAAAGAAGTCTCTTTCTCTTCAGCAGGAAAATCTATCCGTTCAGGTTGCGAAAAGAACGTTGTCCTTAGATAAAATGCAGCTAACGATGTCTGATGACAAGAAAAGACTACGTGGGTTGCAAAAACAACGCGGACAATTAGAACAGCTACTTAACGCAGTACAGGAAGCGGTAGCAGATTTAATTTTACCCTCTCCGTCACAATCGTTTGTGTCGCGGAAAGGGAAACTTCCGTGGCCACTTAACGGCCGTATTGCCCATCGTTTTGGTAGCGCACGCAATGGTCCGATAAAATGGCAGGGATGGCTGATAAACGCCAATAGCGGCACAGAGGTAAAATCAGTTCACCAGGGTAGGGTCGTTTTCTCTAACTATTTGAGAGGATTTGGCCTCCTCTTGATCATAGAACACGGCAATGGTTATATGACGCTCTATGGTCACAACCAAGAACTATTGAAAGATACCGGTGACTCAGTGCAAACTAACGAGGTAGTGGCGCGATCTGGCAATACTGGCGGACTAGACAAATCGGCACTTTACTTCGAAATCCGCAGCCAAGGCAAACCAGCCAACCCAAAAAAATGGATGGCGAAATCCTAACCGAGAGACTAAGGCTTAGTTTTGCGATTACAATTGAGTGAGACCTAAGGGACCCAACAATGCTAAGAATTTCCACAGCTGTATTACTTTTATCAACACTGCTACCAGCCTACGGGGAAACCCCAGAGCAAACTTCAGCCTTGAATAAAAAAGTGACTGTCGAAGAACGACTACCCCTGCAAGAATTAAGGCTGTTTACTCAGGTTTTCGAACAAATTCGCCAAGGCTATGTCGAAGAAGTCTCTGACACAGAGTTACTAGAGAATGCCATCGCTGGCTTAGTGACCGGATTAGACCCCCATTCTACCTATCTTAAGGCAGATGATTATGGCGATCTTCAGGAAAACGCCACTGGAGAGTATGGTGGTCTCGGCATGGAAGTCGGTGCAGACAATGGCATGATTAGAGTTATCTCGCCTATTGATGATACGCCAGCTGCCAAGGCTGGTATTGAAGCAGGCGATCTAATTGTCGAAATGAACGATTCGCCAGTACGAGGTATCGGCCTACAAAAAGCTATCGACAAACTACGCGGAGAAAAGGGCACTAGCATTAAGCTGACCATCTATCGCGAAGGAGAAGAGGGTCCCCTGACCTTTAATATTGTTCGTGATGTTATTCAAATAAGTGCTGTACGCAGTCGCCTGCTAGAGCGGGGTTACGGTTATGTGCGCATTGCCCAATTTCAAGCCAGTTCCGGAGACGACTTTATTGAGGAAGTTGAAAAGCTGAAGGCCTCAAGCCTTTCTGGGGAGGATCCAAAGGCTCAAGGTCTCAAGGGTTTAGTGATAGATTTAAGAAATAATCCGGGTGGCCTTGTGCCGGCTTCAGTTAAAATTGCCGACGCCCTGCTGGACAGCGGCACTGTGGTTTACACCGAGGGAAGACTGCCCAGCGCGAATCATCGATTTGAAGCGCAAACCGGGGATATCCTCAATGGCTTACCCGTAGTAGTGCTGATCAACGGTGGTAGCGCCTCAGCGTCAGAAATTGTTGCTGGTGCGCTACAAGATAATCGTCGCGCCGCCATTGTTGGCACCCAGAGTTTTGGTAAGGGATCTGTACAAACAGTGATGCCTCTTGGCGATGGACGAGCAGTAAAGCTGACTACAGCCCGTTATTTCACTCCCAATGGCCGCTCTATTCAAGCAGAAGGAATCGTCCCTGATATTATCATCGAACGCGCTGAAATTCGGCCCTACAAAACCCCCGATAGGGTTAAAGAAGCTGACCTTGACGGTCATTTAGAGGCTGAAGAAAAGGTAAATGAAGGGGATGATTCCCTAGCAGACAACGCCGAGAATCAACCTCCGGCCATTGACGACAATCAACTCTATGAGGCTCTCAACTTACTAAAGGGTTTTCACCTTTTAGGCCACAGCGCTCTAATAGATTAGAGCGCCATGATTAAAAGGATGCAGGTCTATTTGCCCGCATCGACGTCCAAGCGGTCAACTTTCTGGAATCCCCGAGGCAACTTATGCCCGCGCCTACCTCGCTCGCCACGGTAATGCTCTAAGTCTTTAGGCTTCATTAAAAGATAGCGTTTTCCCGAGTGAACGACTAGCGAATCACTTTCACCCACCACCGCATAATCAACTACAAATTCTTCTCGGCTTTGCAATCTAGAACTAGGAATACTAATGATTTTATTGCCTTTGCCTCGCGCTAATTCCGGGATATCGCCGACAGGGAAAACCAACATACGCCCTTCATTGCTCACCGCGGCGATGTAGGCGTCATCTTGACTCACCATCTTTGGCTGTAAAATGCGACCACCTTTGGGAATGCTGACTACGGCCTTGCCCGCTTTATTCTTAGTAAATAGATCGCCAACTTTGGTAATAAAACCATACCCAGCATCGGTACCCATTAGTACCTTTTGGTCATCAGCACCCATAATTACGTCGGTGAATAGTGCGCCTGACGGCAGATTTAACCGCCCAGTGGCAGGTTCACCCTGACCTCGAGCCGATGGCAGGGTATGCCCCGCCAGAGAGTAGTAGCGCCCTGTAGAATCTTGCAAAAAGACATTCTGGTTACTACGCCCAAAGGCTGACGAGAGAAATTTATCTCCCGACTTATAACTGAGCGTGGTTGGGTCAATTTCATGTCCCTTAGCTGCTCTCACCCAGCCTTTGTCTGACAGCACAACTGTAATGGGTTCCGCCGTCAAAAGATCTTTTTCATTAAACGCCTGAGCTTCACCTCGCTCCTTTAATGGCGACCGGCGAGCATCACCATATTCATCTGCGGTGCTTTTTAACTCATTCTTCACCAGAGTTTTCAAGCGGATGTCTGAACCCAGTAGCAATTCAAGCTCAGCTTTCTCAGTCGCTAATTCATCCTGCTCCCCACGAATTTTAAATTCTTCTAGACGAGCTAACTGGCGTAATTTGGTGTCCAGAATATATTCAGTCTGAGTATCTGACAAACCAAATCGAGCGATCAATGCTGGCTTAGGTTCGTCCTGAGTGCGGATGATATTAATCACCTCATCGATATTCAAAAAGGCGATCAACAAACCATCCAATAGGTGCAAACGCTTGTCTACTTTCTGTAACCGATATTCAAGACGGCGGCGAGTTACATCGATACGAAAACGTAACCACTCTTTGAGAATCTGCCGTAAATTCATTACCGACGGCTTTCCATCAATGCCGATAATATTTAGGTTAATACGATAACTACGCTCTAAGTCAGTCGTAGCAAAAAGATGGTCCATCAGGGCATCTATATCAATCCTGTTAGAACGCGGGGTAATCACCAGGCGCGTTGGATTCTCATGGTCAGACTCATCGCGTAAATCTTCCACCATTGGTAGTTTTTTATTGCGCATTTGCGCAGCAATTTGCTCAAGGATCTTTGACCCCGAAGCCTGGAATGGTAGGGCGGTGACGATCACGTCGCCATCTTCTTTATGCCAAATACCACGCATCTTCACCGAGCCACGGCCCGTCTCGTAGGTATTTAAAATATCTGCCGGTGAGGTAATAATTTCGCCATCGGTGGGAAAGTCTGGCGCTTTGATGTAATCCATTAACTCTGGAATGGTCGCCTTGGGGTTGTCTAACAAATGCAGGCAGGCATTAACCACTTCATTAAGATTGTGCGGCGGTATGTCGGTGGCCATGCCCACCGCAATGCCGGTAGTGCCATTGAGCAACACATTGGGCACTCGGGCTGGGAGAATTTCAGGCTCATCCATCGTGGCATCAAAATTAGGTCGCCAGTTAGCCGTGCCCTGACCCAGTTCAGACAGCAATACGTCTGCATACGCAGATAGTTTTGATTCGGTATAACGCATTGCTGCAAAGGATTTTGGGTCATCCGCCGAACCCCAGTTGCCCTGGCCGTCCACCAAAGGGTAACGGTACGAAAAAGGCTGGGCCATTAACACCATCGCTTCGTAGGCAGCACTATCGCCGTGCGGGTGGAACTTACCGATAACATCGCCCACGGTACGCGCAGATTTTTTGTACTTGGCGCTGGCTTTCAGACCAAGCTCACTCATGGCATAGACAATTCTGCGCTGCACAGGCTTTAAGCCATCGCCAATATGAGGCAGCGCGCGATCCAGAATCACGTACATTGAATAATCTAAATATGCTTGCTCGGCATAAACGCTCACGGGCCTGCTTTCAAGGCCCTGATCATTAAAGGTTACGATATCGCTCATCGGTTTTCCTGTGTTGTAAATACTCTAAAGTTTGTTGGCATCGGTCAAATTACCTTTACTTTCCAACCAGTTACGTCGATCTGGGGCACGTTTCTTGGACAGCAACATATCCATCATACTGTCCGTATTATCGCCGGGCTCTAACGTAAGTTGCACTAAACGTCGAGTATCTGGGTCCATGGTTGTTTCACGTAATTGCAGTGGATTCATCTCGCCTAGACCTTTAAAGCGCTGCACATTGACTTTGCCGCGCTTCTTTTCAGCTTGAATGCGATCGAGAATGCCCTGCTTTTCAGCCTCATCCAATGCATAGTAAACATCTTTACCAACATCGATTCTAAACAGTGGTGGCATCGCCACATAAACATGCCCCTGGCTCACTAAGGGTCTAAAATGCCGAACGAAAAGAGCGCACAGTAGCGTGGCAATATGTAAACCGTCAGAGTCAGCATCGGCCAAAATACAAACCTTGTGATAGCGCAAGGAGTCTAAATCATCGACGGCAGGATCCACCCCCAGCGCGACAGAAATATCATGCACTTCTTGAGAGCCTAAAATCTCTTGAGAATCGACTTCCCAGGTATTCAGAATTTTACCGCGCAGCGGCATGATCGCCTGATGTTCTCGGTTGCGAGCCTGCTTGGCTGAGCCCCCAGCGGAGTCTCCCTCTACCAAGAAAATCTCACAACGCTCTGGTTCGCCACTGGAACAATCAGCTAGCTTTCCTGGAAGTGCAGGCCCCTGAGTAATTTTTTTACGCACCACCTTTTTACTTGCTCGCATACGGCGTTGCGCGGCGTATATACACAGCTCAGCCAATTTTTCGGCGTCTTCGGTATGTTGGTTTAACCATAGACTAAAAGCATCTTTAACAACCCCAGAAACAAAGGCTGCTACTTCTCGAGAAGATAGTCGGTCTTTGGTCTGACCGGAAAATTGCGGATCGGCCAGCTTAGATGAGAGGACAAAACTACATCGGTCCCAAATGTCATCTGGGGCTAATTTGATGCCCCTAGGCAGTAAGTTTCTAAACTCGCAGAATTCACGCATCGCCTCTAAAAGACCCGTGCGCATGCCATTTACGTGGGTGCCGCCTTGAGGGGTAGGAATTAGATTCACGTAACTTTCTTGAACTAACTCACCTCCCTCTGGCATCCATTGAACAGCCCAATCTACCGCTTCATTTTCCGCAGCAAAGATGCCGATAAAAGGCTCCGCAGGTAGTACTTCCCATCCATGCAAGGCGCCTGCTAGATAATCTTTTAGACCATCTTCGTAATACCACTCTTCACTGTCTTTGGTGTTTTCATCATGAAAACTGACAGTCAATCCGCCGCATAGAACTGCCTTAGCCCGAAGCACATGACGCAATCGTGACACAGAGAATTTGATAGAATCAAAGTAAACCGCGTTTGGCCAAAACCGCAAGATGGTGCCTGTATTACGTTGCCCGCAGGTGTCAATAACCTTCAGGTCTGAGGTTTTTTCACCGTTGGCAAACATCATTTGATGTACCTTGCCGTCACGCTTTACCGTGACCTCTAAGGTATTTGACAAAGCATTAACAACCGATACACCTACACCATGAAGTCCCCCTGAAAACTGATAGTTATCATTGGAGAATTTACCTCCAGAATGCAAGGTTGACAGAATAACTTCAACACCAGGAACCTGTTGCTCTGGATGAATATCCACTGGCATACCACGGCCATCGTCGCAGACCGACAATGAACCATCTTTATGCAGAGTGACCTCCACTCGGCTGGCATGACCAGCCAGAGCTTCATCGACGCTGTTATCGACAACCTCTTGAGCTAGATGGTTTGGTCGGGTAGTGTCGGTGTACATGCCCGGACGTTTTCGAACAGGGTCTAGCCCGGTAAGAACCTCGATATCTTTTGCGTTATAGTTGCTCATGACACTCTTATGGTTAGTTTATGGTTGAATCTAAAATCAGGAACTGGTGAATCGCTTCCAGATGCTGATCATAATCTATAAAGCTGTGGTCGCCACCCTGTTCGACAATTATTTTTGCTCCAGTATAACGAGCCTGAGCATCTCGGCAATCAAGTACTTCATCACCTGTTTGTAACAATACCAAATAGTTAGCCAAATGCTTTATTTGAACGGGATCTAGGTGCCGAAACTCTTCAATATGATTTTTCTCGAATACCCACTTCTCACCCGTTACATAATTAGCATTTTCGCCCAGCCAATGATCTAGTCCGCGAGCGGGACTAACCACTGGATTAATCAACACGCTTCGCAGGTTGTATTGTTCCGCCAAGCAGGTAGCAAAAAAACCGCCCATAGAGCTACCGACAACAAAGAGCGGCTCAGGCAAATGATCTTCTACTATTGATCGCAGTATTTTTAACGCGGCGTTACCAAAGGGTGGCAATGCTGGACAAAGGAATTTTATGTCAGGAGCATTAAGCGCTAGCCACTGTTGTGTTTGAATGGCTTTTTTCGATTGAGGCGAACTGTTAAACCCGTGTAAATAGAGCAGTGTTGGCATAGGGGACTACTCTTCAAATCAATCTGTATTATAGCGAAAGATCAGAAGAGTCGTTGATTGTTTTTGCCTTAGTATCCGGTAGTATGGATGTCGGGCCTCTGCTGGAAACCAGTAATAAATTCGACACCTGTTTCCATTGCGCCACTAGCCTTTAAGTTGAGCCAACGATAGCCAGGAGGTTGATCTGACAGGGCAAAATCATCACTATTCTGTCTAAATTGAATGCAACTAGATGGTGTCGTATGGAGTATTAGCTCACCCCATAACCCGTCAAAATGCTGATGCACATGGCCTGTGATTACCGCCTTCACGTTGCCATGCTGTATGAGAAGATTATACAAGGCATCAGCGTTTTGGATTTTTTGTGCATCCAGCCAGCGGCAGCCAACCTCAACAGGGCTGTGGTGCATAGCGATTAAAACCGCCCTCCCAGCGAGCTGCTCCAAACCCACCTTTACCTGCTGTAGTTGGGCTTCAGAAATATGGCCAATCGGTGTGCCAGGTTGCGAGCTATCTAAGGTTAAGATTCCCCATTCACCCATTTCTACGACAGCGCGATGAGGATAATTAATTAAGCCCTTTTGCATTAATTCAGAATCATCATGATTACCCGGCAACCAGATTATCTGTTTGCCCTTTTCTACTAATAATTGATTGAGGAGAACATAGGCCTCAGCATTCGATTCTCCGGATAGATCTCCGGATAATAGTAACAGGTCATCCCCACGCCCCTCATCATCAAGGGCGTTAAGAACCGCTTTAAAACTATCGAGAGTATTAACGCCCCCCACTGTCGAGTTTTTGTCTGATCCTAGGTGGAGATCGGTAATCTGGGTTATTTGAATGCAGTCCTTCATTATTAAGCTTCCGAGGCCATAATGCCGTGGTGCAAACCGTAAGCCAGAACCTCACCTAGAAAAATATTCCACTGCCACTTTTCATCTACAGCCTGTCGACCGACTGTCTCAGTTAAAGCCCAGGGAATCGTTCGATCTGAGCACCATTCAATGACCTCAGCCATTTTTGCATCTCGATATGAGCGTACCTTTACCTCTATTTTAGGCATCCAGTACGGTCCCACCTGTTCGGTAATAATATTCAAGGTGCTGGTGTACTTAGCCACCTCAATCACCTCGATAGATAACCCAGACGTTGGCCGCTCCTGAGAATGAAGTAGTACCTTTGAGCCCAGCTGTGTTGAATCTATGGCCGTTTTCTGTAGACGACGATAATTACGTTCGCATTCATCATGCAACTCCGTCAAATCAAGATGTCGTCTTCGATTTTCAAAAAAAGCCACTTCTTTTTCCCTTAATCCTATTTTGCTATCACTATCAATATTAGCTTCATCTTACTATTAAATCTGCTGACTTTTTCACAAATTTTTATGGTGTTGCTGAAGCCACAGTAAGCCAATCGTTACCGCGGCACTATTGAGTACCCCATCAATTAATGCCTGCTGAGCCTCATGATAAGACCACACATGCAATAATATATCTTCATTCTCGCTCTCCAAACCAAAGACACCCTGCTTGTCTCGCAAATCGACCAAACCACAAAACATATGCATTTTTTCATCAGTGCCACCGGCACTAACCAAATAGTCACACATAGGAATTAACTTTTCCACTGCCAGTCCAGCTTCCTCCTGCAACTCTCGATGAGCCACATCGATTGGCATTTCGCCAGGCTCCATCATTCCAGCCACTACTTCATATTGCCAGGGCCCCTGATTATCATCTAGCGCCCCGATTCGAAATTGTTCAACTAAACCGACTAAATGATTTACCGGATCGTAAAGTAGCACTCCAACGGCTGCGCCGCGCTGAAATAATTCCCGCGTTATTGGAGCGCTCCAACCACCCTTAAAGAGGCGATGGCTTACCTTCAGTTTTGCAACCCTAAAAAACCCTTGGAATACAGTTTCCGTCGCTTCAACGTGAACATCTGACTGATTAAATTGGTGTTTTTTGACCATTTTTAACTTTTCACTCGTATAAAGTTGCCTATATAGTACGTTAAAATAACATGCTTAAGACCGCTTGATTAATTATAAGGTCAACGAATTGGGGCAAGACACGTTTGGTTCTATTTAGTAGCTTTTTGTAACCATTTTGAATCTAATGCTATCTGTAACAGCGTCTTAGTTAAGGGAATTTGCTAATCACTATAACCTAGACAAGTCTGGTAAAATGCCCGTTTAAAGCGCCCACAATGGAAATTATCATGGAGTTTGTATGTTGAAGGTAAGACAAGGATTTTTAACACTTTGCAGTGTTCTCTTAATATCGCAGGGTAGTGCGGCGGATTCTTTAAAAGATATTTATGAACTAGCACTGCAGAGCGACCCAACCTTGCGTGCTGCGCGTGCTAATTTTCAAGTAGGTCGAGAAACTGAAAATATCAGTCGCGCCTACTTACTCCCAGTTATTTCAGCTTCAGCTGACTTCAGCCAGGCAGAAAGAAACAGTGAATCATCGCAAGTCTATTCGTTTATCTCAGCTAATCCTTTTGTCAGTAAAAACTTTTCAGATACTGACTCAACGACCTATAGTGTTTCACTAACCCAAGCCATATTTGATATGCCCGCTTGGTATCAGTTTCAGCGTGGCAAAGCGCTCAGCAAAAGTGCGGCTGCGCAGTTTGCCGCGGAACAGCAGACTTTGATCTTAAGGGTCAGCAGTGCCTATCTAGCTACACTACGCGCCTATGATAACCATGAAACACGTAAGGCAGAGCAACGAGCCATTCAACGACAACTAGAGCAAACTAGAGAGCGTTTTGAAGTAGGTTTGCTACCAGTAACAGATGTTCATGAAGCCCAAGCAGTTTTTGACGATGCCTTGGTGAATAGTCTTGAAGCCCGCGGCGCTGTCAACATCGCCTTTGATGCGTTGCAAGTGCTCACCGGTAAAAACCATAGTGTTCTGTCAGGATTGAAAGATGAGTTTATCGCGGTTAATCCGGTCCCTCTTGATAGCCAAGATTGGGTAAATTTTTCTCTAAACAACAACTATCAATTGAAAGTTTCTGAACTTGGTAAAGACGCCTCTTATAACGAAGCCAAGGCGGCTACAGCACAACTTTTCCCAAAGGTTACTGCTAATGCGCGTTATTCAGATTCAGATCAAGATGGAACGCAAGTTAGCTATCTTCCTTCAGAAAGTATTTCTGAAATCTCATCTTTAAGTGATGGTCATAGTTTTGGTATTTCGGTGAGTATGCCAATATGGGCTAGCGGCATCAATGCCGGAAGAAGGCAAGCAAAACAACGCGCAATTGCATCGAGTGAAAATTTCGAAGTAGCAACGCGCAATACAGTGCAAACAGCGCGCAGTCGTCATCAGCTAGTCATTACCAACGCTGCTCGCGTTAAAGCGCGTAACCAGGCCATTACCTCAGCCCAAAGTGCTCTGGGGGCCACCCAAGCTGGATACGAAGTTGGCACGCGCAATATTGTTGATGTGCTTGCAGCTCAGCGCTCTGTTTTCCAGGCCAAACGAAACTATGCCAATGCGCGATACGACTATATTTTCGCTATGATGAGTTTAAAAGAAGTGGCAGGGCAGTTGTCACCCGATGACATATACCAACTGAATGCCTGGTTAGATCCTAGTTTAGCTGTGTCTAAATAGCCTGGGCAATAATGACAAGCAACCTATCTAGGGCGCCGCGGTTAGCAACCGCTACGTGGCGTGCTGCTTCACCCATTTGAATTCTATGGGTCTCATCTTGCAGTAACATCACAGATTGATTGGCAAGATCATCGACATCTTGACAGACCTTCATCCCTCCAGCCTCCGTCAGTAAATGAGCTATTCCGGTGAAATTAAACAGGTGTGGTCCTGTTAATACCGGGACTCCCCAAGCGGCTGGCTCAATCATGTTATGCCCACCTGTTGGCACGAAACTCCCGCCAACAAAAGCTAGGTCGCAAGCACCAAAGAAAGCCATCAATTCTCCCATGCTATCGCCAAGTAATATGTCAGCCTCGGCAACTGTAGCGTTTTCACTCCGCCTCGCGATACTAAAGCCTGCCGATTTGCATAGATTGGCAACCTGATTAAACCGTTCTGGGTGGCGCGGAACTATAACTAGGAGCACAGATTCTAGCTGTGCTTTTATTTCAGCAAAGGCTGCCAAGATTATTTCGTCTTCCCCTTTATGGGTACTGGCGGCTAAAAACACTCTTCTCTGGGTAGTGCCGCGCCAGTCTTTAGATAATTGCTCCACCGTACCCATTAGAGAAGGGTCTATCTTTAAATCAAACTTAATGTTTCCAGTCACCGTCACCGCAGTATCTGGCAACCCGAGACTTTGAAAGCGTTGAGCATCATCATTATGCTGTGCCGCCACTGTGTGTAGGCCATGTAACATTGGACGAACCAAGCTACTAATGTGCTGATAAGCCCGAGCAGACTTTTCAGATAGTCGTCCATTGGCCAAGATGACTGGAATATCACGTTTATTGCACGCAGCAATAGTATTTGGCCACAATTCGGTTTCCATAATAATTAATAATTTTGGTCGTACCCTACCTAAAAATCTGGCAACCGCATCAGGCATATCATAAGGCGCATAACTATGTTCTACAGAATCACCAAAAGCCGCCAAAATGCGCTCTGAGCCGGTTGGCGTCATACTGGTTACCATCAACCGATGTTCGGGGTATTTCTCCTGTAGGGCATTAACCAGAGGCACTGCGGCTAGGGTTTCACCCACAGATACGGCATGCAGCCAAATAATCTCCTTGTTCGAATCAAGATCATTCACAAATCCAAATCGTTCTGCCCAACGTTTGGCATAGTTGGGTGATTTAACCGCACGCCAAAGCAACCGCAGGCAGATGACCGGCAGTAAACAATAAAAAAATGCTGTATATATAAACCTAGGCATAGTGGGTCTAAATAACCTTTAATAAATAAAAAACGATTGCACTCAAAATTACCAAGAATGAGTAAAACGACTATCGTAACCTAGTAGAATTTTTCGTCGACAACTAATGATAACCTATCTGCAACTAGGTATGTTTTTAAGGGTCGACCTACCGAGAGAAATCCACAGGTTTGGTTTCATGATAAAATATTAACTGGTCAATTTAATTATTCGTTGCCCTCCATCGACAAGCAGAGTCCGAGACTATTTTATGACACAAAGAAGTCCCAATAATCTCAGCATCACATCAAATTCAGCAGCGTATGTGCGAGTCCTAGCGTCTTTAATAAGCGTAGTTATGATCTGTGCCGCTCTGTTTTTGGTCGCGCGTTTGACTACTTGGCTATCTTATCCTCGCCCTGAAAGCATTGCCAACAACAGTGACTTATGGCGTGCCCTATGGACAGGCTTTCGTTTTGATATGGCAGTCGTTATCCGGGCCAATCTACTGGGATTGTTTATCAGCATCTGTTGCATCCCTCTGCCGGCAATGGCATCTCATTTTGGATGGTTGCTGAATCGCTATTGGGGCGGTTTAATTTTAGTTATTGCTGTTTGGGCGTCTATTCTCAATTTCAGCTATATCGGTTTTTTTAATCGACCCATCGATAGTTTTGCTTACGTTGGCTTGAACTACGGTGCAGCTACAATTTGGCCGACCGTGATAAGCATGGACCCCTATGGTTTACGTCTACTTGTCGGGCTATCTGTAACCGCTTTGACACTGTGGAGCTACAGGAAAATAGGTGAGAAAATAATCGAATTGATTGGCTTTGTGCACGTTAGAAGAATCCCCTTTTTTACACTGGCTATCTTACTGCCCCTGATGTTTTTAATGGCGCTCGGCCGAGGCACTGTCTCAACCTTCCCCCTGTCTCAAAGACACCTTATCGTGTCATCTGAAACGGCTGTCAACAATATCGTACCTAATGGGATTGTTGCGCTCTACTATGGCTACAAGGAATTTGAGCAATCCAAAACAATTAGTCCCGCTCTGGATGGTGAAGGGCGCGAACTGTTTAAAGCTTTTTATGGCGAACCTCCCTTGGACCAGCCCCTTTTCTCGCAATTTTTTGCGCAAACCCCTAGCTCTATCTTTCTCGAGAAGAACCCTCCAAATGTGGTGTTTAATCTCATAGAAAGTATGGGCAATGCTTTATTACTCCCCACGTTTAATCCTGGGACAGACCTTGCTGGTCAGATGCGTCAACACTTAGATGAGGATTATTATTTCAACCGATTTTTACCCGCACATGATGACACTCAACAATCACTGATGAGCTTGATGGTTAATACTGAGTACAGCACTATTAGTTACTCAAGCCATCAACACATTCCCCTGCAAACTTCCGTGGCGAGAGTGTTTAAAAAATCAGGTTATAGAACCGTTTTTGTCTATGCGGGGTTTGAGGGACTATCAAATCGCAGTGATTACTTGAAGACCCAAGGCTTCGATGAGTTTATTGGCGCTCACCAATTGCGCGAGCGTTATCCCACAATGGAATCAAGCGTTTGGGGAGGGGAAGACAAATTTGTATTTGAAGAGACTATTAAGCAACTACTGGACAATAATGAGCATGACAAACCCCTGTTTATCGTGACTTTAACCGTCACTAATCATCCGCCTTATCAGTTACCAAAACATCACAATTTAACCTTGTCCCCGCCAGCTGATAGTTTATCCGCAAAGCTTCAAGATCTACCACCAGAATCCCTAGATACCTATAGATACACGAACGATCAGCTAGGGCAGTTTATGTCAGCGGTAAAAAATAGCCGACTCAAAAGTAATACTATTGTCGCAGCAACTGGGGATCATGCGATTCGTGGCATGAGCTATAACTCAGCTGAGCGCCTACACGAACTCAGCGTTCCCTTTTATCTTTATTTGCCCGCTAGCTATCGTCCTAGCCTGCAACCAGACACCGACCAGATAGCATCTCACAAGGATATTATGCCAACCCTCTATAACGCTGCGCTATCCAATGCCCGTTATCCTAATCTTGGACGCAATTTACTCGCGCCAAAAGCAAATGAGAAGTATCATAATTTTGCCTATCATGCCGAGTATTTAGTTATCGATGAAAGGGCCTATTCAAAGGGGGGGCTGGGCAGACAGGTTACGCCTGAATTTATGCTAGCTCCTAATGCTATAGGCGTCGAGAAAACGTCGAATAGGAGCCGAGTTTATAGTCAAACAATAGACTGGCTAACCCGTTTTCAACTGGCTAATGACCCTGCAGACTGAGCTATTGTGACGTGTGGTTTCGCTGGAAAAGAAGGATGCAACATCAAATCATGGCGTCTTTACATTATTTTTGTGATGAGCATCATAGTTTTTAATGCCAGTGATTCTGAACCCAAGTCGCGGGCTTAAATCGTCGATACCACTTCCCACTAACCCCAGCAATCGCTTCATGGGGGTCGGGTTTCCCGTGAAAGACTAAAACTCGGGTATCCGCTGGCATCTCTGTATCACGCGCAAGAAAAAAGGAAAATGGCTTTATACAATGTCGCTTGAAACTACGGCACCAATGATCCGGCCAATACACCAGTGAATTTTTTGCCATCATCGCGGCAGATAAATACTCCTGCTCATTACGATGGATCTTTTTAATCTGCTCAAATGAGCGCTCAAATTCAGCTAGCACCTCAGCATGAGCACCCACTTCAAATCGATAGACCGAAGAATTTCCGGTACCGTCCTTCTTAATCCAATCTTTAATAATCATCACGTCTCCTGGATAATCAAAAAGATCATCCAGACTACCCGTGATAATTAAGTCTAAGTCCAGGCACAGCACCTTACCCTTGAGGTCATACAGAGTTTCAGCAAAGACAGCTAACTTATTCCAACCGCGCTCTGGGCCACCTAAATCGATTGACAACTCAGGCAGCGGAAAAACTTCAATATTTCCATGCAGGCCGGCGCCATCTTCCGTCAAACAAACGAAGCGGAACTCTCTACTAATGTTACGCGAAACCATTGAATAGAGTGTATTCACGTAATCAGAGGAATACTTAGTACCCCACTTCATGCACAGAACATTGACGATTTCGCTTACTACTGTCATGGCATAAATTCCAGTTCGACCTAATTATTATTTAGCAAGCGGCACTTATTCAGTTACCGGCGTCAACCAATCCTGGTACTTAGCATTTTTACCCTGGACAAGGTCCGAGTATGCAGTCTGGAGAGCTGTCGCGACTGGACCACGCTTACCATCACCAATAATGCGGCTGTCATATTCCCGAATAGGGACGATCTCTGCCGCTGTTCCGGTAAAGAAGGCTTCATCAGCAATATAAACCTCATCTCGAGAAATACGCTTTTCACGGATTTCTATGCCCTTGTCAGCAGCTAGCTTAAACACAGTGTCTCTCGTAATACCGTCGAGGCATGAGGTTAGGTCTGGCGTGTAAATCACCCCATCGCGTACCATAAAGAAATTCTCTGCACTGCCTTCAGAAACATAGCCCTCAGGGTCTAACATGATCGCTTCATCACATCCCGAATCTAGCGCTTCTCGCAAAGCCAACATTGAATTCAAATAGTTGCCACTTGCCTTTGCTTTGACCATCGTGATATTGACATGGTGACGGGTATAAGAGGAAGTGCGTACTTTAAGGCCTGAGGCTAAGGTCTCTGGAGGCATATAAGACGGCCAATCCCAAGCAGCAATGCCAAGGTGTATTTCTAGGCTTTCGGCCCTAAGTCCCATTCCCTCAGAACCCAAAAATACCAGCGGCCGAATATAAGCAGCATCTAAATTATTGGCCCGTACCACCTCACGATGAGCAGCGCAGACTTCCTGCTGGCTATAAGGAATAGTCATATGTAGAATTTTGGCTGAATTGAATAAGCGCTTAATATGATCTTCAAGCCGAAAGATACAGGTGCCCGTACTCTCAGTTTGATAGGCTCTTATGCCTTCAAAAACCGCGTTACCGTAGTGCAACGAAGACGTTAGAAAGTGCGTTTGGGCATCACGCCAATCGATCAACTTACCATCCATCCAAATAAAACCATCGCGATCTGCGAACGACATCGACCTTTTCCTCTCGTTAATTAATCTTTAGTAAAAATGTAATATCACTCTCTCTGATCGGCAATGCCGATTAGAGCGGTAGCGCGACCTTGTATAAGATGCGAATTGAACCATAAATTAAGTGTTAACGATAGCACCCCCCGCTTAGCTCTCTGCTGTAATTATTGTTATTTTTAGTAGCTTAAATCGTTTTTGTTGCTTTCAGTTTCGCCAGCGCCATAGGCGTCAGCAAGAGCATGCGAGGATAAAAATAGGTTGAAAATTGCGTATTGACGGCCAAAAGTAGTCAAAATAACAGTTATTTGACTAACAACGAGTCTTTTATATGAACTTATTGGGCTCTGTTGCTTATAATCGCGCCATGAAAGATAAAAACTACGTAAAGTTCTTAAGACAGACTTCGCCCTATATCCATTCTCACAGGGGCAAGACCTTTGTTGTCGCCATCTCGGGAGACTCTGTGCTGCAATCCAATTTCCACAGCATGGTACATGATGTTGCTCTTTTACAAAGCCTTGGAATACGTATCGTTCTAGTACATGGCGCAAGACCACAGATCAACAAACGTCTTGCTCTCTCAAATATTGAAACAAACTTTGAGCAGCACTTACGCATTACCAGCAGTCAGTCAATGCTCTGCATAAAAGAGGCTGTGGGTAGCACGCGATTAGTGATCGAGTCTGAACTCTCCATGGGTCTGCCGAGCTCGCCAATGCACGGCGCACGTGTTCGCGTGATCGGAGGCAATTTTGTTACAGCAAAACCTGTCGGCGTTCGCGATGGAATTGATTTTCGCCGTACCGGAGAGGTTCGTCGTATCGACAGCCAAGCTATCAAGCATCAACTGGACGATAACTCGATGGTCCTTATATCGCCAATAGGGTTTTCAGCCACCGGAGAAGCCTTCAATTTAAATTATCAGGACTTGGCCGCACAAGTAGCTATCGCTCTGGAAGCGGAGAAACTGATTCTAGTCAGTGATTCTCGCGGTGTCATGGATAAAGGCAGCTTGCTGCGCACACTGTCACTGCCGCAAATCGCAGAGTTACTCGAGACAACTAAAGATGCTCATCAAGTCGGACTTTTAAGCGCGGCAGTCCATGCTTGTCAGAGCGGTGTCGAACGCGTTCATTTGGTGGGCCACGAAGAAGATGGTGCTTTACTGTCAGAGTTGCTGACACGCGATGGTAGCGGTACTTTAATCAGTAAAGATTACGGCGAAGTCATTAGGGCAGCCACAATTGAAGACGTTGGGGGCATATTGGCGCTAATTACACCTCTTGAAGATCAGCTAGTGTTAGTTAGACGATCTCGCCAGCTTCTGGAAACGGAAATATCTCGCTTTACCGTTGTCGTTCATCCTGAAGGTTTAATTGTCGGCTGTGCCGCGCTTTACCCCACTGCAGACAAGCAGATGGGGGAGGTGGCCTGCGTGGCAATACATATAGATTTTAACGGCCAAGGTATTGGGTCAAGGCTATTTGACCAAATTGAATTCGACGCTCGACAACAGCGCATGTCCAGTTTATGTGTAATGACGACGCAGGCTGCTCATTGGTTTTTGGAAAAAGGTTTTGTTAGCGCTGAGGTGTCAGATCTGCCTGCGAACAAACAATCGATGTATAATTACCAGCGTAATGCCGGAGTCTTTCGAAAAGCCCTTTAGACATGAGCGGCGTTTCAGATGCACTCCAGTCCCTAACGTATAACTACAGTATAAGACTTTAAAATGCCTAAATATCGTTCGCACACTACTACTCAAGGCCGGAATATGGGGGGGCCGAGCACTCTGGCGTGCAACTGGAATGAAAGATGGTGATTTTGATAAACCCATTATTGCTATTGCCAACTCCTACACGCAATTCGTACCAGGCCACGTACACCTAAAAGATATGGGTGACCTGGTTGCCAGTGAAATCGCTAAAGCAGGTGGTGTTTCCAAAGAATTTCACACGATAGCGGTAGATGATGGTATCGCCATGGGTCATGACGGTATGCTCTATTCGCTTCCCTCGCGAGATATTATTACTGACTCAGTTGAGGATATGGTTAATGCCCACTGCGCCGTTTCTCAGGGGGCACCTCAGGTCTCCCGATAGAGCACGTCTCACCTGAGGCTGGTGCTGGTGCTGGTGGTACTATTGGCTTAGTAAAGAATGGTGACAGAATTAAAATTGACATCCCCAATCGCACTATCGACATTTTAGTGCCGGACCAAGAACTCGCCGAACGTCGTAAGCAACAAGATCAACTAGGCTGGCAGCCAGTGAAGGAGCGACCTAGAAAGGTGACTGCTGCGCTGCGAGCTTACGCAAAACTGGCCACTAGTGCGGACAAGGGCGCTGTACGAGACCTCTCTCAACTATAGCCCCTTACCAACATAGCTTAGGACATAAAAAAGCCCGGTTAACTATCCGGGCTTTTTTAAATTGCTCAAAATCGTATTTAGATATTATCTAAGCCTTGTTACAACCCGGTACTGTTGCACCCACATCTCGTAATCTCTGCAGTCTAGTGCCTTCAGCATCAGCAAACTTAATCCATTGCCTAGGGAAGCGCTTAGTCTTTTTTGTCTTTGCCGCTGTCACTGATTTTTTGAAGGCAGAGATAGCATCTTTGTAACAATGTAAGTTAATCAAGGCACTACCCATGGTGGCATAATTTGATGACTCATTTTTAACCGAACCTTTCTTTGCGGCCTTCTGAGCTGCTTTATAAGCTTTCTTATCGTTACCTAAATCAAGATAGATAGCCGCAATCCGCGATTGCAATTCACCACTATCGGACTCTTTGGACGCACTTTCAAACGCTTTAAGCGCTCTAGGTAAATCTTTAGCTGCCCACCAAGATTGGCCTAGCACCTCAAGATTTTTGGCCGTCTTTTCAATAATCTCGTCGCTCATACCTTTATCGATAATCTTAGCTGCTCGATAAGGTACTTCAGCGCCTAGATACATGTAAGCCATGCTCATCACCTGGCTTTCAGTGGTTAACTGGTCGTTTAGATACACCATCTCTGTAGCCACTAACTGATCAATCTCACGCTCTAGAGAACCATACATACCACCCAACTGCTTCCAGTAAGTCCATTTAGGGTAGTGCTTCACCAATTTTTGTAGAATAGAGGTAACCTTCTTAATATCATCTTTCTCATAATAAAGTACCCTCTGGAGCGACCACATAGTCTCTTTGGGCAAGATGGCCTTCGCCTCAGACTCGTCGATAGCAATTTCTACCATTTTTAAAGCATCGGCTTTACGCTCAAGTTGATAATAGAGCTGTGCGATAAGCATGCGCGCATCCAGTCCAACAATAATGGCGGCGTCTATCCATATCTCCAACTGCTCAACAGCTAAGGCATATTTTTCTTGCATTGCATAAAATTGAGCCAGCGTATAGCGCGTGTCTAACTTCATCTCAGGCGGAGTTCCAACGCCCTCAACCACTTTTTTATAGTAGCCCGTCGCGCCAGTAAAATCGTCCATAGAATAATGGACATAACCAAGCATATTCCAAACCTGACTCTGCTCGTAATCTGAAGCACAAACCTTTGGGCGACTTTCGATATTATTAAGCATCGATTTTGCCTCCAACCATAACGCGGAGCCATCTTCTTTTTCGCCCAATTCGCCAGCTGCAAATATAGGCCCTTTTTCGCCTTGAACCTTATCTAAGGCCTTTGCGCAAGTTTTACCGACCGACTGTCTTTTGCGAGTTTTTACGTCTTTATACTTTGGCACCTTCTTTTCAGCAGCGACGGCGCTCATCGACATGACAGAGTCTGGGGAGCCAACTGACACCATTAATGGCAGTAAAAAAGTGGCACCGACTACTGCTAGAACTTTTAATCTACTAAACATAGGCGTCTCCTTATTTCTCCATCTGGAAGCTGAATTTATACAAAACGTTAGGAACTTCTTGGCCAACGCCATCAACTACTCTGGGATTGTACTTTAATTTTAATGCCGCTTTAACTGCTGCTCTACCGAAACCCCAGCCTTCTGGAAACTCTTCGACCATGATAGGGTCACGAACACCACCGGTCGAGGTAATAATAACTTCAACAACCGCGTAGCCTTCTTTCCCTCTGGTCTGAGCCCGACGTGGATATTGCGGCTGCGGCACATACACAGGAATATAGTCTGAATCCCTAGAAAAACTGCCCAGCCCTACTTTCATACCACCACCAACTTTAGGGGCTGCCATGCTCACAACATTATCAGGGATTTCAAATTCCAAGTTCTCTTCTGGAATCTCCGGTGGTGGCGTCTCAGGATCCTCAGGTTTTTCAACCTCAGTCTTCTTTACATTCTCACTGACATCTCGATCGACATGTAAGAAATCAGGTATCTTAATGGTAGGCCCTTCGTCTAGCTCTTTGCTACCTGAGTCGATTAATGTATACATCAACATTACCAATCCAAAAGTAGTCAACAAACCTAGTCCGGCGGAAATTCCAGTTCTCATTACATCCATACTATTAACTCAGTCGTTTTCAACAGAAATCGCTACCGGAGAGATACCGATATCGCGCGCGATATCAGCAACTTTGGCAACTGATTCAATATTAGACTCATTATCGGCTTGTATGACCATGCCGCCCTTTGGGTTTTCGTTAAACATTCTCGTTAGATTGATTTTTAAAGCGGATGGTTCAATCCGTTTTTTATCAATCCAAAACTCATTGTTCTCGCTTACTGCCACTAATATCTGGACCTTTTTGTAGGAGTCCTCTGTGACCGTATCCATCTTATTGACTTCCACGCCGGGAAGCTTAATAAATGTTGCGGTAACAATGAAAAAGATAAGCATGATAAAAACCACGTCAAGCATTGGGGTCAGATCAATTGTCTGGCCCTGATCTTGTGATTTACCTGTTCTATTGCGCATAGTTGTCTCTCATAGGTGTTACTGCTATTAACTTAAAAATAGCAACCACCATTTAATGATCCATGGTCAAATGATCTTCCAGTAACTGTTGTTCCCGGATAGCCATTCTATCAACGTAAGTCATAGCAAATACACCAGACAGAGCGGCAACCATTCCTGACATAGTAGGAACTGTTGCCTGAGAAACACCCCCAGCCATTGCCTTAACATCACCACCGCCTGTGAAGGCCATGACATCAAATACGGTAATCATTCCGGTGACCGTGCCCAACAACCCAAATAACGGAGCTAAGGCAATCAGCGTTTTAATCATCATCATGTTGGTGTTGATCTCAAGACTAACCTCAGAGATTATCTTTTCTCTAACCTGGTGAGCGTGCTTAGATTTTCTCTCTTTGCGCGCTTCCCACGTGTCGATAGCTGCCTGAACATCATCGGTAACGCTAGATCGGAGATACCACAATCGCTCAAAAATAAGAGTCCACATGACGAACAGCAGGACAACAATGGCCCAAAGGACTGGGCCACCTGAATCCATAAACTTTCCTACTTCCGCAATCGTATCTTCGAAAAACATCTTAACGGGCCTCTACTGAACCAGCCACAATGCCAGCACTCTGCTCTTCTAAGACATGCAAGATGCGCTGTGCTTTACCGTTCACTAGGGTGTGCATTAGTACTGTTGGAATAGCCACAACGAGTCCCAATACAGTAGTGATTAACGCCTGTGAGATACCGCCAGCCATAGCCTTAGGATCACCAGCACCATACAGAGTAATCATCTGGAAGGTAATAATCATACCGGTTACCGTTCCCAAAAGGCCCATCAACGGCGCAACCATGGAGATAACCTTTAGAAGGTTTAGGCCAGCCTCAATTTCAGGACGCTCTTTAAGTACTGCTTCGTGTAACTTAAGCTCCAGCGATTCAGGATCTAAGCCTGCGTTATCAGCACCCACTTGCAACACACGACCAAGAGGATTAGTGACATCAGGTGCAGCTCCAGATAGCTGAGCACTTACTTTGGCTGACATCCCTTGGAGAACCACAAAGCGCCATATGGCGAGCGCAATAGCAAACGCAAATACAGCTGTGATGACATAACCAACGATACCGCCGAAGTGCCACCGCTCAATTAACGTCGGAGTGTTAATCAAGGCGCTAAGTAGACCTCCACCAAGTGGTCCCGTTGGATCTAGGCCCGTTTTAGTGAACCCGGATTCTGCAGCTTGAAGATCTGATGCAGATGATTGGTGAGAATTAGGCTGACGCGCCAACTGCGAGACCAAACCACTTTCAGGGCTATACTCTAAATACATGCCATCTGACACTAGATTGTAAGTACCTACTCTAACAACTTCCATTTCTGCTTGCTCACCATTAGTCAGCAACACGGAACGGTTAAATTTAACAACGCGGGAACTTTCAACCATCTCTCGTTGCTGCTCGTACCAAAGTTTTTCAATATCTTCGATTGACGGCAAGCGAGTGTCACTGCTCATTTTATCAATCAACTCGTCCAAGAATTCCGTACGGCCTGGAATCTGAGCACTGACAATTGACTGATTAAGATTGGCACGAATATCACCAGCAGCACCAGTGAGATGGCCAAATAGCTCTTTTAGTGAACCTAGACGCTTGTCACGCTGCTCTCGCAAGCTGATGATAAGAGCGTCATTATCACGAATAGTTTGCTCTAGGCGGTCTGATCGACGCTCTTCGGCGGTTTTCGTGTTTTGAGCTTTCTTCAGCAACTGGTCCTGCTTGCGCTGATCACTCTTAAACGCCGCTTCGCGCTTACGATAATCTGCTGTTTCTGAGATTGAAGAGGTCTCAATCATCTGTAACAGCTCGTCTAAGGTTTTTGCATCTTGAGCCATCGCGGGCATAGAAAAGGCAGCAACGGCAACGACGGCCATGATAACTTTAGCGAATTTAATTTTCATTGTGCTGTCTCCGGCGCTGTAATTGGCATTTCCATAACATCCTGAGGCGATAATTTCTTCGCGATTCGGATACCTTGGTTTACCGCTCGACGATACTCACTACCAAGCGTATCCCAAGAACCTGTAGTCTTGTTCCATGCACCAGTCTGCGATTTGTCTTTAGTTTGATACATTAGGGCAACTCGCCCAATGCGAAGCATCTCTACTTCTACTTCTGAGCCATCAGAATTTATGTCAACCATATCCCGGTAAGATTCCAAAGATAGACTGTAAGCCGACTCAATATCATAGACCTCTAGAATCTGGCGGAATTTCTCGGCCGCAGAAAACTTAGCGCTATCAAGATTCATATTTAAATCAGCAATCGCTTCGCTACGCGCTTCTGTTTTAAACGGCATATCCAGTTCGATAAAATCGCCCAACCCATCCAGCATGCTTGCCATTAGCGGTGAGATCCCTCGCTCGATAACAGTAGCATTCTTGATCGACTCTTGAAGTTCAGACATCATCGTCTTCTGGCTAACAATCTGGCGATCTAGCTGCGAGTTATACACCCTCAGTGATTCGATCTGCTTGTTGACCTGTTTGAATTCTTGCAGAAGTCCATCCGTTTGATCAGCAATGCGATCAACTTTGGTCTGCGCTACTTTGGCTGTTTTAACCTTTACGGCTCCAGCTTTTAACACGTCGTTTACCTCAGCTGCCTGAACTGCACTTGCAGTCAGACCACCGATGAGCGCAGCGACAAGTGCCAATGCTTTTAGTGGTTGCTTATTCATAGTTCCCTCAATTTGGGTCTACCAGATTAGTGTTCTAAACAGTGCTTAACATCAGCACAATCGTTATAAGAGAAACCTTACTTTTTCCTCAGCGCACCTTTGTAACAGTCTCATCTTAAAGAAGCAATTTGGCTGTTTCGAAAACGTTAACTTTAAAGTAAGAAGTTTCAACTTTGTTACCTAAGGTAACATCTTAGGTTTAATGAATCCATCGAAAGTTAAATGCGCTCTAACACTAAAAAACGATATGCCGGGCTAGCCATTCCTTCGGGGTGCTCAACTTTAACTTGGCTCCATGCGCTTTTATCAAATTCGGGGAAAAAGGCATCTCCCTTGATGTCAGCGTCGACCTCGGTGAGATAAATGCGATCTGCTACCGCCAGAGTCATTCGATAAATCTGCTCACCTCCGATCACCATCACTTCTTCGCCACCACTCTCTTCACAAGCCTGCCGCCCTAAAAGCATCGCTTGGTCAATACTCTGCGCAATTTTGACACCAGGTTGGATCCAGCTTGGGTTGCGTGTAATGACAATATTGCACCGGCCAGGCAGTGGCCGACCGATGGAATCAAATGTTTTTCGCCCCATAATAATGGGCTTGCCCATTGTTACTGATTTAAAATACTTAAGGTCCTCTGACAAATGCCAAGGCAACCTATTATCCAAGCCAATAACTCCATTACGACTCATTGCCACTATTAATGATAGTTTCATTACTTACACCGCAACTGGGGCTGAGATGGGATCATGAGATTGATAATGTTGCAATTCGAAATCCTCAAAAACAAAATCAAACAGGTTGCTCACCTCCGGATTAATCTTAAGAGTCGGTAGCGGAAACGTGGTACGGGATAGCTGCTCATTAACCTGATCGATATGGTTAAGATAGAGGTGCGCATCTCCAAAAGTATGGACAAAATCACCGGGCTTTAAGCCTGTGACTTGAGCGATCATTAACGTGAGTATCGCGTATGAAGCAATGTTAAAGGGTACCCCAAGAAAAACATCGGCGCTACGCTGATAGAGCTGGCAGCTTAGCCGCCCCTCAACCACATAAAATTGAAACAAGCTATGACAAGGCGGCAACCCGGATTTGACCATCACTGGGATATCCTGAGGATTCCAAGCAGAAACAATTAAACGTCGAGAGTCCGGATTAACCTTAATGTCATCAACTAATTGTGCCAGCTGATCAACGCCACCGAAATCGCGCCATTGCTTGCCGTAGACAGGACCTAGGTCACCGTATTTATCCGCAAAGTTGGCATCCGTCTTGATGCGCTCAATGAACAACCTCTTCTGAGCTGTCCATTCGGACGAGTACATAACTACATCCTTATCACCACCTGTCTCTCGTAGCCAGCTTTGGTATGGCCAATCATTCCAGATGCCCACCCCATTGTTTACCAAATAACGGATGTTAGTATCACCACGGATGAACCATAGCAGCTCATGAATAATTGACTTTAGATGTACTTTTTTACTCGTGACCAAAGGAAACCCCGCGGCCAAGTCAAATCGCATTTGATGACCAAAAATACTCACCGTGCCGGTTCCCGTGCGGTCTTCTTTTTTAACGCCATGATCGCGGATATGACGCATTAAGTCTAAATATGGCTTCATCAGGAACTCACCGAATTATCGAACAACCGCTGGAGACTTTTGCGCATAAACCAGAGGCCTAGGAGGATCATAGGAATACACAATGCCTGCCCGCGCGTCATCCAGCTAAAAGACTCTACGAGAGCTGACTGACCCAAAAACTGTGCGTCCGGCTGCCGGAAAAACTCCACCGCAAACCGAAAAATTCCATAGAGAATCAAAAACAATCCTGTCACGTGACCGTATAATCTAGGCTTGCGAGCAAACCAATTAATAATCAAAAACAATAAAAGCCCTTCTAAGGCCGCCTCATAAAGCTGTGAGGGATGCCGAGCAAGTTGCTCTGGGTCGGCTGGGAACACCATTCCCCAAGGAGCATCAGTAGGCCTCCCGTAGAGTTCTTGCCCAATGAAGTTACCCAATCGGCCGAATAGTAGTCCTGTAGGGACGAGCGGCGTTGCAAAATCAGTCAACGCGAGAAATGAAATTTGGTACTTACGGCTATAAATCAATATGGCTATTGCAACGCCAATTAAACCGCCATGAAAGGACATGCCACCCTCCCAGATACGAATCAACATGGCTGGGTCAGCTAGCCATTTGTCGGCACTGTAAAAAAACATATAGCCCAGACGACCACCTAAAATAACGCCCCATGCGCCATAAACGATTAAGTCTTCTACCTGATTCTTTTTAATAGGCGACCAAGGCCTCTGGCTATTACGTAGAGCCAAGCGCCAAGCCACAACAAAGGCTAACAGGTACATCACGCCGTACCAATGCACTTGCAATGGGCCAATTGATAAAGCCACTGGATCAATGGTTGGATAAGTTAGCATTGGGGAAGGGTGCTCCAAAAATAATATTGCGCTGATCATAGCGTTTTATGGCCATTACTGCCAAGAAGGATGACGGACAAAAGCAGAAATAGCTATACTCCGCACATGTGTTTACTTGCTTTAGCTTTTCATTGTCATTCCGATGCCCCTCTCATCGTTACCTCTAATCGTGACGAATTTTACGAACGTCCAACCTTACCGATGCATTGGTGGGCTGATAGCCAGATTTTAGCGGGTAGAGATCAACAAGCAGGTGGCACATGGCTAGGACTGAACCGCAACGGTCGGTTCGCCGCTGTTACTAATTTTCGGGACTTCCATGGCGATAAGATCCCCAAACTAAAACCTCTCTCTCGAGGCAACCTGATCACTGATTTTTTATCGTCGAATGACAGTGTTCAGCAGTGGGCCGACTCAATCGAAAATCGACTATCTGACTATGATGGTTTTAACATATTAATTTACGATGGAGTAGACCTACTCTACCTAAATAACCAAGGCGGCCAAAGGACTATCTTAGAACCTGGAATATACGCCCTAAGCAACCACGTGCTAGATAGCCCGTGGCCCAAGGTTACGCATGCTCGCGTACAACTATCACAGGTAATAGTAGACCGGGAAATGGACGCCGGGGCCTTACCGCTATTACTGGACTCTTTATCTTTGCAAAAAACCTATGCCCCTCATTTACTACCTAGCACGGGCGTGCCTGCAGAATGGGAAACTTTACTTTCCTCTCCCTTTATTGTCGCTGAGGATTACGGCACCAGAGCCGCCACGGCGATTATAATGTCCAGCAAAGGTGAGGTTAATGTAGCAGAACAATGCTTTGAGGCAGGACATAGTCAGGACTTCAATCAGTTTAACTTTAAAATACTAGGCAATTAGCTTGGATGTTTCTGTTCGCCGCTTAGGCGTCGCACTTAGTAGCTTAGCTACTTCTGGCTGATTTAATGCTTCAGTCATGAACTTATAAATCGCGTTTGAATCTGGCATCTTTAATGCACGCCGCGCTAAAATTTCCGCATCTTTACAAGATACATTTAACAGCATCGACTTAACCCGCATTAGACTACTGGCACTCATTGAGAATGTTTCATACCCAAGACCTAAAAGAACAACAACACTAAGGGGATCTCCGGCCATTTCACCGCAAATACTAAGCTGGCATTTCACCGAAGAAGCTTGTTCGATAATTGATTTCAACGCCCTCAAAACACTTGGATGTAAGGTATGGTAGAGGTCTGCCACTCTGGGATTATTTCGATCTACAGCCAATAAATACTGAGTAAGATCATTAGTTCCCACCGACAAGAAATCTACCCGACGGCCAATTTCCTTTACTTGATAAACCGCGGCGGGCACCTCTATCATGGCTCCAATGAGAGGGCGCTTAATACTATAACCTTCCTCCTCCGTTAATTCTCGATAGGCTCGATCAATCAATTGGAGCGCTCTCTCAAGTTCTGGAATATTACTGATCATGGGCAGCATAATCCGTAGATTATTAATGCCCTCACTGGCGCGCAACATAGCTCGAATTTGCACCAAAAAAATCTCTGGATGATCAAGTGATATGCGAATTCCCCGCCACCCTAAAAAAGGATTTTCTTCTTCAATAGGAAAATAAGGCAAGTCTTTATCTCCACCGATATCTAAGGTTCTCATGGTGACTGGCCGTGGAGAAAAAGCGACAAGCTGCTCTCGATAGATTTCTATCTGCTCATCCTCAGTAGGAAAACTAGAGCGCATCAAAAAAGGGATTTCGGTCCGAAATAGACCCACCGCCTCAGCGCCACTTTTTAAAGATTGCAAGGTATCTTGACGTAATCCAGTATTTACCCAGAGCGAAAATCGTTTGCCATCTGGCGTGTGGCATGGAATATCTCTAAGCTTTTCAAGATCCTTATTAAACTGTCTCTCTTCTCTCTGCCGCTGCACATAATTCCGGCGCACAGTGCGTGTCGCTCGACTAATAACTTCACCGGTCGACCCATCTACAATTAATTCTTGCCCTTCAAGCTCAGTCCAAGGTAAGTTAACAGCGCCCATCACGGTAGGAATACCAAGAGCCCGCCCAACAATTGCCATATGTGAATTACTGGACCCTTTCAGTGAAATGATACCCACCAGTCGACTAACAGGGATGTCAGCCAGCGCAGTAGCGGAGAGGTCCTCTCCCACCAAAACAATGCGCCGCGGCAGGAGTGCCTGCTCTGTCTCCTTTGCCTGTAAATAACCAAGGACTCGCCTACCAAGATCATTGACATCGGCCGCGCGTTCTCGTAAGTAGGGGTCATCCATTTTTTTGAAAGTACGCACATGCTTGAGGATAACAGAGCTCCACGCGCTAGTTGCCGCTCGACCCTGTTTAATAGCATCTTTCACCTCGCGGACTAACGAGCGATCATCCAGCATTCGGATATAGACTTCAAAAAGCGCAAACTCCTCCTCACTCAATTTGCTCGCCAAACCATCGCCCAAATTCCGCATATCTCTCTTGGTTGCTTTCAAAGCCTCAAGAAATCTTTTTATTTCTGCTACGGGGTCCTTAGTGAACCGCTCTGGGACGGCTGAGAGGTCAGTGCTGGAGGACACCAGTACTGCACGGCCAATTCCCACTCCAGGAGAGCTCGCTATGCCTTGAAATATAGCTTCGCGGCTTTTCCCTCGCCCAGCCGAAGCTAGCTGGCGCAAAGCGCCTGTAGCCTCAGCGTGCGCAATAGCGCCAGAAAGCTGCGCACAAACCGTCACGACAAAAGCCTCTTCTTCAGAGGCAAACCGCCGTTGCGTTTCTTGCTGTAACACTAACACCCCCAGCACCTTGCGGTGATGAATGATGGGGACACCTAAAAACGAATGAAACGGTGATTCGCCTGTCTCTTCAAAATAAGCGAAATTAGGGTGCTGATCTGCATCTTCAAGATTTAAAGGCTCCTGCTTTGCTGCAACTAGCCCAACCAATCCTTCTCTCATGCCCAAGCGAACATTACCAATCGATTCTTGCCGAAGGCCCTCAGTCGCCATTAGCACATAACGCTGATCAGTCTCGTCAAATAGATAGGCCGAGCATACTCCAGCCTGCATTGCTGACCGTACCTCTGTCACTATAATAGTCAGCACTTCGGGCAGGCTGCGAGCACTATTAACCTCCTGAACAATGGCGCGCAAAGATGCCAACATAACTAGGCGCCTCTCGATTGCTGTTGGAAGCGAATATTTGGGTGAGAAAATTCCTGTAGCGCATTACGATAAACATTGCGCTTAAAAGAAATCACAGCGTTGATCGGATACCAATAGTTGACCCATTCCCAGTCGTCAAACTCAGGTGTCCCAGAGGTATCAAAGCGAACCTTTGCCGCATCTCCGGTCATTTGCAGAAAGAACCACTTCTGTTTCTGACCTATGCAAAGTGGTTTTGAGCGCTTGCGCTGCATAGCTTCCGGGATGCGGTAATGTAACCACCTTTTAGTGCGCTGAATGATTTTCACATCTGAAGATTCCAAGCCCACTTCTTCATATAACTCCCGATATAAAGCTTGCTCTACAGATTCACTTTTATCAATGCCGCCCTGAGGGAACTGCCATGATTGCTGACCTACTCTTTTTGCGAGAAATACCTTGCCCTTGCCATCACTGATAACAATGCCGACATTAGCGCGAAAACCGTCTTTATCAACCACTATTTTTGTACCTTTGATGGAGAATGATGCATCGTTCTATTGTTCCATAGTATTGGGGTATCGGCAATTTTCTCTTGAGCCGCCGCTAGTTGATCGTTATCCTTTCCACCATTCTCATAATTCTGGTTTAATTAATGGCTATAGCCATCTTTGATTTAGACAATACCTTGATTGCGGGCGATAGCGACCACAGCTGGGGCAAGTTTTTAGTTATCCATAATCTGGTCGATCAAGGTCATTACAAAGCCATGAACGACAAATTCTACGCTGACTATGAAAACGGCTGCTTAGATATATTTAAGTATCTTGAATTTTCCCTAAAGGCTCTCGTTGGTTTATCCCAGAATAACCTCATAAACCTGCATCGCCAGTTTATGGAAGAGATGATCGAGCCGTTAAAGCTACCAAAAGCCGCACACCTGATAGAGCATCATCGGTCAGCGGGAGACCGGCTGCTAGTGATCACAGCTACCAATTCTTTTGTTGCCGAACCTATCGTAAAGTCACTTGGCATAAACGAGCTTTTAGCCACAGACCCAGAAATAATTGATGGTTTTTTTACCGGAAAAATCGTCGGGACCCCAACCTATCAATATGGAAAGGTCGAACGATTAAATAGCTGGCTACAAGAAAACAATGAAACCTTGGATGGGAGCTGTTTTTATAGCGACTCCATTAACGATTTACCTTTACTCCTGGAGGTGGCCCGCCCTATTGCCGTAGACCCAGACGATGCTTTGCGTCAAGAGGCCTTGCGCCGACACTGGGAAATAATCTCACTTCGTAGCTAAATTGATATGATCAGGAAAATCTTGACGTCCGGTTAAGGGACAATTGTGTTAATTAACACCGAATTTAGATTCCTACTCGTCTTCAATCGCCATAAGGTAGCGCTCAGCATCCATCATATCGTCAAGCTCACTAGGATTTGATACCTTTATTCTAAAAAACCAACCATCTGCATAGGGAGAATGATTGACAGTCTCCGGCTCATCTTCTAACGATAGATTAACCTCAATGACTTCCCCGGTCACGGGTGAATAGATATCCGAAGCTGCTTTGACAGATTCGATAACAGCAATTTCTGCACCGGCATCAACCTCAGTACCAACCTCTGGAAGCTCAACATAAACGACATCGCCAAGAGCCTCCTGCGCGTGCTCTGTAATGCCTATCACTACAGTACCGTCACTGTCTAACCGCGCCCATTCATGGCTAGGCGCGTATTTTAATTCTACAGGCAACTCACTCATGGTTAGTCCTTAACTTTATCCTGTTAATAATACTCGTTGTTTTAAGGCTATTGTAGTTTTAGTTTTGCTACCCAGCCTGTTGAGGGGGTGGAAAAAATCGATCAAAAATTAAATCTTGGCGTGAACTATAGCGGGTAAAAAGCTATAGCCGAACTTCGAGCGGCGGCTCATTTAGCGCCGCTAGCTGCTCACGGAGCGCAAGAATATGGTCGCTCCAATAGCGCGGAGAATCAAACCAAGTAAATGCTCGAGGAAATGCAGGGTCTGTCCAGCGTCTTGCGATCCAAGCACTGTGATGCATGATTCTTAGCGTCCGAAACACCTCGATTAATCTCAATTCTCGATAATCAAAGTCATAAAACTCATTGTAACCTTCTATTATTTCAGTCATTTGCGAAGTCTGCTCCTGCCGGTCGCCCGATAACAGCATCCAAAGATCTTGAATGGCTGGCGCCATTCGCGCGTCGTCAAAATCGACGAAATGCGGGTAGTCATCGCGCCACAATATATTGCCTGAATGGCAGTCGCCATGGACCCGAATATTATTGACCTCACCATAGTCGGCAAGAATTCGATCAATAGCTTTGAGAACATCCAGCGCTAAGGAATCATAAGCGGGACTTAACTCTTTTGGCATAAAATCTTTACTTATAAGTCTAAATGAGTCCCAACCAAAATTTTTGGCATTTAAAGTGGGCCGGTGCTTAAACTTACTAGCAGCGCCAATTCCGTGAAACCGACCCAATAATCTACCTAAAATAAGTAGATTGTCTAGGTTATCTAACTCTGGTGCATGACCCCCTTTGCGCTCATAAAGCGCGAACCGGAATCCCGCATAGTGACTAATGCTCTTTTTCTTAGTGTTAATCCAGGGACAGACGACTGGCAGCTCCTGCTCTTTAAGCTGGAAGCAATATTGATGCTCTTCATCAATTTGCTCATCAGTCCAGCGCTCGGGGCGGTAAAATTTCACAATCATGGGGGTTTTGTCTTCAATGCCGATCTGATAGACACGATTTTCATAGCTATTTAACGCCAAGAACCGGCCATCACAGAGAAAGCCTTGGCTCTCAACGGCATCGATTAGCACGTCCGGTGTTAGCCCATCAAACGGATGGCTATTAAGTTCACTCATAAATTCTAGTCCAGATTAGGTTTGCCGCGCATGGTCTTCTTTTTACCGTGCTGAGTCTTTTTGTCCACTCGCCTGACTTGCGAGCCTCGTGTCGGCTTGGTCGGCCTTCTTGCCTTGGCAGTAAACCCGGCAGATTGAATCAATTGTTGCAACCGCTCGATGGCCTCAATGCGATTTTTGTCCTGACTCCGATATTGTTGAGCCTTAATAATGACAATGCCATCTTTGGAAATTCTATTATCACTTAAGCGCAATAGTCTTTGCTTGTAAAAATCTGGGAGTGAGGATTGACTAATATCAAAACGCAGATGGATGGCCGAGGACACTTTATTGACGTTTTGCCCACCTGGCCCCTGAGCCCGTATCGCCGAAAAATCCAACTCAGCCTCAGAAATTGAAACATTACTAGAAATAATCAACATTAGTCACTGGGCTCAACAAAACTAAATCGTGGTACCTGCTCGCCTTCAAACGACACCAATTCTCGAAACATGCCCAAGGGTCTTACCCACATGCTGTAATCACCGTAAAGTGTTCGATAAACAACAAGTTCCTCCTGCGTCTCGCTGTGGGTGGCTACTTCTATGACCTGATAGAGATTGCCTTTGTAATGCTTGTAGATGCCTTTTGCGATACTCATAAAATTACCTTCCGGAGGAACCGACTTCAGTTATGCAATGGATACTCTCCGATAGGCTGAGGCTTAATTGATCACCGATTTTCAACGGCCCAACCCCTGCAGGAGTTCCAGTCAGCACTATATCACCAGGCAACAATGTAAAAAACTGACTGATATAAGACAGTAAGCCTAACACCGGCATTAGCATATCTGCTGTATTACCGTTTTGCTTTATCTTCTGATTTTGTCGCAAAACGATCTGCTGATTTTGTAAATTGGTGCTCTGAGTGATAGGCACAAAGTCAGAAACCGGACAGGCTCTATCAAAAGATTTCGCTTTTTCCCATGGCAAGCATTTTTCTTTGAGCTCCTGCTGTAAGTCTCGAAGGGTTAGATCTAGCGCAAGACCAATTCCGACTATAGCTGTAGACGCTTGATCTTCGGTGCAGTTACTAAGTGATTGTCCAATAAGAATACTCATCTCCGCCTCAAAGTGGCATTCACCAAGATGAGTGGGTATGACTAAGGGCTCGTCAAGTTTCACCAAGGCCGTACTTGGCTTGATAAATAAGACAGGCTCGGTCGGCACCGGATTATTTAATTCTTTAGCGTGAGCCGCATAGTTTCTCCCCACACACACGACCTTCCCCAAAGGCAAGTCGCTTGCCTGCCCGCCAACACAATGTTGGTAATTTTGCATATGAATTCCTAGTGTCAGTATCTCAGACCAAGTTACTTAGGCTTAATCTAAGCTTGAAAGATCAGTTAAAAAATAATCGGTTTATCGTCATTGAGATAAATTGCACCCTTAACAATGCGATATATTAACCAAACAGTGACCACTGCCGCGCTGAGCCAGCCGAGCAATATAAGCCACGATAGCCACGCTAAAATAGTCCACAATAAACCGTACCAAAAAGTGTTTACCTGCCAGCGAAAGTGCCCCTCTAACCAACTTTCGCTAACGTCATCCATTTTAAGGTAGTTAATGACCAATGCAGCAATAGCCGTTAGGCCCCCAGTAACAAAACCCAGAGCTTGTAATAAATAAACTAACAGCGTTAGATTCTTGTTGTTAGATGGGCTAGGCATCTTCCAGACGTCATCCCTATCATTTGCATCCTCATTCATTGCGAATATTTTCCTTATTTAATGATTTAATCCAGATTAAAAACATACTTTGGAACCGTAGTTTCTTGATCCTGGAAACATTGCAAAGTCCGAAAAATCGCAATGATTGCAATAGGCTTAATGGTAACATAAGGTTATTGTGTTGACGGCTCAACCTCTAGTTAGAAAGATATTTTAGGGCGCCTTTAGACGACATTAAGGACAAATATAGCGAAAATCCATAAATGGCTCAACATCGCAAAAATAGATATTTTCCGTATTTGGCCACTTAAATAACCCTATTTAACAAACAAATACCACCAAATAAGCATTTTTTGGTCCTAAATTTAAACAAAATTAGCCAAATCGATAAAAAACCCATACACTTACGCGCTCTTGGGCCAACTGCCGGTTTATTTGGTTGTATGATCCTGAGTCGCTTCCGAACCATAGTTTACAATTTGATAAGGAAGTGTTGGCTAGCCCCGTGATGAGGCTGGATATTTTTAATGCCTTAAACGGTATACATTTTTTAAGTGAGGTTATTATGTCAGGGGAAAGAGTTTCTGGCACTGTTAAGTGGTTTAACGACAGTAAGGGTTTTGGATTCATTGAACAAGAAGGCGGCGGTGACGTATTTGTTCACCACAGCGCTATTCAAGCTGATGGATTTAAATCATTGAAAGAAGGTCAGGCAGTAACGATGGAAGTTACTCAAGGCCAAAAAGGCGCTCAAGCTGAGAACGTAGTTGCCGATTAATTTCTTCCACTGTCGCTAGATGGTTGTAAGAAAATTTTAAGAAACCCCAAACAGCGATGTTTGGGGTTTTTTTATGCCTCGACGGCATCTACCCATAAAACTAATCGACAAAAAAAATCCTACCATTAGGCAGGATTTCTTTACCACGCTAAGAATAGCGACTGCTATACCGAGAGTATTACTTAATTTTTGCTTCTTTGTAAATCACATGCTTTTGAATAGTGGGATCGTATTTTTTGATCTCCATCTTCTCAGGCATGTTCCGCTTGTTCTTGTCAGTAGTATAAAAGTGCCCAGTACCTGCACTAGATACTAACCGAATTTTTTCTCGAGCTGATTTAGCCATCAGTAAACTCCTTAGAATTTTTCGCCACGAGCACGTAGCTCGGACAAAACGGTTTCAATGCCATTTTTATCGATGATGCGCATTCCCTTAGTAGAGACGCGCAACTTTACAAACCGCTTCTCTGCCTCTACCCAAAAACGGTGAGTGTGCAGGTTCGGCTCAAAACGACGACGTGTTCTATTTTTCGCATGAGATACATTGTTTCCAGCCATTGGGCGCTTGCCTGTGACTTGACATACTCTGGACATTTATCCTGCCTCTGATTCCGATTATTGTCTAGGGAAAACTCCTTGTAACAAAAGTATTCCAAAAAATTACCACCTTGTTTTTGGGCGGTCTCTTAAAGAGGCGCGTTTTATACCAGAAAGACAACGCCTAATCAAACGAAAACAGTGTAATCAGTGGATTTAGCTGTATTTTTATCATTAACTACAAATTAAATTTTTCCTTGATCGGCTAAAGAAGTTATCTCTCCTTGACCAATAATAAAGTGATCCAACAATCGAATATCAACTAATTCGAGGGCCGCCTTTAAACGTTGCGTGATTAGGATATCTGATTGACTGGGGTCGGCGGCACCAGAAGGGTGGTTGTGGGCAACTATTATGGCTGCTGCGTTCTTGTGTAATGCTAACTTCACCACTTCACGTGGGTGGACAGACGTTGTATCTATCGTACCGTGAAAAAGCTCATGGTAGCCAAGCAACTGATGGCGAGTGTCCAGTAATAGAACACTGAAGACTTCTCGCTGATAGTCACGCATCTGCACTGCCAGATAGTCTTCCACCTGCTTAGGCTTGGTGAAGATAGGCTTGCGCTGTAACTGCTCTCCAAGATAGCGCTGTGTTAATTCCAGCGTAGCCTGCAATTAACAGTACTTCGCTGGACCCAAGCCTTTGGCTGCGCAAAAGCTATTTTGATCTGCCTTCAGCAGAGGGCCAAGACCGCCAAAGCGCTCCAACAAAGTCTCCGCTAGATCGATGGCACTCATCCCTTGCACACCGGTACGCAAAAAAATTGCGAGTAATTCTGCATTAGAAAGAGCCTTCGCTCCAAGTGTTAAAAGCTTCTCCCGCGGCCTTTGATGACGCGGCCATTGACGTATAGCCATAGTAAGTCCTTATTTATCACTGTAGAATTCCTTTTCGAAATGTTATCTTACATCTCAAATATCATACTGTCTGGACAATTGATGAACGGTCTGTCAAACAAACGAATAATTGTAGGTATCACTGGTGGCATCGCAGCCTATAAAAGCGCAGAGCTTGTAAGGCGCCTTCAAGATCATGGTGCAGAAATTCGTGTGGTGATGACGCCAGGTGCTGAAGAATTTATTCGTCCGCTAACAATGCAAGCTCTCTCCGGTCATGCCGTACATACTGGGTTACTTGACGAAAAAGCTGAAGCTGGTATGGGTCATATCGAGCTAGCTCGTTGGGCAGACTTACTATTAATTGCGCCGGCTACTGCCGATTTCATTGCTAGCATGGTTCACGGTAGAGCAGATAGTTTGTTGGGGGCTATTTATTTGGCAACGCAGGCCATCACTGCAGTAGCACCAGCAATGAATCAAGCCATGTGGCATCATCCGGCCACCCTGGACAATATAGCAATCTTGCAGCAACGGGGGGTAACCACTATCGGTCCTGACGAAGGGTCTCAGGCATGCGGCGATGTGGGTCAGGGTCGAATGGAGTCACCCGACAACATTATAAAGCATGCAGCTGGCTTTTTTAGCCATCGTCTATTAGAAGGCAAGCAAGTTGTTATTACCGCTGGACCCACTCGAGAGTCGATCGATCCAGTTCGCTTCATTAGCAATCATAGTTCAGGAAAGATGGGCTATGCTTTAGCCGTGGCTGCGGTAGATGCTGGTGCCAAGGTAATACTTGTATCTGGACCAGTCGCTATACCTGTGCCGGAGAGATGCCAGTTAATCTCGGTGATATCTGCTGATCAGATGCTAAAAGCTTCAATTTCTGCAAGCACAAGCGCCGATTTCTTCATTGCCACGGCTGCAGTGGCTGATTATCGAGCAACTTCGATTGCAGAACAAAAAATTAAAAAGCAGGGTGATACGATGTCTATTACTCTGACTAAAAATCCCGATATTGTAAGCGCAGTGTCCAAGGCTTACCCCGACTGCTACGTTGTTGGCTTTGCCGCAGAAAGCTCCGACGTCGAAAATTACGCGAAAAATAAACGACAGATGAAAAATCTAAACGCTATCATTGCTAACGATATTTCTCGTACTGATATTGGTTTTAATAGCGACGAAAACGAAGTGACTTGGATCGACGCTACGTCATCAACCTTGTTTAATAAAAGAAGTAAAACTCAACTGGCAAGAGATCTTATAGCGCATATGGCTGCCAGCCATAGCGCGCACGACTAATCGACTCAAAAATTAGATGACTTAATATGGATTTACACCTCTCTAATAGCGACTATAGCCAAAGTGGGTTATCTCATAAGGAAGGGCCCTTAGCCCTTTCGTCAGTATTTCGCGACTACGATATTCGCGGCTTAGCAAATAGTGAAATCACCAATGAGTTTGCCCTGTCTCTGGGCGTGGCTTTAGGCGAGCTTGCGTTAAGCCAAGGTCATCAAATGTTTTTTGTCGGCCGCGATGTGCGACTAAGTTCACCATCCCTGACAGAGGCACTATGCTTTGGTCTAAAGGCTGCGGGCTGTCATGTGGTCAATCTCGGAGAAGTAACCACACCTATAGTGAATTTCGCAATTGAACATGATCCCATACGTAAAAGTGGTGTAATGGTAACAGCCAGTCATAACCCTGCTACTTACAACGGTTTTAAAATCATCCTTGATGGGGAGGTGATTTCTGGCCAACAATTGCAACAATTAAAGTCAGCACTCAGGTCTAATAATTTCTCACCTGAGGTCTCAGCACCGCAGATTACAAAGGGTTTTATTTCTCAATATTGCCAACACATTGTTAGCGACAGTTCAATTGACCGCTCTTTTAAGATCGTTATCGACGCTGGAAACTCGGTGGCGGGGCCCATTGCTGTAGATCTATTTAAGAGACTTGGCTGTGCAGTAGAGCCGCTTTATTGCGATGTCGATGGTAGCTTTCCCAATCATGAGCCCAACCCATCAGATGAAAAAAACCTGCAGGACCTGATCGCAAAAGTGGCCTCGACAGGTTCTGATTTAGGTTTCGCTTATGATGGTGATGGAGACCGATTAGTTGTTATTTCTGCGGATGGAGCTATTATCTGGCCAGATAAGCTAATGATGATTTTTGCGAGAGACTTACTCGCAAAAATGCCAGGTGGCGACATTGTTTTTGATGTTAAAAGTAGTATGCGCCTTAAGGAACTCGTTATTGAGTGCGGAGGCCTTCCGACTATCTGTAAAACAGGTCATGCCCATATTCGAAAAGCAGTGCGTGATCAAAACGCTCTGCTTGGAGGGGAATTTAGCGGTCACATTTTTTTCAATGATCGTTGGGGTGGGTTTGATGACGGGTTATATGCAGGAATGCGTCTCTTAGAAATTCTCTGCCAGCAGCACAATGGTCGCATTAAAACCCTCGACGAGATAGTCGCTGAGTTCAAGCCTAGTAGCTACAGCCCAGAGATTTTAATTCCAGTCGCTGATGAAAAAAAGTTTCTCTTGATGGACAGCCTGCAGACTAACTGCGTATTTGATGGCGGAAAAATAATCAGACTGGACGGTATGCGCGTGGAATACTCTGGGGGCTGGGGGCTTATCCGGGCATCTAACACGACCCCCAATTTAACTCTGCGTTTTGAAGCGGACGATGATATTCAACTGGCAGCAATAAAAGCCCGCTTTAGAAAAGAATTAAACCCTTTTATTAATCAACTAGAAGATTATATTTAATTATGTCACTTAGTCGTAAAGAAGCAGCCACTACCGCTCAGGTTATTTCAAGAGCACTTCCCTATATCCAGCGCTTTGCAGGTAAAACCGTGGTCGTTAAATACGGTGGAAATGCAATGGTGGACGAAAGTCTTAAGCAGAGTTTTGCTCGAGACATTGTTCTGATGAAAGCAGTAGGTATCAATCCCGTCGTTGTTCACGGTGGAGGCCCTCAGATTGGAGAGCTACTCGAGCGTCTATCGATTAAATCAGAATTTGTCGACGGTATGAGGGTAACTGACAGTAAAACTATGGACGTTGTGGAAATGGTCCTTGGTGCCACCATCAATAAAGAGATTGTCAATTTGATCGGTAATGCTGGCGGCCGGGCATTTGGTGTAACAGGAAAAGACGGGCAGTTAATCAGAGCTAAAAAGCTGGTTGTATCTCATCAAACACCTGAAATGTCGGTGCCAGAAATTATTGATATTGGCCATGTTGGTGAGGTTGAGTCAATAAACAAATCGGTCATCGACATGCTTGTGCAAAGTGGTTTTATCCCCGTTATAGCCCCCATTGGAGTTGGTAAGGATGGCTCATCCTTTAATATTAATGCCGACTTAGTAGCAGGCAAAGTGGCTGAGGTACTTGAAGCTGAAAAACTTATACTATTAACCAATGTAGAGGGTTTACAAGACAAAGAGGGCAGCATTCTTACCGGCCTGACCGTTGAACGGGTAGACGATTTAATTGCCGATGGCACGATTTATGGCGGTATGCTGCCAAAAATTCGCTGCGCGCTTGATGCCGTTAAATCAGGCGTCTCTTGTGCTCATATAATCGACGGGCGGGTTGAGCACGCGGTGATGCTAGAGATTTTCACGGATGAAGGTGTAGGGACTTTAATCACTAATCAAGAATTAACAGGAGTACTCTAATGGCAGGTAAAAAAGGCACTCGAGCCCAAGAAATTTTACAAGCGTTAGCGCGTATGCTTGAAACATCTAAGGGCCGCATCACCACCGCTGCTCTGGCTGCTGAATTAGGTATTTCAGAAGCTGCGCTGTATCGGCACTTCCCCAGCAAAACACGAATGTACGAGAGTTTAATCGACTTTATTGAAGAGACCATCTTTGGTCGAGTGAGGTCTATTGTCAGCGAAGAACCTGATGCCGTTAATCAGTGCTATCGTATTCTTAGCTTAGTCATCGCATTCTGTCAGAAAAACCCTGGCATCACGCGGATCCTTAATGGAGATGCATTGGCGATTGAAAGCGAAAAATTACACGGCCGTGTCGCCCAGTTTTTCGATCGCCTTGAGTCACAGCTAAAACAGGCTCTGCGTGAAGCAGAAGTTCGCGATGGCTTGAAATTAAATGTACCCGTTTCTGTAGCTGCGAATCTAATGCTGGTGACTGTAGAAGGTAAAATTAGCCAGTATGTTAGAAGTGATTTTGCCACCTCGCCCAACCAACATTGGGCAGAACAATGGCAGTTACTAACGGCAGGTATATTTGAGTCTTAGTCGTCACGTTTGATGACTACGGCGTGACCGTTTAGATTACGCCGTAGGTTGAACGATAGATTTTAATGGCCGTTATAAGTTCCGCCATATCTTCTTTATCATCCAAATAAGCCAAAATATCATTTATGTCAATAATGCTAATCACTGGAATTGAGAACTGTTGTTCTACTTCTTGAATCGCTGACTGCTCCGTCTTTCCCCGCTCTTTACGATCTAACCCAATCACTACGCCAGCTGCATCAGCGCCAGCACTTTCAACCATAGTCATTACCTCTCGAATGGCAGTTCCGGCTGTAATTACGTCATCAATAATGAGGACCTTCCCTTCTAGGGGCGCCCCGACCAATGTGCCACCTTCGCCATGAGACTTAGCCTCTTTACGATTAAAACAGTAGGGGACATCGATATCATAATGGTCTGCCAATGCCATAGAAGTAGCTGCCGCAAGAGTAATACCTTTGTAGGCAGGACCAAACAAAACATCAAACTGTACCCCAGACTCAACAATAGCCGCCGCATAACAGTGTCCCAAAGCTGAAAGTGCCTTCCCTGAGCAGAATTCACCCGCATTAAAAAAATGGGGTGAAACACGTCCAGATTTCAACGTGAATTCGCCAAACTTGAGCGCGCCACTGTCGAGAGCGTTGTCGATAAATTGGGTTTTATAATTTTTATTCACAGTCATAAGTCTAATCCGTTTACTGGGCCAGCGCCATCTGCTGCACTCGCACCAAATCTGCTATCCCTTTTTTTGCCAAATCTAACATGGTCGTCAACTCTTCACCACTGAAGGGTGCCGCTTCAGCTGTGCCCTGTACCTCAATAAAGCCGCCCTCACTATTCATCACCACATTCATATCAGTTTCAGCATTGGAATCCTCAGCATAGTCCAGATCCAGTACTGCTTCACCTTTATAAACCCCTACTGACACGGAAGCTATCATAGAAACTAAAGGGTCACCCATGATTCGCTTGCTTCGCTGTAAATGGCGAATAGCGTCAACCAGAGCCACACAGGCCCCTGTAATTGATGCTGTTCGAGTGCCACCATCAGCCTGGATGACATCACAATCGATATTAATCGTGTTCTCACCCAATTCTTTTAAGTCAACCGCCGCTCGAAGAGAGCGACCAATTAACCGTTGAATCTCTTGGGTGCGCCCACTTTGCTTGCCTCGGGCCGCTTCACGACCCATGCGGCTATTAGTTGAGCGAGGCAACATACCATATTCAGCGGTTACCCAGCCTTCGCCTTTCCCTCTTAAGAATCTAGGGACCCCTGGTTCTACACTGGCGGTACAGATCACCTTGGTGTTTCCAAACTCAACCAATACCGATCCTTCGGCGTGGCAGGTAAAATCGCGAGTAATCTTTACTTGTCGCAGCTGTTCAGGTCTTCGGCCACTGGGTCTGGTCATAATATGGTTCCTAGAAAGTGTTGGTGAATAAAATCTGGCGGAATTGTAGCAAATCTAACACCCGCGTGGCCGCCTTTGTTACCATGCAACCAATAATTTAAATCATTTGGAGATAATATGCCTCGAAGCATGACGGCATTTGCCAGAAACACCGCAGATTTTCCCTGGGGCTCAGTCACCTGTGAGCTGCGCTCTGTCAATCATCGGTTTTTAGAGACCGGCTTTAGACTGCCAGAGACATTACGTCACGTTGAAATGGCGTTGCGCGAAATAGCGCGTAAAAAGCTTTCCCGAGGCAAGGTGGACTGTTCTATACAGTTAGCATTTAACAGCACTGACGCCACAGTTAATGCCGATCTTACATTGGCCAAACAATATATTGAAATTGCTCAGCAGCTCGCCACCCAAATAGACAACCCTGCAGAGATCTCCCCCCTGGATATCATGCGCTGGCCGGGTGTCTTGAAAGATCAAGATATTGAATCTGAGCATCTCCAAGCTGCAGCAATTGAGACCTTCAAGACAACTGTTGCCCAGCTACTCGAAGGCCGGCAACGCGAGGGAGACAAGCTTGCAGATATGATTGAACAGCGACTTGTAGGCATTCAGGAACAAACCGCAATAGTCAGAAAAAATTTGCCGGACATTCTTTCTCATCAGCGCACGCGACTTGAAGAAAAAATGGTGGATATGAAAACTCAACTCGACGAAGGTCGTTTAGAGCAAGAGATGGTCATTATTGCCAATCGTTCTGACGTAGATGAAGAGCTAGACAGGTTAGAAGTGCATATTACAGAAATTCGCCGCGTCCTGCAGAGCTCAGACTCTATTGGCCGTCGGCTAGATTTTTTAATGCAAGAATTGAATCGCGAAGCCAACACTCTTGGCTCCAAGTCCATCGCAGGTGCAACGACTCAAGCGTCAGTGGAACTAAAAGTTCTCATCGAACAAATGCGCGAGCAGATTCAAAATCTTGAGTAGAATTGATTACCTTTGTGTTCGTGACATTATTCACTATGGAGAAGACAGTTTTTCTATATATCCATGCTCTACCATGCAGTCTGAATAACCAAGGTTAGGCAGTATCGCGCCTTCTCGCCATTCTTGATCGGCCGCATTTCGACATAGGGTATCAACTTGCTGTTGAACTTCTCCAGGCTTCAGTGCTTTGTGCGCACAGCCAGCCGCTAACAAAAGGAGAGCACCCAAAGACAAGGCCGCGATATTTTTCATGATATATCCCTCTTCTTTAGCTAAGCCAGCGGCGGTCACTAGCAGGTTAGATCTTCCGGGAGATCATAACATCAGCTGTTACATTAAATTAGAAAAGTCCTTAACTACATATTGACCATCGGCTTCGGCTACCACTTTACCCGTAGTGTCTTTGATCACGATGTGAAGCGTATAGGAAAAGCGACCCGTAGATTCCAATGCCGTTTTCATGGTCAAGGCATCAGCGGGACTCAATTCCGTCTCAGCAGTAATATCAGTCATTGCCGGACGTAAGAACGTAATATTGAGCCCAGCAATCACTGGCTGATACTTGGGGTCATCAAGATTGTGTGCAGCAATTAAACCACCCAAATATTCAGCGGTCATCCACATTGGGCCGGCATGGAATATGTTCACATGGTTTTTTGTGTTGTCATTTAGAGGCGTGCGAGACCGGTATATCCCACCTTAGATACTTTCAACCTGCAAATCTAAGAAGGTATATATAGGACAGGCGTCACGAGCTGCCTGCTGGTAATGTTGTTTCAAATCCATAGCCTTTTCTCGCTGCTTTTAGAGTGGATGGATGCTAAAAATAGCGATTAAGCTTACCCTAAACTTAACATCCATTATTTAATCAATATAAACTGCCCTATTTTTGAGGGCAAGAATAAATCACTACAGCGCTCACTGAAAGTCCAGCAGCTCAAATCTATGCTTTTTGTGGCCGTCGGCTAAGGGTGATTGGCAATCCATCAGTAGGCTTCGAGATTGGTGACTGCTGCACAGGCATTTCATACCCCTTGGGCACAGTCCATCGGTAATTTTTTAACATTTCAAACATCACGAGCTTAATTTGCATCTCGGCAAAATGAAGCCCGATACACATATGCGCACCACCACTGAACGGAATCCAACTGTACGCGTTACGCTTATATTCCTTGCGCTCGTCACTAAAGCGTAATGGGTCGAAATGTTTGGGACTATCCCAGTAGTCCTTTGAATGATGAGTGTGTATAGGATAAGTCACCACTAAGGCTTTAGCTGGCACCATATGTCCGTCAAACTCAAAAGCTTTGTTGCTGAATTTGGGTAATGTTGAAAGCGGAGGGTATAGCCTGAGCGCCTCTTTCATTACCCAACCCGTCTCAACCATTTTACTCAGATCATTAGATGACAATGTCTCAACGCCCAAACTCTCGACCTCGGACCATAACCGTTCTTGCCATTCGGGGTTCTTGGCTAAAGCATAGGTCATACTCGTCAGAGCACTCGTCGTTGTATCATGGGCAGCCATCATCAGAAAGTTAATGTGATCTACGATTTCTTGATCAGTGTAGCCTTTGCCATCTTCATCTGTCGCACGAGACAATAACGAAAACAAATCTTGATTATCTCCTGCTCGCTTCTCTGGAATCATCGGCAAAAAGAAATCACACATTGATTGTCGGGCTCGTATACCCCGCCACAGCAATGTTCCGGGCAACGCTATGGGCATACGCCACATAGCAGCTGCAACGGTCGATTCAAAATATTGGTTAATTTTTGTCGCTTCTGCGCCGAGGTTCATTCCCAAAAATACCGTAGCAGCCAAGTCCAAGGTCATTTGCTTGATAATAGGATAAGCCTGCACTTTTTCAGACTTCGCCTCAGGCAACCAACTCACAACGCTTTGCGCTATCTGGGGCGCCATTTGTTTGAAGTAGCCTTGCATCGCCTGACTTTTAAACCCTGCCTGCATAAGTCTGCGATGATAACGATGGTCATCACCATCGCGAAGCATTAATCCATTGGGGAAAACCCGCCCAATAATTTGATCCCACGCTTTTTTGTTGGATAGTACCTGTCCCGGATTTAATAAACTTAATCGATTTGCATCAGCACCAAACAGATGGACCACATTCATTTTTCCCACTCTGTGTAGGACAACATTTCCATATTTCTGCTGTAAGTACTGGGTGTGCTTAAGAGGGTCAGCATAACTCAACTTTACCAGTCGCCAAGACTCTAGAAAACTGACTTTTATGGGTAATAATACTTTTGGGACAGCCTGAGTTTCCAACCTAAATAACCTCACTTATCTTTCTATTTTATTTAAGACTTCGATTACTCAGGATAAATCGAATCTACTGGAATACCTAAATATTTCGCCAATCTCTGCATATTAGATCGCCTTGGAGTTTCTACAGTGCCTTTAGCTACCCTTTTTAAAAAAGACTGGGATACCCCGGCCTCTTTAGCTAGCATTGATTGGCTAAAGTTTCGGGTCGTTATTATTCGCCCTAGCGGGGTGTTTATGAGGAGTTGTCTTCAGCATTCTAAAATCCATCCTTTTATAGTGTAATTAACACAATAAGCAGCGCCAATTCATAGTGTTTATCACTACAATTGGTAAAAAACTGCTTATTTAACGTAATAAAAGTGTAGAATTTCTTGCGAAGAAAAAATGCAATGATGCCTTCTAGAGACACTTATTTTACACGTAATGGTAACCCAAACTAAATAAGTAGATAGTGAAGTACTGCACATTTGGGTAGCCTAACAAGATAATCAGAGTGAGCATGTTGAGATCAACGTATTTGGGTGTTTACCCTATTCTTTTGACCATCGCCCTATGCAGCTCTGCGGCCTCTGCATTCGGCGTGGATGCTCATAAAATCGTTACTCAAATCACCGAAAATCACCTAACAGAAACTACTAAAAAAGCGATTACTCAGCTTACCGGAGGTGCCGATTTAATCAATATAGTACTGTGGCCAGATCGCATTCGCTACACTCCTGGCTACCAAAAATCAGCACAATGGCATTATATTAATATCGCAGATGATCAGCGCCTTGATGACCTCAAGCACGTCAAAGGCGGGGATATTCTGACGGCAATGAAGCACTTTCACGGGCAATTAATAGGCAATGAGATAACTAAAAAGGAAAAGATTGAGTCGCTCCGCTTCTTTATGCATTTTGTTCAAGATATTCACCAGCCACTTCATGTAGGTCTGCAAATCGATAGAGGCGGTAATAGCGTTGCGGTTAAGTGGTTCAACACGGCAAAAACAAAAACCCTGCATTGGGTATGGGACACAGGGATGGTCAAAACAAAGAATTTGTCGACTGATCAATATGTGCGGTTATTGGATCAAATATCTCCGAGAAAAATACGGGAATGGCAAAGTAGCAGCTTTTTGGACTGGGCTGCAGAATCTAAGTCACTTCGACAACAGGTGTATGATTTTAGTCCTGAAAAACAAACGCCGACAACGTTGATAGGGCAGTCTTACGTTGATAGAAATATTACTCTTCTCGAGGAGCGTCTAGTCATGGCTGGGATTAGGTTGGCAGGAAAATTAAACAAAATTTTTGATCCGAACCATTAAGGGAGCAATTTTTAGTACACTCTCGTTCTGAGGTGGATTAATCTCCGACAAGGCAATATAGTTCTAAAATAATTTAGTGGTTTTAACAATACCGGATCAACGTCATTATGAAGCAAGGCACACTGTTTATCATTTCCGCTCCCTCAGGTGCTGGTAAAACCAGCCTAGTTGGCGAAATTCTGAGTCGCAGCGATAACATTCAGGCTTCAGTTTCCCATACCACCAGAGAACGACGCTCGGGGGAAGAAGATGGCGTGAACTACCACTTTGTTACTCAATCTGAATTCCTAAAAATGGTAGATGATGATTCATTTCTTGAGCATGCCGAAGTCTTCGGAAACCATTATGGTACCTCCGAGAGCTGGGTAAGAATGACGCTCGAACTTGGCATTGATGTCATTCTAGAAATTGATTGGCAGGGCGCAGAACAGGCGCGAAAGCACTTCCCGAGCAGCCAAAGTATTTTTATACTGCCCCCTTCTAAACAAGCATTACAAGAGCGGCTAACCCTCAGAGGTCAGGACAATAAGGAAGTCATAGATCGTCGCATTGCCGCAGCAACACAAGAAATGAGTCATTATATCGATGCAGACTATCTAATAATTAACGACGATTTCGAAACGGCACGAACGCAACTTGAGTCCATTATAACTGCGCAACGATGCCGACTCCCAGCAACCGATCACCGAGATCTGTTAAATGATCTATTAGCCTAAGAACTTTGTTACTCCCTTTTTATTGCAGTCAGCCCTTTAACCTGATTCTCCTAATGAAAAACTTAACGATTGATTTATTGTCGTATCGCCTCGGTTTAGGTAAACTGGGGGGTCTGGGCAACAAAATGTTGCAAACACTGTTTGAATTACTTTATTAATTACCAAGGTCGGCACATAAGATGGCTCGTATTACAGTAGAAGATTGTTTAGATCACGTTGATAACCGCTTTGAATTAGTCATGGTTGGCTCTAAACGTGCCCGTCAAATCGCGATAGAAGGTCGACCCGCATTAGTCGATGAAGAGAATGATAAACCTACGGTTATCGCGCTCCGTGAAATCGAGCAGGGGCTAGTGACTGCCGCTATCCTAACTGAAATTCCGCAAGACTATGAAATTGTCGATGCCGTGCCAGAAACAGAAGAAGCTTCAACCGAAGCTCCTCAAGAACCTGCTATTTAACGCTCAACTCAGGTGTTGGGGAGGGCTGTAATACGGTGCTACATGGACTGACAGACAAGCTCTCCTCTTACCTCGACCCAAAAGAGGTCGATAGGGTAACCCGTTCGTATTACTTCTCTGAGAAATGTCATCTTGGCCAAATGCGTCAAAGTGGTGACCCGTATATTACCCACCCTTTAGCTGTCGCGAATATTCTTGCCGACATGCGCATGGATCATGAAAGCGTTATGGCTGGATTGCTGCATGATGTTATTGAAGATTGTGGTGTTACCAAGGGGCAGATCAGTCGCCGATTTGGTCGTACTGTTGCAGATTTAGTTGACGGTGTCAGCAAGCTAAGTGAAATCGAGTCCGCTTCAAGGGCCGAACAACAAGCGGAAAGCTTTCAAAAAATGACTCTGGCAATGTCCAGAGATATTCGGGTTATGTTGGTTAAACTCGCAGATCGACTGCACAACATGCGCACCCTAGGTGTCTTGTCACCTGAAAAACGCCGCCGTATCGCTCGGGAAACCTTAGAGATATATGCGCCCATAGCTCAACGCCTTGGTATTAACGATATTCGCCTAGAGTTTGAAGATTTGGGCTTTGCCGCTATGTACCCTCTGCGCCATCGGCGCTTGCGTGAAGCCATGAAGGCCGCACGAAAGAACCGCAAAGAAGTGGTTAGCGAAATTCACCAATCAATTGAACTGCGCCTTGAGCGAGAAGCAGTGTCCGCCAAAGTTAAAGGTAGAGAAAAGCATCTGTGGAGCATCTATTTAAAGATGCGCGAAAAAAAGAAGTCCTTTCGCGATATTATGGACGTATTTGCGTTTAGAGTAATCGTTGATAACGTTGATGACTGCTATCGAACCTTAGGCATAATGCACAATATCTATAAGCCTATACCGAGTGAATTTAAAGACTATATTGCCATTCCCAAAGCCAATGGGTATCAGTCATTGCATACTCTTTTAGTCGGGATGCACGGGGTGATAATTGAGGTCCAAATTCGCACAAAAGAAATGGAGGCGATGGCTAATTTCGGCATCGCTGCCCATTGGGAATATAAATCGGGTAGCAATCATGTTGAAGTCAGTCATCGAAGAGCAGCACGTTGGGTACAAGGGCTGCTTGAAATGCAAAAACAAGCAGGTGATTCCTTAGAATTTCTAGAACATGTTAAAGCTGATTTATTTCCTGACGAAGTCTATGTTTTTTCACCGATGGGGCAGATTGTTGAACTTCCTTCTGGCGCTACACCTATAGATTTCGCTTACTCTGTCCACACAGGCCTTGGCGATAGTTGCATTGCATGCCATGTGGATGGGGAGCTAACACCGCTTTCAGAGCCACTACAAAGCGGCCAGAAGGTTGAGATTGTCAGCGCCGATGGCGCGCAGCCTAACCCCAATTGGTTAAACTTTGTAGTCACAGCTAAGGCTAGAAGTGCTATTCGCCACTTCTTAAAAAATCAGCAGCACGATGAATCAGTAGACCTAGGCAAACGCTTGCTAGATCAAGCGCTTGGTAACTTGGGAGCTAGCTACAAGCAGCTGAAAAAATCTCAGATTAAACGATTGTTGAAGGAGACTGGTGCCGCTACCTTTGAGTATGTGCTGCAACAGATAGGGTTAGGTAATCGAGTCCCCTTTGCTGTTGCACATCTTTTAGTACCCGCCAGTAAACGCCAGATTTCCGAAGGCAAGAAAGATTCGAATCTTCCAGTAGTAATAGATGCTTCTGAGGGGCTTATTGTTCAGTATGCTCGGTGCTGTCACCCTATTCTGGGTGACCCTATACTTGGGCACATGACCCCCGGTAAAGGACTGGTCATACACCTCGAATCTTGCCGTAATTTAAAAGAAATTCGCTTAAATCCGGAAAAGTGTATGCCACTCATATGGTCCTCGGTAGTCAAGGGCGAATTCGCGGTTGAATTAAAAGTGGAGCTCACCCCCGAACGAGGTTTTATTGCTGCACTGGCATCAAGGATGACAGAGGAAGATGCCACAATTGAGCATATTAGCGTCAATGAGAAAGATGCCTTTACCTCAATAGTAGATGTCATCCTAACGGTAAGGGATAGAATTCATCTAGCTGATATTATGCGTAGAGTGCGAAGCCTGAAGCCAGTGCGCCGCGTCTATCGGGTCAAAAACAAATAACTCATCTATTAGTAAGGAGCCAGTAATGACTAATAAAGCTATTATTCATACTAAAAATGCACCGGCGGCGATCGGAACATACTCTCAGGCCGTTAAGGTTAACAACACAGTATATTTATCTGGGCAAATACCTTTGGATCCTAAGACTATGCAGTTAGTCGATGGGGGTATTAGGCCTCAAATTCAGCAGGTATTTGAAAATATTACTGCTGTCTGCAAAGCCTCGGGCGGTGACCTAAATAATATCGTTAAACTCAATATATTTCTGACTGATCTCAGCCATTTTCCCGTCGTCAATGAGATTATGAATGAGTATTTTCAAGAGCCATATCCCGCAAGAGCGGCGATTGGAGTGAGAGCTCTGCCAAAAGGAGCTAGCGTCGAGATGGATGGCATTGTCGTTATTTAATGTTATATTTCTACGCCTGATATAGTCCTTTATTAGTTAATAGCCTAGAGGTATTTCAACAACCGTATGCCCTATACTCATACGGCAGGGTTATCATTCTCTAAGCCAAAACCTTTCGTTATTGGCTTGGTATATGCCCGCCTCTACACTAGGGTGCCTGCAGGCTGATAGGACTAATTGGGCTCTATCTTATACAATGCATGCTTATATGGAATAAAATATAGTTTTAGAGTATTTAAAAATAAGGTTTAATTATGGAAATGGAAAGTCTTAATTCAAAAAATGTCTGCAATATACTTAATGAAATAATGGAATATGAGTTAGCTGGTGTTGTTAGATATACCCACTCTTCCTTTATGGTTAGCGGGCCATACAGAATACCAATCGTGACATTCTTAAAAGAACAAGCGACTGAGTCATTATTACACGCCCAACAAGCTGGAGAACTTATCGCAGGTCTCGATGGTCATCCCAGTCAAAAAATCGCTAAAATTGAAGAAACTAATAGGCACTCTATTAAAGATATTCTTGAAGAAGGTTTGCAGCACGAGCTTCATGCGTTGAGCTTGTATAAAAAACTATTGGCGAGCGTTGATAATGCTTCAGTGTATCTTGAGGAATACGCTAGAGGGATGATTAGTGAAGAAGAGCAGCACTCTCTTGAACTAAAAGCTATGCTAAAAGATTTCGGTTAGCATTAATTTGATCAGACCACTGATGTCGATGATCAAATTAGTCAAATGATAAATTTATTCTTTAAATTGTTCGATCAATGCTAAATAGCCCTCACGGTAGGTAGGAAATATGAACCTATAACCGGAATCTAACAATTTTTTATTACTGCAACGTCTTGATGATCGCTGTTTGGTGTACTTCTCTACTAAACTGACATTCAGGTGTGCAGCCAACCAACCTCGCAATTCATACTGTGTCACTGGCTCGCAATCTGTTGCTAAATAAAGGGTCGATAGAGGTGCCTGTTCCTCATTAAGCCTAATAAGATGAGCAATAACACCAGCACAATCTTCACTATGAATTCGATTGCTCCACTGTTCAGGCTGAGCTGGTCGACCGACTCCCTCCAACACTTGGTCGAGCAATCGAGTACGCCCGGGACCATAGATTCCAGAGAATCTAACCACTACCGTGGTGCAAGGCAGAGCGATCATCTGCTGTTCTGCCTGAAGTAATGCTCGGCCAGAAAAACTCACTGGCTTAGCCGAAGAATCCTCGTCTACCCAAGATCCTGCACTTTGGCCATAGACGCTAGTGCTAGATACCCAAATAACTAATTTTGGCTTATGATCTGCATTTTTGATAGCTAGGGATAGGGTTGTGGCGGCATCAACATAAGCCTTCTGATACCCCTCCTCGGTGGCACTATCAGGTGTCAGCGTGGCAACCACCACATCAAAACCCTCACGAAAGAGCAGATCTAAACAGTCAACATCAGTCAGGTCACCTATTAGGGGGATAATGTCATTAGGAAGATTTTTTGGATGGCGTTTCAAACCAAAAAACTGTTCCTGACTAGTCATTTTTGACGGAATTCGCTGAGCAATATCACCGCTTCCTGCTAATAATATTTTCAATTAAAATTCTCTCTTTAATAAAAGTTCGCTATTATTAATTCACTAAAAGTAGAGTTGACACATGACCCCCACTGAATTTAAATATGTCCTTATCCTAGCGCACTTCAAACATTTTGGGGAGGCTTCTGCAAACTGTAATGTTGGTCAGCCGGCGCTGAGTATAGCGCTTAAAAAGTTTGGAAGTGGGCTTGGTCTTGATTTACTTGAACGATCAAAAAGTTCTGTGGGGATACTGCCGCTGAAAGAGAAAATTATTCGACAGACGCAATGCCTTCTTGATAAAGCGCAGGCCATTACCAATATCGCTAACTCCTTTGGAAATCGCCTCAATAGCCCCCTATATCTGAGTGTGATCTTCACCAGCGGCTCCTATCTGTTCCCGCGCTTTGTTTCTTCACTGCAATCTGCGTGGGATAACTAATACTTGATGCCTAAATCATCTCTAGATAGGTTAACCATTGAGACTCTGCATGGTGTCGGTCCACAATTGGTGATCAAACTACAAAAGATTGGTCTTTATAATATCCAGGATTTACTTTTTCATCTGCCCTTGCGTTACATCGACAGAACGCAAATCACACCAATAGGTGCTGTTCAACCGCAAACAGAAGTAGTTATTGAAGGGGAGGTGCGAGCCTGTGACACAGTGTTCGGGCGAAGACGAAGTCTTGTCTGCCGTATTCAAGATCATAGTGGTACCACGACACTACGGTTTTTCCATTTTAATCGAGCACAACAAGATCGATTACAACCCGGGGTCCTTTTGCGATGCTTCGGCGAGGCGAGGCGAGGGAAATCGGGGATCGAATTTTATCATCCCGAATACCAGCACCTAGACCAAGCCAAAGCTAATAAACTGGAGGATACCTTAACGCCTATTTACCCTGCGACCGAAGGTATTACTCAAAGTCGTATCAGGGACCTCTGCGCTCAGGCTCTAACGTTACTCGATCAACAACCTATTGTTGAATTGCTCCCCAGCAAACTAAATAGCGACCTAAGCAGACAGCTTTCTTACTCTCTGCTCGATGCATTGCGGCTATTACACAACCCACCCCCAGGAACAGCATTGCATTTATTGGCTGCTGGCGAGCATCCAGCCCAACAGCGGCTAGCCGCTGAAGAGTTAATTGCTCACAATCTCAGTTTGTTGCGTCTGCGACAAAAAATCCAACGCCAACAGGCTCCCAGTTTACTTGAAGATCACAATGCCAAGACTCTTTTTCTAAAACAGCTTGGCTTTCAGCTAACTACGGCCCAACAAAGAGTGTCAGCAGAGATATCTACCGATATTAGCTCCTCAGTTCCAATGCTTCGTTTAGTGCAGGGTGATGTGGGTTCGGGCAAAACCGTCGTTGCAGCACTCGCTGCCTTGCAAGCTATCGCCAATGGTACGCAAGCCGCTCTAATGGCACCAACTGAAATCCTCGCAGAGCAGCATAGAGTTAACTTCGAACAGTGGCTTCAACCCCTAGGTATCAGAATCGCCTGGTTAACAGGAAAAATTAAAGGCAAAGCCCGTGATGTTCAACTGGCGGCTATTGCAGATGGCACTGCTCAAATGGTTATTGGTACCCACGCATTATTTCAGGAAAGCGTCAGCTTTAAGGATCTAGGCCTTAGCATTATTGATGAGCAGCACCGTTTTGGCGTACATCAAAGATTAGCTTTGCGAAGTAAAGGTTTTAGTGAGGATCCTTCTGCTAACATAGATGGTTCGGCACCTCATCAATTGATCATGACCGCCACGCCCATACCTAGAACATTAGCCATGAGTGCCTATGCTGATTTAGATTGCTCAGTGATCGATGAGCTACCGCCGGGTCGCACACCTGTTGATACGCTAGTGCTCAGTAATTTGCGTCGTCCGGATATTATTGAGCGTGTGAGAGCTTCTTGCATCAACGGGCGACAAGCCTACTGGGTCTGCACGCTGATAGAAGAATCAGATGTTTTGGAGGCTCAGGCTGCGCAGGTGACAGCCAGTGAACTGAAGCTACTGCTCCCAGAATTATCAATTGGCCTGATCCATGGTCGACTTAAACCTCGAGAGAAATTGACTCTCATGGAAGACTTTAAAGCAGGTAAAATAAATTTACTGGTTGCCACTACCGTCATTGAGGTTGGTGTTGATGTACCCAACGCCAGCTTAATGATTATCGAAAATTCTGAGCGTCTGGGGCTCTCGCAATTACACCAATTACGAGGCAGAGTAGGCCGTGGTTCACAAGCAAGTCACTGTGTTTTGCTATATAGCCCACCACTTTCAGGTAATGGTAGTGCTCGGCTAAAAATTATGCGTGAAACAACGGACGGTTTTAAAATTTCCGAAAAAGACCTTGAACTCAGAGGTCCGGGCGAGGTCCTTGGAACTCGTCAAACAGGTGATATGCGTTTACATATCGCTGACCTGCAAAGAGATGCTCATATGCTCCCACAGATTAAGTCTATCGCTGAGCAGCTGCTTATCAACCACCCTAAAAGCGTTGACCCCTTGATTCGTCGCTGGCTGGGACATAATCAACAATATGCTCAGGCATAGGTCAGGAAATATCGCTCCCCATCGAATAAAGTACTTTCATTTTTTTTATAAACTTTTACAATGCCTAAAACCGGAGAATTACCATGGTGTTTAGTAATCCAATCTCAAATTTGTTTGGCAAGTCTCCCATCAGGCCTTTACAAGAACATATGCGACTTGTCGTTGCCTGCGCCTCTCAGTTAGAACCCTTCTTTGAAGCCGTGCTTGTCGATGACTGGAAAGGCGCTAGCGATATTTTTGACAAAATTGCCGATGATGAAAATCGCGCTGATGAACTCAAAAAACAATTTCGTCTGAACATGCCTAAAAGTTTATTTATGCCGATGTCTCGCGGCGACCTGCTTGGCATTCTCGCTCAACAAGACAATATTGCAAATGCGACTAAAGATATTTGCGGTATTGTGCTTGGCAGAGAAATGGATATCCCGTCTGTATTGCAATCAGATTTCATTGCCTATGTTAAAAGTGCTATTGAGACTTGCGAAAAAGCACTCAAGGCTATCGATGAATTAGATGAGCTTCTAGAAACCGGCTTTACAGGGCAAGAAGTTAAATTTGTCAAAAAGTTGATTCGCGATCTTGATACACAAGAACAGAAAGTAGATAAACGAGAACGAAAATTACGGCATCGCTTGTTTAAAATTGAAGCTGAAATACCGCCCGTCCATGTCATGTTTCTCTACAATGTTATTGATAATATTGGTGGAGTTGCAGACACCGCCGAGCAAGTAGGAAATCAGCTTGAACTCCTACTAGCTAAATAAAAAACTCGAGATCAATGACTATGGAATTATTCACTACCTACGGCACACTGCTCATTATTCTTGCCGCTGCGTTTGGCTTCTTTATGGCATGGGGTGTAGGTGCTAATGATGTAGCCAATGCTATGGGTACCTCAGTTGGCTCAAAAGCACTAACGATCAAGCAGGCTATTTTAATTGCAATGGTGTTTGAATTTGCCGGCGCCTACCTTGCTGGGGGCGAAGTCACTTCAACCATTCGCAAAGGTATCGTTGACGCTGAAGTGTTCAAGGACTCGCCGGATCTGCTCGTCTTCGGGATGCTTTCAGCGCTACTTGCGGCTGGCACCTGGTTAATGATCGCCAGCTTTATGGGCTGGCCGGTATCAACAACCCACTCTATTGTTGGCGCCATCGTTGGCTTTGCTGCGGTAGGGGTCTCCACTGACGCAGTGAATTGGACTAAGGTGTCCACTATTGTTGCTAGCTGGGTGGTCTCTCCTGTTATTGCCGGCACTATATCGTTTGCTATTTTTCGCAGTGTACAACACCTTATATTGATCCAAGACGACCCCTTTGCAAAAGCTAAGCAATACGCCCCCATGTATATGTTTGCTGTAGGCTTTTTGATGGCAATGGTGACAATACTTAAAGGTTTGAAACATGTCTTTAAAGATATTGGTATCAGCATGACCTTTGGTGAATCTATCGTTTGGGCGATGATGTTTGGTATTTTTCTAGCCATTCTTGGCTCCTATCTTCTCTCAAAGGTGGAGCGAAACCAAGAGCTTGAAGCTAGCAATCGATTTGCAAATGTCGAACGGGTGTTTGCTGTTCTTATGATATTTACTGCCTGTAGTATGGCCTTTGCACACGGATCAAACGATGTTGCTAATGCTGTTGGCCCTCTTGCAGCCGTCGTTAATGTGGTTAGCTCTGGTGGCGATATAGCTGCAAAAAGCGTGATGCCAACTTGGATTCTTTTGCTCGGCGGTGCTGGTATCGTGTTTGGTCTGGCGACGTATGGCTATAAGGTAATGGGCACTATTGGACGAAAAATTACCGAACTAACCCCTAGTCGAGGCTTTGCTGCTGAGTTAGGCGCTGCGGCCACTGTCGTTTTTGCTTCGGGAACTGGACTGCCAATTTCTACAACTCATACCCTAGTGGGAGCAGTTCTAGGCGTTGGGCTTGCTCGTGGTATTGGCGCTTTGAATCTGCGTATGATTGGAGCAATCTTCCTATCATGGGTGGTTACCTTACCTGCTGGTGCCGGACTGGCGATTTTATTCTTCTTCTTCTTTAAAGGTGTGTTTAGCTAAACTTGACGAGAGTATTAAAATCCCTAAAAAGCCCTGTAGATATAAAACTGCGGGGCTTTTTAGTGTGCTCTACTTATTGTTCTTTGCCGACTTCGAGAAAAACACAAATGGAATGGCAAAAGGCCCTAACAGCACACCCGTCCAAACCCAAAATCGCACGTTAGCATGCCGCTCTTTCGCTATGGTATAGCAAATGTACGCGCTGGCGAGAGTTCCTAGGATTACTACTGCAGGTAAAGGCATATCAAAGTCTCTATTTCACTATGGTTATTCAAAATTACTATAGTCCTAAACGCAGGCCGGTACTGGCGATATTAAAGCCTTGGGCTCGCACGGCTCTTGATTGCTCACTGTTTAGATTAAGTAATGGATTAGTATGGTTCATATGAATGAACCATACCTTAGCGCGCTGCTGCGTGGATAGCCCTGATAACGCAGCGATGGTTTCGGTGACAAAAGGGTGAGGTATTTTAGACATGTCTCGCCCTGGTAGCTCTCTATTATCATAAAATGTAGCGTCGATTAGAGCGTAATCTGAGGCCTGTATTTGCGATGCAATATCTTTTTCCCATTGGGACCATTTGTTAATATCAGGTATGAAAAGTGCCGTTTTGTTAGGTCCTTTTATTGAGAATCCCACTGTTTCTGAGAACTCATCTCGGTGAGGCACTATAAAAGGCGTTACTGTAATATTATGTAACGGAACCTCTGCATGATTACGAAGCGGCTGTAAGGTTATATTATGTAAACTGACTAGTTGACTCCATGGACCGTTATTCATCAGATATTGCTGCATCTTTGGCATCACATAGACAGGTACTAGATCGGCTCCGATGACTTCCCGCCCCAAATACATGAGTCCCGTGTAATGACCAATATGTGCATGGGTGACAAAAATTCCATCTAATTTAAATTCAGCTGTAGGCGCCTCTCGCTCTAACATCCAAAGCTGTTCTGGAAAGTTGGGCGTGGCCTCAAACATGTATTTCTTTTTACTTGCAGGATCAATTAAGGCTAGTGATGTAGCACCAATTTTTGTCTCGGGATTGTCCCACCCAGGCATGCAGTGCGATTTGTAACAACCTGCCTGAGGGAAACCAGCATCTTGAGCAACACCAAGAACGTAGAGGTAAGGCGCCTCGTCAGCAGCCGTTGTAACCATGGCTGCTGATGCTAGCAAAATGATAAGTGCTTTTAATAATATGGTCATTAGGTCGTCCCGTAAATGGAAAATAAGGGATAATTCAAATAGCTAGAGCTTGTTGATAACCGTCATTTTTCTTGAAGGTAACCAACCTGGTGGTCCTAAAATATACCCTATGATTTCGTAAAATGACTGCGCTTGTTGAATATCTCTAGCTATTGCAGCCCACGTGTGAAAGGTTATTTTAAACGGGTTATTAGTGTTTAGGTTTTTTACTAGCCCAAAGATAACAGGTGTCTGCTCTTTAGCATAGGTGCCAAAAAGGCGATCCCAAAATATAAATAGATTACCGTAATTACGGTCTATGTACTCAAGATTGGTGCCGTGATGGACCCGATGGGTCGAGGGCGTATTGAAAATGCTATCCAGCCAGCCAAGCTTCCCAATCCATTGGGTATGGCCCACTACCCCCCAGAGCCTTGAGCATAAGGCCGCGACCACTGTAATACTCGGATCAAATCCAACCAACGGCATGACCATGAAAAAAGGAGCTTTAGAAATAGGGCCAAACCAAGCTTGACGAAAAGCGACTGAGAAGTTCATTTCGACACTAGAGTGGTGATTCATGTGAATCGCCCACAATAGCCGAACTCTATGCGCAGCACGATGATACCAATAAAAAATAAAATCTATCGTTAAAAAAGTGATAAGCCAAACCTGCCATGACTCTAAGATCGTATTAAGGGTGAACAACCTAAATTGATAAAGATAAAAAGAAAAACCGAGAGTAGTGCCCTGTATTGCAGCCGAGGTAAGGATATTACCGGAAAGAAGACCAATGGTTCCCCAAGTATCGCCAGACTCATAAAAGCTAAGATTTCGCCGTGCTGAAGTCATAGCCTCAATCAGAATAAGGACCAAAATAATCGGGACCCCCACGGCATAAACTGTTGTTGTTGAAATGGCTTGCAATTACTCTCTCCGAAGACATTACCTGACTCGTTTAAGTCTAAACCACTAGCGATATATTATCTAATTGGGAATACAGCAGTATCATCTGCCGTAGAAAGTCTTGAAATCTCTTCCTCTGCTAATTTTTGCTCTGTGATATCTCGATGAGAAATAACCAAGAACTGTTCATCAGAAAAGATAAATTGGCTCACTCGCATCATGAACCACCTCTTATTTGAAGGGCTATGACAAGGATATTCCAAGTAATAAATATCTTGCTCCTCACGAGATACCTTTCTTATGCCTCTAGCCGCCCTAAGAGCATGAGCATCACCTGCTTTCCCAGCGTCATCACAAACTTTAAGATAGTTAACACCCCTCCAACCACCATACTCAAACCAAGGTTCTACTTGACCCACAGTATTCCAGCTATGATTAGAAAACTGGATATCGCCATGGACATCCAAGACCACAATGCCTTCAGATGCCGCGTCCAGTACTGCTTTTATAAAACCATATGACTCAATCACAAGAGAAACCTCAACGATATTTTATTGGTCCAACTTATTGTTCATCAATTCAATTTTTTTAAAATACAATAACTAAAAAAGCAGCTAATATTAAAGTTACTGAATACCTGTACCTACCAACAAAAACTTGTCAGCTTTTTTACTTTGTTATCAGTAGAAACTTGTGCCGTATTATAAAAAGAGGCGCCATTTATCCGGAATAGTTTATTCAAAGTACCCTTGATAGACAAGATAAGGTGCCCAAACCGCTGGCACCACCTCACGAATTGGATGAGATATTGTTTAGAGTGCTAATGCGTCTTTCCCGCGATCGCCTTTTCTGCCCTACGACGATTACGTGGAACGATAGCTAGCTGGATCAAATATCGAAGTTGGGGCACTGCCAAGCGAGCAATAAAAAGATGATCAAACCTAAACCAAACCCCCATATTAGTTAATCTTAGGGTCTAGCTCCCCGCTTTGATAACGCGCGGTCATAGCATCTAAACTAAGTGCTCGAATTTTCGAAGCATTACCCGCGGTTGAAAACGCCTCATAGCGTGCAGCCGCTATATCCTGCATAGCTGTAATAGTTTCTTTTAGGTAGGCGCGAGGATCAAAGGCGCTAGGGTTTTCCGCTAAGAAACGGCGGACTGCACCAGTCGATGCCAAACGCAGGTCAGTGTCTATATTGATCTTTCGCACGCCATGCTTAATGCCTTCGCAAATTTGATCAACGGGAACGCCATAGGTTTCAGGAATCGCTCCACCATGCTGATTGATTATCGCCAGCCATTCTTGAGGGACTGAAGAAGACCCATGCATTACCAAATGAGTGTCTGGGATACGCTGATGAATTGCCCTTATTCGATCAATAGCAAGAATATCTCCAGTGGGAGGTCGACTGAACTTGTAGGCTCCATGGGACGTGCCGCAGGCAATAGCCAAAGTGTCGACCTGGGTTTTGGCGACAAAATCCGCTGCCTCTTCGGGGTCAGTTAACATTTGCTCTTGAGTCAGCGTCCCTTCAGCTCCAACACCGTCTTCTTCGCCCGCTTGGCCTGTTTCTAATGAACCCAGACAACCTAGCTCACCCTCGACAGAAACGCCGCAGGCATGCGCCATCTCAACGGTGCGACGTGTTACATCAACATTGTAGTCATAACTTGAGGGTGTTTTACCATCCTCTTCAAGAGATCCATCCATCATTACCGAGGTAAATCCAAGCTGAATAGAGCGCTGACAAATAGCTGGACTGGTGCCGTGGTCTTGGTGCATACACACCGGGATATGCGGCCATTCTTCAACGGCGGCTTGAATTAAATGACGCAAAAATGGTGCTCCCGCATATTTGCGCGCCCCTGCGGAGGCTTGCACAATGACTGGGCTATCTGTCTGATCTGCGGCCATCATAATGGCTCGCATCTGCTCAAGATTATTAACGTTAAATGCAGGTACGCCGTAGTTATATTCTGCTGCGTGGTCAAGCATCTGCCGTAGTGAAATAAGTGCCATAGCTAATGTCCTTTTTAACTTGTTTATCTAATATAGTTATAGATGTAAATCCGGTAATGTAAAAGCTAACCTTTTGCCCGCTGCTCAAGAATAGTGACCGCTGGTAGTTCCTTGCCCTCAACATACTCTAAAAATGCTCCTCCGCCCGTTGAAATATACGATATTTTATCGGCTATAGCATATTTATCTACCGCAGCCAGCGTATCTCCACCGCCAGCAATGGAGAATCCATTACTTGCTGCAATAGCATTAGCTAAGGTTTCCGTGCCACCACCGAATTGCGCAAACTCAAAAACGCCTACTGGCCCATTCCAAATAATAGTCCCCATCGATACCATCAACTTTGCCAACTGGTCTGCGGTTTGAGGCCCTATATCAAAAATCATGTCATCGTCGGCCACCTCATCAACTAACTTCACCACGGCCTCCGCAGACTCGGAGAATACTTTACCGACAACCACATCTGTCGGCAGTGGAATACTTGTCTTTGCCATTAGGGCTTGAGCCGCCGGTATTAAATTTGGCTCATACAGGGACATACCAACCGGTTTTCCCGCTGCCGCTAAAAATGTGTTGGCGATACCTCCGCCTACAATTAACTGGTCGACCTTATCTGCTAAATTCTCTAGTACCATTAGCTTAGTAGACACTTTAGATCCTCCAACAATGGCCGCAATCGGCTTTTTAGGAGTCGCAAGTGCATGGGCTAGAGCGTCAAGCTCCTTAGCCAGTAGTGGACCAGCGCAGGCAATCGGCGCATATTTAGCAACACCATGCGTTGATGCCTGTGCCCGGTGCGCTGTACCAAAGGCGTCCATGACGAAAATGTCACATAGCTCGGCGTAGGCCTTGGCTAGATCGTCGTCATTATCTTTTTCACCCTTATTAAAGCGAACATTTTCTAGCATAACGACATCGCTGCCTGTCAGGTCGATGCCTTCACGCCAATGTTCCACCAGATTAACCGGCTTCCCCAGTTGCTCGCTCATAAATTGCGCAACTGGCTCTAGACTATGCTCTGAGGTTACCGATCCTTCACTGGGCCTACCTAAGTGAGACATTACGATAACCTTAGCGCCTGCCTGCAGGGCCAATCTAATTGTTGGTAAGCTTGCTTTTATTCGGGCCGCGCTAGTCACTTGACCATCTTTAATTGGCACATTTAAATCTTGGCGGATCAACACTCGACGATCCGTTAGATCTAGGTCCGTCATTAACTTCAAGGTCATTCCCCTATTTCCTTTTGGGTAGATTCAATTTCACGGATTTCTAATTAAAGCTATCTTGCACACCAATAGTGCAGCGTATCTAGCATGCGATTAGCATAACCCCACTCGTTATCAAACCAAATGAGCACCTTAACCAATTTTTGCTGGCTAACACGTGTTTGGCTCGCATCGACAACGCCGCTGTGTGGGTCGTGGTTAAAATCACAGGAAGCCAAAGGCTCTTCAGTATATCCAAGTACTCCTTGCAATTTACCCATCGCTGCTTCAGCCAAAGCGGCATTGACGATCGCCGTATCAACTGGAGTGTTCAACATCACCGACAAATCAATGGCCGACACATTAGCGGTTGGAACACGCATAGCCTGAGCTTGGAAGCGCCCCGTTAGTTCCGGTAGCAGGCGATCAATACCTAGCGCTAACCCTGTCTCTACTGGAATGATTGACTGCATTGATCCTCGAGTTTTACGCAGATCTGTGTGGTGATAGGCGTCAATAACGGGCTGATCATTCATCGCAGAATGGATGGTCGTGATAACGCCGCCATCCACACCAAAGCAATCGTTCAGTACCTTTATTACTGGCACAACACAGTTAGTGGAGCAAGACGCATTAGAGATGATCGTTTCCAAGCCATCGAGTATTTGGTGATTAACGCCATAAACAATAGTTGCATCGACACTAGTCTCGGCGGGTTGCGAGAACAATACGCGCTTAGCCCCATTTGTTATATGTTGTTGGGCGGTCGCACGGTCAGAGAAGCTACCGCTACATTCAAGAACCACATCAATACGCTGCTCGCGCCAAGGCAGTTTCCGCAAATCTTTATGATTAACTATCTGTATAGCATCACCATTTACCGTCAGGGTCTGCTGATCTAATTCAACCGTGCCAGGAAACCTACCATGAGTAGAATCATAGCGGGTCAAATGAGCTATGGTTTTAGTTTCAGCCGGCTCATTGATGGCAACTACCTGAGCCCAATCACGGGCGCCAGACTCATAGAGTGCACGCAATACCGAACGCCCTATGCGGCCATAACCATTAATAGCAATGCGTAACATTAGCCAAGTGACTCCAAGACATTAGCGACCACATTCTCAACCGTGAAGCCAAACTCTTTCATAAGTACTCCGCCTGGCGCAGATTCGCCAAAGCTTCGCATGCCAACAATCCGGCCATCAATGCCAACGAACTTATGCCAATAATCTGCATGCAGAGCTTCAACGGCGACTCTTGCCCTAACCGCAGGGATCAATACTGAATCACGATAGTCCACATCTTGAGCAGAAAACATCTCCGCGCAGGGCATGGAGACTACTCGCACTCGAACATCTTGCTTAGCCAAATGATCAGCTGCAGAGACTGCCAATTCAACTTCTGAGCCGGTCGCAATAATAATAGCTTGAGGATCAGTACAATCTTGTAAAACGTAACCGCCTTTGGCTATCGCCGCAACCTGTTGGCGTGTTCTTGGCATCGGCGCTAAACCCTGCCGACTAAATACTAACGCGCTGGGTCCCTGACGATTCTCGATAGCACTTTTCCAACATACCGCCGACTCCACCGTGTCACAAGGTCTCCACGTATTTAAGTTAGGCGTCGATCGAAGGGAGCTCAGCTGCTCAACAGGTTGGTGCGTTGGGCCGTCTTCTCCTAAACCAATAGAATCGTGTGTATAAACAAAAATACTCTGCTGTTTCATTATCGCCGCCATACGCACAGCATTGCGCGCATATTCCATAAACATCAAGAAAGTGGCGCCATAATTAATGAATCCCCCGTGCAAGGCGATACCATTCATCATCGCGCTCATTCCAAATTCACGAACACCGTAGTAAATGTAATTGCCGTCGGCATTTTCACTGCTGATGTCTTTTGATCCTGACCAAATAGTGAGATTTGACCCCGCCAAATCTGCCGAACCACCCAGTAATTCAGGCAACATTGGACCATAAGCATTTAAGCAATTCTGCGATGCTTTTCGAGAGGCCACTTTTTCCATTTTGTCTTGGCACTCCTGAATATAAGTATCAGCTTTAGCGCTAAAGTCTACTGGAAGCTCTCCACTTGTTCGTCGCTCAAATTCAGCAGCTAAGTCAGGGTGAGCATCTCGGTAAGCATCTAATGTCGCAACCCAACCACTCTGAGCCACAACGCCTTTATCAATGGCATTCCATCCAGCGTAGTGATCTGTAGGTATCTCAAACGGCTCGTGATCCCAACCTAACTGCTTCCGAGCTAAGATAATTTCGTCCGCACCAAGAGGTGCGCCATGACAATCCTCTTTGCCCTGCTTGTTTGGCGAGCCAAACCCAATAATAGTTTTACAGCAGATCAATGTCGGTTTGGTTTTTTCGGCTCGAGCAAGCTCTATTGCCGCTTTAATAGCATCGCTGTCATGACCATCGACATCAGCAACCACATGCCAGCCATAGGCTTTAAACCGAGCAGGCGTGTCATCACTAAACCAGCCCTCAACCTCACCGTCGATTGAAATTCCATTGTCATCATAGAATGCCGTTAATTTACCCAGCCCTAAAGTACCCGCCAGAGAACAAACCTCATGGGAAATGCCTTCCATCAGACAACCATCACCTAGAAAGGTGTAGGTTTGATGATCGACCACTTTATGCCCGGGTCGATTAAATTGCGCAGCCAGCACCTTCTCAGCTAAGGCCATACCAATGGCATTAGCTATGCCTTGGCCAAGAGGCCCAGTGGTTGTCTCTACCCCTGGCGCGTAACCATACTCGGGGTGTCCTGGCGTCTTTGAATGTAGCTGCCGAAAATTTTTCAATTCTTCAATAGGCAAATCATATCCAGTGAGGTGAAGTAGAGAATAGAGCAGCATAGAGCCATGCCCATTGGACAATACAAACCGATCTCGATTAACCCACGCAGGGTCAGATGGGTTATGTTTTAAATAGTCATTCCACAGCACTTCGGCAATATCTGCCATGCCCATTGGCGCACCCGGGTGTCCACTGTTGGCTTGTTGTACAGCATCCATACTGAGCGCTCGAATAGCATTGGCAAGGTCTCTGCGTGAGGCCATAGTACTTAACTCCTAAAGGGGGAAATTTGAACGATACATTGTCTCTCAGACAAGCATTTCAGTAAACCGATATTCGCTATTCATTAGCCTCCCCCAGTCAATAAAGCTGCTGCTTTTTCGCTCTAATCGCTATATTAAAATATTTTGATATATGATTAACCCATGATATAGTGCACTCATGTTGTTACCAATACATTTTAGCAGTGAGAATCGATCAGCTACCGACACTAGCGCTATTACCGCGCTGTGCAAGGCCGCCGGTGATCCCCTGCGCATGCAAGTTTTAAAAGTACTGCAGCAAAATGCCTATGGTGTTCTCGAAATGTGTCAGGTTTTTGATATTCGACAGCCGGCCATGAGCCACCACCTTAAAATTCTCGCCAACGCAGGCTTAGTAGCCACTCGGCGCGAAGGAACGACTATTTTTTACCGTCGCAATGAAATGCATCCTGATACTGACCTACAAGCATTACAGTATAGTCTTTTTCATGCCATTGATGAGGCGGCGCTTGATCCAAATCTACGAAATCGACTGGCTGAAATAAATGGCACCCGAGCTGCTGCATCCGTCGCATTTTTTAATCAAAATGCTGTCCGCTTTGAAGAAAACCAAGACTTAATTGCTGGCTGGTCTGACTATGGTGATAGTGTCGAAAGTTTTTTGCCTAATAATACAGCAGGCAATCAGGCAGCTCTGGAAATTGGTCCCGGGTATGGCCAGTTCTTATCGCGCTTATCGGCTGATTTTGATCAAGTGACTGCGCTAGATAATTCCGCGGAAATGCTGGAGCAGTGCCGAACTCGTTCTGCTCTTCAAGGGTTAACCAACATCAACTTTATGCTGGGCGGCACTGATAGTGCCATCAGCAATGGGGTTAAAGCCGACTTTATTTCATTGAATATGGTACTGCACCACAATCCAACGCCAGCAGAGATAATCGCTGACTGTGCACAGCTCATAAACAAAAACGGTACGCTCTTAATCACTGAGCTTTGTGCGCATGATCAAGAGTGGGTGAAAGAAGCCTGCGGAGATCTGTGGTTAGGGTTTGAGCCAGAAGCATTAACCCAGTGGTGCTTAGCTGCTAATTTAACGGAGGGCAATAGTCAGTACCTCACGCAGCGCAATGGCTTTCGCATCCAATTAAGACAATTTAATTTAAACACCAATTAATTTAAAGGGAAAAACGTATGTCTACTTATAATTTGTTCACCTCTGAGTCCGTATCAGAAGGGCACCCAGACAAAATGGCAGATCAAATTTCTGATGCAGTGCTTGACGCTATCATTAAGGATGATCCCAACTCTCGGGTTGCTGTAGAAACCATGGTCAAAACTGGAATGACCATCATCGCAGGAGAGGTGCGGACCAACACCTATGTTGATTTGGAAGACGTTGTTCGAAAAGTCATTAATGATATCGGCTATGACAATTCAGATGTTGGTTTTGATGGCAATACTTGTGCCGTTTTGAATGCCATAGGCAAACAGTCAAACGATATTGCTCAAGGCGTTGATGCTGGCGATAACAAAGACATTGGTGCCGGAGACCAAGGCTTAATGTTTGGCTATGCGACTAATGAAACCGCTGTGCTTATGCCTGCTCCCATCTACTACTCCCACCTGTTGGTCAAACGACAAGCAGAAGTTCGCAAGAATGGCACACTGCCATGGTTGCGCCCCGACGCGAAAAGCCAGGTCACTCTTAGATATGACCAAGGTAAGCCAGTCGCTATAGATGCGGTGGTCCTGTCCACTCAGCATTCACCCGATATCGCTTTGGCGGATCTGCAAGAAGCGGTACGCTCTGAAATTATTGCGCCGATCCTGCCAGAAGAATGGTTGCATGCAGGGACTAAATATCACATCAATCCTACTGGCCAGTTTATTATTGGCGGCCCGGTGGGCGACTGCGGGCTGACTGGACGTAAAATTATCGTCGATACCTATGGCGGTATGGCCCATCATGGTGGTGGTGCGTTCTCTGGAAAAGATCCTACTAAAGTTGATCGCTCTGCAGCCTACGCTGGCCGGTATGTGGCAAAAAATATTGTTGCAGCAGGTCTTGCGGATCGCTGTGAAATTCAAATTTCCTATGCAATCGGTGTTTCTGAGCCCACGTCGATCAGTATCGACACCTACGGCACGGGAAAACTTTCTGATCATGAGATCTCTAACTTAGTTCGTGAACATTTTGATCTCCGTCCGAGCGGCCTCATGGACATGCTAGACCTGCGTCGGCCGATTTATCAAGCTACCGCAGCCTACGGCCACTTCGGCCGAGAGGAAGAAAATTTTACATGGGAAAATACAGACAAAGTGGCGTTGCTTAAGAAAGCGCTATAACAACAAAACCGTTTTCTAGCGTTAATATTAAAAAATAAGGAATTGATCATGACTGCAGTTGTACAAAACGTTGATAGTAATAAAGGATTCGATGACTATAAAGTTGCCGATATATCGCTCGCTGATTGGGGTAAAAAAGAAATCTCCATCGCCGAATCTGAAATGCCAGCATTGATGGCTTTGCGTGAAGAATACCGCGCCGAGCAGCCGTTGGCTGACGCTCGAATACTCGGCTGTATTCACATGACGATTCAAACCGCCGTGCTCATCGAAACCCTAGAGGCACTGGGTGCAGAAGTACGCTGGACGTCTTGTAATATTTTTTCTACTCAAGATCATGCCGCAGCTGCGGTTGCAGCTAATGGCACCCCCGTTTTCGCCTGGAAAGGTGAGACCGAAGAAGAGTACGAGTGGTGCCTAGAGCAACAAGTATTAAAAGATGGACAGCCCTGGAATGCCAATATGATTCTAGATGATGGTGGTGATCTAACCTCCTTGTTGCATGAAAAATATCCTCAGGTGCTTGACGCTGTTCACGGCGTTACCGAAGAGACGACTACCGGTGTGCACCGTCTTTACGAGATGCTTAAAGCAGGCGAGTTAAAGGTTCCCGCCATCAATGTTAACGATTCTGTTACAAAGTCAAAGTGTGACAACAAATATGGCTGTCGTCACAGCTTAAACGATGCGATTAAACGCGCCACTGACCACCTGCTATCTGGCAAAAAAGCGGTTGTGGTTGGTTATGGTGACGTAGGTAAGGGATCAGCTCAATCATTACGCCAAGAAGGAATGATTGTGAAGATTACTGAAGTTGACCCAATCTGTGCCATGCAGGCCTGCTTGGACGGCTTTGAAATCGTATCGACTTATAACGAAGGTGACTCAAGTAAGGGGGTCAATAGTCAATTACTGGCTAATACCGATATGCTAGTGACCAGCACTGGCAACTACAACGTCTGCGGTTCTGACGTCCTAAGCGCGCTTAAGAGTGGCTGTGTTGTATGTAATATTGGTCACTTTGACAATGAAATTGATACTGCTTTCATGCGCGAAAATTGGGAATGGGATGAAATCAAGCCTCAGGTACACAAGGTCTACCGTGATCGTGATAGCAACGACCACCTATTACTGCTGGCTGAAGGTCGTCTAGTCAATTTAGGTAACGCAACGGGTCATCCAAGTCGAATTATGGATGGTTCGTTTGCCAATCAGGTACTGGCTCAAATTGATTTATATAAGAAACAGTTTGCCGCTCAGGATGATGCCACAAAAGCTGGAATGCTCCGCGTTGAAGTTTTACCAAAGCATCTTGATGAAGAAGTTGCTCGCCATATGGTTGCTGGGTTCGGAGGCGTTTTAACCCGGCTGACCCAAGAGCAAGCAGACTACATCAATGTTTCTGTGGAAGGACCGTTCAAAGGTGACAGCTACAAGTACTAACTTTAATTTAGTATTTTCAAAGCCTCTGACGATAGACGTCAGAGGCTTTACAAAGGACAAATTTTCATGACGAACACTCCTCATCTCAGCTTTGAATTCTTTGCCGCAAAAACGCCGCAAGGAGCCGAAAATCTGAATGTGACAGCCAGCCACTTAAATAAGTTTAATCCAGAATTGTTTTCTGTGACCTATGGTGCTGGTGGTTCCACCCGCGATACCACCAAAGACTTAGTGCTTAATCTTCAAAATCAAGGCTATCAGGCCGCTCCTCACCTCTCTATTGGGGGAGACTCTACGTTAGACGTACTGGACCTCATAGACTCATACCAGAAGGCCGGAATAAAAAATTTAGTTGCTCTTCGCGGTGATCTTCCTTCCGGTGTCGGCGCGACTAAGAAGTTGGTTCATGCCAATGAATTAGTTTCTCTCATCAGGGAACATAGCGGTGATCATTTCAATATTAATGTTGGCGCTTATCCTGAAATTCATCCTGAATCTGAAAGCTATAGCAACGATATATATTGGTTAGGCGAGAAATTTAGGGCCGGCGCCGATCGAGCGATTACCCAATATTTTTACAATCCAGATGCTTATTTTACGTTTATCGAGTCCTGCGCCAAAACAGGAATAGACAAGCCTATTATCCCTGGCATCATGCCCCTAACTAATTATGAGAATCTAGTACGTTTTTCTGATAACTGTGGCGCAGAAATACCTCGATGGTTGCGCTGGCAACTTAAAGAGCGAAGCCATAACAGTGACGATCTCATCAGTTATGGCATTGAAATGGTTAGTGAGCTTTGCGAGAAATTATTGGCAGGTGGCGCACCGGGCTTTCATTTTTATACGATGAATAAATGGCAGATTTCTGAACAAATTTGCCGTAACCTTGGCTTTTCAGCCAAGGATTAAAGAAACATGCGGATTCCGCGAATCTATACTACCAGAGCTTTATCCTGTGACACTCTCGTCGATTTAGATGAAAGCTCATCGCGCCACCTAACGTCTGCCTTGCGCATGTCCGCTGGACAAGCAGTCATATTATTTGATGGGACGGGTGGGGAGTACTCTGGGGAATTAACCAATGTGCAGAAAAATCGCGTATCGGTATCCATCTCGACCTTTATCGACTGCAATAGAGAATCTCCATTAAAGATTCATTTAGCAATAGGCGTTTCACGCGGAGAGAGAATGGATTGGGTTATTCAAAAAGCCACTGAACTCGGCGTCACAGCCATTACACCCCTATTCACGGAGCGAACAGAAGTTAAACTGAACGCAGAACGGCTTGATAAGAAAACTCGCCATTGGCAACATATCGCTATTAGCGCATGTGAGCAATGCCAAAGAACTCTAGTACCGCACGTTAATCCAGCTATATCACTTCAACAATGGGTCGTTACTGATAATCATAGCCTTAAACTAGTGCTGCACCACCGTACCGAAAAACGCTTAGGTGAGTTTTCCGACAAGAACGATTTGGTATCTTTATTAATCGGTCCCGAGGGCGGATTAAGCGATAGTGAAATAGATTTCGCCTTAAATAATGGTTTTAATCCATTGACACTCGGCCCTAGAGTTTTACGAACCGAGACCGCCCCCTTGGCAGCAATTAGTATCCTGCAGTCGCTCTGGGGCGATATGGGATAGACAAAGTAATGGCGATATTACTAAGGTTATCCGTTTGGGCAGGTCAATCTGCAATGCATCTTAGACCTTTTATCTTCTTACTATTTAGCCTGCAGGCGCAAGGCGCGGTATTTGGCGACGGGGATCACAGTAATGGTTTCGAAGACCAGCGGCAACCAGCAACCCCAGAACACCTTAAACCGATGGGAACGATCTTTTGTGACGGTAGGCTCAGAGGCACAGCTATACATGTGTTTACCCCCTTACACAAAACTCTAACGTCCGGGTCAATTATCGTAACGGCGGCGCATGTTTTGTATGACCAAAAAACAGCTGAACCCTTCAATAAATGCGTCTACCGGCCAGAAAATAAGCGCCTCACTAAGGTCGGGTTTGCCGATATTTCGCTTCACCAATTCAACCCAAAATCAGAGGACAAACTGCGGCAGGCAGAAAGTGATATTGTTTTTATTAGATTGAAAAAGAGATTAATACAGCCGACTTTAACCTTTAGCGCTAGTAATAGAATAGGTCGTGAACTGCTGCTAATCGGTTACAACAGTGACGAAAATAACATTAGCCAAAGTGAGGATTGCTATCAATTCACCTCTCAGAATTTTGCCAGTAAAAAGCTTCTGCTTCATGACTGCGATGCTAATAGTGGCGCCTCAGGCGGAGCCATTTTAGATGCCATCACCGGGGGGCTAGTAGGCGTTCATGGGGGAACATTATTGGTTAATGAAGCCCAATCACCGCGCGGCGGTACATTAAGGGGGTCGAAGGTCGATCCGGAAAAGTTAATCAATCAAGCCCGGAAAATAGATCATAGGGTAATAGAAACTCTTAGTCAGTTTTTTGCATATCCTGCCAAGAATTTTCAAGATTAAATTGAACTTCACAGTCAAATCCCGGAATACACATGCCGGTCTCTGATATCTGAACCGCAGCCTCGTCAATTAAGGGTTCTCCGAAACGGTAAATTACATTAAGTTCTGCAGCATCCGCTCGAGCCTCATATTGAGCAGCTTCAGAGCGAGTGATTTCTCGCTTTTTTAGGTATTCAGCGAAACCATCACTGTGCCTATTGGCAAGCATGGCGTTGGCTTTTTCGGCCGACAAAACTACCGCCGTAGCATTATTGCCTCCAAATCCTTTTGAGTTAATAAAGGCAACGTCCATTGCTTTTGAACTAACATCAAGGTCAGTCAATGGGAAATTAAGACCGGCTTGAAATACATCTGAGGCGATCGCGGAAATGGTTTTAATGCCAGGAATCAAACCATATTTAAACGTTCCTAAGGCGGAGATCAACTGGTCCCCACTGGCAGCACTAATAGAGTGTCCAACATAAGATTTTACGGCGGTAACTGGCCAGGCTTCTATCTCAAAGGTTTGAGCAACTCGGCTTATTAATTCTGACTCGGTCACTCTATTAGCTGGCGTGCTAGACCCATGGGCATGGACAAAACTACGCTTTTGAACGGCTTCTTTACCAACGATATTAACGGCGGCGGCAACAGCTTTGGCAAAGGAAATATAGTTTCCAACACCAGGAGCAGAAATTGATTTTTTAACACCATCAGCATTAATGAACACCTCCGGTACGGCTCCATGAATATCCGCTCCTAGCTCCACGGCTAAACGATCGTCCATTAAAACAATGTACTGAGTGCCTTCGGACAGCGTGAAGCCACAATTCTCGCCAAAGGGCCTACTGGCTTTACGCCAATTAGGAATATCAGAATTATCTAGTTTACAAAGGTTTTCATCGCTTGCAAGAGCGCTCATATTTGAAAAACCTTCCGAACATTCCGGCGTTACAGGCGCTTCCGCATTACCAACAATGGCGACCCGGCGACGGCCGCTACGGATGTCTCTCACTGCAGCTTGCAGCACATAGAGAAAACTGGCGCAGGCTCCAGTAATAGCCTCCGTATGCCCGACACTACCTAAAATATAGGCGTTGATGAAATCAGCGGGCATGGTGTTCAGCCCTAATGCTAACTGCTTAGCCGTCGTTCTGTCGCCCCTTAATCGTGCCTGCAGAAGCCCGCCATTCCCCTCTTCAGTTACCTGACCAAAAACACTCGATGAATAGACGCCAACCTGATCAGGATTTACCTTTGCAGCGACTACGTCCCAAGGAATCCCCATTGAATGTATGGCGTCACTCGCACCCAGCAAGGTCATCTGTAATCCGCGAGGATGAAATCTAGCATTATAGTGGTCTGCTGGATTAAACCCTGTTGGCAATTGTCCGGCCGCTTTTGCGGCCAATTCGTAATTAGAGGTCACTAAATATTCGCTAACAGAAGATGTTTTAACCTCCACCAGACCGTCTTTAGCGTCACTGACGAGCCAGTCCGCTGGTAGCACTTTAGGCAAGTCCCGCTTAATCATTGTAAAACGGGGGGACTGGTCATCATCAAAAGAAATCTTTTTATTGCCGGGTATCTGAGACGGATCAAAATTCTCAATCTTACGTACTAAAGTCCCCTCAATCACAGCAGCTCTGTACTGCTCGACAACCCTAGATAGACTCAGACCGGCATTATCCCCGTCACTAAACTCTTCGCCCTCTGCTTTCACATAACCCATAAGGCAAGCCAGGCTAGCAATCGTCTTATTCTGCTCATCCACGGGCAAGGATTCCAGCACCATGCGTCGGAAGGCCTGGTGAGAGGAACTGCGTCCAGCGGCATTAAATCCACCAAACCCAACGATAAGGGGCAGAGCTTCAGACATAAGAGCGTCCTTCGTTATATGATCATATTTAGTCCTATAGTGTAAAATAGCATAAAACACAATTCTTTAGTATTTACGCCATTTAATAGTGCAATTTAGCCATATTATGGTAAATTTGTCTTATTATGGCGTTCAATCTTACTCTAATGCTTTGCGATAACATGCTTGTGTCGAGCAGCACCTTAGCGGCCGAAATATTTTATTTTGCGGAAGCTATGGCTCGGGCCAATAAAAACCCAATGCCCGAAGTTGAAATTCGTAGAGTTAGCCCAAACGGTTTACCGGTGCGGACGTCCGCGGGCTTTGAGTTGACGCCGACTCATTCCATCAACGAAGACTTTAGTAGTGACTTAGTACACATTCCTGCACTGTGGCGAAATCCACGTCCTGCCGTCAAAAAGCATCAGGCGTACATTCCATGGCTTCAACAGCAACATCATCGTAACTGCGCGATCACCGCCGTTGGTACTGGTGTTTGTTTTTTAGCTGAGGCAGGACTTTTAGACGGAAAACCAGCAACAACACATTGGCATTATTTCGATCAATTACAAAAATATTACCCAACAGTGCACTTAGATCGTCAACACTTTACAACACAGGCAGGCAACATCTATTGTGCGGCCAGCATAAATGCAATGGCCGAATTAATCATGTATCAAGTAGAGCGGCATTTTGGTCGGATTATCGCGCATCAAGCGCAACGTAATTTTTTCCATGAAATTCGCAACATTACCAGCCCTGTTGGCTTTAGCGATCAGCGCGACCGTGCTCACCACGATGAATCAATTGCTCAATCCCAAATATGGATCCAAGATCATTTAAGCAAATCACTCTCTATGCCTGATTTAGCTGCACAATTTGGTATGTCTACACGAACATTCAATCGACGCTTCATAGCCGCGACGGGTAGCACCCCTAATAGCTATCTAACCGAGACCCGCATGGCTTTTGCCTGTGATTTACTTAAGAATACTGACTTGCCCATTGTCGACGTAGCCAGTTATAGCGGCTACCCAGAACCGAGCTGGTTTTCTTCACGCTTCAGTCAATGGTCGGGAAATAGCCCCAGCGCTTACCGCAAAACAGTTCGCGCCAAACTATTTAATCCTTTATTAACTTAGAATTCGCACTCGCATCACACCCTCAACATCGCAAATATTTTGGTGCACAGCACCGCTGATATCACCCTCGAGGTCAATAATATTGTAAGCAATCTCCCCACGGCTTTTATTCACCATATCAACCACATTAAGCTCTGCATCAGCTAATATTGACAGCACACTACCTAAAACTTTAGGCACATTGTTGTTGCTAAATGTTATTCGGGTGCCACCATTGCGACCCATTTTGGTCGGCGGATAATTGACAGAATTATGGATGTTGCCATTTTCAAGGAAATCCATCAGCTGATTGGCTGCCATAACTGCGCAGTTTTCCTCCGCTTCTTCTGTACTGGCTCCAATGTGAGGCATCAACAGCACATCTTTACGACCGAGTAATGCGGGCGCCGGGAAATCACTAATATAGCCCGCAATAATTCCTTTATCTAAGGCTGCTACCATATCTTCAGTGCAAACAATTTCTTCTCTAGCAAAATTAAGAATCTTAGCAGTGCTTTTCATCCCAGATAAGGCCTGCGCGTTAATAAGATGCTTGGTGGCTGGAATCGCGGGGACATGCAAAGTCAGAAAGTCTGCCTCAGCTAGCAACGCCTCTATACTATCCATGCGTTTAACTCGGCTAGACAACTGCCACGCCGCCTCTACCGAGATAGCAGGATCATACCCGATAACATCCATTCCGAGATCCAAAGCCAAATTAGCGATAATAGAACCGATGGCGCCAAGACCAACCACGCCTAAGGTTTTACCAGCAATTTCAGTGCCCGCAAAACGTTTTTTCTCTTTTTCCAGCAGTTTCCCCATCTCAGCAGGGTTATTCATATGACCAAGCTCTTGGACATAGCTCATACCACCAAAGATATCGCGGGAGCCCAACAGCAATCCAGCTACTATTAATTCTTTTACCGCATTGGCATTAGCTCCAGGCGTATTAAAGACAACAATACCTTGTTCGGTGTAATCTACCACTGGAATGTTATTAACGCCTGCACCGGCGCGAGCTACTGCCAGTAAACTCTCAGGGACGGGCTCGGCATGCAGTTTTTGACTACGCAAGATGAACCCCTCTGGAGCAGAACAGTCGTCGCTGACGGTGTAACTATCAGCAGAAAATCGATCCAATCCTTTGGAGGAGATAGCGTTATAGGTGCGTATATTATGCATGGTCTGGTCTCAGTAATAAAATCTATTAAAGGTAATTTTTTGGTCTTTTAACTATTTGCTAACTTGGCCGTAGGCCCAGTCAATCCAAGGCATCAAGGATTCCAAATCAGATTGCTCGACCGTAGCACCGCACCAAATTCGCAACCCTGCTGGCGCATCGCGATAGGCTCCAATATCAAAAGCGACCGCCTCTGAATCAAGTAACTTAACGATCTTCTTTACTTGCTCCGCCTCTAAATCCAAGGTCAAGCAAACACTAGTATTAGAAATTTGATCCGGTTTTTGAGCCAGAAAGTTAATCCAAGGCCGCTGGGCAACAAAAGATTTAATCACCTCAAGATTAGCTTCGGACTTAGCGATGGCTGCGTCTAACCCACCTATCGAACCAACCCAATCTAAAGCATCAAGGTAATCAGCAACACAAAGCATAGATGGCGTGTTGATGGTTTCCCCACGGAAAATACCCTCTATTAACTTACCGCCCTTAGTCATACGAAAAATCTTAGGCATCGGCCAGCTAGGCGTGTACGACTCTAATCTTTCCACTGCTCTGGGGCTCAAAATCAACATGCCGTGTGCGCCCTCACCACCAAGTACTTTCTGCCAACTGTAAGTTACAACATCAAGTTTTTCCCATGGTAATTGCATAGCAAAAACGGCCGAGGTCGCATCACAAATAGTTAGGCCGTTACGATCATCGCTGATCCAGTCAGCGTTAGGCACTTTGACACCAGACGTTGTTCCATTCCAGGTAAACACAATATCGTGATCTGGATTCGTCTTTGTCAGGTCCGGCAGCAAACCATAGTCCGCAACATGAGTAGTAACATCACTAATTTTTAATTGCTTAACGACATCAGTCAACCAACCGCTGCCAAAACTTTCCCACGCACACACATCGACCGGGCGCGCTCCTAACACTGACCACATAATCATTTCCACTGCGCCTGTATCCGAAGCGGGAACCACACCAACGCGATAGCCCTCAGGTAGCCCTAAAAGCTTAGCGGTATCAGAGCAGGCGCGCGCCAGCGCGAGCTTCCCAATTGATGACCGGTGGGATCGACCAAGCGTCGTTATATCGAGATGAGCCACATCGTAGCCCGGCCGTTTTGCACAAGGGCCAGAAGAGAAGTTGGGATTAGCCGGTTTCAAGCTGGGTTTCACAGTAATGCTCATAGTTATTATCAGTTTAAATCGTGTCTAGAAAGGTCGCTCATTTTACTGTTTGGGTCGCATTAAAGAAAGTGGTTTCACACTATGAATCTATAGCTTAAAGTTATAGTGAACACATAGCCCTAAATCACAGACAAAAAAATACGCGGTTATCTCCGCGTATTCATCAGTTTTCTGTAAAAGCCGCTAAACTAAAGAGCTGCCTTGCGCTCTTTTTCAATCAAAAATGTTGCCACTTTTAACATGCCATCAAAATTTTTGCTCATCCGTGTAGTCACCCTATACTTGCCATTCACAACCATCTCTGGAGTGCCCTGAGTTCTATAACCGATAGCTCGAGCCTTAGCCTGGCCTATCATACTGTTTACGCCAAAAGAGTTATAAACCTTAGTAAATTTAGCCTCGTCCACACCTTGCTGACCGAAGAACTTAACCAAATCTTGCTCTGACCGAATCGATTGCCTGTTAACATGAATTGCTTCAAATAGAGGCACATGCGTCTTATCTAGAACCTTTAATAATTTTGCCGTGTAGTAGGCTCTTGCATAAGGCTCCAAGGCAGACTGCCAAATAGCCGGGGTACGCTGAAAATCAACGTCATCAGCTAATTTTTCTGTCCAAGGGTGAATTGTCTTCTCAAAATTAAAGCAGTGTATGCAGCCGTAATGGAACACTTCATTGACTTCAATTTTACTTGGGTTTGCTGTTCTTATGGCCTGAGGTAAAACCTCATAGTCGATACCGGCTTGATACTGCTCAGTCTGCGCCTGACACATAGCCATTGGGGCTACTAAGGCAATAAACATGAGTCGTTTAATCCACTTTGGCATTTCCATCTCCTACTTTTCCCAGCCCATAAATGATACAGACTATTATTAATTTAGGCCTGCAATGTAGTTGGCCACGGCTTTAATTTCTTTATCACTTAAATTAGCAGCAACACCTCGCATAATGAGCGCATTCGCCCCACTAGCTCTCTCTCCACGCCGATAGCCTAGGAGCTGTTTTTCGATGTATCCAGCATACTGCCCACCAAGCGCTGGATAACCAGCTGGATTGTTGCCACTACCTGAAGGTGAGTGACACCCAATACAGGCAGCGACACCGGTTTTCATATTGCCGGCGCGATAGATATTTTCACCATAGGCAAGAGCTTCCTTGGGGCCACTAACTCCTATCAAGTCGATATTTGAAGCCCCTGAAATCAGCCTGGTTTGGCTGTCATAATAAGCCGCCATATCCTGTAGATCTTGGTCTGTGGAAAAACTTAAGATACCCGTCATTTCAAGAATCACCCGCTCCCCTGACTTAACATTACGTAGCTGTTCAGTCATATATTTTTCGCCCAAGCCAGCCAGCTTTGGGAAGGACGGCACCATACTATTACCGTCTGTTCCGTGACATCCAGCACATACAGCAACCTTAGCCTGTCCTGCTTTGGGGTCACCTACCGCAAGCGCTTGGGTTGCCGCCAAACTCGCTAGAATACAGAGAATACTTAAAAAAGATTTTTTCATGGTTAATACGGTTCTCACAATACGTTAGAATAAGCTCCTGGGCAGTCTTGTGGCCGCCGAGCATTAGCCTTATTGAGTAAGGCCGTGCATTATATACCAATAAATTCAGTTTTTAAGCCAGTAGTGTCGATTTTCCTATGCATATACAAACAATTAAATTTCAATCAGCCGAATTCACCACGAGTGCGCCCTCACTGAAACAGTGTCCCGAGGATACGGGTTGTGAGGTAGCCTTTGCGGGAAGGTCCAACGCGGGTAAATCAAGTGCCATTAATACGCTTACCAAAAATAAAGGTTTAGCGCGGACCAGTAAGACGCCAGGCAGAACTCAGCTAATTAATTTTTTCCAGCTTAGCCCAGGGAAAAGATTAGTGGACTTGCCAGGTTACGGCTACGCAAAAGTCCCCAAGGCCATGAAGGTAGAGTGGGATAAGCACCTAGCCGAATACCTTCGTTTGCGTAAAAGTTTAGGCGGCTTAATTCTGCTCATGGATATCCGCCACCCGCTCCAAGACTATGACCAGCAGATGCTTAACTGGGCAGCGGAGGCAGGTTTACCCGTACATATCCTACTGACAAAGTCTGACAAGCTAAAGCGTGGACCAGCACAAAGCACTCTATTGAAAGTAGATAAATTACTCCGCGAAATGGATCCTCAGGCGACTTTATTTACAGCTCAAACATTTTCCGCCTTGAAGAAACAAGGCTTGGCCGAACTTGAGGAGCAACTAAGTCATTGGCTCAGCGCAGGCTTTAGCGCCGCTGAAGTGTCAACAATAAATGACGAAAGCTCTTAAGCAAAAAAAAACTTAATCCAGAACCTGGATTAAGTTTTTCTCTACTACTTGGGAGTCTTACCTTTACTTCTTTATCTCGGGGGAGATTATGTGCAATCATCACTTGCCTATTCTTTGACAGGGTTTAAACAAGAAGTTCAATTTATTTTTCATAATTTAGTATTTTTACCATTTTTAATTTCCTTAGCTATAGTTAATACCTATAAGTTAACAGCTATTCTTGAATTAAAAAGGGGTAAATATGCTCGGTAGCTGCCTATGTGGCCAGATAAAATACGAAGTTGCTTGTTTTGATCCTGAAATCTCTAATTGCCACTGTGCTATGTGTCGGAAATTCCATGGTGCTGCTTACGCAACCTACGGCAAAGTCCAGAGGCAAGATTTTAGATGGCTTCAGGGTCAGGCCCTAATACTCACGTATCAATCATCAATTACAGCCGAACGGGGCTTCTGTAAATGTTGTGGATCAAGCCTTTACTATAAATTCATAGATCGAGATGATCAAATCTCTATCGCCATTGGCACCCTAGATGAAGAGCCGTCTCGCTCGGTAGACAACAGTATTTTTTGTTCTTCAAAGCCACTCTGGTCGCTTTGCAACAAGGATATTCCAGAGTATCCAGAGTGGCGAAACCCTGCTTAGTGCGCTTCATCCCAATTATCGCCAACGCCCACATCAACCACTAAGGGTACTTTTAGGCTGGTCGCCAGCTCCATTCGCTGAGCAAGCCCAGCCGAGACTATTTCCAATTCTTGCTCTGGCACTTCGAGAACCAATTCATCATGAACTTGCATGATTATGACACTGTCCAAATCACTGTTCTGCAGCCAATCATCTACGGAGATCATAGCTAGCTTAATAATATCTGCCGCTGTTCCCTGCATCGGCGCATTAATTGCAGTACGCTCAGCAGCTTGACGGCGCATGCCATTGGAAGAGCTAATTTCTGGCAAGTAAAGCCTGCGCCCAAAATAGGTTTCGACATAGCCGAACTCGGCAGCGCTATGCCTAATATTGTTCATATAATGTTGTACACCGGGGTAGCGTTGGAAATAGAGCTCAATATAGTCGGCTGCTTGCTTACGGCCAATATTCAATTGCCGTGCCAAGCCAAAAGCCGACATACCATAAATCAGCCCAAAGTTAATCGCCTTGGCACTACGCCGTTGATCTACTGTTACCGACTCAGTGTCTGTGCCAAAGACCTCGGCAGCGGTTGCGCGATGAATATCTTGCCCGGCGGCAAAAGCCGCTAGCAGGCTTGGGTCCTCAGACAGATGAGCCATAATCCGCAACTCAATCTGAGAGTAATCCGCAGCGACTATCTTACATCCAGAAGCAGCAATAAATGCTTGTCGTACTCGCCGACCTTCGGCACTCCTCACTGGGATATTTTGTAAATTAGGATCTGAAGACGAAAGCCGACCAGTGGCGGTGCCAGCCTGATGGTAAGAGGTATGTATACGCTTCGTCGTCGGATTAATCATGGTTGGCAACTTATCGGTATAGGTCGATTTGAGCTTTGCCAGCCCTCGATGCTCCAATAACACCTTAGGCAGAGGGTAATCGAGCGCTAGCTCCTGAAGTACCTCCTCTTTAGTTGAAGGTGCTCCCTTGGATGTTTTCTTCAACACCGGCAGCTCTAATTTAGTAAACAAAATTTCCCCAAGCTGCTTTGGTGAAGCTAAATTAAATTCTTGCTCGGCCAATGCCCATGCCTGGCGCTCTAGCTCTGCAATACGCTCAGAAAGTTCTTGGCTCTGATGAAACAAGAGAGTGTCATCTACAAGTGCGCCTGTACGCTCAATTCGTGATAAGACAGGGATTAGTGGCAACTCAATATCTGTGAGCACTCTTGCCAACGTCGCCTCAGCGGAAACCTTAGGCCACAACGCTTGATGCAACCGCAAGGTAATATCAGCATCTTCAGCGGCATAGGGCCCAGCTTCTTCTAGAGCAACTTGATTAAATGTCAGCTGGCCGGCTCCTTTGCCTGCAATGTCGGTGAATTTAATGGTCTGCTCACTAAGATATTTGTCTGCCAAGCTATCCATATCATGCCGTGTCGCGACCGAGTCCAAAACATAAGACTCAAGCATGGTGTCAAATTCAATACCTTTTAACGCAATACCATGCTGCGCAAAGATACTCATATCATATTTTATATTCTGCCCTACTTTTTTAATGCTGGGGTTTTCTAATAGCGGCTTTAAATGTGCAATTACTCTGTCACGTGATAATTGCTCAGGCACGCCTAGATAGTCATGCCCAAATGGAATATAAGCAGCCTGACCAGCATCAACGGCTATGGATATACCCACCAAATCGGCGACCATATAGTTCAAGCTGGTTGTTTCTGTATCCACAGCAATCAAATCTGCGGCTTTTATTCGTTCTACCCAGGCGCACAGCTGGTCTTCTGTTAAGACTGTTTCATAATCCTTGACGATATCAACTGGGACAATTTCAACTTCTGATAATGCTGGTTTGGCTTGCGCTGAACTGTCACGTTCCACGCCTCTAGGACTGTTGCTTTTGTCGCTCTCAGCAACCCAAGTCTTAAATTCCATATCCGCAAACAGCGTAGCTAACCCTTGCTCATCGGCGGGACTATTATGAAGCTGGCTAATATTTAACGGCATTTCAACATCCGTTTTAATCGTTGCCAACTGATAAGACAAATAAGCTAGGTCTCTATGCTCTTCTAATTTAGGTGCCATTTTTTTGGCCCCCCGAAACTCCAACACAGATATTTCGTCCAATCGAGCGTAAATAGCGTCAAGCCCGCCAATCCCTTGCAGTAATCCAAGAGCTGTCTTTTCGCCGACTCCAGGCACGCCCGGGATGTTGTCAGATTTGTCACCCAGCAAGGCTAAGTAATCAATGATTAATTCAGGTGGAATTCCAAACTTTTCAATCACCCCCTCTCTGTCAAGAACCGTATTAGTCATGGTATTCACTAAGGTGATGTACTCATTAACCAATTGGGCAATGTCTTTGTCCCCCGTGGAGACAACCACTGGCTGTTTAGCGAGCGTAGCCTGAACAGCTAGGGTACCAATGACGTCGTCAGCTTCAACACCATCGATAATTAGCATAGGCAGGCCCATGGCCTGAATGATTTGATGGATAGGCTCAATTTGCAGCCGAAGATCATCCGGCATCGGCGGACGATTGGCTTTGTACTCACTGTACATGTCATCACGAAACGTTTTGCCTTTGGCGTCAAACACCACCACCAATGTGCTTTGAGGGTAATCTTTTTGTAGCCGACGCATCATATTGATGACGCCTTTAACCGCACCCGTGGGCATACCCTTGCTATTGGTCAGTGGCGGCAACGCATGATAGGCTCGGTAAAGATAAGAAGATCCGTCAACTAAGACTAGTGGAATTTGTTCAGACATAGTTTCGCTACTTTTTAAACGCTATAGAGTTCAACAGAGAATACAGTATTTAGCTGAAACAGGCTTTAAATTGCGCGACTAATCCCTGCATAAATTGTTCATAACCGTCATCTATTAGTGCCTGAGTCATTCCTTGTGGATCAATACTGATAATGGGTAAATTAAGCATGTCAGCAATGCCTTGTGCGTCTTTATTGCCATATTGTGGTTCCACAAAAACACACTGAATACCGCTTTGTAACGCATGCTTGCGAAGAATATATTGGCTTCTAGCGCCTTTTTGTCCGCCACTTGAATCCCTAATCGAGAGCCCTGAGGACAGTCCAAATCCACGGGAAAAATGGCTAAAGGCATCGTGATGGGTCAAATAATTATTTTTAGCATATGGAGCAAGTATGCTGCGCAACCTCATAATTTCTAAATCACCAATAATGTTGTGAGCCTTTACCCCAAACATGTCTTGGATGGCACGACCAATTAGGTTGCCATTTTGTGGGTCAAGCCAAACGTGGTGATCACGCTGATGGTCTTGACTAACCTGGTCAGACTCTGCATGAAACCTTAGCGTCGGCAAATCAAGGACTTTAATGACACGATTTTGAGGCAGGGCCAACACGGCTTTGGCCACTCGAGGTTCAACTTGGTCGCCGAGCAGAACGACTAATTGGGCTTTTTGGATTTTCCCCAAAGCCGAGATCGAGAGCGTCAAATCATGAGACGATTGACTAGCAGACTGCAAAAATTGCACCCTCACGTTATCGCCTAGTGCGGCCTTTGCAATAATGGCTAACGGCTTATTAGTAGTCACCACTAAGGGGGCAGATGCATTCTTGCTGTATTCAGGACTGTCAATGCTAGTCCCAGCGGCATTTAAAGCAAAAAAGAGCACTAAAATACCAAAAACGTTATAATATATCTTTTTCAAACCGGCACCCAACAAAAGAAAAAAGGAAATATTTTATTTATATGTTATATTATAACATAACATAATGAAAAAGACTGCTCATGCTAACTAATTCTCGTTTAGTGCACCAACCTCATGATCACGGCCGCTGTATCAATGCCGCCTTGTCTCGAGCCAACAATCTTTGTCTAGAAAAAGGCGTGCGGTTAACGCCTACTCGCGAATCCGTTTTGCGACTACTATGGCAAAGTCACCAGCCTCTGGGCGCATACCAGGTCCAGGACCAACTATCCAAGCTTACAGGCAAATCAATCGCTCCCCCGACGGTTTATCGCGCTATCGAGTTCCTCTCTAATCTTGGCTTGGTACACCGACTGGCATCCTTAAATGCTTATATTGGTTGCCCTTTCCCGAACAGCGAACACAGCAATCTATTTATGATCTGTAATGGTTGCGGCAGTGCCGCCGAGGTCGCCCACAGTGCTCTAAACGATGTGCTGCAAAATGCTAGCGAGAAGGCCCAATTTAAGCTCGAATCGCAGAGTATCGAGCTTTTTGGTCGCTGCCCTCAATGCTCTCAAGACACTGACCAAGCTCCGGAGCCTACGACACATGGCTAAACTACTAGTATCTCTGGAGAAAATCAATAAAAGGTTCGCAGGCAAGTTGGTGTTAGAGGACGTGAGCCTGCAGCTTAAACAAGGCGAGATAACCACCTTGATCGGCCCCAACGGGGCCGGCAAATCAACTCTAGTGAGAATTGTTCTTGGCTTGCTAAAGCCCGACTCGGGAGACATCAAGCGGACGTCTGATCTCAAAGTTGGGTACATGCCGCAAAAGCTAGCGATTGACCCAACACTACCCATTTCAACATGCCGGTTTTTACAATTGGCCAACACCTCTCATCAAGCATGCCATGAAGCCCTGGAATCAGTAGGGATTGCGCATTTAGCGGCTACGCCTATTCAAGAGTTGTCAGGAGGGGAGGTGCAGCGCGCACTACTGGCAAGAGCGGTGCTACGAAAACCAAACCTATTGGTCCTAGATGAGCCAGTGCAGGGCGTGGATGTGAATGGTCAAAACACTCTGTATCGAATGATCAGCAACTTGGCCAAAACCCTTAACTGCGGCGTATTAATGGTCTCTCATGACCTACATCTAGTGATGTCTGCCACCGATAAAGTGGTCTGTTTAAATCGGCATATTTGCTGCCAGGGCCACCCAGAGCATGTTACCCAAGACCCTGCCTATCTTGATATTTTTGGCCAAACCACAGTGCCTTATTCACACCATCACGACCATGATCATAGCTTACATGGTGATGTTCTGGACGATGGGCATTGTGACCATGGCTGATTTCTTGATCTATGCTTTATTGGCCGGACTTGGCGTTGCCCTTGTGGCAGGCCCCTTAGGTTGCTTTGTGGTTTGGCGTCGTATGGCATACTTTGGCGACACTCTAGCTCACAGCGCTCTGCTTGGTGTTTCGCTTGGCGTCATGCTCGAGATTAATCTCAATATAACCGTCACGGCAGTGCCATTGGTTATGGCACTCGGGCTTGTCTACCTAGAGCAACGAGGGTTTTTGGCCTTAGATACCGTGCTAGGCATTTTGTCTCACTCTGCCCTGGCAGCGGGCCTAGTCATTATCTCTTTGTTGCCCGATGTGCGAGTTGACTTGATGTCTCTACTATTTGGAGACTTGCTAGCCGTCACTAAAAACGATCTGTGGGTTATTTACGGATTATCGGCAGTAGTTCTGACCCTGTTGGCATTACTCTGGCAACAGCTTATTAATATTACCGTGGACCCTGAATTAGCTGCGGTAGAGGGAACAAATGTCGCTCTAGTGCGGACGGCACTAATGCTAATCACCGCGTTGGTCATCGCGCTGGCTATGAAAGTAGTTGGGGTTTTATTGATTACTGCTCTATTAATTATTCCTGCCGCGACGGCCCGACGACTGACAAAAACGCCAGAGCAGATGGCGGTGATGGCCAGCATTATTGCCATGCTGACTGTAGTTATGGGCCTTGCAATGTCTTGGTATAGCGACGCACCGGCAGGGCCGTCAGTGGTCATCTGTGCGGCATTCCTATTTAGCGTGTCGCTTTGTCGCCCCCAGAGAACATAAACTCAAAACGTACCATAGATTGAACGCCAGGTCTTGCGCAGCATAATCGCGCTGTGGGGCGATTTAAAAAAGCCATGATAGTGGCCATTGGGATTAACTAATACAATCTGGGAGCTGTGATCAACCGTGTAATCATCTCCACCCAAAGGCACCTGGTTGTAGGCGATGTTGATCTCAGCAGTAAAACGCTTAATAAAGTGCTTATTGCCTGTAACACCAACAAATTCAGTATTAAAATAAGGCATGTATTGGTCTAACTTATCTACCGTGTCTCGCTCAGGATCCAGAGACACCATAATAACCTGGAGATTCTCCTTCTCACTGTCTTTTAGCTTGCTATACGTTTCATTAAGGGTGGCAAGGGTGGTTGGGCAAACATCAGGACAATTGGTAAAGCCAAAGAAAATCATACTCCACTGGCCTTTCAACCTCTCTAGCGTAAAGGCATCTCCACGGTGATCAATAAGATCAAAATCACTAAATTTTCGTGGCGTATTTAGAACAATCGCGCCATTAATCCTAAGATCTTGCACGCTCATGATAACCGGCTGGTTCATACGCCAAATGAAACCAAAAATCACCAATACAATAAAGCAAACAATAATAATAATAGTACGGCGAATGCCAACCTGCTGATCTGCCATCAAATAACTCCCTATGTCGCTGGTAAATATATCACTGGTTCTATGAGGTAGTGGTCTATCAACATAAGACCAAATAACACCATCAAATAAAAGATCGAGTACTGAAACGTTTTCATGCCTGAATTTCCGCCCTCACTAAGCAACATGACCACCGCCCAATATAAAAACCCCGCCCCTAAAAGTAACGAGCCCGCTAGGTATAACCAGCCAAACATGCCGGTGAGATATGGCAGGGTGGTTACTACCACTAACAACAAGGTGTACAAAAGGATATTGATTTTCGTGTATTTTTCACCATGCGTTACCGGTAGCATAGGAATTTTAGCCTTTGCGTACTCATCTTTACGGTGCACTGCTAAAGCCCAAAAGTGCGGCGGCGTCCAAGCAAATATAACTAGCACTAAAAGCAATGCGTTGTAGTGAATCTCTCCCGTCACCGCGGTCCAGCCTAGCAAGGGGGGAGCCGCGCCTGCAAGACCACCAATAACAATATTCTGAGGCGTAGCGCGTTTTAAAAACATAGTGTAGACGAAGGCATAGCCCACTAGAGCCGCCAAGGTTAGCCAAGCTGTTAGGACGTTAGTAAAGATAAGCAGGAACGCCATGCCAAATATGCCGGTGACTAAAGCAAAAATAGTCGCTTGCTGCGGCTTTAGCCTGCCCTGCACGAGCGGTCGGTTAAGTGTGCGCGCCATTTTGTCATCAACATGACGATCCACAATGTGGTTAACCGCTGCGGCTGAGCCGGCGACAAGAGCTATACCTAGATTGCCAAAAATAAAAACGCTTAGCGGTATTGATTGGTCGGTGGCTAACAACATGCCAATCACCGAGGTGAGTATCATCAGCGCCACAACATTGGGCTTGCACAACTCAAGGTAGTCACGCCAGCTAACGGCAGGGTTATTGAGTTCGGTGTTAGGCATGAACATTCACTCCAGAATTTCCCGGGTAACTATAATTTAACTCGCCGTTCATTATCGGTCTGGAGAATATTTTAGCAGATGTTTAAGGTCTTCGAGTAATCCGCTGCCATCATGATCTTTGGTGTAATAGAGAATTGCCCTATGATCTGGTGTAACCACGAAATATCTGGGTTCTTGCATGTCCCAATCAGAAGAGCTTCCTGAGATTATCTGAGCAACCAACTTAGGGACTGTCGGCATAATAGTAAGAAATGGATGAACAACCTTAAGTGCGTCTATCTGCTGGGGATCAATCGAACCGACATCTGGCAGATAAACTCTTTCAACGCGACCTGTCAGCTTACCCATCAGCATATGCACCTGCCGACTATTAAACAACATATCCTCACAGATCTGATCGCAGCCAATACCACCGACCGTAACTACCTTCCACTTTGCTTTATCAGTTGCAGGTAAATCAACTAGGACTGGCGAAAAGTCCAGCGTAGGCTTAACCAACGCTCCAAGATTGGTGGTTCCAAGCAATTCAATCATCTGCTGTCGCTGTTCTTCCGTCTTAGGCACCATAATAAAACCAGCCAAAATAACGCCACCGACGATAAATAGCATCAACCAAATTTGATATCTAAATCCGCGCTGCTTTACGGTTGTTGCGCTGCTATCAGTCATACTCTTCTATCCTTTTATGCGGCCCCCTAGGGCCTTCTAAACTGTTTAATCCAACTGCCAACGTTAGAGTTGGCGATCAATGTCATAACCAATAGTACCGCAGCCATCACAAACCACTGAACAGCATAGGCTGTATGCTTTTCAGGTCGCACAGCAACGGTCACCCAGCCAGTTTCTAAGGCCCCTATGGAGTCACTATCGAGCCGTAATTGATACTCATAAAAAGGCTCTCCAAATAACTCTTCGGCACGCTCAACCGAAATCCACCCAACCCGACTCGGCCATTGCAACACCACTGTGATTTGGTCGTCTAATCGATAACCACCACCAAGGTTATGATACAAAAAACCACGCAATTGAACCTCGCCAATAACTGGCTCCACCTCAGGCAGCTGAGTTCTATCTAATGAGGCCGGCACCCAACCACGATTAACTAACACCGTTTGTGATTGGCCAGCCACCTCAAACCCTTTAATGCTCATCGGCTCTAGTATCTCGTAGCCAGGCCGGCCATTTTTAACACGATTATCCAACACTATCTGGCGCGACGAATCGAGGGTCCCTGTCAGCCAAGCTGGCCTGTACTGTTGATTGCCGCCTTCTAATAATATATTTACGTCAGCTGGTACCGCCTGTTGATTGGCACTAAAAGCAGCAACAATCGCGCTTTTTTCATCGGCTCGGTCCAACTGCCAAAACCCCAAGAGAATCAACAGTGGAAACAAAAAAAACACTAGCACCAATAGTTTTTTATTGGGCTGCCACTGAAATTGCTGCACAGAAGATTGGGGGTCTTGATCCATTTGTGTTTAAATTCACCTTTTTTGAAGAGCAGATAATCCCATGATGTTAAAAGTAATAATCATTGTTCTATTTATTGCCGTTGTCATTAGCCTCTTTGGTGGACTTCGATTTTTGGTCAAAGACCTAGGAGACTCTCAGCGCCGGCTATTCAATAGCCTGGGGGTTCGAGTTACATTAGCGACGATGTTACTAGGCACAATTGTTTATGGTGCCTATACCGGACAGATTACCAGCAAGGCCCCTTGGGATCGACAATTACATCCAGAAGCGACGGTGCCAATGCAACAACGCTCTAACCCCGCCGATGACTAAAATAATACTCCTAAGATAAAAACGGCCAGGAGTTACCTAGCCGTTTACGTGCCTGATCAATCCCTAACCAAGTACATAGACAATAAGAAATAAGCCAATCCAAATAACATCTACAAAATGCCAGTACCAAGCTGCCATTTCAAATCCGAAGTGATCTTTATCGGTGAACTGGCCCTTATACCCACGAAGAAAAGCGATAAAGAGCATGATCGTTCCCAACGTTACATGAGCACCATGGAATCCAGTCAACAAAAAGAAGGTCGTGCCATAGATACCCGACTCCAAGGTAAGCCCTAATTCCTGGTAAGCGTGAATATACTCTTCTGCCTGCAAGAACAAAAAGAAAACGCCTAACAAGACGGTCAAAAATAACCATGTTACGAATTTTTTTCGGTTGCCTTCTTTTAAGGCGTGATGAGCGATATGCACCGTTCCGCTTGATGTCAGTAGAACAATCGTATTCCAAAGCGGCAACCACCCCAATAACTGACTAAAGCTCCACCCCGGAAAACTCATCGCATGCTCAGGGCCTTTAAATTGAAACTCAGTCGCATTTGGATTAGCAGCCAAGGTAGCCACCTGATCAGGAGTCACTAATGGAGGCCAGGTCGCATCATAACCAGGCCAGAGATGTGTTGCATTCGCTATAGCCGCATCGGTGGCCGTATCATCAAACAATCCAATGGCGGCTTCACCGCCAAGCCAAGGTCCTACCAAGACTCTTACATAGAAAAGAGACCCAAAGAAGCACACAAAGAACATCAGCTCGGAGAAAATAAACCAGTACATCCCCAATACGTAAGAATGTTTTAACTGATCACTCACGATGCCTTGCGTATTTTCTTCGATAACTAGGCTCCACCACCTATACATGACCACCGCCATGATTAGCGAACCGATCAAAAATATCGTTGATGTGCCGCCATCGATTACCCAGCTAGCCGCTCCGTAGCCCATTACACCCATACCCGTAGCCGCCGCAAGGGGCAGTTTGCTTTGCTCGGGTACGTAATAAGAACCTTCAGATGACATAATTAATCTCCATTTACTGTATTTGTGAAACCTGCATCGGCATGCGGTCGGTTATATCAAAAAGTGTGTATGACAAAGTAACTGTATTGACGCTGACGGGTAAGTCAGGATCAATAACAAACACGACAGCTAGCTCCGCCTGCTCACCAGCACCCAGCGGCTGATTGTTAAAACAAAAGCATTCGGTTTTGAGAAAATAGTCTGCTGCATTATTAGGCAACACATTAGGAATTGCCTGTGCAACCATGTCACTACTCGTTTTATTACGCGCAAAAAATGTGATCTCGCGTGACTCTCCAGGATGAACAAACACCTTGTACTCTGTAGGATAAAAGTCCCAAGGCATGGTGGCATTGTTGGTCGCCACAAACTGCACTTCCACCTTACGCGAAGTATCTATCGTTACTTCACTAACAGTGTAAGCGCCGCCAGTCTTGCCTCCAATCCCAGTGAACTCACAAAAAAGATCATAGAGCGGAGGCAACACAAATATTGCAAACGCAAACATTGCCACAGCACCCATCAATAACTTAATTAGTAAGCCGCGATGTCTCGATGTTTCACTCATCTTTATCCTTAACCTCTACTACTTGACAACAGGTGGCGTTGAGAAAGTATGGAATGGTGCCGGAGTGGGCACTGTCCATTCCAAACCTACGGCGCCTTCCCAAACTTGAGGATCGTCAATTGGCTTACCCCAACCGATGGTTCGGATAACGTTGTATAAGAACAACAACTGGGCTCCACCATACAAAAAGGCACCAATGCTTGACACCATATTCCAATCCGCAAATTGTAGGCCATAATCAGAATAACGGCGTGGCATGCCAGCTAAGCCCAAAAAGTGCTGAGGCATAAAGGTAATATTAAATGCGATAAAGGCAATCCAAAACTGCACTTTGCCCATAGTTTCGTCGTACATTCTGCCGCACCACTTAGGCAACCAATAATAAACTGCGGCCGTGCCACTAAACACCGCGCCGGCTACCATAACGTAGTGGAAATGAGCCACGACGAAGTAGGTGTCATGGTACTGAGTATCAGCAGCCGCAATCGACAGCATCATCCCGGTAAATCCACCGAAGGTAAACAAAATCACAAAGGCAATACTAAACAGCATCGGCGTTTCAAAAGTCAGAGCACCTTTGTACATGGTGGTGATCCAATTAAACACTTTGACGCCTGTTGGCACCGCAATCAACATCGTGGCGTACATAAAGTACAGTTCGCCAGCAATCGGCATGCCCACCGTAAACATGTGGTGAGCCCATACTATAAATGATAGAAAGGCGATGGAGGCTGTGGCATAAACCATTGAAGAATAACCAAACAGCGGCTTGCGGCTAAAGGTTGGAATGATCTGAGAAACCACACCAAAAGCAGGCAAGATAATAATATAAACCTCAGGGTGACCAAAGAACCAGAACACATGCTGGAACAGAACCGGATCACCACCGCCAGCAGCATCGAAGAAACTAGTACCAAAATTTATATCCATCAGCATCATAGTGACTGCGCCTGCCAAAACCGGCATTACCGCGACTAACAAGAACGCAGTGATCACCCAAGTCCAGACAAACAAAGGCATCTTCATATACGTCATACCCGGTGCCCGCATATTCATCACGGTAGCAATAATATTAATTGATCCCATGATTGAAGAAGCACCCATCATATGAACACCAAAAATGAAATAGTTAACCGTGTCGGGTGCATAGGTTGTCGATAGCGGGGCATAGAACGTCCAACCAAAGTTGGGCCCACCGCCTTCCATAAACAATGTAGCGGTCAGCATAGTGAACGCAAAAGGTAAGATCCAAAAGCTTAGGTTATTCATCCGCGGCAAAGCCATATCCGGCGCGCCGATCATCATCGGAATCATCCAATTAGCTAATCCAACAAAGGCCGGCATGATAGCGCCAAAAACCATCACCAGTCCATGCATGGTGGTCATTTGAACGAAAAACTCTGGCTTAATCAGCTGCATTCCTGGCTGGAATAATTCCGCCCGAATAACCATTGCAAAAAAACCGCCAAGCAGAAACATTGCAAAACTAAACCACAGGTATAGGGTGCCAATATCTTTATGATTGGTACTGAAAAGCCAGCGGCTAAAAAAGTTTTGTGAAGGACCGTGAGCCATTTAAGTTACTCCCTATTGGCTTTGTTTGAAGTTAAGAACGTCGATTGGCTGAACAATATCACCGACATCGTTACCCCAAGCATTACGTTCATAATGCACAACAGCGGCAATCTCAACCTCTGAGAGCTGCTCTGCGAAAGACTGCATGGAGGAACCGGCGACACCCTCAATAAGAATCCCTATATGTCCTTCTGCTGGCCCTAATGCGATAGGGCTATCTTTCAGTGCGGGGAATACTCCCGCAATACCTTCGCCGTTGGCTTGGTGACAGCCTGCACAGGAGCGACCATAAACTTCTTCGCCTTTTACCATTAGCTCGTCAAAAGTCCATTGCTTACCAATAGTAGAAGCGTAGAGCGCTGCCTCTTCTTTCTTCCCTGCCAGCCATTGCTCATATTCAGCTTCTTCTTTGACCTCAACCACTACAGGCATGAACGCATGGCCCAAGCCACAAAGCTCGGTGCACTCACCAACGTAGGTTCCGGGTTGATCAGTCTTCGCCCAAGCTGCGGTAAAGAGCCCTGGCACCGCGTCTCTTTTAACTCCGAAATCAGGCACCCACCAGCTATGGATAACATCATTGCCAGTAATTAAAAAGCGAACTTTTTTATTGGTAGGTATCACCAAGGGCTGGGTTACTTCACGTAGATAATGCTCACCCTTTGGAGCGCGCCCATAGATTTCGTCCTGCGATGTGCGAAGTTCACTCATGAACTTGACGCCCTCACCGATATATTCATACTGCCATTTCCACTGATATCCAGTCACTTTTATGTCAATGTCAGGATTTCCAGTGTCATAAACTTTGAGGAGCGCCGTCGTAGCTGGCACGGCCATCACAATCAGAATGAGCGCAGGTATAATGGTCCAGAGTACCTCTACCACCAGATTCTCATGAAAATTTGCAGGCGTGACCCCTCTGGATTTGCGGTGGGCATACATAACATAGAACATAAAGCCAAACACAAGAACACCGATGACCGTACAGATCCATATCATGATCATGTGAATGTCATAAGCCGCCTGGCTAACTTCGGTAACTCCTCGGGGCATATTAAGTTGCCGCGTCGCGCTCTCTGCGCTAACGCTTCCCGCGAGTAACAAACTCGAGGGACTCAGCAAACCCAAGAAAAGCGCTTTCGCTCTTTTCATCATCGCTTCATTCTCCATGGTAATTCACAAAATACGGTTATTTCATACTTTTAACGCGAACCTCCCATCTAACCCATCGGCTCGCGCGGCGCGATTGTAGCAAACAAAGATACGTTTCACTAGCGTGAATGGGTTCAAATTTAATAGAACGTGACTGCGTCGTATTACTCTTCAACTGGCGATTGATTATCCAGCACCTCACCCCTTAGGGTCGAGAATTTTTACCGGACTAATCTGTTGATCAATTTCATCTTTACTGAGATTAACTCGCGTTTGAATTTCTCTTGGCGACGACGAAATCCGCATTTCATCTTTAAAGCCGCAACTAACGCACTCCCGGAAATCGACTCCGCCCTCAGAAAAAGCCTGAAGTTTATCCATAACAGCGCACTTGGGGCAGGTCACGCCGGCAATAAATCTTTTTTTAGTTGAAAAAACCATCACATTATCATCACAATAGGGGACTCTATTATATATGGCATTGTTTAATATGGATCACTCTATTCGCTCTCACAGGGGAATTTCTCCTAATCTCGGCCTTCGAGTTTATGTCGACCCCGCTGCAACTGTTATTGGTAATGTTTGTTTAGGAGACGATGTGTCTGTTTGGCCTGGGGCAGTTATTCGTGGGGACATGCACTCTATTAGTGTTGGCGCTCGATCCAATATCCAAGACAATGCAGTGCTACATATTACGCATTCCTCTGATTTTAATCCTGCAGGCTGGCCGTTAAGTATTGGTGAGGACGTTGTTGTTGGTCATCGAGCAATCCTTCATGGCTGCACTTTAGGTAGCCGGATTTTAGTGGGTAACGGCGCCATTGTGAATGATGGGGCAATCGTAGAAGACGAAGTAATCATTGGCGCTGGATGCATGGTGCCGCCAGGAAAAACTCTCGCCAGCGGTTTCGTCTATGTTGGCAATCCTTGCAAACCGTTGCGCGAGGTCAGCGATAAAGAGAAGTCCTTTTTTAGCTACTCTCCCTCCAATTACGTGAAATTAAAAAACCAGTATTTACTGGAGCGTGAGCAAGGCTAAATATCAAAGCGCGTTTCGCAAAGCCTTAAGCACCTCGGTGGTGCTCGGCCGCACTCCCCGCCATCCGTAGAACGACTCAGCGGCCTGCCCCACTAACATTCCCAAACCGTCTGACGCTATCGCGCCGCCGTTTAACGCCCACTGAACAAAGGGCGTTGGCGAAGGACCGTACATCATGTCATAGCAGGCAGAACCTTCAGCCCCAATTAAACTCTTCGGCAAACTAAGCTTTGATCCATGAAGGCTCGCGCTGGTACCATTAATAATCAGGTCAAACTCTTGCCCATCTAGCATTTCCAGACTACAGCCCAATAAATAGCCCAGCTCGGCAAAATCTTTGGCTAGCTTAAGCGCCTTGCTCAGTGTTCTATTGGCGATCACTACATGCTGAGGTTGCTGCGCTAAAAGTGGCTCCAAAATACCTTTAACGGCACCTCCAGCGCCTAACACCAGAACTCGCTTAGATTTTATCGTCCAGTTCAGCTGATTTACAATATCTCCCACTAGGCCAACACCGTCAGTGGTATCTCCAAGCACAGTGCCATCAGGTTGCATGGTCAGCGTATTTACCGCACCCGCTAATGACGCTCTTTTGGTTTTATTGGGCGCATAATTAAAAGCGTCCTGCTTGAACGGGACCGTAACATTTAAGCCCTTGCCTCCATTAAGAAAAAAATGGTCTGCTGCTGCAGTGAAATTATTTTCCTCGACCAACTGAGAAGCATACTCCATCTGCTGACCAGCCTGCTCAGCGAACATTTGATGAATCATAGGTGATCGAGTGTGAGCAATAGGGTTTCCAAAAACCGCGTATTTATCTGTCATCAAACCCATTCCTGCTGAATTAAATATTTATTATAAAGCTCGGCTTCATCGGAGCCCGGCTCTGGTGACCAGTCATAATCCCAGCGCACCAATGGCGGTAGGGACATTAAAATTGACTCTGTCCGGCCGTCACTTTGAAGGCCAAACAAGGTGCCCCGATCATGAACCAGATTAAACTCCACGTATCTGCCACGGCGATAAAGTTGGAATTTTCGCTCTCTCTCCCCATAAGCCATCTTTCGTCGACGCTGGAAAATAGGCATGTAAGCGGATAAAAAGCTGTCACCAACGCTGCGCATAAGAGCAAAACTCTGATCAAATCCAAGCTCATTAAAATCATCAAAGAATAAGCCGCCAATGCCCCGGGGCTCCCTTCTGTGAGGCAAGTAAAAGTAATCGTCACACCATCTCTTTAACCGAGGATAGAGCTCCAGCGAAAATGGATCACAGGCTTCCTTGGCTGTGCTGTGCCAATGCCGACAATCCTCATCGTTTCCATAATAAGGAGTAAGGTCGTAACCCCCGCCAAACCACCATACAGGATCAGCGCCGTCTTTCTCTGCAATAAAAAACCGGACATTAGCATGTGCGGTCGGGACGTAGGGGTTTTGTGGGTGTATGACTAAAGAGACACCCATGGCCTGCCAGCTTCGCCCCGCGAGTTCGGGCCGACTCTGGCTGGCTGTAGGGGGTAATTGATCACCATACACATGAGAAAAGTTCACCCCTACTTTCTCAAAATCAGTACCATCCGCAGCGACCCTGCTCCGACCACCGCCACCCTGATCACGTGTCCAGTTATCTTCACGCCAGGCAACACTATCTTCAGCCCGCAAAGCCGAACAAATGCCGTCTTGCAACCCGAGTAAATAGTCCTTCACTTTTTGTTTGTCGATTGTGTCCATTCTATCCTGGCCGAATTACCCCTCCAGTTAGTAAGTCTCTGATCTCACTTTCTTTCGCTGCCAACCCAATCTCGCCGGCAGTCTGAAAATCTATATCTTTGCCAAAATAATCTTGTACTTTATGGCCCGTGACGGCCGCGGGCAAACTTTGTGGGTTTGCCGAAGTTGAGACAATTGGTCCGCCAAATAAATCACAAAGTGCCGCCGCCAGTGGGTGCTTAGTCACGCGCAGAGCAATGGTGTTATGTCGCCCAACAATCCAACGCGCGGCGGCGCCATTATGAGGTACGAGCCATGTCGTCGGCTTAACTCGGCTTCCACTGAAACGATCGCGCTGGTGTTGGTCCAGGCCCTGGAGTAGAGACTCAAACTGAGAGATCTCGCTGGCGATTAAGATCAGTCCTTTATCGACATGACGATTCTTTAAACGAAGAATTTTTTCTACGCCTGCTTCAGACCAAGGATCACACCCCAAGCCCCAAACAGCTTCTGTAGGATAGGCAACTACACCCCCTTCTTTAAGGACCTGTGTTGCCTGGACAATTTGAGCGTGGTCGCTCCATTCACTCACAAGGTAATCAGCTGTTTTTCAGCTTTTCCTGAAGGGCGGCATCTTTTGCGATAATCGCCGCAGCATTAGCCGCACGTTCATCAATCAATTTTTGATGCATTTCAGGATCAGAAGCGCCGATAATTTGAGCTGCCAAGTAGGCTGCGTTTTTTGCCCCCGCCTTACCAATAGCTACCGTTGCTACAGGTATGCCACCCGGCATTTGCACCGTTGAAAGAAGCGCGTCGAGGCCATCTAGCGACCCGTTAATAGGAACACCAATAACTGGCTTTAATGTCGTCGCGGAAACCGCTCCGGCTAAATGTGCGGCCATCCCCGCCGCACATATAAAGGCAACACATCCTCGAGCATCAGCGTCTGTTACAAAGCTGTGGGTGGCTTCGGGCGTACGATGCGCGGAAGTCACCTTAACTTCAAAAGGAATATCAAACTTTTTCAAAATCTCAAAGCTAGCTTCCATAACCGGCAAGTCGGAATCAGAGCCCATTAAAATCGCAACAAAAGGTTTACTCATAACATTATTCACTTTACTAATAATTCCGCAGACTACCGCAACCATTGGCGATGTGCAACTATGTGATGTGCGATATTCTGCTGTAGGTCACTGAAATTTGGGCATCCTCGAACTCTGGTGAATCCAATTGCCCTACTAACTAAACTAGTCTCTGGTAAAACCCATTTTCACTGACTATTGTATTTTTCAATTCCAGGGCACCCAAAATTTGAGAGAGCTTTGCTAGCGATCGGATTTAAGCTCGCTCGCCCCTGCAGCACATGGCTCCGCAAGCCTCTTTAAGCCAACCGTACCTAGGTATTAATATTCCCGCGATAGATTTTCAATGTGCTTTCATCTTTATTTTAGTGCTGATCATGTATACTAATGGCCGTAACCCTATCAACAAATGTAGTGACACTCAGAATAATGAATTCATGGCTAAACTAGATATTCTTCAGTATCCAAATCCACGATTGCGTATTAAGGCCTCGCCGGTAAAGGAGGTAAATGATTCGATCCGTTGCCTGGTGGACGATATGCTGGAAACGATGATCTCCTCTGAAGGTATTGGCTTAGCCGCCTCTCAGGTAGACGTGCATCAGCGAGTAATCGTCATGGACTTAACTGAAGACCGCTCTCAGCCTAAAGTCTTCATTAATCCTGAGATTGAGGTCTTAGATGAAAGTACAGAGCCGTATGACGAAGGCTGCCTTTCTGTTCCAGGCTTTTATGAAACTGTAGACCGTCCAATCCATGTCATGATTTCTGCTTTGGATCGTGATGGGAATGCCTTCAAAGAAGAGGCCTCCGGACTTTTAGCCATTTGTATACAGCACGAAATTGATCACCTAGAGGGAAAATTGTTCGTCGACTATCTTTCCCCTTTGAAACGACAAATGATCCGTAAAAAGATGAAAAAACAGCTGGCATAGGATGTACGTAAAGTGAAAATTATTTTCGCTGGAACACCAGATTTTGCTGCATCTCATCTCCAGTCTATTATCAGTGATAGTAGCCATCAGATCTTAGCAGTCTATACCCAACCAGATCGTCCTTCGGGTCGAGGGAAAAAGCTTTCAGCAAGTCCAGTAAAAAAACTAGCTGAGGCTCATGGTATTAAGGTATTGCAACCCGCTTCTCTTCGAGAACATCGACAACAAGAATTGATGGCCGATCTGCAGGCAGATCTCATGGTGGTTGTAGCCTATGGTCTAATTCTTCCACAGGCTATCTTAGACACTCCGCGGCTCGGCTGTATTAATGTTCATGGGTCAGTACTTCCACGATGGCGCGGAGCCGCTCCCATCCAGAGAGCCATTGAAGCAGGCGATGCCGAGAGTGGTGTCACCATCATGCAAATGGATTCAGGTCTAGACACCGGCTCGATTCTCTCAACCTCTAGGTGCGCTCTAGCTAACGGAGAAACTAGCGGAACCTTATATCAGAGGCTCGCAGCCTTAGGTGCTTCGTCATTAACGGCCATGCTTGTCAAGCTTGAAGCGGGCAATGCGGTTAGCATCGAACAGGATAGTAGTCAGAGCACCTACGCTGCCAAAATTGATAAAGCTGAAGCGCTCATTAATTGGAGTCTACCCGCGACTACTATAGAGCGTTGCGTTCGGGCTTTTAATCCTTCGCCAACCGCTTTTTCATTAATTGAAGGGCAGCGCTTCAAAGTCTGGGATACGACTGTTATAGCGGGGCTTAATAGCGCGGCAGCGGGGCACATAAGCTCCTTTGACACCAATGGCCTAATAGTTGGCTGTGGCCAAGATGCATTGCTGTTAAGGGAAATTCAGTTGGCTGGGAAACCACGAATGCCGATTGGAGAGCTATTGAAGTCACGTTCAGAGTTGTTTGCTAGCGGGAAATTACTTGGCCTATAAACCAAAAAACACGAGGCAACTGCCTATTCGCGTCGCGGCTGCAGAAGTTGTCGCTCAGGTGCTTCGTGGTCAGTCGCTATCAATGCTACTCCCCGAATATGCCGCCCGCGTTGATGAAAAGGATCGCGCGCTATTTAAAGAAATCTGCTTCGGCTCTCTGCGCTGGTACCCACAGATTTCAATATTGCTAAAGCAGCTGATCCAAAAACCTCTGCGTGAAAAAGATTTAGAAGTTCAAGGTCTGATCGCCTGTGGTATTTACCAGCTGATGTATATGCGAATATCAGAGCATGCTGTGGTCAATGAAACAGTTTCCGCCGTCAATGGCCTTAATCGTAAATGGGCAAAAGGGTTAGTAAATGCTGTATTAAGGAGTTTTCAACGGCAAAAAATGGATTTGCTAGCAGAGCTAGCTAACAATACAACATTTCAATCTGCTCATCCAAAATGGCTAATGAACAAGCTCGTTGACGCTTGGACTCAAACCACGGCTGACGCTATTGTCGCGGCCAATAATGATCGTGGCCCAATGACTTTAAGAGTTAATCGGCGGCATGGCCTCCGCAGTGACTATATACAGCGCCTAGAAAAAGCGGGTATTAGTGCCGTTAAAACAATGCATAGCGCAGACGGCGTCGTCCTAGATTCACCCGTCGATGTTACCTCTCTGCCTGGCTTTACTGAAGGCGATTCAAGCGTGCAAGACGAGGCCGCGCAGCTTGCAGCGGGGCTACTATCTTTAGAGCCTGGCCTATCCATATTAGATGCCTGCTCTGCACCGGGAGGCAAAACTTGTCATATTCTTGAGGTGGAACCCGATCTCGGCTCTGTTTTAGCACTCGATTCTGAGTGTAGACGTATGCCCAGAGTAGAAGAAAATCTGGCAAGACTGAAACTCAGCGCGGAGCTAAAAATTGCTGATGCTGGCGATCTTGATAGCTGGTGGGATAAAAAAGCTTTTGACCGCATTTTATTGGATGCTCCCTGTTCTGCAACTGGTGTTATCCGACGCCACCCAGACATCAAAATACTGCGCAAACCCGCAGATATTGATAAGCTAGCAATTATTCAGGCAAGGCTACTAGAAATACTCTGGCAAACTCTGAACAATGAGGGTATTTTAGTCTATGCAACCTGCTCAATCTTGCCGGAGGAGAACGATCAGGTAGTAAAGGCTTTTGTGGCTAGCCACAAAGACGCAGAAATAATGACCATTGAGGCTAGTTGGGGGGTGGCTACAGATTGTGGCCGGCAATTATTCCCAACCATAAATGGCTCTGATGGGTTTTACTATGCAAGACTTCGTAAAAAACCATCTGTCGGCAAAGGTGCCGATAAAGGCCCGGAATAACGATGAAAATAGTCATAGTGGGTGCTGGTCAAGTTGGCGGAACACTTGCCGAAACTCTAGCTCGTGAATACAACGATGTAACCTTGATTGATATTGATGAAGGTGTGTTACGTGGACTGCAAGATCGCCTGGACGTTCGAACGGTAGTAGGTACCGGCAGCTATCCCGATGTTCTGGTGCAAGCCGGAATCGAAGATGCCGATATGCTGATTGCGGTCACGAGCAGCGATGAAATTAACATTACCGCCTGCCAAGTTGCCTATTCCCTATTTCAAACGCCGACTAAAATAGCGCGTGTGCGAGCACATAATTACACTAACCCTAAATATAAAAGTATTCTTTTTAATGACAAGAATATGCCAGTGGATGTAATGATCGCTCCGGAGCAGGCCGTCACTCATTATATCCGTAGACTGATTGAACAGCCCGGGGCTCTGCAGGTCTTGGATTTTGCGGACGGCGTTCTTCAGTTAGTGGGCTTGCGTGCGGTCAAAGACAGCCCCCTGGTGGGACAAGAATTACGGACCCTAAAAGAGCACATCCCTAAAGCCGATGCGCGCGTTGCCGCGCTCTACCGAAAAGATCGAGCCATTTTCCCAGTCGGTGATACAGTCATCGAAGATGGCGACGAAGTATTTTTTATAGCGGCCAAGAAAAACATCCGTAAGGTCATGAGCGAGCTTCGCCGTCTTGAAAAGACTTATCACAGGCTAGTGATTGCGGGTGGTGGTAATATTGGCTTTCGGCTAACCAAAGCCCTTGAAGAAGATTACAGTATTAAAGTCATCGAGTTTTCTCCCAAACGAGCCGAGTATCTATCTGAAAAACTAAATCGCGCCGTGGTTTTAAACGGCTCAGCAACAGACCAAGAACTGCTATTGGATGAAAATATTGATAAAACCGATGTGTTCTTAGCCTTAACCAATGATGATGAGGTTAATATCATGGCCTCTCTTCTAGCCAAGCGACTTGGCGCAAAGAAAGTCATGACACTCATAAGTAACCCAGTTTATGCCGATCTAATGCAGGGTGGGGAAATTGATATCGCCATCTCTCCACAACAGGCGACAATAAGCTCGTTGCTGACCCATGTTCGCCAAGGCGATACAGTTAGTGTGCACTCGCTGCGTCGCGGAGCCGCTGAAGCTCTAGAATTCATTGTTCATGGTGATGCAAAATCTTCTAAAGTGGTAGGTCGCGCCATTGGCGACATTAAGTCGCCTCCAGGATCTACACTAGCGGCCTTAGTCCGCAACGGAGAGGTGATTATTGCCCATCATGACACCGTCATAGAGACCGACGATCACGTGATAGTATTCGTCGTCGACAAAGAAAACACTAAGGCCGTTGAAAAACTCTTTGCGGTCGGATTCACTTTTTTCTAGGACACGGGCCTTTATGCATATTGCTGTTATAGCGAGAGTTTTAGGCATGCTGCTGATGATCTTCAGCCTGACCATGCTCTCGCCAATCATAGTCGCATCCATCTACGAAGAAAATACGACCCCGATGTTCTTGCTGGCTTTTGCCATCACACAGTTCGTTGGTCTAGCATTTTGGCTGCCCTCTAAAGGTCGCATGGGGGAGCTGCGGACTCGCGATGGCTTTTTTGTGACTGTGTTTTTCTGGCTGGTCCTGAGTACTTTTGGCACCTTACCGCTAATTTTTTCTGAAGCAACGAACCTATCATTTGTTGATGCTTTGTTTGAGTCAGTCTCAGGATTAACCACCACCGGGGCAACCGTTTTATCGGGTCTCGATGAATTACCCAAGTCAATCCTCTATTATCGACAGCAACTACAATGGCTCGGTGGTATCGGCATTGTGGTTATTGCAGTTGCGATTTTACCCATGTTAGGTATCGGTGGCATGCAAATATATCGCGCTGAAACGCCTGGGCCGATGAAAGATGCCAAGCTAACCCCCCGCATTGCTGAAACAGCTAATGTGTTATTTAAAATTTATCTCACCCTCACCATTGCCTGCGCTCTAGCGTACTGGTCCGCGGGGATGAGTGGCTTTGATGCCATCGGGCATAGCTTTTCAACCGTTGCTATTGGCGGGTTTTCTACCCATGACGCCAGCATTGGTTTCTTCGATAGCGATTTAATTATGGCTATCTGTACTTTTTTTATGATCATCTCAGGGCTGAACTTTGCATTGCATTACCACGTATGGCATAACCGCCGGCTCAATTTCTACTGGGCAGACCCAGAAGCTCGGATGTACCTTTATCTCCTGTTATTCGGGATATTGGTCACCTGTTGTTATCTCTATTTTAGCGGCACTTATGGCTGGGAGGACAGCTTCAGTATCGGTGTGTTTCAATTAGTCTCAATGCTAACCACCACTGGATTTACCACCACTGAATTTAATAGCTGGCCAACCTTTTTGCCCTTTTTCTTAATCTTCTTAAGCTTTTTTGGTGCTTGCGCTGGGTCTACGGGTGGTGGTATCAAGATTGGGCGAATTTTGATTATGGCGCAGCAAGGCATTCGTGAGGTTTATAGGTTGGTGCACCCTAATGCGCTGCTACCCATTAAAATTCGCAATCGTCGTGTTCCCGAGCGGGTGGTTGATGCAATCTGGGCGTTCTTTGGAGTTTATCTAGCCATTTTTTATCTAATGGTACTACTACTGTTAGCGTCAGGGTTGGACTATGTAACTGCCTGGTCAGCCACTGCAGCTGCACTAAATAACCTTGGTCCCGGATTGGGAGGCGTTGCAACTAACTACGCAGACATTAGCAGTTTTGCCAAGGTGGTGCTGAGCTGGGGCATGCTCTTAGGGCGGCTGGAAATATTTACGCTACTAGTATTATTTACACCCACCTTTTGGAGGAATTAAATAGCGACCCGCACCCCCAAAGCCGCGTTAGTTTGCCGTCGCTACTCCTTACGGGCTTGGTAATAGGCTTCTTCAGAAATAGTGTGGTAGGCCGTTGCCTGACGCTGAAAAGCTTTAACTGACTCGGCAATACGTCGAGAAATATCTGAATCATCAGCCAACTCCTCAAGCATCTCTGCAGAGATACTACGCAGCTCAGTAATCACTTCATCGGGAAGTTTTCTCAACTGCACTCCATGAGTTTCCACTAAACTAATTAATGCCTCGTTATTTCGCGCGGTGTATTCATCGAGCATATCTTGATTAACGGCCCTAGCCGCTGTTTCGACAATTGCCTGCAAATCAGCCGGCAAAGTCGCTAAAGCGTCTTTGTTAACAATTAATTCCAAGGTCGGACCCGGTTCATGCCAACCAGGGTAATAGTAATATTTGGCCACCTGATGAAAACCAAGTGCGATGTCGTTGTAGGGGCTCACCCATTCAAGAGCATCAATGACCCCGGTCTGCATGGCGGTATAAAGCTCACCTCCGGCGATGGTCACCGACACACCCCCTGCGCGCGTAATAACATCTCCGCCCATGCCCGGGATCCGCATTTTTAATCCCTTTATATCATCCATGGAATTTATTTCTCGATTGAACCATCCAGCCATTTGCACACCTGTATTGCCGGCGGCAAACGGAACTAAGTTAAAATCTCTGTAGAGCTCTCGCCACAACTCTAACCCACCTCCATAATGCAGCCATCCATTCATCTCTTGAGCATTTAGCCCAAAGGGGACCGAGGTGAAAAATGCAGCGGCCTTCGACTTTCCCGTCCAGTAATAGGAAGCCCCGTGTCCCATCTCGGCAGTGCCTTGAGACACCGCGTCGAACACTTCAAATGCCGGAACTAATTGGCCGGCACCAAACACCTTAATTTGCAGCCTGCCGTTGCTCATTGCATCGACTTTTTTAGCAAAATTTTCAGGGGCCGTCCCTAATCCGGGATAATTTTTGGGCCATGTGGTGACCAGCTTCCATTTAAAGTATTGCGTTTCCTCCGCTACGCCAGAGGCGGCCGTCTTATCATCGCCCCCGCTGCAGCTAACCAAAGACAAAGCTAACAGTACCGTTACTATAATCCGCATTTTTTTTCCTCTTTTGTGATGCTTTCTGGTCTTTTTATATAGCGGCCAAATTGGCAGACGCTAGAATTAAAATTTTTGTTCCAGCCATCTCAAAGCTTACATGTACTCTTGCTCTTGGGCCATTACCTTCGAAATTCAAAATCACACCTTCGCCATAAACATTGTGATTGACCGACTGACCCAACTGAAAGCCGGTTTCTTCGCCCTGATCGCTGCGCATAGCTCCCGCAGCATAGCTTGTCGGCCGCGCTATGGTATTTTGCAGTCGAACCTCTTCTATTACCTCTTTTGGTATGTCCCGCACAAACCTAGAAATTGAATTAAATGATTCGCTTCCATAAATAGATCGACTCTCTGCAAAAGTTATATAGAGTTTTTGCTTCGCTCTAGTGATCCCCACATAAGCCAGACGCCGCTCTTCCTCTAGCCGCCCAGGTTCATCCAGCGACATCTTATGGGGAAATAGATTCTCTTCCATTCCTGCAATAAACACCAACGGAAACTCCAAGCCCTTGGCACTGTGTAAAGTCATTAACTGCACTGCGTCTTGGTCTTCGTCCGCTTGGCGATCGCCAGAATCTAACGCGACCTGATCTAGGAATTGTGGCAGTACCGGCAAGTCTCTATCTTCCGCTTCAAAGTTTCGGCAGGCACCAACCAATTCCTCGAGATTCTCAACGCGAGCCTGACCTCGTTCACCTTTTTCTCTCCGATGCATTTCTATCAGCCCGCTATGTTGTATCGCGTTTTCTGCCTGTTCAGCTAATGGTAGCTCATCAAACTGGCCACTCATCTCATTGACTAGCTCGACAAAAGCAGCAACAGCGTTCGTTGCTCGCGCCGCCATGCGCTTCTCACTGACTACCAAAATTGAGGCTGTCCACAGAGAGGTTTTATTGTCTCGGGCTAATTCTCGCAGTATCTCTAAGGTGCGGTCACCAATGCCACGCGGCGGTACATTAACCACTCGTTCAAAGGCTACATCGTCATGGCAGTTCAACATGAGGCGCAGATAGGACAGAGCGTTTTTAATTTCCATCCGCTCATAAAAGCGCTGCCCACCATAAATGCGGTAGGGGATTTCAGCCTGTAATAACGCGGCCTCTAGCACCCTTGATTGCGCGTTAGAGCGATAAAGAATGGCCGCGTCTTCACGCCGATTCCCATCCGTGCTCCAGCTATGTAATCGATCTGCAATATAACGGGCTTCGTCATGTTCATTAAACGCCGAATAGAGCGCTATGGCTTCTCCTTCTCCCGCATCAGTCCAAAGATTTTTCCCAAGACGGCCCGAGTTCTTTGCGATTACTGCATTAGCCGCCTGCAGAATATTTGAGGTCGAGCGATAGTTTTGCTCTAGCTTTACTGTTTCAGTAGCAGGAAAATCGCGCTCATAACTAAGAATGTTTTCTACCTTCGCTCCGCGCCAGCCATAAATTGATTGGTCGTCATCGCCTACCGCAGTCACGGCACTCACTTTCCCGGCAAGTAATCTCAACCAGGCATATTGAACCGCGTTAGTATCTTGAAACTCATCCACTAAAATATGCTTAAACCGCTGTTGATAGTGCTCTAGTACAGCCGGGTTATGCTTCCACAGCTCTAGCGCGCGAAGCAGCAGTTCGGCAAAATCAATCACGCCTACACGTTCGCAGGTTTCTTCATAACCTCGGTAGATCCGTAACATGGTGGCCAAATAAGGATCTCCACCTTCTTGAATGTGGACAGACCGCAAGCCCTCATCTTTTTGGCCGTTTATCCACCATTGAGCCTGCTTTGGGGGCCATCTTTGCTCGTCCAAATCCATGCTACGCATAACACGCTTAACTAAGCGCAGTTGATCATCAGAATCTAGAATTTGAAAATTTTCTGGCAATTTGGCATCGCGCCAGTGCGCCTTTAATAGCCGATGCGCCAAGCCATGAAATGTTCCGACCCACATGCCTCTCAATGACATGCCCAGTAAATCATCAATCCTCTCTCGCATTTCGCGAGCCGCCTTATTAGTGAAGGTGACCGCAAGGATTCCGTAAGGGGACACATTATCTACCTGGATTTTCCAGGCGATACGATGCACCAGAACCCGTGTTTTACCGCTGCCAGCACCCGCTAACACTAAAAGGTGCTGTTTATCGCTGGTAACTGCCTGCTCTTGAGGTGCGTTGAGATTATGTAATATTGAGGTAACGTCCATAGGTGTGCAGTCTAGCAATTTAATAGGCAAAAATCGGGATCAACTGAATTTCTTTTTCTTTTTAACCGAGATCCAAGACCCTAACGCTCAATCACTCGCTAAAATAGTCACAATAACCCCCAAATGACTCTTTTTTTACTACAAAACTAGCAATATAGGCCGTTTTCTTGTAAATTTTTTACATAACTTACTTTGGACGGCCCATGAAACCTGCTCAATTGACCCAAACGATCAGTGACACCTTACCAGCGCTTCGAAAATCGGAGCGCAAAGTAGCCGACTTTGTTCTCAAATCACCGCTGAATGTAATCAGGATGCGCATCGTAGATTTAGCCAAACAAGCTGGAGTGAGCGAGCCTACCGTGGTCCGGTTTTGTCGCGCTGTCGGCTGTCGTGGTTTTCAGGACTTTAAAATGGCGCTAGCTCAGCAGCTGGCATCCAGCCCAAGCTATGGGCAGATCGCTGTGACGGATACTGACTCAACAAGGGAGTATACCTACAAGGTTTTCGACTCAACCGTTGATGCGCTACTTAAGGTTCGCGACAGTCTGGTCCTACCAAATCTCGAGGCCGCTGTGGCTGCAATTTGCGCTGCCGGCCGCGTTGAGTTCTATGGTTTTGGCGCCTCGGCCGCGGTGGCCTTTGACGCGCAGCACAAATTCTTTAGACTTCAAATAACCTCTGCAGCGTACTCTGATCCCCACCTTCAAAATATGTCTGCAACCTCTCTAAATGCTGGCGATGTGGTCATTGCTATTTCTCAGTCGGGGCGTTCTCAGGCGCTGCTCGATTCTATGGATCTCGTTAAGCAAGCAGGCGGGCTGGTCATTGGCTTAGCCCCTAGCGGTTCTCCGGTTGCTCTTCGCGCATCAATCCCTATTGAGGTAGACGCTAAAGAAGATATTCAAATTTACACCCCTTTATCGTCCCGAATTGCTCATCTTGCCGTGATTGATGTTCTCGCGATTGGGATTGCGCAAAAGAAAGGCCCTAAACTCCACGAGCATTTGCAACAATTACAAGCTGGTCTGTCGTCTTTACGCAGCCAATGACGGTTAGGATAGTCTTGGGTCTGCCGCCAATCAGTCAATCTGGTTGTCTGCAAACACCCTGATTATTTTCCCTTCTGCGCCATCAGTGGCGAGAAGCAAGCTTCCGTCTGGAGCGGTGATGACATTTCGTATCCTGCCCAGCTCAGAAAATAAGGTTTCTTCGCCAACGACTTTTTCACCGCTAAGCTCAAGCCGCCTTAGATCGCCGGGTACCAGAGCTGATATAAATAAATTACCCTTCCAGCTTGGAAACATATCTCCCTGATAGAGCGCCATGCTTGAAGGGGCTATTGACGGCACCCAATATTTTATCGGTTGCTCCATACCCGGTTGCTCAGTAAACGGTGAAATGGTTGCGCCACTGTAATCAATCCCATAAGTGATGGCCGGCCAGCCATAGTTGTTGCCCGGCTCTATGATGTTAAGTTCATCACCACCCTTCGGGCCATGCTCATGCTCAAGAACAGTCCCGTCATCTTTAATAACCAACCCCTGTAAATTGCGATGCCCATAGGACCAAATTTCAGGCAGCGCTCCCGGGGAGTTAACAAAGGGATTGTCCGTTGGTATGCTGCCGTCATCATTAACCCGCAGGATTTTGCCGAAGTGGTTATCTAGGTGCTGGGCATTTTCTCGGTAGTTAAAGCCATCACCAGATGTGATCAGTAAGCTTCCGTCAGCCATAAACGCTAGTCGAGCACCGTAATGAGCCGCGGCCTTGCGCGGTGGATTCGACTGGAAAATCGTTTTATGCCCAACAAGCGCCTCACCCTCTAATCGTGCTCGAACAACATTTAAGCGATTTAGCTTAGGCTCATCAGCATCAGGTGCTGAAAAGGACAGATAAATAAAGCCATTCTCTTCAAAATTTGGGTGTACAAGCACTTCAGACAACCCTCCTTGGCCAGCAAACAAAACCTCGGGCACGCCCTCTATGGGTGTTTCACTCAGCTCCCCATCGGTAACCAGTCTTAGCTGCCCGGGTAGTTCTGTGACCAACATGTGTCTGCTAGAAATAAAGGCCATGCTCCACGGATGGTCTAAGCCCTCGACCATGGTCTCAGTCTTATACTGAACATCGGCGCTAGACAGCGGACTTAGGAACAGTAGTCCACCCAATAGTGTTAGCAACTTAAGCGTTTTCATTGGTAGTCTCCTCCGTTTGACGAGTGCCAAAATAGTAACCGGCAATCACGCCTGTAAAAATCAAATAGCCTTTGCCAGTAAAGGTTCTGGCGCCTGCAATAAGCTCAAGGTTGTAAAAGGCCAAAGGCATCAACCCTACAATAGCAAACATCGCCATTCCCCCAGCCAAGGCATAAAGATACCTTTTATCTATGTTCACCCAAATAAGAGCAATTCGCGTGACAATAAAGGCTATGAGCATTCCAACCAAAACGAGTCCGCCCACGGGGAACGCGCCATTAACATTCATGCCAATCAGATCTCCCGCTATCATCGAGATAACAACCGAGGCATCAACCGGCATGTCCATGCTGAATAACCACGCTATATTGGTGACGGTTGTTTGTGTAATTAATAAAACAGTGGCGATGGTCACCGCGACTAAAAATGAGATACTCTGCTTAATCATGCTTTCCGTCTCTTTTGTTATTTTGAGGCAACGACATGGATGGTGTTCTTTTTATACGGCACTTTCAACCTATTTTCCTTAAGATCCAAAATCCCAGCCAGGTGCTAATCAGCGCCTTAAACGCTTGAGCAAAAATTAGCGGAAGACCAAAAATAAAATCAAGGTAGGGCGGCCAAATCCACACATATAGCCAATCGATGAACACCGTAAAAATAGGCAAGTAGTCGGCAATAAATACTTTTTGCGTCAGCGACAACACCCCGTAATCAGTTGTAAGGACAATAAAGCCGCCCCAGATTACCAAGAATAATTGAAGTGGTGTTGTCAATATCAATAGATACGCAAAAATACGCAACCCAGTTTGCATGATTCACCCCCAGACAGAACAGTGTTAGCTTACCCCCTCATTCGCGGCTAATGTGAATAAAATCAGACAGCACCTGCGAAAGCTTCTCAGCTTTGGTCCATTGAAAAAAGTGGCCACCGCCAATCATTTGATGGGGCTGATCTTTTGTTCCCGGCACCTTGTCTAGAAATTGCTTTTCAAATCCATTCGTGACTGGGTCGTCGCCGGCACCGACACATAAAAATGGTTTTTGAAATTCAGAAAAGAAATCCCATGCTTTCTTCTGTGCATCAAGCGACTGATCAGGAATACTCGGTACCTGACTAGGCATCGCTCGCACTGCCATCTTGAATGCGGCACTCGGGAAGGGTGCCTCGAACGCTTTACTAATACTCGAACCAAATGGTGATATCTTTGATAACCCAAGGTTAGCCATTGCTAATTCTAGGGCGATGATAACTTTATGGCGTCTCTCCATCATTGATGAAGCAATGATACCTGCAGGAGGGTTGATGGCATCCCAAGTGTATTTTTGCCAATAAGCAAATTTTCGGATCCCTAAATAGGGGTCAGCCCCGCCAAAACCGTTCATTTTGCTGACCTCCTTACTCATTGATGCCATAGTGATTTTCTCTGGCCCCGCTCTGAACGCTAAAATTTCATCAACAATCTCTTGAGGAACATCTGGGCTATAGGGTAATCCAGTATTCCCCATAGCGACTCGATCAAATCGATCACCATTATCAGCCACCATACGTAGGCCAATTAAACCTCCCCAATCTTGTCCGAAAAAAGTTAGATTTGAAAAATCATTTTTCACTAGCCACTGGTTCATCCAGTCTACTTGGCGCTGATAGCTGTAGTCTTCTCTTGCCGCGGGCTTATCAGATTTACCATACCCAGGTAGATCTGGGGCAATCACACGAATCCCAGCCTTAACTAAGTGGGGGATCATCCTGAAGTACAAATAACTCCACACGGGCTGGCCATGCATAGCCAATAAGATTGGACCATCTGCTGGGCCCTCGTCAATGTGATGAATACGTAAATCAGAACCATCGTGAGTTTTGATCACGGTGTAATGCGG
>CAWKZU010000003.1:0-135955 GCA_963854585.1 Gammaproteobacteria bacterium | reverse complement strand
AGATTGGAATTGATACCCAGACATGACTAACTATAGCGTTACAGCTTTTAACTTATTATTCGACCAAAAAAAATCCTCCGCACTTACATGCGAGGGATTTCAAGTACTAAAACTGGGATTTTACAAGAGAATTATACACATCTGATTTTTGTACCACTTTTTGTACCATTTTTGTACAGTTAGTAAGTACTATCAACACAAGCCATGTAGTTGGTCGGGACGGCAGGATTTGAACCTGCGACCACTACACCCCCAGTGTAGTGCGCTACCAGGCTGCGCTACGCCCCGATTTAAGTGTCGCAATGATACAGCGAAAGGCTCTTTTTGCAACCAAAAAGCATTTCTTTGACATCAAATTTTGAAATTTATTATAAGGCTTTCAGAACATCTTCTAATTCAGAAATTGTCTGATCGAGAAGCTGTTTGTAGGGCGTAAGTTCTTTCTTACCGGGTGTGTCATCAAGCTTTTGACGTGCCCCACCGATAGTAAACCCCTGCTCGTGCAGTAAAGAGCGAATCTGACGAATCAACACGACATCTTGACGCTGATAGTAACGACGATTACCTCGTCGTTTAACCGGGCTCAAACCCGGGAATTCTTGCTCCCAATAACGCAACACATGAGGCTTGACGCCACAGAGCTCACTGACTTCACCAATGGCAAAGTAGCGTTTGCCAGGAATGGCAGGGAGTTGGTTATTGTTACTTGGTTCCAGCATATGCCTCAACTCGAGCCTTGAGCTTTTGCCCAGGTTTGAATGTTACGACACGTCGCGCAGAAATAGGTATTTCTTCACCGGTCTTGGGGTTTCTTCCAGGACGACTACTTTTGTCACGCAGCTCAAAGTTTCCAAATCCAGAAATTTTGACCTGATCATTGTTTTCAAGGGCTCTGCAGATTTCACCGTAAAACATTTCAACGACTTCTTTGGCTTCCCGCTTATTGAGGCCCAAATCATCGAACAACATTTCTGCCAAATCGGCTTTCGTTAACGCACCCATCTAGTAACACCTGTCCCATCTCGTAGACTTAAATACATTCATGCTCTGAGTTCAGCCTTACACTCTGCGGCAAGCTCAGACACCACTCGGTCAATCGCTTGGCTGATCTCTTCGTCCGTAAGAGTGCGCGAACTATGCTGAAACGTCAAGCCTAAAGCGATACTTTTTCCTTTGTTTTCAACATCTTTGCTCTGATAAACATCAAATAACTTTAAACCCACTAGTAGATCGCCCGCCACATTCTTGGCATGATCGATTAAGGTTTGTGCCCCTATTGACGCTTCGACAAAGAAGGCTAAATCACGCTTCACTTCGGGGAACTTGCTTACTTCTTCGTGTATCGGGATCCTAACTTCGCTGATCCTGTCAGCATCAATCTGAAACAGATATACGTCAGGATCAATGCCAAGACTGCTCTTAATTCGCGGATGTAATTGTCCAACCCAACCGATAGCCTCACCATTTCGAGTAAGCTGGGCACACTGACCAGGATGTAACGCCGGATGTAACGCCGCATTAAAAGAGAAGGTGTGCTGTAACCCCGTTAGCCCCGTTAACCCCTCTATATCACCCTTGATATCATAAAAATCGACTTTATCTTTGCCCGCGGTCCACCCAATAGGAGATCGTGAACCACAGAGCAATCCACCCAGCATAGTATTTTGCGTCAAACTTGAAGCACCCTCTTGCCCAGGCACAAAGCACTGGCCAACCTCAAATATTCGAACCCGCGACTGCTGTCGATTAAGATTATAAACAGCAGTGTTAAGTAAGCCAGGCCATAAGCTAGTACGCATAACTCCCATATCTGCTGAAATTGGATTAACCAGGGGCACTGCAACCAGATTTGGTTCAATCATTTTTTGTAACTCTGGATCAACAAAACTATAGGTAATCACCTCTTGGTAACCGCGACCAACGAGCTGGGCTCGAAATAAACTGATGCCCTGCACACTCTCAGCATTAGGCTCTAACTCTAAGGCCATCATAGGCGTCGACGTTGGCAAGTTGTTGTAGCCATAAATGCGAGCCACTTCCTCTACCAAGTCCTGCTCAATCGCTAAATCAAAGCGCCAGCTGGGCGCAACCCAAACGGAGCTTTCATCATTTCGCTCAACCAGTATCAGCCCTAAGCGCGTTAACATATCATCTACATCCGCTGGAGCAATAGAGACACCAAGTTGCTGCGCCAAGCGCTCATCACGCAGCCTAATGGTGGCTAGAGTAGGTAAATGCTTCGCAGACTCTGTAACTGACACTGGCCCAGGGTTACCGCCACAAATATCGAGCATTAGAGCCGTAGCGCGCTCAATAGCACTAACTTGAAGTTCAGAATCCACCCCTCGCTCAAAGCGATGAGATGAATCGGTGTGCTTGCCATAATTGCGCGCCTTACCTGCTATTGCCAAAGGATTAAACCAGGCACTTTCAAATAAGATATCGGATGTGCCATTTCCAACAGATGACTCATCGCCACCCATTATTCCGGCCATTGCTAACACTTTGCTTTGGTCAGCAATCACAAGCGTTGTTTTATCTACAGCAACCTCTGAACTATCGAGTAGCTTTAGTGTTTCATCACGGCCCATACGAACCACAATATCGCCGTCAATCTTAGATAGATCGAAGGCATGCATTGGCTGACCTAATTCAAGCAAGACGTAGTTAGTTACATCCACGGCGGGGCCCAGACTACGCACTCCACTGCGACGTAATGTTTCTTGCATCCACTGGGGTGTCGGCTGACCAAGATCAAGACCGCGAATAACCCTGCCTACATAGCGCGCACAAGCATCGGGGGTCTCAAGGGTCACGCTGACCTTGTCGGCTATAGTCGCAGCCACAGGGGCACAGGCTTGCTGTATGACTGTCTCTTGATTAAGTACGCCCACTTCACGGGCCAAACCACGAATACTAAGGCAATCACCACGATTTGGCGTAAGGTCAACCTCAATAACATTGTCGTTGAGATCTAAATATTCATTTAGGTCAGCACCGACGGGTGCATCTATAGGAAGCTCCCAGAGACCACTATCGTCATCGCCTAACTGCAACTCGGTTTGCGAGCAAAGCATGCCAAAAGACTCAACACCACGTAGTTTGGCCTTTTTGATTTTGAAATCACCAGGCAATTTCGCGCCAACAACTGCAAAGGGAACTTTAATGCCGACTCGTGCGTTGGGCGCACCACAGACTACCTTTGCTTGGGCTTCACCTCCCACCACCTTACAGACTTTTAGTTTATCTGCATCTGGATGTTGCTCAACGCTAATAATTTCGCCGACCACCACACCAGAAATACTTGGCGCTGCAGATTCGACACTCTCAACCTCCAGGCCTGCCATAGTCAGTTGAGCAACCATGTCTTCGGTGGAGACCGATGGATTTACCGACTTTCGTAACCAAGATTCACTAAATTTCATACGTTATCCCAGCTTAAAATTGTTTGAGAAAGCGGAGATCGTTTTCAAAAAACAACCGCAAATCATTAACGCCGTAGCGCAACATGGCTAACCGTTCGACACCCATGCCAAAGGCAAAGCCGGTCAATTCATCTGTGTCACTGTCAGGATAACAGTGCTCTAACACGTTAGGGTGCACCATTCCGCAGCCCATAACTTCTAACCATCCAGTCTGGCTGCAAACCCTGCAGCCGTCACCCTTACAATTGTTACACTGTATGTCCACCTCTGCAGAGGGTTCTGTAAAAGGAAAGTACGAGGGTCTAAAACGCACGGGCAGATCGGCCTCGAAAAAAGCCTTTAAAAATTGGTCTATTACCCCTTTTAGATCAGCAAAACTAATGTTTTTATCAACAACCAGGCCTTCAACCTGGTGGAACATCGGCGTGTGCGTCAAATCTGAATCGCAGCGATACACTCGCCCCGGACAGATAATCCTAATAGGTGGGGCCTGCCGCTCCATAGTGTGAACCTGGACGGGTGATGTATGGGTACGCAATACGGTGGTCGGGTTAATATAAAACGTATCATGCATTGCCCGAGCAGGATGGTGCGAGGGAATGTTGAGCGCCTCAAAGTTGTGGTAGTCATCTTCAATCTCAGGACCTGTCTCCACGTCATAGCCAACGCGGCTAAAAAAGGCTTCGATACGTTCCATAGTGCGAGTTACCGGATGCAACCCACCGACGTCCTCTCCACGGCCAGGCAATGTAACATCAATGGTTTCACTGGCTAACCTAGCATCTAGGGCAACGCTTTCGAACTTTTGCTTTTGATCGTTAATCTGCCCCTGAAGACTTTGCTTAACTTCGTTGATCTTTGCGCCCGCTGCAGGTCTATCTTCCGCAGACAAACCTCCCAATCCTTTAAGAAGCCCTGTTAACTTACCTTTTTTCCCGAGGTACTCAACGCGCAGATTTTCCAAAACGGTCAAATCAGCAGCGGCGATAATGGCAGCTTGGGCTTCCTTGGCAATCAGTTCTAATTCAACCATTGGGGCTCACTTTATTTATCAGTAGTGGGTATCATATTCTGGATAAAAAAATAGGGAAAGGGCTAATGCCCATTCCCTATCTGATTCGCTTTATTTTGACCTGCAAAAAAGCAGTCAGTTTAAGCGCCTAACTAAGGCTCATACTACGCCAGGGCGGCCTTGGCTTGATTAACAACCGCACCAAACGCTGCTTTATCATGTACAGCCAAATCAGCAAGTACACGGCGATCTAGCTCGATACCTGCCTTGCTTAGGCCATTAATGAAGCGGCTGTATGACAAACCTTCCACACGAGACTGGGCATTAATTCGTGCAATCCACAATCTGCGGAAGGTACGTTTCTTAACACGACGGTCGCGATAGGCATATTGCCCAGCTTTGGTTACTGCCTGAACGGCAACGCGATAAACGCGACTACGAGCTCCGTAGTAACCTTTTGCTTGCTTTAAAATTTTCTTGTGTCGGCGATTAGCCTCAACACCACGCTTTACTCTAGCCATAATATTCTCCTACCAAAATTAGTTAAGTGACTTAAACATTCCGCAACATGCGATCTACGCGAGGCTTATCAGAAGCATTTAGAATGCTCGTGCCACGCAATTGACGCTTACGTTTTGTAGTCATTTTGGTGAGAATATGGCTTTTGTGCTGGTGTTTATGCTTATAGCCCGAAGCCGTTTTTTTGAAGCGTTTTGCAGCTCCACTGTGGGTCTTACCTTTTGGCATTTCATTTCTCCGATAATAGTGAGGTTAATTGACAAGAAGATACGCCCGGACAGCCTGCCAAAACATGTGGCTGAACGCGGGTCGCGTTAATTACTTCTTCTTGCTGCGTGGGGCCAATACCATGATCATTTGACGACCTTCCATCTTAGGGTATTGCTCCACTTGGGCGAGCTCGACGAGATCCGCTTCGACACGTTTCATCATTGCCATACCAAGCTCTTGGTGAGCCATTTCACGTCCACGAAAACGCAGAGTAACTTTAGCTTTATCACCATTTTCCAAAAACCGAACCAAGTTACGTAACTTAATGTCGTAATCACCTTGATCAGTTCCAGGTCGAAACTTCATTTCCTTTACTTGAGTCTGCTTTTGCTTTTTCTTTTGCAGAGCAACTTTTTTCTTTATATCAAAGACATGCTTGCCGTAGTCCATAATCTTGCACACGGGAGGCTCAGCATCTGGAGAAATTTCCACCAAATCTAAGGTCTCTTTCTGCGCTGCATCTAGTGCCTCTTGAAGAGTCACTACACCAACCTGACTACCATCTGAGGCCACCAACCGAACGTCGGGTGAGGTAATATCGTCATTAAGACGTGCCCGCTTGCTGTCTTTTTTAATAAGCTTTACTCCGTTTCTACAAAAATACGCCCGCGATGTCCTAGAGCTTCGGTAAATAGACTATTAACTTGGTCTAAAGTGATGCTACCAAGGTCTTCTCCATCCCGAGTTCGGACCGCCACCGTGCGCGACTCTTTCTCTTTATCACCGACAACGAGAATGTAAGGAACTCGCTGAATCGAATGACCGCGAATTTTAAAGCCGATCTTCTCGTTTCTCAAGTCACAATTGACTCTAAATCCATTATTTTGCAACAATTTGGTCACTTCTTGCGCATATTCGGCCTGTGAGTCGGTAATATTGATCACAACGGCCTGTTCGGGTGATAACCAAAACGGAAAAGCACCTTCGTAATGTTCGATCAAAATGCCGATAAAACGCTCAAATGAGCCCAATATTGCCCGGTGCAACATCACTGGAACTTGACGACTTCCATCTTCAGCAACATATTGCGCATCCAGACGACCAGGCATTGAGAAATCAACCTGAACTGTGCCTAATTGCCACACTCGTCCGATGCAATCTTTTAAAGAAAATTCAATTTTAGGGCCATAAAAGGCGCCCTCTCCTGGCAACTCTTGCCAAGGTAGTTTTTTTGCATCTAAAGCCTCAGCCAAGGCTTCTTCGGCTCGATCCCAATCTTTATCTGAACCTACACGCTGTTCAGGACGCGTCGACAGGCGATAGATGATCTCATCAAAACCAAATTCAGCATAAACCTCATGCAGAAAATCAATAAATTCCGCCACTTCTGACTGAATCTGATCTTCCGTACAAAAGATATGCCCGTCATCTTGAGTAAAAGAACGCACACGCATGATACCGTGCAAAGACCCCGAGGGTTCATTTCTATGGCAAGACCCAAATTCAGCCAACCTCAGAGGCAGATCTCTATAGCTTTTCAAGCCCTGATTAAAAACTTGTACATGGCAGGGACAGTTCATAGGTTTAATCGCATAGTTGCGATCTTCAGTCGTGACGGTAAACATATCATCGCCAAACTTGTCCGCATGACCAGACTTTTCCCACAAACTAAAGTCTACTACCTGTGGCGTTTTAATTTCCTGGTAGCCTTGCTCAATCTGTTTGTCACGCATAAACGCTTCAATGGTTTTATAAATACTCCAACCCTTTTGATGCCAAAAGATTGACCCTGGCGCCTCTTCTTGCATGTGGTATAGATCGAGCTTTTTGTTGATTTTACGATGGTCACGCTTTTCCGCTTCGGCAAGGCGGTTAATATAGGCTTTTAGCTCTTTCTTATTAGCCCAAGCCGTGCCGTAAATACGCTGTAACATTTCGTTGTTGCTATCGCCACGCCAGTAAGCTCCGGCAACTTTAGTCAATTTAAAGGCAGGTAACTTAGCCGTCGATGGTACATGAGGACCACGGCATAGATCGATAAAATCGCCCTGACGATAAAGCCCGATAGGCTCTCCAGCTGGAATGCTAGCAATGATCTCCGCCTTATATTCCTCGCCAATGCCCTTAAAAAACGCAACCGCTTCATCGCGGTCCCATTCTTCGCGCGCAATACTGTGGTCCGCCGCAACCAGCTCCGCCATGCGTGCTTCAATAACCTCCAGATCTTCTGGCGTAAATGCCCTCTCAAAGGCAAAGTCATAGTAAAAACCATCGTCAATCACCGGGCCGATAGTCACCTGAGCGGAAGGGAATAACTGTTTAACAGCCATAGCCAGTAAATGAGCAGAAGAGTGACGGATAATATCCAGCGCCTCATCAGAGCGGTCTGTAACAATCGACAGCGTAGCGTCTTCAGTTATAACGCAAGAGGCATCTACCACCTCACCGTTGACCACACCAGCAAGAGTGGCCTTAGCCAGTCCGGCGCCAATGTCAGCGGCCACGTCAGCGACCGAAATGGGGTTTTCAAAAATGCGTTTGGAACCATCAGGCAGGGTAATAGCGGGCATTGTACTTTCCTATCAGTGGTGACCCATACCAAGGGCCACATGCATTAAATTTTCAAGCCCTCATTTTACCTTGTATGCCCTGCTTTACAAGCCTGTCTGTAGGTTTAAGTTAGGTTACAATTGATCTTTTGAATCTAGGGAAAATTGCTATTGTGAAAATCTATGTAGATGCGGACGCCTGCCCAACTGTTATTAAAGATATCCTTTACCGCGTCTCACAACGCACAGGAATTGAAGTCATTTTGGTGGCCAATCAGTCTTTGTCTATACCTAGAATTCCCACCGTACGTTCTATCCAGGTAAGTCAGGGCTTTGATGTTGCCGATAACCACATCGTTGAATTGGTTCAGGCAAATGATCTCGTCATTACCGCCGACATTCCACTAGCAGCAGAGGTCATTGACAAAGGGGGCAAAGCGCTAAATCCAAGAGGCGAGCTCTACACCAAGGCGAACATAAAGGCGCGGCTGAATATTCGTGATTTCATGGACTCAATGCGCAACAGCGGCGTTCAAGTCGGTGGAGGGCCACCACCCCTAACCCAGCGAGACCGTATGGAATTTGCCAACGCCTTAGATCGCTACATTGCTCAATCTATTTCTTAAGCTACCTTATTATAGTAAGCGCAGAATTTGAGCGGCGGTAAAAGGCCAGCCCTTTTCCTGCCCGTTGGGTAGAACTATTACAGGAATACGCAGACCGTACTTTTTTTGGAGAGTCACGTCGCTATCGACATCAATCTCTCTAAGATGAAGTTTTTTTTGATCCAGTAAGGGCGATAATATATCTTTGGCTTGATCGCAAAGATGGCACTGACGGCCAGTATAGATAATGATTTCAGCGTTCACTTTAGACTCCTGGATGTTGCAAATCTAAACTAGCCATGGGCCAGTGCCTTTTGGTTTCCAATACTCATGAAGCGCTCAAACAGCTCCGCGACCTGTTGATCGGTAGTGCCCAGCAACTTGTCTCCAACCGATAACTCAAAATAAGATTCTTTAACACCTGCTACCATGGCTCGACCAAAAAGTTTAATCCCCTGTTCTTCTATCACCTGATCTCTGGCCGCATTAGCGCTATCCGCTGAGAATGGCAGGTAAATATGCATCATATTAGCCTGAGGCACACTAGGGACACAGCGTACATTTAAAATATCCTGAAACATCACTGCCAGCTGTTTGGCACGACGCCAGTAGTCAGGCATACAATTGAGCCGCTTGTCCAAGAGCATTGCTGCAGAGGCTACCTGAGGCCCAAGGGTCTGAATAGTGCCACCCGCCCTGCGTTGCCAAAGCTTGGACTGATCAATAAAATCTTCTGAGCCAAGCAACATGGCCCCCGGCAACGCCCCAATACCCTTATAAAAAGACACGTACACAGAATCAAAGCCGCGGCATATGTCTTTGTAGTCTCTGTCATAAAAAGGGCCTGCTTCCCATAGTCTTGCTCCATCAAGATGCAAGCGCATACCTTGATTTTTAGCCTCAGTCTTGAGTTCTTCGAGTTCATCCCAGCCGGGTAATTGGCCTCCAGACTCTCTGATAGGTAGTTCCACAAGCAGTGCCGCCAAGTTTTCATCTCGGCCTCTTATATGCTTTGCCAAAAGCGGCGAATCTTGCGGGCCAACTAGTGTTGCTCGCAATTGGTACAAGTGAGCATAGGCATGCTCTTCATGAAGCTCTAGATGAGATGTGGGATGCATCCCAAAGTGATTGCAGCTAGATTGGTCACACCATATCTTCAGAGCAACTAACTGAGCAAGAACACCGCTGGGCATAAATCGAGCGGCTCCAAAACCCAATAAATTAGCAACCTTAGCTTCAAAACTCTCAATGAAACTGCCGTGGCCATAGTTATCAAACTGGCTATTATTTTCGCTACACCAAGCGGCAATTTCGGCCAAAAAGGTGGCGTCATCAGCTGGTCCATTGCCGCCCAGCGCTTGAGTTTTTGGCTTATCCACTGAAAGAATCCCCATTAGATTGCGGCACGTGGAATATCACAAACCTAACCAAACGTGTCGCGGCGTTTTATCTTCCACACGTTATGGATTCTAGGATTTCGCGCGAAGTCCACATCCAATGTCTGTGGCGTAATATTCTGGCAGTCAAACTGGCGTACCGTTAGCTCGTCCATTTTGAATTTACGGAAATTATTAGAGAAAATCAATGTGCCGCCAGGCACAAGTTTAGCCATTGAGGAGCGAATCAAATCACCGTGGTCGCGCTGTATATCGAGCACAGAATCCATCTTTTTTGAATTAGAGAACGTAGGCGGATCTAGGAAGATGACATCGTAAAGCTCGCCTTCAATTTCCAACCATTTTAAGCAATCAGCCCGGAGCAGTTGATGCTTGCTTGAACGCAGACTGTTGAGGTCGAAATTACGCTGCGCCCAGTCCAAGTATGTGTTTGACATGTCGATGCTTAGCGAATGGCTAGCGCCCGCCATCGCCGCCTGCACGGAGGCCGCTGCGGTATAGCAAAACAAGTTGAGAAAGCTTTTCCCTTTAACCATCTCGCCAATAAGACCTCGCACTGGGCGATGGTCTAGAAATAATCCGGTGTCTAGGTAGTCAGACAGATTTACCTCAAACAGTGCATTGCCTTCACTGACATGAATGGTATCACTAGGCCCATCATTGAGACGTTCGTATTGACTGTCGCCCTTTTGGCGGCGTCGTTCTTTATAGTGAATTTTACCCCTAAAGCTCGCTGAAAACTCTTTGACTGCCTGTTTGATCTCACCGAATCGTTCACGGGCCACCTTTTCAGAGATCGTATTTGGTGGCGCATATTCCTGCACGTAAATTGACTGGTCATAGATGTCCACGGCTACCGCGTACTCAGGAATATCAGCATCGTAAAGACGATAGCAGCTGATGCCCGACTTTTTACGCCAGCCATCGAGTTTTCGTTGATTCTTCTTCAAACGATTGAGCACCATTCTGGCGCCTTCGGTTAACTGCTGTGCTGGCGCAGGGGTACTTAATCGCGCAGCAATTTGCGCAGACTTTGAGGTCATATCCTCAAACACTAGCAACTTACAGGGAATAGTACCGTTGAATAGGCTGTACTGCTTCGTCGGTGACAGGTCAGTTTCACGCCCAAGATCCACGTTTCCGGTAAAAATAGCGGCCCGCCAGCCTTGAAAATTCTTCTGTAGTACTGTGCCCAATTTTTGGTACAGGGGGATTAACTCGTCAACCTCACCCAAACGCTCACCGTAAGGCGGGTTAGTTAACAACAACCCCCTTTCTGCCGTTGGTTTACCAAACTGGTCTATCGGTTTGTGCGCCAAACGAATATGCCCATCTAACCCGGCATTTTCAATATTTTGCGTGGTGTATTCAAGCACCCTCGGGTTGGCATCATAACCACGAATGTCGAGCTCTAGGTTTTCAAGTCCTGTGGCTTTGCGCTGATGAGCTTCATCAATCAAGCTTTGCCACAGTTCCGCATCGTGCTGTATCCACTGATCAAAGCCATAGTGCTCACGAAGCATGCCTGGCGCTATATCTGCCGCCATCATTGCGCCTTCAATAATCAATGTGCCACTGCCGCACATCGGATCAAGCAGCGCCCCACCTTCGGCGGCCATAGCCGGCCAGTTCGCCCTAAGTAGCAGCGCCACAGCCAAATTTTCTTTAATGGGAGCAGTACCTTGGCCTGTACGATAACCACGGCGATGTAAACTTTCTCCGGAAATATCTAAAGAAACCGTCACCCGGCCTTTATGCTGACGGACCTGAATACGGATATCAGGGTTTTTGGTGTCAACATTTGGACGTTCCCCCTCAATACGACGTATCCGATCGACAATGGCATCTTTAACCCGCTGAGAACCATACATAGTGTTATCAATCAGACGTGATGTTCCGATAAAGTCGATGGCAATACTTTGTGCTGCCGAAAAATGAGACTCCCAAGAAATGTCATTACACTCCTGATATAAATCATCTGCCTCGTTGAGCATAAAACTATGTAAGGGCATCAAAATACGATTAGCTAGGCGGGACCAAAGACAAGCTCTATAAGCAACTTCCATCGAACCCTGAAAATGCACAGCGGCCACTGTTTCCTTTACCCCTTCAGCACCAATAGCCTGTAATTCTTCGGCCAACAGCAACTCCAGCCCCTTAGGGCAGGTCGCGAGCCAATCTGTTTGCGAAGATACCTGAGCCACTTAATTATCCTTTTGATTACTTTAAGATATAAATGCCGACATACATAGACCAAAAAAATCTGAACTAATGTGGCAATTACAAGTCTAAATTCTTGAGTGTGTAAGAAAGCGCACATGATATAGGTCTTTACACTATTTTGTTTAAAAATAAGACTTCATCTATAACCCAGCGGTTCAACCATTTATCAACGCGGCACTAGATGATACCTATATCGACTTTGATCTAAGTAGAGAAGGAGATGTCTATGAAGAAACACAAGAGAGACCCTGAGCATCGTTCGTATGTAAAGGGGTACCAAACTGCAATTCAAGGACGTTCACTGTCCGTCTGCCCCTACCAAGAAAATACAACAATGGCCTATCACTGGTTGCGCGGATGGCGTGAAGGGAGAGAAGATGGGTGGTCGGGATATAACGCTAGTACTTGCCAGCAGAAGGCAGGGAATCTAATCCTAAACCACTGACTGGAAGAGAAAAAGCTAGACATATACACGCTCAAGCGACGACAAATATGCTGTCACCGCTTGAGCTACATTGTGTTCAAACTAAGTATCCAAAGAGGCCTGGACTAGATCTAAGAGCTCTCTGAGAGCCACTGATATCATGGCAAAGTCAGACTGGGATGCCTTACGCAAGTCTTTCACCATTAACTTCCAGCGATGAATGAGCTCTTGTTGCTGATTTTGCCATGTCTCCATTGCTGAGGAATCACTCATACCTAGCCTGCACAGGCAAGCGGTAAGCCTACGTCGCTGACTCTCAAGATCGTCAACATAGGTTTCACGAGCCAAGTCTTGCCAGCGGCTATCGGGTTGCAAGTCCACTATTTGAGCCATAAACCAATCTAAAGATAGGGATTCGCCAAGGCCAAAGTACACTTCGGCAACCTGCTGCACTGGCATGTCTAGTGCTAGAGAGGTCTGAACCACCCCCATGCTCATAAACATACTGTCAGTGGCGGCAAGCCGCTCTGCTAGTTTAAGCTCTACACCTATATCTGTGAGCTCATCCCGCTCGCCACTCCAGAGAACATTCCACTGCTCCTTCTGGAGGACCGAAAGCTCCGACAATAAGGCCTCAGTGGGCTGTGAATACTGTGCAATAAGAGACTCGCAGCTTAGATTTAATCGATGATTACGTAAAAACCACCGCGTGGCCCGTCGCGTCAGCCTGACCAAAATGTGTAGCAATTCTAGTTCGTTGGCCGAGGGCAATTGAGGGTTATGCTCTTCGATCTGTTGCCACAGACTTTTAATACCCATCACTTCAGTGACTATTGTGTATGCCTTGATAACGTCTTCTGCGGATGCGCCAGTCGACTCCATCTGCCTAAAGAAAAAGCTGAAGCCAACCCGATTAACCAGATCATTGACGATTTGATTTGCGGCAATTTCATTGGCCAGAGGGTGGGTTTTTACCGCCTCGCCAAAGTCAGAGACTATAGCCGCCGGGAAGTAATCTATAACTGACTGCCCAAGCCAGGGGTCGGCCAATAAATTGGATTCAGCCAGAGCCTCTTTAAGCACCACTTTAGAGTAGCAAATCAACACTGACAGTTCTGGCCTAGTCCAACTGGGATGTTGGCGGTTAATTCTGTCGACAAGCTGATCATCACTAGGTAAAAATTCTAGATCTCGATCAAGTTGACCCCCTTCCTCAAGCCAGCCAAGATAGCGTTGATATTCTGAATGATACTGTTTGCTTCTAGCCATCGCCAAACTTATGGCTTTGGTCTGTCGTACATTGTTGTCTAACACCAACCCAGCTACATCATCTGTCATGGAAGCCAGCAGTGTGTTTCTTTGATCTATATCCAGGAGTCCGGAGGAAACCTGCTTATTGAGTAATATTTTTATATTGACCTCATGATCAGAGCAATCTACTCCCGCCGCATTATCAATAAAGTCGGTGTTGCACAGGCCTCCGCGAAGGCAGAATTCTACCCTTCCTCTCTGGGTCATACCGAGGTTTCCACCCTCACCTATTACTCGGCAGCGCAATTCACGGCCATCGACCCTTAACCCGTCGTTGGCGCGATCGCCCACCTCTGTATTGTTTTCTGAAGATGCCTTGACATAGGTGCCAATGCCACCGTTCCAGATCAAGTCCACCTCAGCTTTAAGAATACAATTAATCAGTTCTGTAGGAGTTACCTTGTCTTTGTCGATGCCAAAGCGGATTTTAATCTCTGGCGTAAGTGTTAGGGATTTGGCGCTTCTTGAGTACACTGCGCTACCTGGAGACATTAGGGTTTTATCAAAATCATCCCAGGTAGATCTTGGGGTATCAAATAGCCGCTGCCGCTCAGGAAATGTTATCTGAGCATTAGGGGCCGGATCGACAAAAATATGCAGATGGTTAAAGGCTGCCAGCAGTTGGATATGTTTAGACAGCAGCATACCGTTACCAAACACATCTCCACCCATGTCACCAACACCAACGACGCTAAAGTCTTGGGATTGAATATCTATGCCTATCTCATGGAAATGTCGTTGCACGGCAACCCAAGCGCCACGCGCAGTAATGCCCATACCTTTGTGGTCGTAACCATTGCCGCCACCTGACGCAAAAGCATCACCAAGCCAGAAATTATTTACTTCAGAGATTTCATTGGCAATATCAGAAAAGGTCGCCGTACCTTTGTCTGCGGCCACGACTAGATAAGGGTCGTCACCATCCCGACGCACGACCTCTAGGGGCGGTTCCAACTTTTCATCTACCAGGTTGTCGCTAATATCTAACAAGGCCTGCACATAGAGCATATAGCTGGCGATACCTTCCTGAACAAAGGCTTCGCGTCCAGCGGCAAGATTTGCCTGCTTAGCCACAAAGCCCCCTTTGGCGCCTGTGGGTACAATAACCGCATTTTTAACCTGCTGGGCTTTGACTAGGCCAAGCACTTCTGTTCGATAGTCTTCAATTCTATCTGACCAACGCAGCCCGCCCCTGGCGACTTTACCTCCACGTAGATGAACGCCCTCAACTCGCGGAGAGTAGACGAATATCTCATAAACTGGACGTGGCTTGGGTGCCAAGCTAATCTGCTGGGAGGCAAGTTTGACTGATATGTAGGACTTAAACGTACCGTCTTCGACAGTTTGGAAAAAGTTGGTTCGCAGAGTCGCTTGAACTAATTCAAGGTAGCCACGAATAATATTATCTTCGCTAATATTAGCGATGAGGTCTAACCCACCAAGTATCTTTAGCACCAAGCCTTCGGCTCTTTCAAAATGACCCTCAGAAGCATAGCGGGGATCAAAATAGCTTTTAAACAAGGCAACTAAATTTCGCGTAATGTCTAAATGCTTAGACAGAGTGTCGGCGATAAAATCTTGGCTATAGGGCACGCTCAACTGCTTCAGATAGCGCGCATAAAGGCGAAGCATTGCCACCGCACGCCAGTCAAGTCGAGCACCGATAACTAAGCGGTTAAAGCTATCATTTTCCGCATCACCGCGCCAGACGCGCAGCAAGGCGTCTTTAAAGCTGTTTTGCACCGCAGAGACATCAACACCGACATCGAGTGAGAAACTTAAGTCGAAGTCTTGCATCCATATGACATCTTCAGACTCTGCCCGAATCGAATAAGGGCGCTCCATGACAACTCGAAACCCTAGGTTCTCCAGCATCGGAATCATGTCTGACAGTTCTAGAGGCGCGCTTCTATGGAAAAGTGTTAAGCGAAGATGATTGTCGGCTCCTATCTGGTTCTGCTGAAAGTCGATAGCTACGTCATCCAAACTATCTAGTGAGTCAAACAATGCTATATGTTTTAAGGCGAGGTCAGGCTCATAAACCTCGCAGTAAGCACCAGAAAATGCTCGGTGGAATCGGCGTGACAGAGTAGCGCCCTCGGCCGGGCCAAATTGTTTCAGCGCCTGCTCATGAAACTCTTCACTCCAGTCACGGATGGTTTTCTCTACTAACCCCTGCAGTGATTCGGCATCCACCTCTAGATAGCGTCTATTTTGAATTTTATACACTAAATAAACTCTGACTAAAACTGAGTCAGGCATAAATTCCGTTGTAAACTCGCTTTCTATTGCATCTAAGGCCACACCAATTCGCCGTTGTATTTTTTCTCTTACATCGGTGCTGTATGACTCACGAGGTAAATACACAAGACAATTTACAAATTTATCAAAGGGGTCTGGGTGAACAAACACCTTTACCACACGACGCTCATAAATTTGCCAAATGCCAATCGCCGTATCTGCGAGAATCTCTCGACTAATATGCAGAAGTTCCTCTCTTGGATGCGAATCCAAGATCGTCAGCAATGCTTTACCATCATGACTGGTCGGGCTAAACCCAGCGCGGCCCAAAACCCAGTTAACTTTTTGCCTGAGTATTGGAATTCTTCTTGGACTGTACGAATAGAATTGGGAGGCATAGAGTCCCAGCAACCTTACCTCGCCTATAGGCTCGCCTTGATCGCTGAAACGTTTAATAACAACATAATCAGAGTACACATCACGATGCACTCGTGAGCGTTTGGACGACTTGGTCACCGTGAGAACCTGGTTATCTTCGTAGAGTGATTTAACACCCTCACTCAACTGATCAACAGATTCCTTACGCAGGTCACCTCCATACTTGCGCAAGAGGCCGCAGGCGCTATCTGGAACTTCATTTAGATACACTTTTTCGTCATCAACGCTAAGCTCAAATTCTGCATAGCCGGTAAAAACAAAATAGCCATTGTTGATCCACTCTAAAAACTCAATAGACTCTTCTAACTGCTCAACCTTAGGTGCATTTTCTTTGAGATCTTTGATTAATCTATCCGTGCGCAAGCGCATCAGTTCAAAGTCATCTACCACTGCATCAACATCGTCCAACACCAGTTGAAGCTCTCGCTGCAGAACCTCCAGATCTCGCTCGGTCAGCATATCTACTTCAATGGTAATGAATGCCTCATAAGTTGCGCCTTCTAGAAACGCTGGGTGCACATCCTTTATCACCCCGTTAGTGTCTCTCACAACCCAGGCTAAATTGCTCTGCAGCGTATAAATATTTAGCTCTCGCCTATTTAACGTCATGCGCAATGAATCGACCAAAAAGGGCATGTCTTTTTGATTAATATAAATTGTAGTGTATTGACTTGACCAGCTATCACTCTCGACGCTTGGATTAAACACTTTTACCTTGGCCTGATGAGCGCTAAGAGAGCGCTCTATACTGCGGTCAAAGGAAAGTTCACCAAAAATATACAAACCCCAAATATTCCAAAAAATATCTTCAGGCGGCCTATTTAAATAATCTTGATCTGGGTAAAAATGTATCGCATTAGTGATAAAGTTTTGGAATAGCGCACCACGAGACTTGCTTAATTTGCCGCGAGCGAGTTTAGTCAAAGAATCGATAAGCTGAGTACGTCGATTATCTTGTTTCACATCCATGAGAAATTTATGCAACCTTTTTGGTTTTTAAAAGTCTTTAGCATAGGCATTATTGAATACCTTATTCTAAAGTAACAAAATGCAATCTTCGTGTGTATCAATATTGTTGCTTTTTCATCCATTAAATTGCAGTTTTGTTGCCAGAATGTAAACAGTGTATAAATCACTGCATCAGTATTTGTTTGTTGACAGTATAGCGATTAAAATCATCGCCCCTAGAAACGTCAGACCCACACAGTAGAGGTAAGTTGTGCAACAAGATATTAACCGACTCAAAGAATGGCTAACAAGTAAAATTGTCGGCCAAGAGCATCTCGTAGAACGATTGATGATTGCGCTCCTCGCCGACGGACATTTACTGGTCGAAGGGGCCCCAGGTTTGGCAAAAACCAAAGCCATCAAGACTCTATCCGAAGGCATGGAAGCAGACTTTCATCGGGTCCAGTTTACGCCTGACCTACTTCCCGCTGACATTACAGGGAGTGATATCTACCGTCCTCAAAAAGGTACCTTTGAATTTCAAGCCGGCCCACTATTCCATAACCTAGTGCTGGCAGATGAAATCAACAGGGCGCCCGCTAAAGTGCAATCGGCACTTCTAGAAGCTATGGCAGAGCGTCAAATATCGGTGGGTAAAAATACATACCCGCTGCCCGAATTGTTTTTAGTGATGGCGACGCAAAATCCCATTGAACAGGAAGGTACCTACCCGCTGCCCGAAGCTCAAATGGACCGTTTCTTAATGCATGTGCTAGTGGACTACCCTGCACCTGAAGCCGAAAGAGCAATCTTGGCTCTGTCTCGCCAAGAAGCGCTCAATGAGCCGACAACCAAAGTTGAGCCGCTAACGCAAAAGAGCCTTTTTGATGCGCGCAAACAGGTTAATGAAATTCACATGTCTGAAGCTGTAGAAGAGTACTTGGTGCAATTGATTCTTGCCACTCGCAACTCAACCGCTTACAGCGGTGAGCTAGGTCAATGGCTAGATTACGGTGCCAGTCCGAGAGCGACGATTGCCCTAGATAAATGCAGTCGAGCACTTGCTTGGATGGAAGGACGCGACTTTGTTACGCCAGACGATATACGAGCGGTGGCCCATGATGTGCTTAGGCATCGTCTAATTCTTAGCTTTGAAGCTGAAGCCGGTGGCATTAACGCCAACCAGGTTATCGACAAGTTACTAGAGACCGTGCCCTCGGCATAAGACCCAACCTATGAGTATGATCGATAACGACCAAGAGCATCCCGCCACCGCCAGCTTATCTGAGATGATTAGGTTGCGTTATGGCGCGAGAGAACTGACTGGATTCCCCAAAATACAAGCGCGTCAAATGCTGGCTGGTGGTCATAAATCTCGATTTCGAGGGCGCGGCATGGACTTTGATCAAGTGCGTATTTACCAGCCAGGGGATGATGTTCGCAGTATCGACTGGCGGGTTACGGCACGCACAGAGGTGCCACACACAAAGATGTTCAGCGAAGAGCGAGAGCGGCCCATTCTGGTCATCAGCGACTTGCGGAGCTCTATGTTTTTTGGCAGTCAACGACTTAAATCAGTTGTGGCCTGCGAAATATCAGCCGCGCTCGCATGGGCTGGCCTAGCGGCGAATGATCGTGCCGGTGGTTTGATCTTTGGCCAACAAGAACAGATGGATGTCAAAGCTAGACGCAGCCATCATGCTGTACTGCAGTTTATACATGGGCTTCAAGAATACAGCGCAAAACTATTGGATATTCAGCAAACCGAAGGCCCCCAACCCGACCTCTACAGTTTGGCTGAGATCCTTGAGGAGGCTCGCCGCTTTGTACTGCCAGGTAGTACCATTTTTATCGTTAGCGACTTTCATGACCTTAATGACGACTGCGAGCGTCATGTGTTTGAGCTAGCCAGGCATGGCAATCTCAACTTTTGCCAAGTATTTGATAATATAGAACAGCAGTTACCGCCGCCCTCTCTCTATGCGGTCAGCGATGGACAGCGGCAGACCCTGCTAGACACCAGCAATAAAAAATTACGCGAACGTTTCCAGCTAGCTTATGCTGAGCGAGGATTACGGTTACGCAAAATGAGCGAAAAACTCTCTGCCGGTCTACTGCCTTTTAATACATCTGATAATGTCATGAGCGTATTACACAGAGCTTATGGTAAGCGTCGCACCCAAGCGCGCGGCAACTAACGCATGGAAAACGATCCGTTAGCACAACTTCGCGATATCCACCTACCTGAGCCCATCTTATGGTGGCCACTGGCTCCCGGATGGTGGGTGCTTATTGTTCTTTGTCTTGCCTTCGCTATCTGGTTTATTAGTAAAGCTGTGCAACGCTGGCGTGCCAACCTATACCGTCGTCAGGCGCTTCAAAAACTGACTTTACTTAATAACGAACTCAACTTCACCAATGACCAAAAAATAGTCATGGTTTTTGAAATACTGAAGCAGGCGGTGAATAGCGCCTACCCCAGCCAGTTCTTCAGTAGCCTGCAGTTCAGTGCCTTTGTGGCATTTTTGCAACGCAGCTGTGACAAACCCCTGTTTGAATTACTACCCGATAATATTGATATCCTACTCTACGGAAAGACCTCAGACGATCATAATAGAGATCTGATCATAGACAACCTCTTTGACAGCAGTCAATATTGGGTTAAGCGCCATTATCCTGAGGACAAACTTAAGGCAAAGAGCCAATGTTGAGTTTAGTCTGGCCTTGGGCGCTTGCGCTGGCGCCGTTACCTTTTGTTTATCGATGGTTACGGAAACCCTCAGAGACAAAAATACAGGCCTTGCGCGCGCCCTTATTGGCCGCCGCTGCGGGTGATCAGGGCACCTTAAAAGCAACCACTTGGTACAACCGCGTACTGCTCTTTTTACTCACCGTCTGCTGGCTGTGTACTCTACTGGCCGTAGCTCAACCAGTGTATGTTGGCGAACCAGTAGTGCTGCCTGCCAATGGGCGTGACATTCTTATTGCCGTAGATATTTCCGGTAGTATGGAGAGGGATGATATGGTCATTGGTGGGAAGCAAGTCAATCGATTGGTTGCGGTGAAAGCGGTAGTTGGAGACTTTGTTATTAAGCGTGCTGGGGATCGGCTAGGCCTTATTCTATTTGGTGAAAAAGCCTACTTACAAACGCCGCTGACCTTCGATCGCGAGACCATGCAAACACTATTACTAGAAGCTCAAATTGGTTTTGCTGGCAACGGTACCGCTATCGGCGATGCAATCGGGCTAGGGGTTAAACGACTACAAGATCGCCCCAAAGATCATCGTGTTCTCATTTTAATGACCGACGGCTCTAGTAATGCCGGTGAACTCAACCCAACAGAGGCCGCCGATCTAGCACGTCGAGCTCAAGTAAAAATCTATACGATCGGCATAGGCGCAGAGCGTCAAGAATCTCGCGGGCTATTTGGTCGAAATGTTATCAACCCAAGCGCTGACTTGGACGAAAAAACACTCATAGACATTGCTACCGCCACTGGGGGTATTTATTTTAGAGCCCGAGATCCGAAAGAACTGACAGGCATCTATGAACAACTTAATCAATTGGAGCCTATCGAGCAGGACTCAGAAACCATTCGGCCTATAGCATCACTGTTCCATTGGCCTCTGGGGGTTAGCTTTATCTTGAGTCTTGCCATAGCTGCAGCTCGCAGCAGAAGGGGTTCACTTGTTTGATCTAACTCTAGACAGTGCTCTTAACGCATGGCAGGTCTTCCATTTCTTGCGACCCTGGTGGTTTTTGGGCTTAGCTCCCGTGGCTCTCATTGTTGGTTTTTATAGCTGGCATAAGCATCATGCAGGTAACTGGGCAACCATTATTAACCCCGAGTTACTGCCCTTTTTGATGCAAGGCAAAGCGCCAAGTGACGGCCTCAGCATTAAATCCTTAATTACCACCTTAACGCTTGCCTGGATTATTTGTATTACTAGTCTTGCCGGACCCACATGGGAGCAACTGCCTCAGCCTGTGCACAGGCAAGATAGCGCGTTAATTATTGTTTTTGATCTATCCCCATCGATGCTTGCTGCAGATCTTGCACCTAGCCGATTGGTACGAGGACGATACAAACTAATCGATATTTTAAAACGACGTACTGAAGGTGTCAGCGGCCTTGTGGTCTATGGTGGCGACGCTCACACCGTTTCACCGCTTACCGAGGATAGCAATACAATCGTCAGTTTGGTGCCCGTACTGCATCCTGGGTTGCTACCGCAGTATGGAAGTAACGTAGAAGATGCTATTCAGGTCGCCGTTAATTTAGCAACCAGTGGTGGCTATCAACAGGCTGATATATTGTTGATTTCAGATGGTGTTGACCCTTCTGCCATTTCTGAAATTACATCCATCATTAAGGATAAAGGTGAATACCGGCTGTCGATTTTAGGAGTAGGAACAGAAAACGGCGCACCTATTCCGTTAGGGTCTGGCGGTTTTGTTAAAGACACGCGCAGTGGCAATGTGATTATTCCAAAACTCAACATTAGTGATTTGCGACGTCTTGCCAGCGCCAACAACGGTAACTATCAAACCATTAGCAACGATGACCGTGATATTGATAATCTGCTGGGAGCAATGGAATCATTGTTTGGCGATTCAACACAACAAACTGATCGATCATTTGACCTCTGGGACGATCAAGGATATTTACTGGCATTGCTTTTAATACCCATTTTACTGCTAACGTTTAGAAAAGGCGCTGTGGTTGTTTTACTCTTGGCTCCTTTGCTATTTCAATCTAATTCAGTAGAGGCTCTTGAATGGCAAGACCTTTGGGCGACCGGCGATCAACAAGGCGCAGAGGCTCTTGAACTAGACAATGCTGAGCGGGCAAAGTCTTTGTTTACACATCCTCAGTGGCGCGGTAGTGCAGCCTACAGGGCAGCTGATTATGAGACGGCGGCTGAAGCCTTCTTCACCGATGAGACCGCGAATGGCCTCTATAATAGTGGCAATGCGCTAGCGAAGTCTGGTGATTTTGACATCGCTATAGAAGCCTATGAGCGCGCCTTAGAGTTAGAACCTGCATTAGAAGATGCAATTTTTAATCGTGATCTCCTAGAAAAACTAAAACAAGAGCAAGAGCAAGAGCAAGAAGAGCAGAGTCAGGAGCAACAAGATCAGGAGTCCTCGGAACAGCAGCAAGAGCAGGACTCTGAGCAGTCTGATAAGAATGGCGACCCAAGTGATGAGCAACCCCCAGAACAAGAGTCTGAACAACAAGACGAGTCAGCAACCCCTGAGGAGGAATCTGAGGAAGAATCTGAAAAGAAAGAACAACAAGAAAGCGAAAAGAAACAAAATGAATCAGAACAGCAGGCCGAGCGCCAAACGTCTGAGCTTGAAATGAGCGAAGAGGAAAAACAAGAACAGCGAGAAATTGACGCCATGCTGCGCCGTATACCTGACGATCCCGGCGGTTTACTGCGAGCAAAGTTTCGCTATGAATCGCAACAGAGAAAACAGCAACGATCACCACCTGACCAAGAGCGCTGGTAAATGAAGCTTAATTTAAGACGATTATTAATCATATTAACCCTCTGTCTGGCCACTATGGTCGCTTCAGATAGTTATGCTGCACTCACTGCGAAGGTTGATCGAACCGTATTGGACAGTAATGAAACCCTCCGCGCTGAACTGCGCTATGACGGCCAAGTGTTTACTGGCGAACCTGATTTTGGGCCCCTGACTAAAGACTTTGAGGTGCTGTCTAATAGTCGCCAACAGAATTACTCCAATGTTAATGGAAAGACTGAGTCATTCACAGCTTGGACCTTAGAACTACGTCCCAAGAGAGCAGGAATACTACTGATACCCTCACTAACGTTCAAGAAAGAGGTGAGTAATGCTATAGAATTGAGGGTTCGCGCCGCTCCTAGTAACTCTAGCGCCAACCCAGGGACTCAACCGATTTACACCGAAACCACCGTTGACGCAAACACCCCCTATGTTGGCCAGCAGATCATTTTAACGCATCGACTGTATACCTCAGTCCAACTAAGGGACTTTGCTCTGTCCGAGCTAGCTATCGATAAGGCCGTGTTACATAGGCTGGGAGACACTCAGTATCAAAAAGTTATTAACGGTAGAAACTATCTCGTACTAGAGGTCAAATATGCCATTTTCCCTCAATCAGAAGGCCCATTAATCATTCCCAGTTTACGTTTCGGTGCTTATGAGGTAAATAATCGCAGTCAATTTGGGGTTTTCAATAATCGAGGTAACCAGATTATTCGGGACACTGAGCCAAAATCTTTAGAGGTAGCCGCTCGCCCCCCTCAAGCAAGTATCGATGGATGGATGCCAAGCACCTCGGTGACTATGGAGCAACGATGGAGTGGCGACATTGACTCAGTTACCGTGGGTGAGCCCGTTACACGTACCATTACAATACGCGCAGAGGGGCTTAGTGCCGCTCAAATTACCCCTCTGCAAGAGCCCCAAGGGAATAATTATCGCGGTTACCCAGATCAGCCTCAATTAGATGAAATAGTCACCACCAATGGATTGACCGCAACACGTATCGAATCGCTGGCGTTGGTGCCCAATAACTCTGGAGAAATCACTTTACCTGCAGTCGAGCTGATTTGGTGGGATACCAATAGTAATAAGCGGCGAGTGGCGTCCCTACCCTCAATAACTTTGCAGGTTAGCCCAAGTGAAAATAACGATATAGCCGCAAATAATAACAACGTCATGGAGGGTGCCAACGATGCAATGACCACGTTAGCCTCCGATGCTTCAAAACCTAAAGTATCTTTCATGACGAACCTATCTTTGGCCCTCAACGCATTACTAATGACCTTGATTGTTACACTACTAATAGGCCGCAAACGCAAGGCCTTAGCTGCGCGCTCTCAACAGGCTGCCTTATCCTCTGATTCTGCCCGACTCAATCTTAAGCAGCAACTCAGAGCCATTGAATCTGAGGCTAAAGATGACAATCTGATGGCCATGAGAGAGGCTATTTTACGCTGGGGTAAAACACTGTTTGCGGAGAATCCACCAAGTACACTAAAAAGTCTCGGAGATCTCTTGGGCAACCCCAGTATTAGCCAACTCTTCGCTCAGCTGGACGAACAGCTCTATCAACACAATGGGGTTCCAGCTACAACATTAGATGTGGCGTTATTACTTGCAAGCCTCAAGAAAGAATCGAACTTTAGTCGTGAATCAGCGTCAAAAAGTAAATCAGGTAAAGCGCTACAATCACTTTACCCGGATTGAAGGCACGTCAAACCACCCCTTAATAGGACTGAAAAATGAAGACCACCCCTAGCGATAATAATAAGGCGTATTGGAGGGCAAATATCAGCCTTCTCTCTAAGTTACTTGTGGTCTGGTTTGTCGTCTCTTTTGGTTGCGGTATTATTCTGGTCGATTGGTTAGACCAATTTTCGCTCTTCGGTTTTAAGCTTGGTTTCTGGTTTGCGCAGCAAGGTGCGATCTATGTCTTTGTGGCCCTCATCTTTATTTACGCCTGGAGAATGAAGATTATTGACCGTCAATTTGGTGTTTCTGATGATGAGGACGAAGCATGAGCACACAAATGCTGACTTATCTTTTTGTTGGGTTATCCTTCGCCCTCTATATTGGTATCGCCATCTGGTCACGCGCCAGCTCTACCAAAGATTTTTACGTTGCCGGCGGCGGCGTTCACCCCGTGGTCAATGGTATGGCTACCGCAGCGGACTGGATGAGCGCTGCATCATTTATCTCTATGGCAGGAATTATTTCTTTTGTGGGCAGAGATGGCTCTGTCTACCTCCTTGGTTGGACCGGTGGTTATGTCCTACTGGCTTTTTTGTTAGCACCCTATCTACGCAAGTTTGGCCGATTTACAGTCCCCGACTTTATTGGTGAGCGTTATTATTCTAGAGCCGCACGAATCGTTGCCGTCGTCTGCCTTATTTTTGTTTCATTTACCTATGTTGCAGGCCAAATGCGCGGCGTCGGTATTGTTTTTTCTCGCTTTTTAGAAGTCGACGTCAGTACCGGTGTCATCATCGGTATGGCAGTGGTATTCATGTACGCCGTACTCGGCGGAATGAAAGGCATCACCTACACCCAGGTTGCGCAATACTGCGTGCTGATTTTTGCCTACATGGTGCCGGCTATATTTATCTCTATCATGATGACAGATAACCCTATTCCGCAATTAGGTTTTGGCTCTGAGGTGAATGATGGATCTGGGCTGTCTGTATTAGAAAAGCTCGACAGCGTGCTCTTAGACCTAGGCTTTAGTGCTTATACCGAGGGCAGTAAATCGACCATTGATGTTTTTGCGATCACCGCAGCACTCATGTTTGGAACTGCTGGTTTGCCCCATGTGCTGGTCCGATTTTTTACGGTACCTAATGTATCTGATGCGCGCCTTTCTGCTGGCTATGCTTTGGTCTTCATCGCAATTTTGTATACCACAGCTCCTGCCGTAGCGTCTTTTGCGCGGTTAAATTTGGTCGACACAGTACATAATACTCCGTATGCCGAAGCCCCTGAATGGTTTGGAAACTGGGAGGACACTGGGCTGATCGCCTGGCAAGACAAAAATAATGACGGCATCATGCAATACGGCTCAGGCGCTGCCCTCTCGCCAACCAAGCCATCGTTTGAAGGAAATACAGGCGCCCATGGTGAGCGATTATTAAACAACCAGCCCACAGAGTCGATCAACGAAGTGTATATTGATCGAGATATTATGGTACTTGCCAATCCCGAAATTGCGGGTCTCCCCGGCTGGGTCATCGCACTCGTCGCCGCTGGCGGGGTAGCCGCAGCGCTCTCTACAGCAGCAGGTTTATTGTTGGTCATCTCCAGCTCAATCTCTCACGATCTGCTAAAGAAAACCTTACTACCTAAAATAACCGAAAAGCAAGAGTTACTCTATGCCCGCATAGCTGCGGCTGCGGCTGTCTGTATTGCTGGCCTGTTTGGCATTTACCCTCCAGCCTTTGTGGCCCAAGTGGTAGCCTTTGCCTTTGGCCTTGCCGCCGCATCACTGTTTCCGGCGTTACTGTTGGGTATTTTCTCCAAGCGTGCCAACAAAGAAGGCGCCATTTCGGGGATGTTGGTCGGTTTGGTGTTTACCTTTAGCTATATTGCCTACTTTAAGTTTGTCGCGCCGGAACTTAACAGCGCCGAACATTGGTTATGGGGTATTTCACCCGAGGGTATTGGCACTATTGGCATGATATTGAACTTTGTCATTGCCATAACTGTTAGTCGCCTAACGGCCAAACCACCACAATCGGTACAAGAGTTAGTCGACAATATACGCATACCCAGTGGCGCTAAGGCAGCCACTAATCATTGAAAATATTTAGTACAACAAATGTAAATATAACTTACGCGATCACTCCCGATGCCAACAGAGCATCCACATTTTCTTGTTCATAGCCAAGACCTAATAATATGGCTTGACTGTTTGCTCCCAAAGCTACTGCCGTAGCACCCGCCTTTACAAGGGTACGGGAAAAACGAGGGACAGGGGCTGGCTGCCATACATCGCCGTCATCAACAAATGTCTCTCGAGCAATGTTATGTGGGTGGTGTCGGGCCTCAGCCATGGACAAAACAGGTGCAAAACAGACGTCGGTACCTTCGAACAGATCACACCACTCATCACGGGTCTTTGTTTTTACCAGTAACTCTAATTTTTCAGCCATTTGTGGCCAAGTTTGCGGCACCCATTGATTTTGAATCCATTCTTTACTTTCGTCTTCATCAAGGCCTAACAGATCAACCAATAAACTGAAAAACTGTGGTTCAAGTGAACCAATGGAGATATACCTGCCATCGCTAGTTTCATAAACATCATAGAAAAAAGCGCCAGAATCTAACATGTTTTCACCGCGCTTATCTGATGATTTTCCGGCCTGTAATTGCGAGTAAAACATGCCCATCAAACTAACAGTACCATCCACTATGGAACAATCAATAACTTGCCCCTGCCCTGAATTTTGAGTCTCTAATAGCGCGCATACGAGGCCAAATGCCAGCATCATACCGCCGCCGCCAAAATCACCCACTAGATTGAGTGGAATACTCGGCTTCTGGCCCTTCTGACCAATAGCATGTAACGCTCCAGACAGGGCAATATAATTAATGTCATGCCCTGCAGTCTGCGCTAGAGGTCCCGTTTGACCCCAGCCGGTCATGCGGCCATAAACCAATTTTGGATTAAGGTCTAAACATTCATCCGGCCCTAAGCCAAGCTTTTCCATAACTCCAGGACGATAACCCTCAATAAGCGCATCTGCGCTGCTAATGAGTTTTTTAACACAGGCAATGCCCTCTGAAGATTTCATGTTAATACAGATAGAGGATTTACCCCGGTTATGCACGTCATACTTGGGGTCACCTCCAGCTGTCAGCCACTGTCCTCCTGGCCGCTCCACACGAATGACCTCAGCACCCATATCAGCGAACATCATTCCAGCATAGGGCGCTGGACCCAACCCAGCGAACTCAATAATAGTCTTGCCTGACAAAGGGCCCATCGCGATTCCTCTTTTCGTTGTTTTATTAGTTAATATTTATCATTCTATACGTCTACCGAGCATACTACAGGCTACTTAGAGACTAGCAACAGGCTTAAGCCTGACTTAGCGTTATAATAAGAGATTTAATCTATATCACCTTGCTGATTAGAACCGATGACTATTTATACAGAGATTACTGAGTGTTTGACAAAATCAGAAGTCAAAAAAAGGAGGCTTGTGAAAGCCTCCTAAAAGTTTAGGGTCAGATGTAGCTCACCGGCAGAACACATCAACCTGGATCAATGCGCCCAATAAAATGAGCAGCAGTACTAGCTACAGAGATTACTGCCACTAGACTGATACTATAAGGCTAGCCTATAAAACCGTTATTATCTAATCACTATCGCATTAATTTAATAGGCGCTAATTAGCTCTTAAAGTGACTTTGTCGCGATTTCATAAACGTCCTTGACCAAATTAGGTTCATTAGCGATGTTTTGCAATGCATCTCGCATCAGTTTACGGTTGGGCTCGGAGAACTTCTTCCATCGAGTTAGTGGCGTAACTAACCTTGCCGCAATCTGCGGATTAACTGTGTTTAGCGCCAAAATCTGTTCCGTTAAAAAGACATATCCCGAACCATCACTCGCATGAAAATTAACATGATTGGCATTGGCAAATCCGCCGATCAAGCTCCGAATTTTATTCGGGTTAGTCATGCTAAATGCTGAATGCTCTAACAGAACCTTAACGCGGCTCAGGGCATTAGGCTGACTATTCGCAGCCTGAATTTGTAACCAAACATTCATGGCCAAGGCTTCATCTTTAAATTCTTCTAGGAACATCGCCAACGCTTTAGCTGCATAGTCGGCAGCAGCTGGGCAATTTACTAGCGCGCTAAGCGCCGCGGACTGATCCGTCATGTTGTCAGCATTTTGGAATTGGGCCCAAGCCAACTCTACTCCGCTATCCACAAGCATCAGATAGCCCAAAGCAGCATTTTTGAGACTACGGTTTCCCATCTGCTCCACATTTGGGGCGTAAGCTTGTTGGGTATTATGGCGTTCATATATAGTTTCCAACTCAACAGCCAAGCAACCAGCTAAAGCGGTGCGAAGAAATGATCTGGCGTCATGGATAGCAGCGATATGAATAGTATCCGCCTCTTCATGGAGCAATGCCTCAGTCGGCAGCTGCAACATCAGCGCCACCATCGCAGAATCTAGAGATTCATCCGACAGCAGTGCTTTGTATGCTTCAACTAACTCTCCATCGAGAACCATGGGTCGATCGTGCAGACTGTCGTGCATGAGTTGATTTAATACTGTCAGGCTCAGTGTTTGACTGGCGTCCCAGCGATTAAATCCATCGCTATCATTGGCCATCAGATGAGCCAATTGCTCAGTACTGTAGGGATAGTCCAACTTTACCGGTGCCGACAAACCACGCAATAAAGACGGTACTGGTTCAGCATCAATATTTTCAAACACCAACTGATGGTGAGGCTTAGTGATTTCAATGATGATCTCAGTCTCACCTGCACTATTAAGCTGTATGTCCACCCCATCGTCACTGACAAGACCAAGCTTGACGGGAATAACAAAAGGAAGTTTTTTAGTTTGCCCCGGTGTCGGAGGGCAGCTCTGGTCAAAGTTAAGTTTGTAGGTCTTTGCTGTAGCATCATATTCAGAGCGCACTTTAAGTACAGGTGTGCCCGACTGTTTGTACCAGCGGCGGAACTGCGTAAGGTCGCGACCGCTGGCATCTTCCATCGCCGCTACAAATTGTTCGATAGTGACGGCTTCGCCATCATGGCGATCAAAATACAGATCACTGCCCTTGCGGAAAGTTTTAGCTCCCAAAAGGGTGTGATACATGCGTACGATTTCAGAGCCTTTCTCATACACGGTCAAGGTGTAAAAGTTATTGATCTCCATATAGGCATCTGGCTGCACTTGATGAGACATTGGGCCGCCATCTTCGGCAAACTGATGGGTCCGTAAAAAGCTAACATCCTCAATACGTTTTACCGTGGGTGAGTTCATGTCAGATGAAAATTGGGAGTCGCGGAACACAGTAAAACCTTCTTTGAGGCTTAACTGAAACCAATCACGAACATTTACGCGATTCCCTGACCAGTTGTGGAAATACTCATGGGCCACCACACCTTCAACACGCAAAAATGAAGCATCGGTCGTAGTTTTAGGGTTAGCTAATACCGCTGAAGTATTAAAGATATTGAGACCTTTATTTTCCATCGCACCCATATTGAAATCGTCGACCGCCACGATCATAAAGATATCTAAATCGTACTCACGACCATAAACGTCCTCATCCCAACGCATTGATTTCTTTAATGACAACATAGCATGAGCGCATTTATCCAAATCTTTTTCTTCAACAAAAATCTGTAAGGGTATTTTACGGCCTGATACAGTGGTAAAGCTATCTTCAACGACGGACAAAGTGCCTGCGACTAGGGCGAAGAGATGAGATGGTTTTTTAAATGGGTCGTGCCATGTTATGGAGTGCCGGCCACCCTCCAGATCAGCACGCTCAATAGCATTGCCGTTGGATAGTAATATTGGGTAGTTGGTTTTATCGGCCACAATTTTGACCGTAAAGATGGACATAATATCGGGGCGGTCGGGGAAGTAAGTTATCCGTCGGAACCCCTCCGCTTCACACTGAGTGCAGAACATAGTGCGTGATCGATATAGGCCCATCATGGATGTATTAAGCTGAGGCTGGATAAGTACTTCGGTAGTAATAACGCAGCTAGCGGGCAAATTCCGCAATATCAGCATGTTATCGCTCAACGTGTAATCGCTGTCATTTAACCGCTGTCCATCTATCTCTATCCACTGCAACTGCACGTCGCCTTTACTGTTGAGTTCCAGTGAGTTTGACTGTTCTTTGCTGGCGGGATTACGCCTAACAGCCAAGCGGGTCGTCACACAAGTCTGCTGGTCACCCAAATCAAAAACCAAGTCTGTAGTCTCAATCAAAAAGGGAGAAACTTTATAATCCTTTAAATAAATAGTTTGCGGTAAAGCGTCTTTCACTAGTAATGTCCTTGAATTAATTAACTGAAAACTGCACGTTATAGGCAGTATATTTGCGAATATTGATCACGCCGGTATCGAGAATAAGATACTGCCCTTTAATACCTTTCAGCACACCCTCAACAAGGGGTTGCTTGTCTAGATTAAAACTCTTCACTTTTTCGGGAAACTCATGGACAGGGAAATTAATCCCTGTAGTGGTCTCATTGTAAAGACGCTGCAATGCCTGCAAACCAAACTCTTGCTCTAAAAACTCTAACCCAGATTCGGATTTCGCCATTAACTCATCGCGTATAGCAGGCAAATCCACCGGTTCAGCATTACCTTTTAGCATCTTCTGCCAATGGGTTTTGTCCGCCACATGCTCTCGCAGACAGTCTTCGATCAGACCCGCCTGGTATCGCGTTTGGACTCTAAAGATCGGCAGACCCTGTGTCGCCCCTTGGTCAATCCAGCGGGTGGGCAACTGATCGCCACGGGTAATACCCACCTTGACGCCTGAGCTATTTGCCAGATATACGAAGTGGTCAGTAAAACAATATTTTTCACCCCATTCTGGATCTCGACATGTACCCTGATGAAAGTGACATTTTTCTGGGCTCATAATACAGGTGTCGCATTGAGGTAATTTGATAAAACATGGATAACAGTAGCCCTGACTAAAACTCTTCTTTGAACGTCGACCACAGTGTACACAGTGGATATCACCTAGGTGCTCGATGCTAATATGCTCACCTATCAGCCCGTTTAAGGCAACTCGCTCATCGTCAAGGGGAAGCTGATAGCTCACTGTATCATCTAATTTAACATCCATTTTAGCCAGGTGGCCTGAGGCTTTTAACTCCATTATTCTTTCCACACTATAGTTTGCTCCTGATCGAGCGGCTCGCAAGCCGTATTTTTAGGCGGCACATAACCCGTACGCTGATGCTTTGGCATAGACACTTCGTACGCAATAATGGCCTGCATACAAAGGGATAGTTGTTCATCCGTTAGCGATCGGCGATCAGGCCACCTACCAACTTCTACCGCCCGTTTAAGACTGTCATACACCTCAGGGGTGATACTATTCAATAACTGATTAAGATCCATGCTCACCCTTTAACCGTTGCACCAAACCAAATCCCAAACCTAATAGAAGGCCCACTAATAGTCCACCTAAATGGGCCGCATTAGCGATACCAACGCCAATAAAAAACGTCACCACCGGAGTCATACACAAAAACAACCATCCAACCATAAACCCGACTATGCCTTTGGGTAGAGACAATAACCGTTGAGGGACCAATGTGTTTTTTATCCAAATATAGCCCAGTAACGCATATACCACCCCGGACATGCCGCCAAAGTTTATAGTTCCAGACCAACTATATTGTGCAATATTTGAGACTAGTCCGCTGACTAGTACCACAACAATAAGATGCAACGACCCCATAGACTGCTCTATACGCGACCCCAGCATAGACAACCAAAGACTATTAAAAACAAAATGCAACATGCCAAAATGTAAAAATATAGGCGTAATAAGGCGCCAATATTGATTGTCTGTAATGCCACTGAAACTCAGGTTCTGTATCGCCGCAGAGTAGTCTACGCTGACCAGCATTCCGCCTAGAGCACTAAGGATTACTAGCAAAGTGACAGCTGGATACTGCCTGGCAACTCTATACCAATTCGGCTCTTGAGACATAAATTAAGAATATCCGTTACAAACGAAACATTAATCGTTTTCTGTGACTACGCCGAGGCGGCTACCCCAGCCCAATTTTGAGCGACAAACCCCGTAAAAATTATTATCTTTAGGGTGTATCAACAAAATATCATGGGCATGCTTTTGAATCGTAATAACATCCCCAGGTTCGGTCACAATATCATTGTGCCCGTCACAGGTGATTAGTGGGCGCAATTCATTGCGCGTGCTCACTTTTAGCTCAATCTGAGCACTACCATGTAATGCTATAGGTCGACTACTCAGTGTGTGAGGATTCAAGGGCACTACAACCATGGCATCCAGCTCAGGAAATAACAGTGGCCCACCTGCTGACAAGGCGTAAGCAGTGGAGCCTGTTGGTGTGGCAACGATCAGACCATCGGATCGTTGACTATAGACGAACTCACCATCCACATATAATTCAAAAGTCATCATCCGAACCGACATACCGGGGTGCAGCACGATGTCGTTAAGCGCAGTACCAGTGCCGATGATCTTTCCATTACGGGTGACAGATGTCTCCAGCATAAATCGGCGTGTTTGTTTGTATTCACCTGATAATACGGTAAGAACCCTAGCCTCAATTTCATCAGGCGAGATATCAGTTAAAAAGCCTAACTTGCCGCGGTTAATACCCAAAAGAGGGATGCCTAATGAAGCCATTTTGCGGCTAGCACTGAGCATACTACCGTCACCTCCAACTACAATACCGAGGTCTATTTCACCAGAAAATTGAGCAATAGGTAGTGTCTTATCGACCGCTCTATCGACCATGTTAGCCGTCTGCTCTTCATACACGACGTCTCGACCTTGGCTAACTAAGAAGCTCTCTAGTTTATACAGAGACTCCTTAACTGCAGGTAAATCAAGGTTGCCAAGCAATCCAATACGCTGAAAATGTGCCATCTAACGTCTCATCTGAATGATTTACTATAACTATACAGACTGTAAGATCATTTCTCTCTATTTCAGGCATAATATCCAGATAATCTTATTAGAGTTCAAGTATTAGTGGTCACCTTAAATAAATCAATATCCAGCATAGTCCTCATCGGCATGCCTGGTGCAGGGAAAAGTACTATAGGTGTGCTAATCGCGGATAATCTTGGTCTGGATTTTGTGGATACCGATAAAAGTATCGAACGCGAGTGCGGAAAGCCCATACAAGAGCTTCTTGATCAGAGTGATTACCAGGCAGTACGTGCAGTTGAAGAGGCGGTGTTACTAAAAGAACAAGCGCAAAAAAAAGTCGTTTCCACTGGCGGTAGCGCAGTGTATTCCTCCGCTGGAATGGCGCATTTAACGGCTAATGCAGTAACTGTATTTTTGGATGTCGACATTAACGAGTTAACGCGCCGTATCAAAGACTTCAACACCCGCGGAATCGTTCGAAAGCCCGGCCAGTCGCTCACTGAACTGTTTGCTGAGCGCCGAGAGCTCTATCTCCGTTACGCGGATATACGCATTGATTGCAGCGGTCATGACATCGAAGAGTGCCTTCGGCAAGTGATTACAGCCACACGGCCCTATATAAGCTAGGGTTTACCGCCAGGCATCTCCCAACTACGACTTTAATACCCTGAGCATTGACTGGCTGAGATAATCGATATTGTTAGAGTTAACACCAGCAAGGTTAATACGGGTGGATGACACTATATAAATACCAAACTCATCACGTAACCGCTCAAGTTGCAACGAAGTGATACCCAGAAATGAAAACATGCCCTTCTGCTCTTTAATGTGACTAAAGTCCAGACCCGCTTCGTTATCTTGAATACTGTCGCACAACAGTGTTCTCATAGATTTAATGCGCAACCGCGTTGTCTCAAGCTCAGCTTGCCAATGGGCTCGCAACTGATCATCGCCCAGCACCATAGACACTAACAACGCACCATGGGCTGGTGGCATAGAATAAATAGACCTAGCGGTAGACATCGCCTGACTCAAGACAATATCGGCGTGCTCTGGCGTTTCAGCGATAAAGGTAATAGAGCCGGTACGCTCACGATAAAGCCCAAAATTCTTCGAGCAAGAGGAGGCAATGACCAACTCAGGAAGTCGCTCAGCCATCATGCGCATGCCGTAGCCATCTTCATCTAATCCATCACCAAGACCTTGATAGGCCGTGTCGATAAATGGAATAAAACCGCGTTCCAATGCCAAGTCGGCAATTTGATCCCACTGCTCATGAGACAGGTCTGCACCCGTCGGGTTGTGGCAGCACCCATGAAGCAAGACCATATCGCCAGCAGGGACAGTACGCAAGGCGTCCATCATAGATTGGACGTCAATTTTATGGTCGACCATGTCATAGTAGGGATATTCTTTTATCTCGAAACCAGCACCACCTAACAATGGTATATGATTAGGCCATGTAGGGACGCCCACCCACAGTTTTGATTCAGGTCTAGCGCGACAAATAACTTCTGCACCGACTCTTAGCGCGCCTGACCCTCCAGGCGCCTGAATACTCTTTACCCGGCCGGAACTCAGGATACTGTGCTGCTCACCAAACAGTAGTCTTAACATCCGGTGGTTGTAGTCAGGATCCCCAGCCATACCTTGGTATGATTTGGTTGTTTCTAGATCCATAAGCCGTGCCTCGGCGGTCTTTACGGCCTCCATCACGGGGGTGCGACCACGATCATCCTGATAGACACCCACACCAAGATCAATTTTCTCTGAACGTGGGTCAGCTTTAAAGGCGATCATTAAACCAAGAATAGGGTCAATGGCAACGGGCTTTAGGGATTCGAACATTTTAGGAAATTCCTGATGCGATGATTTGGATGGGCGAGATTCTAACCCATTTAGACAAATTGTTCAGGGGTTAGATGAGAAAATCTGTCACTCGCTGATTAAATTCGACTGGGTTTTCAGCATGCAACCAATGTCCAACGTCTTTTATGATATCCAGTTTCATATTCGGGAATAGTTCGATCATTCTAGATTGATGCTTAGTCTGAATATAGGCCGACGTTTCACCTTTTAGAAACAACGTCGGACCTAAGTAAGGATTGCCCTCTGGAGCAGCCACCAATGCACTCTCATAGTTTTCTATAATGGAAGACATATTGATCTTCAAACAATAGCTACCATCGTCTTTACGCATGAGGTTTTTTAGCAGAAAAGAGCGTGTCTGAGACTCCGAAACATGCGCTGCCATGGCCGTATCAGCTTGTCCACGACTACTGATCTCAAGACCAGACAGCGTCCGCAACCCATTAAATGCCGCATCTTGGCGGGGAATGTAGGCGACTGGCGCAATATCCGCCACCACTAACTTGGTTATTCTCGATGGATAATTGAGCGCCACCTGCATACCAATCTTACCGCCCAAGGAGTGACCGATTAGACTTGCTGAGGGCAGGCCAAGATCGTCTAAAAGCTCGATGATATCGTCGGCCATACACGGAATATCCATTTCCTGTTCATGGGGGGACTCTCCATGATTGCGCAGGTCTGCACTAATCACTCGATAACCGATGGCCAGCTCGCGAGCGATATTACCTAAATTAGATAAAGAGCCAAACATACCATGTAATAAAACGATAGGCTGTCCCGTGCCTTGGTCAATATAATTTAGCTTCATTATAGGCCTCCAGAATTATTCGTTAACCTGCCGATTACGGTACTTATCTTTATTCTTTCGACCCTTAGCGTAAAGCTTAGGACGAAGGTAACGTCGAAGTTTGGGGAACAGATACCCTAGATTAGTCAATTTACCACTGGCAGCTGGCATGGGAATCTCTAATTTATCTCCGACTGCTAAGCTCAGCACAGCGTCTGCTACGTCGCCGGGACTGCTCATCGGCTGAGAAAAGACAATGTCTTCAACCTTGTCGATCTCATCCATAATAAAACCCGTATCAATTGGACCCGGAGAAACTACCCCAACATGAATTCCGGTGCCGCGCATCTCATCCGCCAAGGCATATGCAAATGCCCGCAATCCTGCTTTAGTGCCAGAATAGGTTGCCGCGCCCTGCAGAGGAGCCATGCCTGCAAGTGACCCGACCATAACAATCCCGCCACCACCGGCGCGACGCAAATAGGGAATAGCTGCACAGGATAATACAAGGGGGGCGCGGATATTAATATCGACCATGGCACCCACGTCTGCAGGATCCACAGTTTCTAGGTCGCCCCGGCTATGCATGCCAGCATTATTGACCAGAACATCAACAGTACCAAACTCCTCCTCAGCCTTGACCAACAGCGCCAAACATTGCTCGACGTTTGAGACATCCATTGCGACTGTAATTACCTTAGTCTGCGCTGAGAGCTCTTTCTCAATGATGTCCAGTCCTTGCTGGCCTCTGGCCACCAACACCAGATTAGCTTTCTGTGTAGCAAAAGCACGCGCACAGGCGGCACCAACACCGGCAGACGCACCTGTGATAATGATTGTTTTGCCGCTAAAACGTTTATTCATGGCCAGACTCCTTTTGGCATCTTTTTTATAGTCGTTGTCGATCGTGACGACAAAGCCGTCTAGTATACTTATTACGCTTAATTGATCTAGACTTTTTGTGGCTCTACCGCATCTAGCCTAGTAAATCTTCAAACGCTTGAGGAAGTGTTGGGAATTCAAATTCAAAGCCGCTTTGTTGGAGCTTTTCAGGTATCACGCACTGCCCCTGGAGAAGTAATTCAACACCCATCTCGCCAAACAGTAATTTGACTATTAAACCGGGCATCGGTATGAGTGTTGGGCGATGTAATATCTTACCCAGAGCTTGGACAAAGGTTTTATTGTCCACCGGATTCGGGGCCGTTGCGTTAATCGGTCCGGACAGCTCGGTGTCGGTTATACAGTGTAGTAAAATATTAACCATATCAGTAATATGAACCCAAGACATAATTTGCCGACCATCCCCAATTCGCCCTCCAAGACCAAGATTAAAGGGCAATAGCATTTTCGCCAAGGCTCCTTGATCACCAAGAACAATGCCAGTTCGTACCTTGCAGACCCGTGTACCAAGAGATTCGAACTGCGTGGCACTTTTTTCCCAGCTATCGCACAACTGATGAGAGAACCCATCGGCAGCGGCACTCCCCTCGTGCCGCGGATCTGAACCGGACCCGTAGTAGCCAATAGCAGAACCGCTAATTAATGTGACGGGTGGGGACTGACGCCCGCAAAAGAAATCATAGAGGCTATCTGTCAACCCTGAGCGGCTGGCATAGAACTGTTTTTTTCGTTGATCTGTCCAACGATGTTCAGCAAGCGGCTCACCGGCAAGGTTAACGATTGAGTCTATGGCTAGATCAGACGCAATCTGATCTAGGTTAGAGACTATCTGCGCAGACTCAGGCAGAACCATCTTTGCAGCCGCAGGATTACGACTGAGTACGATAAGCTCCCAACCAAGCAGCGTTGCTGCATGGCAAAAGTGTCGGCCGATAAAACCACTGCCTCCGGTTACCAAAATGGTTTGCATAAACATGTCCTTTCCTGTTGTAGATTATAAACTCGACAGACCATAATAACCGATATTAGACTAATCTTTCCTTTGCTCCGCGGTTTACGAATTGTTAGAATCATCGGCTTGTTAATTTTCCCACACCAACTTACATTGCAACAAGCTAGGTAACAACTTATGAGTCTTGCGGACAAAGTATTAGCAGTAAACGATGACCTTCCAATTCGCACGGATAAACCTGTCCATAGCGGCAAAGTGCGGTCGGTGTATTGGCTCACCGACAGCGATAGTCGGCGACTAATCCAAGAAAATAACTATGATGTAGCCTCAGATGCACCTCTAGCAATCATGGTGATTAGTGATCGCATATCGGCGTTTGAATGCATATGGCAAGCAGAAGGCGGCATGCGCGGAGTTCCCGGCAAGGGAGCGGCCTTGAATGCCATCTCAAATCATTGGTTTAAGCTGTTTCGCGAGCAAGGTCTTGCTGAGAGCCATATTTTAGATGTCCCCCATCCACTCGTCTGGATTGTACAAAAAGCCAAACCAGTAATGATTGAAGCCATTTGTCGGCAGTATATTACTGGGTCTATGTGGCGCGCCTATGAGAAGGGAGAGCGAGCATTTTGTGGCATCCAAATGGTAGAAGGCTTGGGGCGTGACGAAAAATTACCAGAACTGCTCATTACCCCCTCAACTAAAGGAATCTTAACCGGCATTCCAGGTGTTCCTGAGGTCGATGATGTTAACGTATCAAGAGCGGATATTGAAAACAATTATGTTGCCTTTAAGTTTAGTAATCCCGGGGATATTGATATCTACGAGAAACTTCTAGGCGAAGGTTTTGCAGTGATCAGTGACGAACTGGCTAAACTGGATCAAGTCTTTGTCGACACCAAGTTTGAGTTCGGTTATGTGACCGATCGGGCTGGCAATGACAAGCTAATTTATATGGACGAGGTGGGCACTCCCGACTCTTCAAGGATATGGGATGGACCCAGCTACCGCGACGGAAAAGTAGTTGAAAACTCTAAGGAAAGCTTTCGGCAATTATTGCTCGGACACTTCCCCGAACCCGAAATATTGCTAGATAAAAACCGTATGGATGAGCGAACTGCCTTGGCAAGAGATAACCCTTTGCCCGAATCAGTAATGATGGCTGTGTCGAATACCTACGTCAGTTTGGCAGAAAAAATTACTGGGCAAACCCTTGAAATTTCCGACAATCCTAAGGCCGAAATCTTAGCTGTCCTGAGGGAAAAGTACGGCTTGGTCGATTAGCATTGGATGATATTTACAGGCATATCCAAAACCTGAGTGGATAAACCTCCTCTGGAGGTTTCTTTGCAGTGCTTGTGCATATCTTTATCGGTTTTACGCACCGTTTTAAAAGCAAACCCGCCATAATCAGCAACGACTAGCCGCTTAAAGCTTTGCCAAACGCATAAAAACCAACAAGTGGACCAAGAAAAAAACACCAGCTATTACAATTCATCAGCGTTTAAGTTAGAGTTTAAAGAAAATAAAATGGCGTATAAAAATGAGTGAAGAACAATCTATTAACATCGATTCACGAAAACTGTTTAACATGGGTGTAAACATTTTAGTGGCCGGGTTTATTCGACAAAAACCTGAAGATGCAAAGAAGCTCTTTAAAGAGCTTAAGCAGGGCAATCAGGTTCAATCAGGAGAATTAACTGCGAAGGAAAGCGGCATGGTCATCCCGATTAAGCTCGAGCTAGATCGCAGTGAATATTGCGGGCAATTCAACTATCCAAATTTTGACATTTCGCTGCGCACAATGCTGGAGAAGTTTGAAACAGAGGCCCGCAAAGACAAGGATCTTAAGGACCTGCGCACCCTAACAAATGAAGCTACGGGTGGCCTTTTATTTAACTTACCCACGGGCGTGCAGATAGGCGAAGATCTAAATGTCCTCATGATGGCAGTCGAGCCTCTAGATGAACATTTGATAGTGAAACTTATGTTTATGAATCCTAAACAGTTTCAGGCTTAAACTAAGCAAAGCGCCATTCGACACAGTTAAGTCTCTGTTCTATACTGAAATAGAAGGCGCTTGCAGAATCTAGGCGCTAAGTAGTTCAGCGCGCCTAGAGTCTCGCTCGACCTTCTCCATAACTTATAACAAAAAGGTTGGGGGGTTAGAGTAATGAGACGTCATTTTTATATCAGTAATGATCTCGATGAGCTAGAAAACGTAGAAAAAGAGCTTGAAAGTCGCGGTATCTCAACGCCACATATTCATGTCCTAAGTTTGAATGATGGCGAGGTCGCACTCCACACTAAATTGCATGAGGTCGAGGCTGTACTACGAACCGATGTGGTGCACGGCACCGAAATAGGTGCTCTAGTCGGGGTCGCCGGTGCATCTACCGTTGTAGCGGTCGCGCACTTCTCTGGTTGGGCGCAAGGACCCACATGGATACCTTTTGTATTCCTATCTATTGTAGTCCTAGGATTCTGTACATGGGAGGGCGGTTTTTTTGGAATTCAAATTAAAAATAAGCGGTTTGCACGTTTTGATAAAGAACTGAAGGCTGGGAAACATCTGTTTTTTGTTGATATAGAGGCCGAAAAAGAACAGCTTTTATCCGACATCATCAGCCACCACCCAACGCTTGAAATAGCCGGCGAAGGGCCCTCTGTCCCCCATTGGTTTATTCGCATGCAAGAGCGGTTCAAACACTTTGTGAAAGCGATGCCCTAAATTTTAACCAAAGAATATTAAGCGGTTAAGATTAGTATAGCTCGCCTCACTAGCCATAAGAGCTATAAGCACTAAAATGCAAAGCGGTGGCGACAAAATTGCTAGCGTAAACGCGATCCGCTCCCACACCATATGCATAAATACGGCGACAATAAGTCCGGCTTTTAAAAACATAAACACTAAAATAAGAGTCCAGCGAAGCAGACCCTGATACTGCATGTAGTCAACCAAATAAGAAAAACTACTTAGGACAAAGAGCAGCCCCCACACTTTAAAGTAAAGACTAATGGGGTGCTGTTGAGGCTGTGTGTCAGTGTTATTTTGCATGTTTGATTCCCCTACCACAAATAAAAGAAGGCAAAAATAAATACCCAGACTAAATCAACAAAGTGCCAGTAGAGGCCAGTAATCTCAACAATCTCATAACCCCTTTCTTCGTAATCACCGCGCAGTACTTTTAAAGCCACTACCGTCAGATAAATAACGCCGATCGAGACATGAACTCCATGGAATCCTGTGATCATGAAAAAGGCAGCGCCAAACTGAGGAGCACCCATGGGGTTCCCCCATGGCCGGACTCCCTCTTCAATTAACTTAGTCCACTCGAACGCCTGCATCCCAACGAAACAAACGCCAAAAAATGCTGTGACTAACATTAGGACAGCTGCCTGCTTGCGTTGGCGACGATAACCACAATTCACCGCCATTGCCATGGTGCCACTGCTGGTAATAAGAACAAAGGTCATAATGGCAATTAAGATCAGAGGTATATGTTCCCCCGCAATGGTTAAGGCAAAAACTTCACTAGTATTAGGCCAGGGTACGTCAGTAGTCATGCGTACCGACATATAGCCGACGAGAAAACAGCTAAAGATAAACGTATCGCTAAGTAGGAAAATCCACATCATGGTTTTCCCCCAAGAGACGTTTTTAAATGCGTCCTTGTCAGAAACCCAGTCTTCAATGAGGCCGGTCATGCCACTCGTGGTTGGTTGGGTCGTATTATCCATAGTCTTTAGTCTCCCAGTCCGCAAAACTTAGCAATGGCTGCATAGGTACCCGGAGAGCTGGACAGTAACGCAAACAACAACATCCAGACCACCAATAAAAAGTGCCAATAGGTGGCGCACAGTTCCATGCTTAATTTTGTGAGCGCTAAACCTTTCTCTGTGGGTTGACGGCGTTCACGCGATAGTCTTACTATAGCAGCGATCCAGGCCACTAAGCCCCCAACGACGTGCAAAGCATGCAAGCCGGTAAGCAAGAAGAAAAATGCATTTGCAGGGTTACTATCCGCAAAAAACCCTCGGCTAGTTAAGAAATTCCAGAATGCTACCTGACCGACTAAAAAGCCAAAAGAAGATAGGCCCGCTAGCAGCAGAAGCTCACGACTATGGCCATGATCGGGCTGCTGAATACTTCGACGTGCCAATTCTAAAGAGATGCTAGCAACGACTAACAAAGCGGTGTTGAACCACAACTGGCCTGTTTGAGCGAGCGGTTGCCAAGGTTCTGATAGCGCCTCCCAATCAGACACTTGGGAACGTAAAATATAGGACAGTAAAAACAAGAAAAACATCGAACTCATAGCCGCCATTAAAAAACGAAGGCCTGTTTTAGCGCTGGCACTACGTTGATCGAAATAACCAGATGAGGCGACAAAAGGTAGTGATGTGGTTCGGGCTTGGGTTAGCATAATTGTCTCCGCCGGTTGTTAGTTGGGATTCTATTCATCATGATCACTCTCATGCACGGGCACCTCTTCGGCTGAAGTAGTCTGAGGGACATAATCCAACTCAGCTCCAGGAACGCCATAGTCATAAGCCCAGCGATGCACTACCGGCAACGATGACCCCCAGTTACCGTGTTTCGGCGGAGTCTCTGGTGTCAACCATTCAAGTGAAGTAGCGCGCCAGGGATTCCCGCCTGAGGGAGCTCCTTTAAAATAGCTATACACCAGATTAAACAAAAATAATAACTGACTAATCCCAACCACTATGGCAACGACAGTAATAAAGGCATTAAGACTCAGGGCAGACTCAGGAATAAATGGATAGTCCTCGTATGCATAATAACGCCGCGGCATACCCAGGAAGCCTAGGTAATGCATAGGGAAATAAATGAGGTAGGTCCCCAAGAAGGTGATCCAAAAGTGCAATTTACCAATACCATCATGCAACATACGACCGGTCATTTTTGGGTACCAATGATAGATAGAACCAAACACCACTAGAATCGGCGCTACTCCCATCACCATGTGAAAGTGCGCCACCACAAAATAAGTATCAGAAAGTGGGATATCGACCACCACGTTGCCCAAAAATAGACCCGTCAAACCACCCACTAAGAAGGTCACAATAAAAGCGAGTGAGAACAACATAGGAACAGTTAGATGAATATTGCCCCGCCACAGCGTTAGCAGCCAGTTATAGACTTTAAGCGCCGTGGGTACGGCAATCACTAGCGTAGTAGTAGCAAAGAAAAAGCCAAAATAAGGATTCATCCCGCTGACATACATATGATGGGCCCAGACAACAAAGCTAAGTACGCCAATAGAAACAATCGCCCAGACCATCATGCGGTAGCCAAAAATACTGCGGCGAGCATGAATACTAATAAGGTCAGAGACTAAGCCGAAGGCTGGAAGAGCAACGATATAGACTTCGGGGTGGCCAAAGAACCAAAAAAGGTGCTGAAACAAAATAGGGCTACCGCCGCTGTAGTCTAGCTGGGAGCCAAACTGCATCATATCGGGCATGAAAAAACTGGTACCTATCGTCTGATCTAATAACATCATCACACCGCTCACGAACAATGCGGGAAAGGCCAGTAAAGCAAGAATTGTTGCTACAAAGATACCCCAAACAGTCAGAGGCATTCTAAACATAGTCATACCGTGAGTACGTGCCTGCAGCACCGTAGTCACGTAATTAAGACCGCCCATAGTGGCGGCGATTATAAATATAATTAACGACACTAGCATTAGAATAATGCCCCACTCAGACCCAGGCGTACCGGCGGTAATAGCTTGTGGCGGATACAGTGTCCACCCCGCGCCCGTAGGTCCTCCAGGGACAAAAAAGCTCGCCAATAAGACCAATACTGAGACCAAATAAAACCAAAAACTAAGCATGTTGACGAAGGGGAAAACCATATCCCTTGCGCCGACCATTAGTGGAATCAAGTAATTCCCGAATCCCCCCAAAAAAATAGCCGTAAGTAGATAAATAACCATGATCATGCCGTGCATAGTCATAGCTTGATAGTAAGCTGTGGCATCCATATCTATACTGCCAGGGAAGCCAATCTGCATACGCATCATTCCAGACAACACCAAGGCGACAAGTCCTACCAGAATTGCAGTCGTCGAGTACTGAATGGCGATGACCTTATGATCTTGACTCCAAACATACTTCCAAATAAAACCAGTAGGTTCGTGGAGTTCTTCGTTTTCGACATCATCTGCGTAGGCCATAAATCACTCCTCGATTGACGGTTGAATGGACATTGAATTATCAGGATCAGACGACAGCGATGCGATATAGGCGACCAAACTATCTAACTGTTCATCACTCATTTGATATGCAACCATCACCGGCGGATACCCAGCAACAATTTTGGCAGCCGGATCAATAACCGATTCGATCAAATAAGGACCATCGACCTTTACTTGGCTGCCATCAGAAAGCGTTTCCTGACTACCGTAGAGATCTAGCCACCCGGGCCCAAGACTCGGGGCCCCGTCGATACTATGGCAGGCTATGCAGCCACGGCTAGAGGCTAAGCGTTGACCTTGATCTACTAGACCCTCGACCGTGCCACCGGAAAGTACATCAGCAAAAGTCACCTGAGAGGAGAGCCATTTTTGGTAAGAGCTTGCGTTGTCGACTACGACCTGTCCACGCATATTATAATGGCCAATTCCACAATACTCTGCACAGAGAATATCAAAGGTACCTAGGACTGTCGGGGTAAACCAAAAATAAGTTACTTGACCAGGAATCAAATCCATTTTGGCTCTAAACTGCGGCACATAAAAATCATGGAGCACGTCTTTGGATCGAAGAAGAGCCTTAGCCGGCTGATTGATCAGCACATGTATTTGGTTGCCAGCAATTAAAATGTCATCCTGTCCCGCGGCATCACTAGGATCAATGCCAAAGGTATTGTTTTCATCAATTCTCTTTACACTCGTGCGTCCAAATGTTTTGTCTTTACCTGGTAACCGATAACTCCAGCGCCATTGCTCTCCAACAGCTTCGAACTCTACTGCGTTGGCAGGAACATGCACAAAGTCGTTATAGACGATCAAACCGGGCGCCAATAAGGCACAAATAGCGACTGTCGTAATACCGATCAACCACCACTCGAGTTTTTTATTTTCCGGCCGATACTCCGATCTGCGTCCTGGAACCGCTTTATACTTATACACGCAGTAGGCCATAAACAGGACTATGGCCACAAAGAAAATGCCGGTAATAACCAGCGTAATAGTGATGGTTGTATCGATAGATCCCCAGTTTGATGCTAGTGGCGTCGCCTGCCACGGACTGAGAAAATGGAATAAAACAGATACCACAACAATAGCGACCAAAATAACTGCAAAAGTCATATGGATTCGACCCCGTTTACTAAGGGCAGGTGCCTTATCATGGCACTCTGCCAGTAAGGCGAACGCATTGCGCTCGCAGTGTTCTTATTGCCTTTCGGCGGGTATTTTAGAGAGTCACCATAATTCGTATAATCACTATCAAGTGCTCTATTTTTTTATACCTTTGATTTGAGTCTAGCACATAAAATAAATTGTGCAGAAAAGCTTCATTAGGTTATCTTCGTCTAAGCTGGTTCATGGCGATTCGATAAATCTTGTGACATATAGAGAGTTTGTTCAGTATCATGCGGAACTGTAGCTTACTTTATGAAGTGCCTAGACTATGACAAGCCATCTTTTAGCCTTTAGCCAACGCCTTGCCGCCATAATGCCTGAAATCGGTAGTAAGCGATTGCCTCCGTTATTGGTCACCATGCTAAAGGGTCTGGTCCCTTTTGATAATGCCGTTATCGTCCACTTTCAAGAAGGGCATCAGCCTCGCATACATTACAACGATATTCCCCCTCTGGACCGCGAAAGTCAGATAGATGGTTTTGTAAATGGAGCTTTTTTACTTGACCCTTTTTATCGAGCTGCCGTTGATCGAGGTATTTCAGGTCTTCACAGACTAAGTGACTTGGCGCCCGAAGGTTTTAAAAAGACCGAATATTACCGTAGCTATTTCAAGTTTACTCAGATCAAAGATGAGGCCGGCTATATTGTCCATCTTGACGGAAAACAGTTTATTCATATTTCTGTCGGTCGCTTAAGTATGGCTCAGCGCTTTAATCGCACTCAACTAACAATTCTTGAGGATATTGCGCCGATCATAGAAAGCATCTGTAAAATTCAATGGGGCAGCGGCGAAAAGTCAGAGGTAGATACTAGCAACCAATTGCCAGGCCAACTAGACAGCGCGCTTAAATATTTTGGAACGGCTTACCTAACAGATCGTGAAAGCCAGGTAGTGCAGCTATTCTTGCATGGCCACTCAACCAAATCGATTGCCGAACGCCTAGGTATATCACCTGAGACCGTTAAGTTACACCGTAAAAATAGTTACTCCAAATTAGACGTATCATCACAGGCAGAACTTTTTTATCTTTTTATTGACTCTCTCGCTAGCCTTACCCAGTATTCTAGTGGGGACCCTTTGGTGGGTTATCTCTAAACTCTATCAAAGGCAAGAGTATGTATGAAAGCATATAAACAAAAAAGCCCCGGAACGACTTGCGCTCCGAGGCTTTTAACGGCCGAAAGGTCTTGGACACATGCTTTTTACCTCTTAGGCATCCAGATTTGACCCAACTGCATAAGAACTGCACTCGCAACAAATATACCCTGAACTAGATTAGGCATAATAGAGGGGGCCGCACTAGGCTCGGTATTAGCAATAATTATCTAAAATTGAATATAACCCATAAAAAAACGCCCTGCCATTTGCCGACAGAGCGTTGGTAACAATCGCAGCAACTAAAGTTGGTTCAGCGCTGTTGTCATTTCTATGACAGCCTTCTTACCGTCGCCATAAACCATCAAAGTGTGATCCATCGCAAACAACGGATTAGGCAATCCAGCAAAACCCGGACTTAATGATCTTTTAATCACCACTACAGTTTTAGCCTTATCAACATTAAGGATAGGCATACCGTAGATTGGACTTCCTTCAACATCACGAGCCATAGGATTGGTAACGTCATTCGCGCCAATAACAATCACCACATCAGTATCTTCAAAGGTGGGATTGATTCTCTCCATTTCAACTAATTTATCGTAAGGCACCTCTGCCTCTGCAAGCAGCACATTCATGTGGCCGGGCATGCGCCCCGCCACTGGGTGTATCCCATATTCAACTTCGACGCCTTTAGATTCCATCGCGTCGGCAAGCTCTCGAACGGCATGTTGAGCCTGCGCCATTGCCATACCATAACCCGGCACAATAACGACTCTCTGAGCAGTCTCTAAAAGCATAGCAACTGTATCAGGTTGCGCACTGGTCACCTTTCCATCATAAATCTCGTCAGCATCTATAGTTTCCCCGCCAGCGGCCATCTTTCCAAACAAAACATTAGCCAGAGAGCGGTTCATGGCAAAACACATAATTCTTGTAAGGATAAGCCCCGAGGTTCCCACAAGTGAACCCGCAATAATCAATACAGTGTTACCTAAAATAAAGCCTGCCAACGCTGCAGCGATTCCCGAATAAGAATTTAGCAGCGCAATCACTACTGGCATGTCGGCACCACCAATAGGCATTACCAAGAACAAACCCAGTAAAAGAGCAAGCCCTAGGATGGCTACCATAGCCATCGTGTTGCCTGGGTTCATAACGAGAGACGCAACTGCAGCCAAAGCGCCCAATAACAGGATTCCATTGCCAAATGGGCCGCCAGGCAGTCCATAACTTTTCTTCATTAATTCCTGCAGTTTGCTAAAGGCGACTAAACTACCAGTGAGGGTAACCGCACCTATAAGGACAGTAAGGCTAATCGACACTAAGGCAATAGTGGCCACTGCTCCCTCGCCAAATGCACTAGCGGCAACAACCGCCGGCTGGAAAAAATCAGAAACCGAAGTAGGATTTATACCTGTACGCGTAACATATTCAGCCAACGCAATAGAGAGCGAAGCGCCACCGCCAAATCCATTTAACAAAGCCACCATTTGAGGCATTGACGTCATTTGGATCCGCAGAGCCATCACCGCGCCGACCATGCCGCCGACGGCAACCCCCGCTATCACATAAGTAAAATCCACATCATTGATAGTGAACAGCGTTATTACTACGGCAACTAACATACCCAGCGCGGAGAGAAAGTTTCCCCGAACAGCTGTTTTTGGTTTGGTGAGTCCTTTGATACCAAGAATAAATAATATGCCGGCAATCAGATAAATAAGGTTAATTAAACTTCCACTCATCATCTATTTCCTCTTAAACATAGCAAGCATGCGATTAGTCACCAGATAACCGCCGACCACATTGATAGTCGCCAAAGTCACAGCTATAAAGCCAAGCCAGTTAACCAACATAGGGGAGCTGCCAGTCCCTGCGGCCAATAAAGCCCCGACCAAGGTAATTCCTGACACTGCATTGGTTCCAGACATTAGTGGTGTATGTAAGGTTGGAGGAACTTTAGTAATTAGCTCAACCCCGAGGAATAAAGCGAGGACGAACAACGCTAGAAGTAAAATTAAGGTTTCCATTGATTATTTCTCCTGTTTTTCGTCAGCGGGGGTAGTATTAGTAGTAGGTTTTTGCTCCGATTTCGTCGGAACCTTTACTTCAGTTAGGCCCAGTAACTTCCTCATATGAGCATGAGGAACATCGCCATCATGGGCTACAAGCGTGCCTGCAACAATTTCATCATTAAGGTCCAGATTGAGACTACCATCTTCATCCAATATGAGCTCGAGAAGCGTCTGCATATTTTTACCGTACATCTGACTGGCATGATAAGCCAAGTCTGAAGGAACATTCTCAGGGCCTACAATAATTACATCGTGGGCAACAATGGTTTTCCCTTGCTCAGTAAGGTCACAGTTCCCACCGCGTTCTGCTGCAAGATCAACTATCACAGCACCTGGCTTCATCGCTATAACCATCTCTTCTGTCACTAGAATCGGAGACTTTGCTCCGGGGATGGCTGCCGTAGTGATGATAATGTCCTGCTGGGCAACCACTTCAGTCATCAATTCGCGCTGCCGGCGAAGAAAATCTTCCCCCTGCTCTTTAGCGTAACCGCCGGCGCCTTCTGTTTCGCCAGTATCGAGGTCCAACTCGACAGGCTTTGCGCCCACCGAAATAATCTGTTCTCTAGCGGCAGGACGAACGTCGTAGGCCTCAACAACAGCACCTAGCCTCTTAGCCGTAGCACAGGCCTGCAGACCGGCAACGCCCACTCCCATAATGAGTACTCGAGCAGGCTGAAGAGTGCCTGCTGCGGTCATCAGCATAGGGAAAATACGCGGAGATGCCGAGGCTCCAATCAATACCGCTTTATAACCGGCTAAGGTCGCCATAGACGAAAGCACGTCCATACTTTGTGCTCTGCTAATACGTGGCACCAGCTCAAGAGCGATGGCGCTGGCCCCTGTTGCAGCTACTGTCTTTGCGGCCTGCGGTGAAGCTAATGGATCCATCATTCCGATCACCAACTGACCACGACGTAACAACGCTAGATCTGAGTCACTGTTTTCAGTATTTGAACCAAAACTTTGGACTTGTAAAATGATATCTGCGGTAGCAAATATCTCTTCTCGGTTAGCTATAGTCGCTGCTCCAGCAGCGTTATATTCTGCATCTGGATAGCCAGCCGCGCTACCCGCATTTTTTTGAACAAGCACCTTTACACTTTTGTCCGTTAACGACTGGACATTGGCAGGGGACATGGCGACGCGCTTTTCACCGGTTTTGATTTCCGAAGGAATCCCGATTATCACTCAATTCTCCTTAAATTTTAGATATGAACATCTTTGTATTAATAACTGCTGTGAATAGTACCAAAAAAAACCGCGGGGCCCATACCAGCAATATAAATAGTCGCTATTACAAACTAAATAATAAAATTATCAGAAACTCTGAGTTGCCCTAATAATTTATCAAGCTTCACGAAGAGTCTCGTCAAACTTCATTTAACTATGATTAAGATATTCCTGGCAACCACACTAAATGGAAGAATTCGTGCAGTTATTACAAATCAAATTACCCCACGATCATAGTACTCGCCTAATAGACACTATAGGGTTCAGTGCACTCTCGGACAAAAGGTATTTGATACCAATAAAAGGCGATTAGCTAACACGAGATATTGAGAATTCTGCAAGATCAAGCAATACACGTTTGTAATCACCATCGGGCATTCCAACAAGAGCATGTTTAGCAAGCTCAACTTCCTTTACTGCTTGCTGACAGCTATAGGAAAGACCGCCGCTCGTATTGACCACTTGTAATATAGCTCCGAAATTATCCGCGGTTTTGCCCGCAATAGCTTTGCGAATCAAGTCAGCATGCTCAGATCCAGCGTTATCTCGAGCAAAAATAAGTGGCAGAGTCATTTTTCCTTCAGCAAGATCACTGCCGATATTCTTACCCGTCACCTCAATATCACCTTGATAATCCAAAACATCGTCAGCAATTTGAAACGCCAATCCTAGATGCTTTCCATAAGCAATCATCGCATCTTGGTTTTTTCCCGCAAGACAGGCACCAACCTGAGCTGCAGCTTCGAAAAGCTTGGCAGTTTTACGATAAATTACTTGGCGGTAAATCTCTTCACTAATATCTGGATTGCCCGCATTAACCATTTGTTGAACTTCTCCCTCCGAAATAACATTGGTGGCATTCGCCATCACGCTCATAATTGGCATATGCTCTATTTCGACCAACATTTGGAAAGCTCTTGAATAAAGAAAGTCTCCCACTAGCACACTGGGCGCATTTCCCCACTGAGCATTCGCAGTTTGTCGTCCGCGACGCAAGCTAGCGACGTCAACGACGTCGTCATGAAGCAATGTGGCTGTATGAATAAATTCAATGACCGCAGCCATTTTCAAATGATCTACGCCTTGATAGCCATTAGCGAGCGCACTCAGGAGGACGACCACGGGACGCAAGCGCTTGCCACCCGCATCAATAATGTAATGACCGATATTTTCCACTAGCCCAACATCGGAATGAAGCTGACTAACGATTAATTTATTGACTTTGGAAAACTCATTTTCCACAGCCTGATGAAAAGGTAGCATTTATACTTCCTATAGTGTCTTCATTACGGGACAGCATGCATGCTAGGCAGACAGTCCTTTACTGTCAACTCATAAGATCATAGAAATCAAATAGTGAATCGCTTATAACTAAAAGTTGGCCCCCTCATTAAACGTAAAAGTTGCCGCTAATCCAATAAATCGTTAAAATAATATCCCTAATCACAGAAAAAAGTCGCCCATGTCCTTTACGCCCAAATCATCATATTCAAAAGAAGAAATACTAGGCTCCACTCGCGGCGAATTGTTTGGACCGGAAAACGCCAAACTCCCCGCACCTAATATGCTGATGATTGATCGGATCGTCGAAATCAACAACCATGGCGGCAAAAATGGTCTTGGCCAAATTATAGCTGAAATAGATATTACGCCCGACCTCTGGTTTTTCGACTGCCACTTTGAAGGGGATCCTGTAATGCCGGGCTGTCTAGGACTAGATGCTCTCTGGCAACTGGTTGGATTCTTTTTAGTCTGGAACGGAAATAAAGGTCGTGGCCGAGCTCTCGGGGCAGGAAATGTTAAGTTTTTTGGTCAGATATTGCCGACCGCAAAAAAAGTCACCTACAAAATTGAGTTCACCCGACTTATTCAACGCAGACTGATTATGGGAATCGCCAATGGATCTGTAGAAGTTGACGGTCGTGAGATTTATACTGCCCAAGACTTGAAAGTGGGACTATTTGAGAGCACTGACAGCTTTTAATATTTATATTTAACGCACTACCTTTTAGAAGGAAACATAATGAAACGCGCTGTAATTACAGGGTTGGGGATCGTATCCTGCCTAGGCAATGATAGAGAGTCTGTTACACATTCCCTTCGCAATGGTATCTCGGGAATTCAACGGCGAGAAGATTTCGCTGAGATGGGCCTACGCTGTAATGTCGGGGGTCTTATTGATCTCGATCCAAAAGAGCATATTGACCGAAAAACATTACGCTTTATGGGCGACTCTGCGGCCTACGGTTACATAGCTACTGATAGAGCCATTGCCGATGCTGGCCTTACTGACGAGATGGTATCTAATCTCAGAACCGGTCTGATTATGGGTTCAGGCGGGCTTTCTGGCGAAATGTTTGTTGAGGCTGTGGACGTTATGCGAGCTCGAGGCATTAAACGTGCGGGCCCCTATCGAGTCACTCAAATTATGGCAAGTACTGTTTCTGCCTGTGTAGCGACTCCCTTTAAAATTAAAGGTGTTAATTACTCGCTTTCCTCTGCCTGCGCCACAAGTGCCCACTGTATAGGTCATGCTGTTGAATTAATTCAACTCGGAAAACAAGACGTATTACTGGCCGGCGGCGCTGAAGAAATGCATTGGTCAATGGCAGCCATGTTTGATGCTATGGGTGCCTTAACCAGCAAATACAATGATACTCCAGCTATCGCTTCTAGAGCATACGATGCAGGCCGAGATGGTTTTGCACCCAGCCTTGGTGGTGGATGTGTTGTTGTAGAAGAACTCGAACATGCTCTAGCAAGAGGCGCGAACATCATTTGTGAAGTGACAGGTTATGGCGCTACTTCCGATGGTGCAGACATGGTATCCCCGTCTGGTGAAGGTGCCGAACGATGCATGAAAATGGCTCTAGAGACCGCTTCAGGCCCTATGGATTATATTAATACTCATGGCACGAGCACTCCCGTAGGCGACATGGCGGAGCTAGGCGCTATTCGCAATGTGTTTGGAGACAACTGCCCCGTCATCAGCTCCACAAAATCGCTATCCGGCCATAGCTTAGGGGCTGCAGGTGTTCATGAAGCCATATACTGCATGTTGATGATGGAAGCAGATTTCGTGGCTGCTTCTGCGCACATCGACACTCTTGACGATCACGCTAAAGGATTGCCAATATTGTTAGAGTCAAAGCAAACCACCCTAAATCGTGTTATGTCCAATAGTTTCGGCTTTGGCGGCACTAATGCCGCACTAGTGATGGAAAGGTTTAAGGGATAACTTATACGAAACCTTCGCCGGACAGACTCACTTTCGATTTGATGGGAAAGATGATTGGTTGAGGACGCCCTTAGGCGGACTCATTAATCACTCAGAAAATGCCAACGCTAAAATAGACTTAATCGCAGAAAACCTGAGGGGGTTGACTATTAAGCAGCCGATAAAAAAGGGTGAAGAAATTACAGTTTTCTACACCCTTTATTAGCGCTTACGGCTAAAGAATTAAAAGGTTTTCGAAAGCGCGAAAACCTTTTAATATCACTACACTATAGTGCAGCCAAGATCGCCTCGGCGCTAGACCCTTCAAGAGCCCCTGCGTCCACATTTAGCAGACTCACTACACCATCATCTACAATCATAGCGAAACGCTGACTGCGCTTACCCATACCAAAACCCGTGCCATCCAACTCAAGACCTAAAGCCCCCGTGAAATCGCCATTACCATCAGCAAGCATCATCAGGTGCTCCGCATTAGCCGACTGACCCCAAGCATGCATAACAAAAACATCATTAACCGACATACAGGCTACTGTATCAACGCCTTTTGCCTTTATCTCATCGACATGAACAACAAAACCCGGTAAATGAGCCACCGAACAAGTTGGCGTAAATGCACCTGGGACAGCAAAAAGAACAACCTTTTTACCATCGAAAATATCTGCCGTACTTAATCCAGCAGGGCCTTCAGCGCCCATGATTGTAAACATCCCGACTGGGACTCTGTCACCCACTTTAATTGTCATAACAACCTCTATTAATTAGTATTTGAAATATTATAGCCACACCCTAGGTATGGCCCTTTACTAAAATCTGGACTGAGTCATATAGCCACTCAAGCCATTCTAGAATGGAATATCATCATCGAAAGGCCCTGACTGCTGCTGAGGAGCCTGCTGCTGAGGAGCCTGTTGGTTGGGAGCCTGCTGGTTGGAACTCTTTGGAGCTGAACCCTGCCCAGTGGATCCTTGTGGTGAATCGTATCCACCTGAACCGCCTGGACCACCTCGACTATCAAGCATTTGCATTTCACTCGCTACAATTTCAGTCGTGTAACGGTCTTGCCCATCTTGGCCTTGCCATTTACGTGTTCGCAATGAGCCTTCCACATAAAGCTTAGAACCTTTCTTTACATATTCGCCCGCTATCTCGGCCAGACGATTAAAGAATACCACTCGGTGCCATTCAGTTCTCTCTTGAGGCTCTCCGCTGGTTTTATCTTTCCAAGACTCTGATGTCGCAATACTAAGATTAGTTACAGCACCACCCGACGGCATAAACCGCGTTTCTGGATCCTGACCACAGTTACCCACTATGATAACTTTATTAACTCCGCGTGCCATTTTCTTCCCCTAATTTATTAACGGTTTAAGTACGGTTGCAAGCTCGACATATCCACCTGTCGCTGGTCAACTTGGACATAGGCTAATCGCTCACCTTCTAGTAAGAGTATATCTTTAACACCCGCTATATTTGAAACTATTTTTGTAAAATCGGCATGCCCTAATCCACCAACCGCCAATACTAACGTTTTTAGGGGCTTTGGAGATTCCAACCCTAAGCATACCCACCACCAAATCGCTAAGACGGCGCTAATAACAACAAAAAGCCCGTTCATGCCTAATGTCTGCAAGCTCCAACCACCCAGCAGACCTCCAAAAAAAGCACCCAAGAACTGGCTCGTAGAATAAATACCCATTGCTGTACCCCTATTTCCGACAGGGCAAGCTTTACTCATCCACGACGGTAATGACGCCTCGAGTAAATTAAATGCAGTGAAAAATATCAACAAAAGTAGAGGAGTCAACACTGATCCACGATAAAAACTTAGCATCAATGTCACTGCCGTCATGACTCCAACCGACACCAAAAATATCAATTTATGTCGGTTATATTTTTCAGCTAATATCATGCCCGGTAACATTATGAAAAACCCACCGCCTAGCAATAACAGATAAACCCACCAAAGGTTTTGACCTTCAACCCCAAGCTCTTCAGACAATATCGTTGGTATAGCCACAAAGGCGGCCATCAAGGCTAGATGCAGCGCAAAAATGCCATAATTCAGACGCAACAACGTGGTTTGCTTGAGTAACTTAACGATCTCCTTAACATCCGTTAAGGTCTCTCTATTATGTTGCACTTGAACCCTATTTGGCACTAACAACCACACAATCAGTATACCTAATACGCCCAGAATAGCGGTGGTCCAGAAAACCCCTGAAAGACCATATTTCAAGGTTATGAGCGGACCAAGAACCATGGCTAAGATAAATGAAAAGCCGATACTCCCGCCAATCATCGCCATCGCTTTACTACGATTTTCTTCCGTCGTGAGGTCTGTAACCAAGGCCATTAAAGTGCTGGCTATAGCTCCTGAGCCTTGCAAAGCGCGCCCAAGAACTAAACCTTGCATCGTCTCAGCAAGAGCACAAACAATACTGCCCAGAATAAACAACAAAAGACCGCCAATAATCACCGGCCGCCGCCCAATTCGGTCCGATAACAGCCCGAAGGGAATTTGTAGAATCGCTTGAACTAACCCATAAGCACCTAGAGTCAAACCCAACAATAACGGACTGTAGTCTGAGTACCCTCCCACTGAAATTGCGAGAACGGGTAGTACCATAAATAGCCCAAGCATTCTAAAAGTATAGAGGCTAGCTATAGAGAAAGTTGCGCGTCTTTCGATTGGCGAAAAAACTGGGTAGTTTGTCAAGGTGGCGTCGTTGTCTGATTAGAATTCTAAAGCCGCTATACTACCAGTGCAGCCGGCAAGGGAAAATGTTTATCATTAATATTGTAAAAAAATACTCAATCGGCACCATTTTCATTGAAAACTAAGGTCTAGCTAAGGGGTCTTGCCGTACACTGTCAATTAAGAGTAATTACTCTTTGCCCAGCAGGCCTTCCGGCCACTATAATTGACGGTTTAATCTGACAAAAAGACATTTTAATGAAAACCATTCAGGTTCGCGGTGCGCGCACTCATAATCTTAAAAATATTGATCTAGATCTCCCCCGAGATAAATTTATTGTTATCACGGGGCTGTCAGGTTCTGGAAAATCTTCTCTGGCTTTTGATACTCTCTACGCTGAGGGCCAGCGGCGCTATGTTGAATCGCTATCAACCTATGCACGGCAGTTTTTGTCCATGATGGAAAAACCCGACGTAGATCATATCGAGGGTTTGTCACCAGCTATATCCATTGAACAAAAATCAACCTCTCATAATCCTCGCTCTACTGTTGGCACAATCACCGAAATCTACGATTATTTACGTCTACTTTTCGCCCGAGCAGGAGAGCCTCGGTGTCCTGACCACAACAACGCGCTTAAAGCTCAGACAGTCAGCCAGATGGTTGATCAGGTGATGGAGCTACCTGAGGGGACAAAGCTGATGCTCTTGGCCCCCGTTGTTAAAGACAGAAAAGGAGAGCATTTACATCTATTTGAGACACTAAGGCGTCAAGGTTTTATTCGCGCTCGAATCGATGGTCTGGTCTGTGATTTAGATGAGGCCCCCACCCTCAACAAAAAGCAAAAACATAGCATTGATGTTGTTGTAGATCGCTTTAAAGTGAAAGATGATATTGGCTTACGATTGGCTGAATCATTTGAAACGGCCTTAAATCTCGCAGAAGGCTTGGTCATGATTAGTTATATGGACGGCGACGAGCCCGATCAAATGTTTTCTGCAAAGTTTGCCTGCCCCGTGTGTAATTACAGCTTAAATGAGCTCGAGCCGCGACTCTTCTCCTTCAACAATCCCGCGGGTGCATGCCCGACGTGTGATGGTTTAGGCTTACACCAGTTTTTCGATATTGATCGCGTCATCCAGCATCCAGAGGTCTCCATTTCTGAAGGCGCTATTCGAGGCTGGGACAAAAGAACGTTATTTTATTACAACATGCTGACCTCTCTGGCTGAGCATTATCAATTTGATATTGATGAGCCATGGGAAAAGCTTGCCGCCATCCACCAACAGAAAATCCTGTTCGGCAGTGACGATGAAGAGATCACGTTTAATTACGTTAACGACAGAGGCACCGTTTTTCGTCGGCAACATAAGTTTGAAGGTATTATTCATAATATGGAACGGCGCTACAGAGAGACAGAGTCTCAATCTGTGCGCGAAGAGTTAACCAAATTTATGGCTACCTCAAGCTGTCCCGAATGCTCAGGAACCAGACTAAGAAAGTCAGCACGCAACGTTTTCATTGATGATAAGCGTATTGAAGACATCGTTTGTATGCCCGTTGGAGACTGTTCTGATTATTTCGATCAACTTGAACTGCCAGGACGGCAGGGAGAGATTGCCGACAAGATTGTCAAAGAAATTCGCCAACGATTCACTTTTCTCGTCGATGTGGGGCTTAACTATTTATCCCTTAACCGGAGTGCAGATACTCTGTCCGGTGGAGAAGCGCAACGAATTCGTCTGGCCAGCCAGATCGGAGCAGGATTGGTAGGCGTCATGTATATTCTCGATGAACCCTCTATAGGCTTGCACCAGCGAGACAACGAACGTCTATTAAAAACCTTAGTTCGCCTTCGTGATATTGGTAACACCGTTATTGTGGTCGAGCATGATGAAGAAGCCATTGCTGCTGCTGATTACGTTGTCGATATAGGTCCAGGTGCTGGGATTCATGGTGGTGAGATCGTCGCACAAGGTTCAGTTGAGCAGATATGCAGTAGCGCAAAGTCTATCACCGGTCAATTTCTGTCAGGCAAGCGAAATATACTGATACCCAAAACGCGGCATAAAGGCAATGGAAAGCTTCTATCCGTGAAAGGTGCCACTGGAAACAACCTGCAGTCTGTGGATTTAAATATTCCCATTGGTGTATTTACCTGCATTACCGGAGTCTCTGGTTCTGGCAAATCAACTCTCGTTAATGAAACGCTTTACCCCGCTGCCGCTGTCGCACTAAACAAGGCAACCACGCTCAAAGCAGCCCCTCATTCAAAAATAATGGGCCTCAACCTGTTAGACAAATGCATTGATATCAACCAAAGTCCCATTGGCCGTACGCCTCGCTCGAACCCTGCCACCTACACTGGAATATTTACGCCCGTCAGAGAATTGTTCGCTGGCACTCAGGAAGCTCGCTCAAGAGGTTATAACCCGGGTAGATTCAGTTTTAATGTCAAGGGTGGTCGTTGTGAAGCTTGCCAAGGAGATGGAGTCACAAAGGTGGAAATGCACTTTCTACCCGATATTTACGTGCCCTGCGATGTTTGTAACGGTAAACGCTACAACCGAGAGACCTTAGATGTCCACTTTAAGGGTAAAAATATCCATCAAGTGTTAGAAATGACTATTGAAGATGCACGAGATTTCTTCGATGCTATTCCAGCGATCGCGAGAAAATTGCAAACGCTCGTTGATGTCGGTCTGTCGTATATCAGCCTAGGACAATCTGCAACCACCTTGTCTGGTGGTGAAGCACAAAGGGTTAAACTCTCTAAAGAACTTTCCAAGCGAGACACGGGGAAAACGCTCTATATCTTAGATGAGCCAACAACTGGTTTACATTTTCACGATATAGAGCAGTTGCTGGCGGTACTTCATAGACTGCGTGATCACGGCAATACCGTGGTCGTTATCGAACACAACTTAGATGTTGTCAAGACAGCCGATTGGGTTGTCGACCTTGGCCCAGAGGGCGGTTCCGGTGGAGGGCAGGTTGTCGCTGAGGGCACCCCCGAGCAGGTTTCTGAGGTTAAAGGCTCCTACACAGGCCACTTCTTGAAAAAAATACTAGCGCGTCAAACTTCAGAATGAATTGATTGCCTGTCCAGATACTCTGCAATCATGCTGTCAACCGCCTCCTGCTGATAGGGGCGTAAGCCGCTAAGGATGAGCTTTTTGACTCCACGACCCACTATCTTGTTGTCATCGTGGAAAGTGAAATGCAATTCGCCATCACCTCGCTTGCCAGCGACGTTTAGGCTGGTCTTGGTCATTTTTAAGCTAGGATTTTCAAATTCCAAACAATCCAGTTCGAGTGACATTGACTGATAGATGATCAATGGCCGTTGTGGGTTAATCATGACGTTATTCTCAGCCATCAGGGGTACTAAAATATGAGGGAAATTATGTCCAGAGAATCGAACATAGGCTTTTACTAAAGTTTCCACAGACGTCGTATTGTGGACGCTACCGCCCGAATGAAAACCCTCTAAATAAGACTTTCCTCGCTCGTCTAAAATCTGATAATTAGGGATTGAATTGGGTGGTAATATCAGGGGTGTATCAGCAGCTAATAATCCAGAGAAATGAAAATTCATCTTCTCACGCAAACCATAATGATTTATCGCCAGGGCAAACAGAAGATCTCCAGGCACACAAAAGCGCTTACTGCCAGTATCATGTATGGGATTGAAATCATTACTTACAATTTTAGCAAAATCGCTTGCTTGCTGGCCGCTGATCGTAATTCCGTTGTTACTTTTACGGTAGAACTGGTCAATAAACACGGATTAATCAAACTCCGCTTCAAATTCTTCTAACAAATCTAGAGGTTCTATCTCCATACCCTCCAAATCTACATCCCAATTCACACCAACAAGCAGCACGTCACCATGCATGCCAGGCAACCAATCGTCGAGAAACTCTTCGATATCGATCGCTACTGGTTTGTATACACCCCAATCTCCGCTGCATAATGCTTCAGCTAGCGGCTTGGAGGACCAAAACGGAATAACGTCAATATCATCATGATCTGTTGAACCGACTAACGCCCAATTTTCAGTGCCATCTTGCAATCCCCAGATACAACCTTGCTCGAGGCATTCTACGATTAATCGATCAAAATTTTCCTGCAGATTAGTAGACAAAGGTTCCATGGCGCTACTCCATTATTTTTAGGCTTTGTTCGAGGCGCTCATAGTAACCGTTTTGGATTTACATCCCAAGGAGAAAGGCGCTACATTATTATCTCAGAGATAATAGTAACTATGCCTAATTAAGTACTTTATACCCGCGACCCTGGAGGCAGCGCTTAATTACTTTTTGTTGCTCCTTTCGAGCTTGAACATTCCCCTTTACGCCACCAACTACACCTGCAGTTCCGCCTATTTTTTGCGCAGAGTCACTGTCGCCAAGAATCGCACCGACCACACTGCCAACGACGACTCCACCTATGGCACGATCTCGAGTACGCTTACTGATATCAATCTGCTGAGCCAAGGCATCACATTCAGATAGATCCCTTTCATACTCATTAAGATCTAGGCCCTTGGTATCAACAATAATCTGATCCGCTGCTTTATCCAAAAGACCCGTCGCGCAACTGGCCAATAGGCCACAGCACAAAATACTAGAAGACAACGTTAGATTTCGCATGCACTTTCTCCTGAGGAGGTAGCTTCCTGAAGCGTCAACCGATCGAAATGGTTGACGCTATTTATAGCTACATGAGATGGAGGCTTTGGTTAAGCGATTATTTAGCGTTACTCATAATCCCACGAACCGCTGCCGGTATATCAGCTGGCAGTAACACTAATTTAGAATTTTCAGACTTAGACATGCTATGTATCGCTTCGATGTACTTTTCCCCTAAGAGATACATGGCTGGAAGTTCCTTATCTTGGATAGCTTCGTTGACTCTTTCAAGTGCTGTCTTAGTCGCCTCAGCTAACACCACCTTGGCCTCCGCATCTCTACGCGATGCTTCAAGCCTACCATCAGCCTCTAGAATGGCCGCAGTCTTTTCTCCATCAGCACGCGTTACTGTAGCGCGCCTCTGACGTTCAGCAGCAGCCTGTTCTTCCATCGCTGACTGCATTGTGCCTGAAGGCTGGATATCCTGAATTTCAACCGTCTTTAGGGAAATACCCCAATCAGCAATATCGTCTGATATCGATAGTTTTAGTTTTGATTTTATTTGATCCCTAGAAGATAGCGCATCATCAAGCGTCATTTCACCGACAATTGAACGCAGCGAAGTCTGTACCAGAGTGCGAATAGCCAATTCGTAATCTTCAACACCATAGACGGCTTTTTCTGGGGAGATAATATTAATATAGGCAACGGCATTGGCAATAATAACGACGTTATCTCGGGTAATAACTTCCTGAGATGGAATCTCCAAAACAATGTCTTTAGTCGTCGCCTTGAAAGCAACAACATCGATGTAAGGAATGATTAAATTAAGTCCTGGACTTAATGATTTTTGGTATTTTCCCAACCGCTGTACAACCCACTTGGACCCCTGGGGCACCAAACGAACACCTTTAAAAAGGGTAACGACTACTAATAAAAAAACTGCAAATACAACGATCATGCCTTCCATTATGACTTCTCCTTAATTGACTAATTCACTAATTTAATTTTGTAACGACTAAAAAATTGCCAGAAACTTCTTTTATATGAAGCCTATCACCTAGTTCGACAACACTGTCGCAGCTAAACTCCCATTCGTCAGAGTCCATCACAGGCGTACTAAACCGGATCCTCCCTTGGGTGCTTTGAGTAGGCAGTTTAGTGACCAAGCCAGATGCACCAATAGCATCATTTCTTGCCTCCTCACCGCGATTACCCTGAGCCATCTTGACCTTAATTATTTTGAACCAAACTAGGGTAAAAACCACCGAAGACACCGTCCATAGCAATATTTGGACGCTTAATGACATCGGTATTAACAGCTCGACCAAACCCACCACTAGAGCACCAAGCCCAAACCAAAGGATGGTGAAGCTTGGTATAAATATCTCGCCAACCACCAACAAAAGCCCCAGCACAAGCCAGTGCCAATATAACATTTGAATATCCATCTAAACTCCTTGTTTACGATCTATGTAATGAACTTCCTACACTTCTGTTTATAATATCCTTTTTTTAACTCAATTATAAACATTCTCTACCCCATCAGCACAAAGAGCGACTCATCAATAAGGCATCCTCACGTCCATATTCAGTGGCATAATAACCCCTCCGCTGTCCTATTTCTGCGAAACCAGCCTTGCTATAAAGACGAATAGCAGAAAAATTAGACACTCGTACTTCCAAATATATTTGGCTGATTTGCGCAGGTAACCGTTCGATAATGGTATCTAGAAACTCCGATCCTAGACCTACGCCAACATGGTCTGGATGAAGAGAAATATTTTGTAATTCTGCTTGATCAACTACCTCTAAAACGACAGCGAAGCCAACAACTATATTGTCTAGAACCATTACCTGAGTCCACTGAATACATTGATGAAATTGATCTTCGCTCCAGGGTGACTTGGAGTTTAATAACTCAATAGCAATGACGGCCTTTATGTCCGTTTGAACTATTGGACGAATACAAAACGATCTAGGTAGATTATTCAATCCGTGGCATCCCCAAGATGAGGCTTTTTATGAGGGGACAGGAACCTAATTGTGTTCCAAGCTTTACGCTTACTTTGAGGATCTTCAATCATCTCTGCAAGAGAAGGGATGACCAAACCGACGATTTCATTAAAGACATTAGTTTGGCCGTTGGAAATATTAGCTGTTTGTTCTTCAGTCAAAATCCAGCGCGCTGTTTCCACCCCCAGAATTAATATCATCTTGCTATTCTTTGCCTCTAGCCTAGCCTGTATAACCGTTGCCAAAAACTCTCGAACCTCCGGTTCGCCACCCGCGGCATTAGGGTAAGGCGGCCACTGGGCCAGCTCCATCTGGGGTAAATTAACTTGACCCTGACCCATTGCAACAAGGATATTAGACAGTAGCTGGATTTGGTCTGGATCAGGAAGGCTTTGATCAATAACACTGCAAACCACTAGTGTATCGGTGGGTTGCCAAAGAGCCAATTGAAGCTCTATACGAACTATTGGGTCAGGCTTTCCGCCTAAAGGATCTGCAGGTATCTTACTCACTGGTTGCGTCTTAACTTGCTCTACAACAGGTGACGGATCACTAGAAATATCGAAGGAGCCCAATAATTGTTCAGCTGAAATCGGTTCTATCTTTGGCTCTATCTTCTCATCTATCGAGGACTCATTAACGGTAGCGTCTAAGACCTCCACAACGGGCAGTTCATTGTCGGCGATCAAGTCCTTGGGCAGATATTCATCAATACCCAAGGTCTTTAAGTAATAATCTCTATCGCCTTGTGCCATCAAATTCCACCAAGTTGAGGATGCAAACGGCCCGGATTACGCATGAGTGTCAAAGCATGTAGGTACGCTTTAGCGCTGGCAAATAATATGTCAGTATGGGCGCCCTGCCCATTAATAATACGCCCATCCTTTTCAAGCCGAACGGTAACTTCACCCTGAGAATCAGTACCTTGAGTAACCGCATTAACTGAGTATAGCTGCAGTTCGGTTTCACTATTGATGAGCTTTTCAATAGCATTGAAAATGGCATCAACTGCGCCATCCCCACTGGATTCGGCAGAATGCTCCTTATTCTGATACCTAATAATAATCTTTGAATGAGGCAATTGACCTGATTTAGAAAGCACCTCTAGGTCAACGAGCGTCAAGGCATCATCTCCGGTGCCCATTTGCACATCCGAGACTAAGGCCTGAAGATCTTCGTCAAAAATTTCACGCTTTTTGTCCGCAAGTTCTTTAAACCCGATAAATGCCTCATTAAAGTCCGCCTTACTGCTAAAGCTGATGCCCAGTTCGTCAAGACGCGCACTAAATGCCGCCCGACCTGAAAGCTTACCCAATGAAAGTTTATTGGCCGCCCAGCCAACGTCTTCTGCCCTCATTATTTCGTAGGTTTCTCGAAATTTTAAAATACCATCTTGGTGAATACCCGACTCATGAGCAAAAGCATTTGCTCCAACGATCGCCTTGTTAGGTTGCACGGGAAACCCAGTAATACTAGAGACCAAGCGAGAAATCGGCACGATATGAGAAATATCTATGTTAGTTTCAACCGGAAATAAATCCTGCCGAGTACGGACGGCCATGACGATCTCTTCAAGAGATGCATTGCCGGCTCGCTCGCCAAGGCCATTAATTGTACATTCAACCTGACGAGCACCGTTTTGCACCGCGGATAAACTGTTAGCAACCGCTAAGCCTAAATCATTATGGCAATGTACTGAGAAAATGGCCTTGTCAGCGTTGGGGACATGATTAAGTAGGCGCTTAATAATCTGACCATACTCAATGGGATCTGAATAACCCACTGTATCTGGAAAGTTAATGGTTCTTGCACCCGCTGCGATAACAGCTTCTGTTATTCGGCACATAAATTCAAAATCGGTACGGCTAGCATCCTCCAAAGAGAACTCAACATCGTCGATCAAATCTCGAGCCATCTTCACCGCGCCGACTGCCTGCGCAAGCACCTGATCAGGCTCCATTTGCAACTTATACTTCATATGGATGGGTGAGGTTGCGATAAAGGTATGGATACGGCCAGCATTGGCACCTTTAAGAGCCTCAGCTGCACGCTCGATATCACCCGACATAGCCCTTGAGAGGCTACAAATTCGACTATCTTTTACCGCGTTAGCGATTCCCTTTATCGCTTCAAAATCACCTTCGCTAGAGATCGCAAAGCCTGCCTCAATCACATCGACATGCATCTTCTCTAGCACTTTTGCGATTCGTAATTTTTCATCTTTGGTCATTGAAGCGCCCGGACTTTGCTCGCCATCCCGTAAAGTCGTATCAAAAATAACCAATTTTTCTTTTGTTGCCATGATCTTTTTCCTTCTCCAAACCAAGTTACTTGGCTAGCTACATTGTAGAACGCATTAAACCTCTTGTCCCACCTACCTGTGAGTATGGCTATATTTTGGTGCCATAGAAAAAAATTTAACCCATTATGTGTATTCGATGATGCTTTTTATGAGGTATAACGATAGATGCCCCTCAGGGCAGGAGAAGGAATAATCCACGTGAAGGTGCAACGTTAGAAACGCTACGCATAGAAACTGCCTTCACTGATTGACTATCCATAGCAGCATTTAAGCAGATATAAAGACGGAAACCAAGGTATTTACCCTGAGTTAAGACTCTTTTTCACGCCAACCAAGCTTGGTTGTAAGCCATAGAACTGGCGCAGACAGTGAGAAAAATAAAGCCATTGCAAACAAAACGCGAGGCGGATCAATGGTTATTACTACAAATCCCATCACCACCGATAAGATCGCAATAAAGGGCACTTTGCCTCGCATATCAACCTTTTTAAAGCTGGGATACTTGAAGTTCGACACCATAAGTAATCCCGCGGAAGCCGTTACCAATGCTCCAGTAACAGATAACCATAGCGACGGCTGAATATCCTGCGCTGACCACACTAGCCCAGCGACTAAGGCTGCCGCCACAGGGCTTGGCAGTCCTGTAAACACCTTACCATCAGACACACTAGCCTGGACATTAAATCGCGCTAAACGCAACGCCGCGCAAGATGCATACACAAAGGTCGCAGCCCAACCCAACTTGCCAAGGGAGCTAACGCCCCAACCATAGGCCAGCACGGCAGGCGCAACACCAAAAGAAACCATGTCCGAGAGGCTATCGTACTGAACCCCAAAGTCACTTTGAGTATTGGTCATACGCGCTACGCGACCATCTAAGCCATCAAAAACCATTGCCGCAAAAATAGCCATTGCCGCCCATTCGTACTGACCGCTAAAGCCCGACAACACAGCATAGAAACCACCAAATAATGCACCGGTAGTCAGTATATTAGGCAGCAGATAAATGCCTTTGCGAGGCCGACGTGCGGACATACCCGCATCAGAATGCTGATCTTGATTGAGTTCAACAACCTTGTCTACGGTCCGAGACTTCTCTTCCATAATGCCACTTCCTGTTACACAGCCAGATACTTAATAGCCGGTATTATAAGCTAAGTTACCTATCAATCGTCCAAAAAGTGCTGTTTCATGAATTCTAGATCAGCCTCAGATAGATCTAACGCTGTCATTAAATAGCATCTCATTGACCCGTAGTGCTCATCAATAGCGTCAAGAAAGGCAACGATATTATCTTGATGAACAGAGACATAGGGGGTTAGCCAGTCTCGCTCCCAATTTTCTACCTTGGCATCACGCAGATGACCTTCAATAATATCAACGAGTCTACTTGAGTCATAGTACTTACGAGTCAGCATATAATCCTCAATGATTGTTTCTCGAGGCACATCTAGCGCCGATAAGATAAGCGCTGCAGCCATGCCTGTGCGGTCTTTGCCAGCAGAACAGTGGAACACACTGGTATTGTCGGCATTTTCTATTATCTCCCTCATAAAACGACTAAACGCAGGAATAACGACTTTTATACAAGAGCGATACGAGTTAACTACAAGTTCATGGGAAGATTCAGCAGTGAGTTCGCCCTCGAACAAAAACTCCCAAAATCTTGATATGTCCCCGATTGATATTTGATAATCGTCAACAAATTCGGCCCGTATAGCCGCACTGGGAGACTGTTGCTGCTCCTCTTGGCGTCGGAAGTCATGTATTTTACTGACGCCGATTTGTTCAAGAGTATCTAAATCCTGATCAGTTAAGTTAGCTAGATGACCACACCGCAGAATTTTACGCCATTTAACCCGACGGCCATCTTCATTAAGGTACCCGCCTAGGTCTCTAAAATTAATCCCACCACCCAGAGGCACTACCCTTGATGTACCAATTGCCGCATCCACCATCATTACCTTCCTTTATATGTTTTATACCCCGCCGTGCGGCGTAAAAACGGAAACGACCCTCTTTTGAGGGCCGATATTATTCCTTAAGTGTGTGAAGCTGGCCAAGCTGGTTGGCCCACTAAACTCTAATAAACTTATCTCCCCGCGAGATGCCGGAGACCCCACTGCGAACAACCTCCATTATGCCCATATGAGTAACCGCTTCAATAAATGCATCTAACTTGTCACTGTCACCAGCAAGCTGCACAGTATAGGTCGACGGCGTCACATCGATAATATGTCCTCGGAAAATCTCCACACAGCTTTTTAGCTCCGTGCGGACATCACTGTCTGTAGCTTTAATCTTAACCAATAACAACTCACGCTCGATGTGAGGGCCTTGTGTTAAATCCACGACCTTTAGCGTATCAATGAGCTTATGTAATTGTTTGACAATTTGCTCTGCCATCCGGTCATCGCCTTGGGTGGTTAGCGTTAGGCGAGACAGAGTTTCGTCATCGGTTGGGGCGACCGTTAACGTGTCTATATTATAACCACGCTGCGAAAACAAACCAACCACTCGAGATAAGGCTCCAAATTCATTCTCCAACAAAATAGAGATTATTCTTTTCATTAGGTTCTCTCCGTCTTGCTTAGCCAAAGATCACGCATCGAACCACCCGGCATTTGCATGGGGTAAACATGCTCAGAGCGATCAATATCAATATCCATAAATACCACACGATCTTTCATAGCGAAGCATTCACGCATTTTCTCTTCAAGCTCATCAATTTGGGTGATTTTCATCCCTACATGGCCATAGGCCTCGGCCAATTTTACAAAATCTGGCAATGAGTCTTCATAAACGCTCTCTGAGTAGCGACTGCTGTAATTCATGTCCTGCCACTGACGAACCATGCCCAGCGCCGCATTATTGAGATTAATAATCTTAATAGGCAGCTTGTGCTGACTGCAGGTAGATAGTTCCTGAATATTCATCTGGATACTGCCTTCACCGGTCACACAGGCCACGACTGTGTCGGGAAATGCCAACTGACAACCCATGGCTGCGGGCAGACCGAAACCCATGGTGCCGAGACCGCCTGAGTTAATCCATGTGCGCGGCTTATCAAATAGATAGTACTGCGCAGCAAACATCTGATGCTGACCAACATCAGAGGTGACAATGGCCTGACCGTTAGTCACTTTGTAGAGCATCTTGATGACGTCTTGCGGTTTAATACAGCCGCCAGAGCTCTCTTCATAGCGCGAGGCAGTATAAATACCTTGGTCCGTACGCCATTGATCGAGCTGCGTCCACCAATCGGTAAGCGCATTTACATCTGGTTTAGTACCAAGTCCTTTATTAATCTCCAGCATCTCCGCGAGTACAGATGAGCAGGTACCCACAATCGGAATATGTGCTTCGATATTTTTCGACACTGAGGTCGGGTCAACATCAACATGAATAATGGTGGCATGCGGGCAAAATTTCTCTAGATCATTGGTTACTCGATCATCGAAACGCGCCCCAATCGCAAATATAACGTCGGCATGATGCATCGCCGTATTGGCTTCAAATGTGCCATGCATTCCCAACATACCCAAATATTGGCGATCGGTGCCCGGGTAACAACCCAGGCCCATCAACGTATTGGTTACGGGGTAATTCAAGGACTGCGCCAACGCAATCAATTGCTCTGAAGCATTATCGATAACTACGCCACCACCAGCATAAATTATCGGGCGCTTAGCACCGATAAGTATTTTAACCGCACGTTTAATCTGACCACGATGACCTTTGCTAGTAGGCTGGTAAGAGCGCATTTTAACTTCATCAGGGTAGATGTAAGGAACTTTATAATTAGGGTCAGTGACATCCTTGGGAATATCAATTAGAACGGGGCCGGGACGACCAGTCGATGCAATATAATAGGCCTTGGCAATAGTCTCTGCGATATCTTCAGCGCGAGTGACCAAAAAGCTATGCTTAACGATGGGCCGCGAAACACCAACCATGTCAGTTTCCTGAAAGGCGTCTGTACCAATTTTGGTCAGCGCAACCTGCCCAGAGATAACGACCAACGGAATAGAATCCATATAGGCAGTCGCGATACCAGTAATCGCATTTGTCGCGCCAGGACCTGAAGTAACTAAGGCTGTACCAACTTCTCCTGTTGCCCGAGAAAAACCGTCTGCAGCATGAACTGCCGCTTGCTCATGGCGAACGAGAAGATGGACGACATCCTCTTGTCGATAAATAGCATCATAAATATGCAGCGCAGCACCACCGGGGTAACCCCAGACATGCTTAACACCAACGTCGCGTAATGCACGGATTAAAATATCACCGCCAGATAAAAGCTCCACAATCTTTCCTCACTAATAAAGTGTAGGAAATGTCCTGGCAGAATAGGCTGTAACATCAAAATAGACGCCGCAACTGCGGCATGCTCAGTCACACTGATAAGTGCTTTAGACTGACCTTAGGGCTATGGGTAATAGCGCCTTCTGTGTTGATGACCAGCGACATTGATAACGTCTGCCTGGTACTCTTTCCAAAAACTCTACACTAATACGTGTAGATCCGCCGCATGGTAACACTTTATTGTTTTAAGTCAAAGGGTTATGGGCCGACATTACGGAGGACTACAACCTTATACTCAAAAGAGGTTGACAACATTTTAATAACTGAGCCACCATAAGCCAAATGACAAAATGAATGCCAAATGAGATCTTATTGATGCGCGAAAAATATAAGCCACTTAACGCTACACTATTTATCATGGCGTTAACTTTTTCGGCATTCCTGATTTCTGCCTGCTCCAGCGAAAAGCAATCTACCACCACTATCATGGCCAATATTAATGGTTATAGCTTCGATAATAATCGTCAGTTGCAGCAATTTCAGACCTTGGTTTTTGATAACGGCAGAGTACTTGCAACCGGTGGCTCAACTCTTAAGGCTAATTATCCCGATGCCAACGTCATCGATGGCAAGGGTCTAACTTTACTGCCAGGCATAACTGATGCTCACGGACACGTTTCTAGCCTAGGCTATACGCTGTTGCAAATTGACCTTCGTGGCGCTACCTCGGCTAGGCAGGTATCATCATTAATAGCTACGTATGCTAAAGAAAAACCTTTCCTCAATTGGATTCAAGGGCGTGGATGGAATCAAGTATTGTGGCCTGGGCAGCAGTATCCCACGGCACAAATACTTGATGAATTGATCTCTGATCGACCCGTATGGTTAGAACGAATCGACGGCCATGCTGGCTGGGCTAATAGTAAAGCTTTGGCATTAGCCGGAATCAATGCCAACACTATCAGCCCTCCCGGTGGCGAAATTATTCGTGACCGAAACGGGAATCCCACAGGAATCTTGATTGATAATGCTATGGCATTAGTAAATCAAGTCATACCCCCTCCCTCAGATGAGGAAATGGCCGCAGCACTAGCTGCGGCAACCAAACACTTACTTAGCCTAGGAATCACCTCGGTACACGATGCTGGAGTCAGTGCTCGAGAAAACGATTATTATCGCCAATTGGCTAACAGTGGTAATTTAGACGTCCGTCTTTACGGTATGATTTCATCAACCGATCCTGAGCTTGGCCGAATGTTGTCAGCAGGGCCTAGTAACGACCCTCTAGATCTATACTCTGCTCGTAGCGTGAAAGTGTATACCGATGGCGCCTTAGGAAGTCGTGGCGCAGCTCTCCTGGAGCCCTATTCTGATCGAGCAGGCCATAGCGGGCTGCTATTGACCTCAAAAGAACAGTTGAGAGCTATATTTAGTCTATCTATTCAGGCGGGCTTTCAGGTCGCTATTCATGCCATTGGTGACAAAGGTAACCGCATTGGTCTTGATGAAGTTGAACACGCTTATGCCACCATTGGCGGCCGTAAATTAAGGCACCGAATAGAGCATTCGCAAGTGGTTGCACTGGACGATATCCCTCGATTTAAAAGCCTCGATGTTATTGCTTCAATGCAACCAACTCACGCTACCAGCGATATGAATATGGCAGAAGATCGCCTGGGAAGTGACAGACTAAAAGGCGCATATGCATGGCGAAGTTTTCTCGATCAAGGTAGCGTCTTAGTATCTGGATCAGATTTTCCTATAGAACTCGCTAATCCTTTCCACGGCATCCATGCTGCTGTAACTAGACAAAATCAACTCGACGAGCCCGCTGGAGGCTGGATTTCAGAGCAGGCGATAACCACAGAGGAGGCTGTTCGCTCATTTACTATTGATGCCGCCTGGGCTGCGCACCAAGATAAGGTCTTGGGTGGACTTACTGAGGGGAAATGGGCCGACTTTATCTTATTGGATCAAGACCTATTCGCTATACCTGTAAATGAATTATGGAAAACAACAGTCGCCGAGACCTGGTTAGCTGGAAAGTTAGTCTATGCAAAATCAGCTGAATAACGAGCTTAGCTTAGTCTTTTACTAGGCTAACATTATCAATTAAACGTGCTGCCTGAGTAAACATGGCGCCTAAAATGGTAATATCATCATCATCATGGGCGGCAAGATCCAGCGTCTTACTGTTACTGCAGGTAATGTAATCAACTTTAAACCCTGCCTCTGTAACCCTTGCTGCAGCTACATCTTCGAGCTCAGGAAACTCTCTATTACCGTCTTTAATTTGTTCTGCGATCCAGTCGAGACTATCTTTGAGCACCGTAACTAGAGGTCGTTCATCATCTGTAATATAACGATTGCGTGAACTCATCGCTAGGCCATCGGCTTCGCGATGAATGGGTGCAGAACTGATCTGTATGGGCAGGCAGAGATCTTCAACCATTCGCCTAATCACCGCTAATTGCTGATAGTCCTTAATACCAAAGATAGCTTCATCAGGCTGAACAATATTAAATAGTTTACTAACCACCGTAGTTACACCTTCAAAGTGCCCCGGACGGCTTGCACCACATAAAAGGTCGGTCATAGTTGGGCAGATCACCCGACTTTGAGTATCCAAACCATTAGGGTACATCTCGGTATCATCTGGATGAAACAGATAATCACAACCAGCATCACGGAGCTTTTCACAGTCACCTTGATAGGTACGAGGGTATTTATCCCAGTCTTCATTGAGACTAAACTGAAGTGCATTAACGAAAATCGAACAAACCACAATATCATTAGTTCTCTTGGCTTGCTTTAACAACGCCAGATGACCTTCATGGAGATTACCCATGGTTGGAACAAATCCTATTCTTAACCCCTGTATGCGATCTTTAACAAGATCGTCTCGGAGTCCACTGACAGTGTGAAAAACCTTCATTGTCGATTACCTTTAAGTCGCGCGTTAGTGATCCGCGAAATGATCGCCAGCAAGATTTTCAAAGCGAGTATACTTGCCCATAAACATCAAGCGACAGGTGCCGATCGGCCCATTTCGCTGTTTGCCAATAATGATTTCTGCAGTACCCTTATCAGGACTGTCTTCGTTATAAACCTCATCACGATATATAAACGCAATAACGTCTGCATCTTGCTCGATTGCTCCAGATTCTCTGAGATCTGCGTTAACAGGTCGTTTGTTCGGCCGTTGTTCAACATTACGACTAAGCTGCGATAGCGCTATCATTGGGCATTCATACTCCCGAGCTAGCCCTTTTAATTCTCTAGATATCTGTGAAATTTCCTGCACTCTGCCTTCAGCCGAATTACTGCCGTTCATTAACTGCAGGTAATCCACCATGATCATTCCCGGTTTAGCTTGGTCATAGAGGGCCTCCGTGTCCGCCGGGGTATCAACACCGTGCTTAAGGTGCCACTCTTGGCGCAACTGCTCAACTCGCTCTCGAGTAAACTGCTTGATTCTATTGCGCATTTCAAGCGGCGTAATACCTGCGGAATCATCAATAAATAGCGGCTTATCTTTTAAGCGTTGCGCCGCACTACTAAGCCTTGGCCAATCGTCCTCAACCAAATTTCCAGAGCGCATACGCGTCTGATCAATCTTTCCGATAGATGACAACAAACGAATAATTAATTGATTAGCCGGCATCTCTAACGAGAAAACTAGGACAGGACGGTCTTGATTAAGCGTGGCGTGTTCTACCATATTCATCGCAAAAGCCGTCTTACCCATGGAAGGGCGGCCCGCAATAATAACCAAATCTGAATTTTGCCAGCCTGACGTCATTTTATCTAGGTCACTGAAACCTGTACTCAACCCGGTAATATCGGCATCATTCTTAAATAACTCATCTAGACGCTCAACAGCTTCTTTAATAAGGGAGTTAACTTCCTTAAAACCACCCTTCTTAGGTCGATTTTCGATAATTTCTTGGAGCCGGCTCTCTGCTTCGGCAAGTAGCTTAGAGCTATCCCAACCCAAAGGGTTGTAGCCTTTACGGACAATTTCACTGGCGGCACCTATCAACTGTCTAACAATCGATCGTTCCAGTACAATTTGTGTGTAGGCTTTTATGTTGGCTGAACTTGGCGTGCTACTGGCTAAATCAACGAGATACTCAGCACCACCAACAGCAGAGAGCTCATTAGAGTTTTGGAGTGACTCAGAAAGGGTAATTGGGTCAAAGGGTTGGTTCTCTGCTGACAACCGACTCATCGCTGTAAAGATCAGCTGATGGTCCTTACTGTAAAAATCGCTTTCAGACAACACTTCGGCAATTGAGTCAAAGGCATCATTCTTTAACATTAATCCGCCAATAACAGCTTGCTCAGCCTCAATTGAGTGAGGTAATGGCTGACTGATGCTGGGTTCTGCAAAGAGAGCTTCATTCATACCGGAGACGTTTAACCTATGCTGACAATAGTGAATTTTTGGTTTGCTGTATGAGTAGTATAAGTAATAAACCCGACAAACAAAAACGGCATTGCATCTTATTAAGAGGCAATGCCGTTACGCAACAACTTTAGACGTTTTTGACGAACTAAATTATTCCGCCTCAATAACAACCATAATTGTTTCAGTAATATCTGTGTGCAATTGCACATCGATATTAAACTCACCCACGTGACGCAAAGGGCCTTCAGGCAAGCTGATCTCGTTCTTGGTCACATCGCTACCAGCAGCAGCAATGGCCTCTTCAAGCTCTCTCGCACCTACCGAACCAAACAGTTTCCCTTCATCGCCAGCTATAGCTGAGATAGTAATGGTACCCACTGCTTTTAGCTTGTCAGCACGGCCCTGAGCTTCAGCTAGCTTTTCAGCGGCCTGAGCTTCGAGACCAGCCCGTCGCAACTCAAATTCAGCAACATTTTTGTCAGTAGCAAAAACCGCTTTACCCTGAGGTATAAGGTAGTTACGACCAAAGCCAGCTTTAACATTAGCTCTATCGCCAATGTTGCCCAACTTACCAATTTTTTCAAGCAGAATAACTTGCATCTTAATATCCTCTATATTTCACTATTCGTACGAGGCTAACTGTGAGTATCACTCGCTAACCTTGTTCTTAAATTCATAAAGCTGTCAGCTAATCCAACCAATACCAACAGCGCCATCATAATAGGGCTATACAGAATAAGCCCTATATAAACAAAGACCAACCAATGGCCACTCTTTGCTTTAACCTTAACCCAGTAATGTACAAGCGCCAACCCAGCTATCAGTAACGGAATAGAGGCTAACTGCACCCAGATTCTATAATCATCCGATAACAATACCCCGGCACCCATCAATACTGCCAACAACAAACCTAACTTAGACTCCAACCTTATCCCATGGAATTCTTGCTGGAATCCACCCGGGTTATAAAGTATTGCCTGCCACCACCTTGAAAAAAATAAACTAGCAATGGTACTTAGCGTGATCATCCATGCTGATATTCCCAGCATCATGGTGCCACTTGGCATCACCACGCTCTGATCCAATTGCTGCGACATCTGCGCAAACAAAGCCTCTATCTCCAGTACTATAGTTGCTAAATCAGAGTCAAAAACAACACCTGATACCAACGCAAATAGGGCCCCGGCTATCACTGCTCCGCTCAACGTAGAAGACCAAGCCACAGTCTGGCGAAGAACGTTAGCAACCACCACCATATTAATTAAGGCGAGGGCTGAGATAATCGTTAGAAACGGCGTTGCCCCGCTAATAAAATAACCAATCAACAGAGGCAGCAGCGCCCACAAAGCTACTAATGCACCTTCCAAGCTACCTTTGGTTAAAGTGACTAAGCCAATGGTTGCCGGACTAACAAAAGGGATAAAGCTACCAAGTAGCGCAGTCAAACAGGCCTGCATCCGCCCGCGCATTATGAACTCAGCTAGGGCGCGCAAAACCGTTACCCTTATTCTTACTTATGGCTATCAGTGTAAGGAAGCAAAGCAATATAGCGCGCGCGCTTGATTGCTTCAGATAACTGGCGCTGATAACGAGCTTTAGTGCCAGTAATGCGACTTGGAACAATCTTACCGCTCTCTGACACATAACCTTTCAACGTATCTAAATCTTTGTAATCAATTTCAGTAGCGCCTTCAGCGGTAAAACGACAAAACTTTCTACGACGTACAAACTTAGCCATGATTATTCTCCTTTATCCGCATCTGATTGCTCTTCGACTTCGGCTTCGGCTTTAACTTCAACCACTGCCTCAGCATTATCTGACTTTTTCTCTTCTGCAGCAGCATCCGCGGCCGCTTTAGCTTTATCCGCAGCTGCCTTAGCCGCATTACGACGCTCTCGCGCTTCTTTGTCGGCACGCTCGGAATTTTCTAGTTTCATGATGGGTGAATCGCCTGTCACGGCTTCGTCGCGACGAATTACCATGCTACGAATCACTGCATCGTTATAGCGGAAAGTTGAATTCAACTCGTCCAGGACATCTTGACCGCACTCTACGTTCATCAAAATATAATGAGCTTTATGGATTTTGTTAATGGGATAAGCCAATTGACGGCGACCCCAGTCTTCAGACCTGTGGACAGTGCCGTTACCTGCAACGATAGATGCGGTATAACGCTCGACCATACCAGGGACTTGTTCGCTTTGGTCTGGATGGACCAAAAACACAATTTCGTAGTGACGCATTGTAGCTCCTCATGGGTTAGAAGCCTCCCGTTAAAGCTATTTAGCTACACGGTGAGGCAAGGAGTGCCGAACATTATTGTTCGACGCTTTGAAGGCGCGCTATTGTAGTGATTTGATGCAACACTTGCAACACAGGATTGCTAAACTTATTAAAGGGCGTATTAGTTGCTTTTGGAATGATTTCGTTGTTCTTTAATGAGCATCCATGCAGAGCTTATATTCGTCTTCGGATGCCTAAGTAAATAGGTAATGAATATTTCTTCAACGGCCACAATTAGATAAAATAGAATAACCAACCTAAACAAAATATCAGCATCAAAAATGATCAGTAAATAATAAGCTGGCGCTATTAATAACGCGGCAATTTTAGCACCTACGGTATGATAACTAGGGTAGTTGCCGAACTTCACAACAGCAACGAAGAGGGGCACTAAAAACGACAATGTAGCCATCAGCAGAAAGACTGACTGGTCTGAAAAGATGTCAGGCCAAAGAAAATATAGAGCTAAAATCATAACGGCATAAGTCAGAGCATCGCCCCAACTATCCAATTTAGCCCCAAACTCGCTAGTTTGATTAAGCTTTCGAGCTAGATAGCCGTCAAGAGCATCACTGATCAAAGATATACCGAGCACCCACAGAAATAGCACCCCTGCCCCAGAAGCAGCCAGCCAAACTAGCACAGGAACTAATCCTAGTCGCAAAAAGCTAAGGATATTAGCGATCGAAAATAAATTTGTACTCATCGTCTCCACGGCACCTGGACTTTAACCCCTTTGCAGGACAATTCCCTTTGATGTTTAGATTAGCGTTTTTTTGCGCCGCAATGCAACGTTAAATAACAGAATTTTTTTAGGTTAACTGCGGATCGCGGATCGATAAAGGCTCTTCACAAAAACATTACACACTTATCAAGATGATTTTACCGTCCGTTGACGAACGGCCTCAAACAAACAGATTCCAGTAGCCACCGATACATTTAAACTTTCTACACCGCCAGCCATCGGTAATTTAGCCAAAAAATCACACTGCTTGCGTGTTAATTGACGCATCCCATCTCCCTCTGCACCCATAACGATGACAGTGGGTCCGGTCAAATCAAGTTCGTAGATCGTTTGATCCGCCTCTCCACCTGTGCCAACAACCCAGCAACCCTGCTGTTGTAATTTATCCAGAGTCCTCGTCAAATTTGTGACTGTCACCAAAGGTATAGATTCGGCAGCACCGCAGGCTACTTTTTGCACGATAGGCGTTAATCCAACAGAATTATCTTTCGGAACAATGACCGCATGAACTCCGGCGCCATCAGCTGAGCGAAGACAAGCACCTAAATTATGGGGGTCTGTGACTCCATCAAGCATTAGGAAAAAACTACTCGCACCATGCTTTTCTGCCAGCTGCATAAGAAAGGTCTCGTCATAGGTTTCACCTGGCTGGCAAAGTGCCATGACACCTTGATGTCGGCCCTCGGTTTTAGCGTCTAAGCGCTTGACTGAGGTCAGTTGCAAAGCAATGCCGTGTTGCTCTGCTAGATTATGGATCTTTTGAAGGCGATCATCTTTACGGCCCTGCTGAACATGTAGTTCAGTAACACGTTGGGGAGACGACTTAAGCATTGTCTGCACCGCATGAATACCATAAATCCAATCCAAAACAACCTCCACCTTATTTAATCTGCTAATCGCTGATTGCGCATTGTACTGGCTTTGGGCACACTTCTGTTATGTTAATTCAACATCAATAGTAATCAGCTTCACGTAAGGATTTTTTTGCACCATGAGCCAAAATATTAACGTAACGCCCTCCGCAAATCTATTCAGACGAATCGCGGGTTTGGTCTATGACGTGTTTTTACTGTTCGCAATATCCCTTGGCTACGGAGCAGTACTGCTAGTCCTAAGAATCATAATCGTCGGCATAGATCAAGCACCCATGGCAAACCCCCCTCTTTTCCTGCAATGGCTGAGCTTTATTGGTCTGTATTTCGCTCTTAGCGGCTACTATGTGATCTGCTGGCGCAAGCAAGGTCAAACCATCGGCATGAAAGCATGGCGCATAAGATTACAACAACCCAATGGCGCGCTAGCAACGTCTGGGCAATGCTGGAAGCGTTGTTTAGCCGCTTCATTGTCATTCTTATGCTTGGGTGTCGGCTATCTATGGTGTTTGTTACCACCGGCCAAACAATGCCTCCATGACCGCTACACGGGCACCGAAGTCATCGTTCTGCCCAAAACTAACTAATGGATGGCAACAACAGGTAAAAGTCTATGGCTATGCGCAACCTAATACTTGCTCTGGATCAAGGGACCACATCTTCAAGGAGCATGCTCTTTAATAAGAACTTTAGTATATGCGGCCAATCGCAAAAGGAATTTGCCCAGCATTTCCCTGATTCTGGATGGGTTGAACACGACCCAATGGATATTTGGCGCACTACATTGGAGACCAGCAAAGAGGTCATGGCTAACGCTGGAATTACATCATCAGACATTGCTGCTATCGGCATTACTAACCAGCGAGAAACAACTCTAATATGGGATAGAAAAACAGGCCTGCCTATTTATAACGCCATTGTTTGGCAGGATCGGAGAACAGCTGCTCTATGTACTGAACTTAAGCGCCTGAACCATGAAGCTTTGGTTAGTAAAAGAACAGGCCTTCTCCTAGATCCTTATTTTTCGGCGACTAAAATCGCCTGGATTCTCGACAATATCCCCAACGCTAGACAGAGAGCGGAGCGTGGCGAATTAGCTTTCGGCACCGTAGATACATGGTTGTTATGGAACTTGACCGACGGGCAGTCACATGCCACAGATGCAACTAACGCATCTAGAACGCTACTCTATAACATTCACCGTGGGCAATGGGATGACGACCTACTCGATCTTTTCAATGTTCCGCGGCAGTTACTTCCGGAGGTTAAAGACAGTGCGGCCGACTTTGGTAGTACTGATTTATTTGGCAAGCCAATTAATATTTATGGTATTGCGGGAGACCAGCACGCCGCCACTATAGGTCAGGCATGTTTTGAGCCTGGCATGATGAAATCTACCTACGGAACAGGTTGTTTTGCCCTCTTAAATACGGGGACTACAGCGGTAAAATCAAACAACCGGATGCTCACCACAATTGCTTATCAGCTAGAAGGTAAAACAACCTATGCCCTAGAAGGCTCAATATTTATTGCCGGGGCAGCCGTGCAATGGCTGCGCGATGGGCTTGGCATTATTGAATCCGCCAAGCAATCTGGTGAACTTGCGGCACAGGCTGATGACCACCAACAGGTGTACATGATCCCTGCCTTTACAGGCCTAGGGGCCCCTTGGTGGGATGCTGATGCACGGGGCGCACTTATCGGGCTTACCCGAGGAACAGGGCCCGCCGAGATCTCTCGCGCCGCTCTGGAATCGGTCTGCTATCAAACTCTAGACCTGTTAAATGCCATGCAGGCTGATTGGGGAGACTCCGCCACAACGGTACTAAGAGTCGATGGAGGTATGGTAGCCAGCGATTGGACCATGCAGCGTCTCGCTGACATTTTACAAGCCCAAGTAGACCGCCCAGTCATTGCAGAAACTACCGCTTTAGGGGCGGCTTGGTTAGCAGGGTATAGAGCTGGCATATGGCCTGACCAGGCGGGTTTTGCCAACAGCTGGCAGTTAGATAAATCCTTTGCTCCGCAGATGGACAAACCAGAAAGAGATTGCAAAGTAGCTGGCTGGGATATAGCTCTTAAACGAGTCCTAACCCAGTAATGCGGGTCAGTTATGAGCGCGCAATACGGTTGTGAAGATCTGATATTGCCGACCTGCCCAAAACGCCCCACTTCTTGGAGTAGAGAAGCTTTTTCTACCCTAATACAACCCATAAAGTCCTCGTAAAAAGAGGCCGACTGAATTTGAAGCTAGCCACTTCGCCTAAGCAAGTACAGACCAAGACCCATGCAAAATAATATCGGCCCTAACACAGCAAGCAAGACGGGAAATCCAAATACTATGCTTAAAGGGCCTAGCATATCTTGAATAATTTTAAAGGTGATCCCAATCAATACACCGACAAAAATTCTAAAGCCCATAGTAGAACTTCGTAAAGGCCCAAAAACAAAAGAGATGCCCACTAAAACTAAGCCAAAAATGACTAATGGTTGCAGTACTTTTCTCCAGTACGCTAATTCATAAATCGCAGTATCAGCCTCTTGCTGCCGTAAAAATTCTATCTGATTGCTAATGGTTGAAATAGGTAGCGCTGAGGGTGCAAGAACATTTACCGTCAGCACTTCTGGCGACAGCTCAGAGTCCCACTGGCGCGTTAATCGCTTTTCTGTTGTTGTCCTATCGCTCTCAAACCGCGTAATTGAAACATTTTCTTCCACCCAAAATTCTTCAGCCGCATTATAAGTAGCGCGACTAGCAAAACTAGCCTCCTGTAATATTTTTTCATCAGAAAACTGATAACGAGTAACGCCATAAAGCACCCCACCGGGGAATACCGCGTTAAAATGCATAAAATCTCTGCCCTCATGAATCCATAGTCCGGCAGTAGAATCCTGAGCCGTCTCACCTTTACGTAGATATTGCCGAGTGCCGTCCGCACGCTGATCTAGATACGGCGAAAAATATTCGCCAATTAAGGCACCGACAAAAATAAATAGCATCACCGGCTTCATTACAAAATAGACAATCCGGATAAGAGAAACCCCAGATGCTCGCATAACCGTAACTTCACTATTACCCGCTAGTAAGCCAAGCCCATAGAGGCAGCCTATAAGCGATGAAAAAGGGATATATTCATAAATCGTCGAAGGTAACTTAGTACCCACATAAATAAGTACGTCAGTGAACCCATAGTTCCGCTCAATAGCACGTGTCTCATCAATAATCTCAGCAACGACGTCTAATCCCACCACCACGATCAACGCCATAAAGACGGCATTAAATACGGTCAACCCAATATGCCGAGATAGACGCATCATGAGGATGAGCCCTCCTCGACTCTCTTTTTGGCAGTCGACCTGGCAAGCTTTTTAGGTTTTAGTAACCATAAGCCGAATAGTAAAAAGACTATGTGGACAGGCAGCAAGGTAATACTGGCCGACCATTCTCCAGACTCGATATTACCTCGCAACGCATTCAAGGCCAAAAGGTAGGTGAAATACAGCACGATTGCTGGCAACAATTTGGTGAATCTGCCTTGCCGTGGGTCAGTTCTGCTTAAGGGGACTGCTAAAATAACCACCACCAAAACCATCAATGGAATCGAAAGCCGCCATTGCAATGTGGCCTCTAACCTTGGGTCATCAGACATCACCAGTTCTGATGTCGCAATAGCATCTGTTTCAGGATCTTCTTCTATTTTTTTCGGCGTTTTTAGCTTAGAGCCATATTCCTCAAAATGAGTAATCTGATACTCATGACTCCCCGGGTTACCCTCGATGCGGTACCCCTGTTCTAACACAAGAAAACGCTCTACTCCGTCTTCAGACCGCTGTTGACGGCCGCGCTCAGCGACAACCACTGCCAGTCGTCGATCAAACGTATCTGCAGAACCTGCACTTACTGCGAGAAATACATTTTCTAATTCTCGGTCAACGTTAATGCTTTCAGCATAGGTCACTCCCTTACCACCTTTAAGAGAGTAGAATTTTTTCGGGTTTACCCGATCCAGTTCAGTCATCTGTTGCTGCGCTAGAAAGATGGTTTCAGTCTTAGTAGCCCCTGCTGGAGATACAAACAGGCTCAACCAACCTACTAAAAAAGCTAATCCGAAGGCGACTATGAGGGTATAACCAAGCAACTGAAGCTCTGAAATCCCGCAAGCTTTAAGGACACTCATCTCATTCTCGACATGCAGTCGACCAAAGGTCAACAATATAGACAAGAAAAAGGCTAATGGTAACGCGAGTTCTAAGAAACCTGGAATTTTGTATCCAATCACGGCAAAAATAACTGAAGGTTCTAAATTTCCAGCCAGGGCATTCGCTAAATACTTCACAAAGCGACCACTAATTAGCACCATAAGCAGGACTGTGCATATAGCAAACGTTGAAGACAGTATTTCACGAGTTAAGTAACGAAAAATAATCACAATGTTAGACTTATAGCTCTTGGGTGTAGTTAAACAAACTGTTATCGTATGCGACAAATTACACTAGCCAAATACGACAACCATCTGGAGCGAACATGGAGTTTAAAGCATCTGCCGCAAACCTGTTAAACATTAAAGTAGATTCTCTCATTCTACTAACAGGCTCACAACTGCACAACACGGCCAAATTGATTGATGATTCCCTAAACGGAGCAATACAAGCTCTAATCAAATCAGGTGATTTTAGCGGAAAATTAGCCTCTAATTGTATATTTCATACGCCTGATAGAGCGTCAAAAAGAATCATCCTAATAGGTGTCGATGGTGCTTCAACTACACAAAAAATGATTAAAGTAATAGAGTCTGCTGCCTTACTGTTAAACAAGACACCCAGTGCAAAAGCACTGTGGGTAGGGGATAGCCTTAGTGATGACATAGAATGGCAAGCGAGCATCATGGCAAGAAGCGTTCAAACTAGCAGGTATAAGTACAATGGCACTAGTAAGCCTTCTAAACCAAGCAAGTTAAAGTCTGTAACCTATTGGTGCGCTCAAAAATCTCAGGTCACTTCTGCGGCCCAAGGTCTTGTCTATGGCAGCGCCGTTGGCAATGGAATGAATACCGCACGAGGGTTGGCCGACCTTCCCGCGAACATCTGCACACCAAACTTTCTCGCCAGTCAGGCAAAAAAATTAACTAAGGGTCAAGCTAAAGTCACGACCAGTATTCTAAAAGAAGCTGACATGAAAGCCTTAGGAATGGGCTCATTGCTGTCGGTGAGTGCGGGGTCTGTAGAACCCGGCAACCTAATCGTGATGAGCTATCAAGGTGCCGAAAAGACGGCTAAACCTGTTGTACTAGTCGGTAAAGCAGTGACCTTTGATACCGGCGGAATAAGCCTCAAAGCTGGCCGTGGTATGGATGAAATGAAATTTGATATGTGTGGCGGAGCATCAGTATTTGGCGTTATTAATGCGCTAATTGAAACCCAACTACCTATTAATGTCATCGGTATTGTCCCAGCGGTAGAGAATATGCCAGCAGGCAACGCCACCAAACCTGGGGATGTGGTCACCAGCATGTCGGGGCAGACCATCGAGGTACTTAATACTGATGCAGAGGGTCGACTTATCCTGTGCGACGCTCTAACCTATGCCGCTCGCTTTGAACCCGACACTGTCATCGATATCGCTACGCTCACTGGCGCGGTCATCGGTGCTCTAGGTAAGTTAACGGCGGGCTTGCTATCAAACGATGATGAATTAGCGGACCAATTACTTAGCAGCGGCACTCTTAGTGGAGATCGTGCATGGCGCCTCCCTCTATGGGAAGAGTATGACAAGCAATTAAAAAGTAATTTTGCCGATATGGCCAATATAGGTGGAGAAGCGGGCACTATAACCGCTGCTTGTTTCCTGTCACGCTTTACAAAAGACTACAAATGGGCTCATCTGGACATCGCAGGAACTGCATGGCACTCAGGATCGGCAAAAGGAGCTACCGGGCGGCCTGTGCCTTTGTTAATGCAATACCTCTGCACTAAGGCCGGACATTAATGTTTGTATTTCTCTTGGTATTTGAGGACGTGTGGGCGTGACAAAGGTATCCTTTTACAAGTTAGCCGGAGATCAAACTCTCGCTCTAACGCTAGTGTGTCAGTTGGTGCAAAAGTCACTTGCTACTAATCAGCAGGTCCTTTGCTTAGTGCCTGATAACAGAGCTGCGCAGCAATTGGATGAAATGCTTTGGGCATTTAACGGGGCCTCCTTTGTACCCCATGCTCAAGGCGTTGATCATGTGCCAGTGGCTATTAGCTTTGACGAAAAACCTGGAGAACACCACCAGGTTTTAATTAATTTGCGTGCTCAAATTCCCACTTGGTTTAGCCGCTTTGAGAGAGTTATCGAAATCATCTACAAACAACCTGACTATGAACAAGCTAAACGTGATAATTTCCAATTTTATAAAGAACGTGGCTATCAGTTAGACTTCCACGACCTTTCAGAGCGATTTAAACCCTAGGCGTGCCATATATAAGACCTTTAAGGCCTGAACCATAAAGTTAGGGATCTATAAAATTTACTACAAACCAGTTTTAAAACATCTCTTTTGATGTTCAAAGCTAGCGACTAAATCCGTCAAGCCCTATAATCATTGCTGACGAAAAGAATCTACACTTCGCATTTCATTGGGACAAAATATTCAATAATGGACAAAACATTCAGCCCTAAAGACGTCGAAACCAAGTGGTATGAAACTTGGGAAAAGCGAGGTTATTTCGCCCCCTCAGGTAATGGTGAGCCATACAGTATTGTAATCCCCCCGCCCAATGTCACTGGCAGCCTACATATTGGTCACGCGTTGCAGCACAGTATTATGGATGCTCTGACGCGCTACAACCGCATGAAAGGGAAAAGTGCTCTCTGGCAAGTGGGTACAGACCATGCGGGCATAGCGACTCAAATGGTGGTAGAGCGAAAGTTGGCCAATGAGAATCTGCCCGGGCGTGAAGAACTAGGGCGGGAAAAGTTCATCGATAAAATCTGGGAGTGGAAACAGGAATCCGGCGATACCATCACCAAACAGATGCGCCGACTAGGCAACTCCGTTGATTGGAAAACTGAGCGATTTACCATGGATGATGGCTTTTATAAGGCCGTGCAAGAAGCCTTTATACGCCTGCACGATGATGGTCTTATTTATCGCGGCAAGCGCTTGGTTAACTGGGATCCCAGACTACACACCGCCATCTCCGATCTTGAAGTTGAGAACCGTGAAGTTAAAGGCAAAATGTGGAATTTGCGCTACCCTTTAGCCGAAGGAGTCAAAACGCTGGATGGCAAAGACTACATCGTCGTCTCGACTACGCGACCAGAGACGTTGCTGGGTGATACTGGCATAGCCGTAAATGCCGAAGACCCAAGATACAGTAATCTTATTGGAAAATTTGTGACCCTTCCGTTGATAGGAAGACTGATTCCAATCCTTGCCGACGACCACGCTGACATGGGAAAAGGGACCGGTTGCGTAAAGATTACCCCTGCCCATGATTTTAATGACTATGACGTTGGCCAGCGCCACAAACTGCCTATGGTCAATATCCTAACCATGAATGCTGACATCCGCCAAAGCGCTGAATGCGTGAATAGCGACGGAAGCGATAACGATGAGATAGATGCCACATTGCCTCAGAAGTATCACGGCATGGAACGTTTCGCGGCGCGGCGCGAAGTGGTCACTGATATGGACACTCTCGGGCTTCTGGAAGGTGTCAAAGAAAATGATATGACTATCCCTTACGGAGACCGCGGCGGAGTTGTGATCGAACCCATGCTGACCAACCAATGGTATGTCGATGCGAAGAAATTGGCGGGCCCAGCGATTGAGGCTGTTGAAGACGGTCGCATAAAATTTGTTCCCCAGCAGTACGAAAATATGTACTTTTCGTGGATGCGTAACATCCAAGATTGGTGTATATCACGCCAATTATGGTGGGGCCATCGTATTCCTGCTTGGTATGATGAATCAGGCAAAGCCTACGTTGGTATGAGCGAGAGCGATGTAAGGACTAAACATAATTTAGGCGATATAGCCCTCACGCAAGATGAAGATGTCCTAGACACCTGGTTTAGCTCTGCGCTCTGGACTTTCGGCACTCAGGGCTGGCCCGAGCAAACCGAGCGCTTGAAAACATTTCATCCCACCGATGTGCTCGTTACCGGTTTCGATATCATTTTCTTCTGGGTCGCGCGCATGGTCATGATGTCTATGCATTTGATCAAAGATGAAAATAGCGAACCTCAAGTCCCTTTTAAAACCGTCTATGTCACCGGCCTTATTCGCGATGAACAAGGTCAGAAAATGTCCAAGTCTAAAGGCAATGTTCTTGATCCTTTAGATATGATCGATGGTATTGATATTGAGACTCTGCTCGATAAGCGCACAGGCAATATGATGCAACCTCAGAAAGCAGCGAAGATCGCTAGCAGGACAAGAAAACAGTTCCCCGGCGGTATCGAGCCTCATGGAGCAGATGCTCTGCGTTTCACCCTATGCGCACTGGCTTCAACCGGTCGCGATATTAATTGGGACATGAAACGGCTTGAAGGCTACCGTAACTTTTGCAACAAGATCTGGAATGCCTCTCGCTATGTGCTGATGAACGCTGAAAACCAAGACTGTGCGCAAGATAATTCAAAGGATTATAAGCTGACACTTGCAGATCGTTGGATCATGTCTCGCCTCCAACAGGCCCAGACAGAAGTGACTGCCGCCATTGAAAATTATCGGTTTGACCTGGCCGCACAGGCGCTCTATGACTTTGTTTGGAATGAATACTGCGATTGGTATTTGGAGCTTTCCAAGCCAGTACTCTGGGATGAAAATGGTGATCCAGCTGTTCAGAAAGGTACTCGGCGCACCCTCGTTAGGGTTTTAGAGTCTACGCTGAGACTGGCGCATCCAATGTTACCGTTCATTAGTGAAGAGATTTGGCAGAATATTGCTCCCCTCGCCGGAATTGAGCTCAGCCCACAAGGCGATACTATTATGTTGCAGCCTTTCCCTGTCGCCGACCCTACTATGGTTGATAAGAGTGCTGATGCCGACATTGACTGGGTTAAAAAAGTAATTGTTGCAGTGCGTAATGTTCGGGGGGAGATGAATATTTCACCCGCCAAAGTTCTGCCTATTTACCTTGCCCGAGGTGATGCTACCGATAAACGCCGTCTTGATGAAAATCGTCAATTTGTCAGCAAATTGGCCAGTCTCGAATCGATTACTTGGCTAGAGAATTCTTCCGAAGCCCCCCTGTGCGCAACCGCTCTCGCGGGTGATTTAGAAATCCTAGTCCCAATGGCTGGGGTAATTGATGTGGCCGCTGAGTTATCTCGATTAGATAGGGATATTGGTAAGATCACAATCGAAGTAAACAAACTCTCAGGCAAACTTAGCAACGCCAAATTTGCCGACAAAGCCCCCGCAGAAGTCGTCGAAAAAGAACGTCAGAAGTTAGAGGATCTTGAAAGCTCTCTCTCTAAATTGTTAGAGAAGCGTAGCGCAATAGCAGAAATGGCATAACCATTTTATGACACAAGATCTTAATCCCCAGCAGCAGGCTGCACTGAAATATATTGATGGGCCTCTACTCGTGTTGGCCGGTGCTGGCAGTGGTAAAACTAGCGTCATTACACAAAAAATTGCCTACCTCGTCGAGCACTGTGATATCCCGGCAAGAAATATCGCTGCGGTAACATTTACCAACAAAGCAGCCCGAGAAATGAAAGCTAGAGTAAGCAACTTACTCTCTGCGCAGCGCTCTAAAGGCCTTACTGTTTCAACCTTTCACAATCTCGGTCTTACTATTATTCGAACAGAAATAAAGACACTAGGATTCAAATCAGGGTTTTCCATTTTAGATCAGGAAGACTGTCGCAATCTGTTGAAAGAGTTATTGGTCCGGCACTCCGAGCTCGATGACAAATTAATCGACACTGTTCAAAATACCATCTCCAACTGGAAGAATGCACTCTTAGAGCCGGGAAACGCAACTAGTGTTGCTAACAGTACTGGGGAGCAGAGTATTGCCATGCTCTACGAACGCTATCAGCGAGCATTGAAGGCCTATAACGCAGTCGACTTTGATGATCTGATTATGACGCCCGTCATGCTATTTAGGCAGCATCCAGAGGTATTGGCGAAATGGCAGAGACGTATCCGCTATTTGTTGGTTGATGAATATCAGGACACTAATCTTGCTCAATATGAGCTAGTCAAAACTCTCGTCAATGAAAAACAAGCACTAACCGTCGTCGGCGATGATGATCAGTCCATCTATGCATGGCGCGGAGCTCGACCAGAGAATCTGATGCAACTGCAAGAAGACTTTCCAAGTCTTGAGATTGTTAAGTTAGAACAAAATTACCGATCTACCGGCCGTATTCTAGGTGCGGCGAACAAACTGATAGACAATAACCCACATCTAATCCCAAAAACCCTCTGGAGTGAGTTGGGCCCCGGTGACCCTCTTCGTTTTATTACTAGCGAAAACGAAGACACTGAATGTGAGCGGGTTGTTAATGAAATTATCGATATGCGGCTTAAACGTCGGTGTAAATACAGTGATTTTGCCGTCCTATATCGTGGTAATTACCAGGCTAAGCTGGTTGAAATTAAACTGCAAACGCAGAGTATCCCCTATGAAATAACCGGTGGCCAGTCGTTCTATGCCAAAACAGAAATCAAAGACGTAATGGCATACCTGAGACTAGTAATCAACACAGATGATGACAACGCTCTACTGAGAATTATCAACACCCCGAGGCGACAAATAGGCCCCACGACGTTAGAGCGACTCGGCGATTATGCAAATAAACGTGGGCTTTCTATGTATGCTGCTATTGACGAAGTTGCACTTAGTGCATCCATGCCAGCCAATAATCTAGAGCGCCTTAAAGCGTTTAAGAGCTGGATAACAGGAGTACAGAAAAATATATACAGTGGGAACCCTATTGCTGCAGTTAATGAAATGCTTAGCGATGCTGACTATCTAGGTTGGCTTCACCAAAATGCCAGTAGCGATCCAGTTGCCCAAAAACGCTGGGACAATGTTAACTTTCTGTTAGCTCAACTTACCCAGGCGTTGAAACCAGATCAACAAGACGAACCCAATAAAAATGGTGACTCTGCGATAGAGAATGCCATCTCAAAATTAATTCTTAGAGATATCCTTGATAGAGAACAGGAAGAATCTGCAGATGACAAGGTGCAACTACTAACGCTGCATGCTGCCAAGGGCCTAGAATTTTTACATGTATTTATGATCGGCATGGAAGAAGGCATCCTGCCTCATAAAAACAGTGTTGATGGCGGACAGATAGAAGAAGAACGACGACTGGCCTATGTGGGGATTACTCGTGCGCAGCGGACTCTAACAATGACTAGCGCACGCCAGCGCACACAGTTTGGGGAGACATCCTCGACCACGCCAAGTCGCTTTATCGATGAACTCCCTGAGGATGATTTAATCAGAATAGGCGCTGGCATAGAGGCTAGCGAAGAAGATAATCAGATCGCAGGCGAACAATCCTTAGCAGCCCTGAAATCACTCTTTGCGTGATGTTATCGATAAAAGTATTGCATCTTTAAAGCAACAAGATAAATCTCTAAAATTACCTGTTAACTCGAGCACGTAATTCTTTTCCTGGCTTGAAATAAGGCACATACTTTCCGTGGAGATCAACGGAATCACCCGTTTTTGGATTGCGGCCCACTCTGGGTGCGCGATAATGTAATGAAAAACTACCAAACCCTCGGATTTCAACACGCTGGTTATTCGACAATGTTGCGGCCATACGCTCAAGAATCATTCGCACAGCTGCTTCGACATCCTTTGGCGGCAGTTGATCTTGATTAGACGATATTTTTTCAATCAATTCGGACTTAGTCATTCTTAAGGCTATTCTACGTTGATGGCTGGATTGTTAGTTCTTGATTTTATTGAAGTTTTAAAATTATTCAAGTAAAAAATACAAGTAATCTAAATTTTTGGCAAAAAAAGGGCAGCAGAGCCGCCCTTTCCATCCAAACAGATAATTACTTATCCATTTGCGCCTTAATCAGATCACCAATAGTCGCTGGCGATGCTGCTTTATCCACCTCCGCGGTGTTACTACTACGATGAGCTTTAACGGCAGCCTTCTCTTCAGATACATCTTTCGCTTTAATCGATAGATTAATGACTCTGCTTTTGCGATCAACATTTATGATCTTAGCTTCGACTTCCGCGCCTACTGCCAATTCGTGGCGTGCATCTTCTATCTTCTCTCGAGACAACTCAGAACTCTTAAGCGTCGCTTCAATATTTTCAGCAAGAGTAATAACTGCACCTTTGGCATCAACTTCTTTTACGATACCAGTAACGATCGCACCCTTGTCATTTTGATCCACATAATTATTAAACGGATCATCTGACATTTGCTTGATACCAAGAGAAATACGCTCACGTTCAGCATCGATGCTCAACACAACGGTTTCAACTTCATCGCCCTTCTTGTAGTTACGAACTGCTTCTTCCCCAGTTTCGTTCCAAGAAATATCCGAAAGATGCACTAAACCGTCAATGCCTCCGTCTAAACCGATAAAGATACCGAAGTCTGTAATTGATTTGATACTACCTGAGATCTTGTCACCTTTGGCCATCGTTGTGGCAAAGTCATCCCAAGGGTTGGTAAAGCACTGCTTAATACCCAGTGAAATACGTCGACGCTCTTCGTCAATATCTAGGACCATAACTTCAACTTCTTGTCCAAGGTCGACAATTTTAGATGGGTGAACGTTTTTATTAGTCCAATCCATCTCTGAGACGTGAACCAATCCTTCAACACCATCTTCAAGTTCAGCGAAACAACCATAATCAGTAAGATTAGTAATCTTCGCCTTGACTCTAGCGCCTTCTGGGTAACGTCCTTTAATGTCACCCCAAGGATCTTCGCCCATCTGCTTCATGCCAAGCGATACGCGATTACGCTCACGATCGAACTTGAGTACTTTGACGTCAATCTCATCGCCAACATTAATCATCTCAGATGGATGCTTGATACGCTTCCATGACATGTCAGTAATATGGAGAAGGCCATCGATACCACCTAAATCAACAAAAGCACCATAATCGGTAAGATTTTTAATCACACCCTTCAATGATGAACCTTCCTCTAGATTAGCCAATAGTTCTTCACGCTCTGCTGAGTTAGCGCTTTCCATAACAGCTCGTCGGCTTACAACAACATTGTTACGCTTAGCATCTAACTTAATAACCTTGAACTCTAGATCAATATTTTCAAGATGTGTGATTTCACGCAACGGACGTACATCTACCAATGAACCAGGTAAGAAGGCTCGTAAGCCACGAACATCAACAGTGAAACCACCTTTAACTTTGCCGCTGATAACTCCGATCACAACTTCATCGGCATTATGTGCCGCTTCAAGCTCGATCCAGGATTCAGCTCTACGTGCTTTTTCACGAGAAAGCTTAGTCGCGCCGAAACCGTCTTCAACAGCTTCTAGAGCAACCTGCACTTCATCGCCAATAGCGACTTCGAGTTCGCCTTTGTCGTCATAAAATTGGTCTAGGGATATCACGCCCTCAGACTTCAATCCAGCGTGAACTGTTACCCAATCTTTATCAATATCGATAACAACACCAGTAATGATGGCGCCGGGATTCATTTCAACGGTTTTAAGGCTTTCTTCAAATAGGTCTTGGAAACTTTCGGTCATTGGATATACCCAAATAATGACAGAGTGACAGCTGCATAAAGCGGCGCTGTACTCTTTTTTCCGCAATGCCAGTACTGCGGGTCAGTTTAAATTAAGGCATTTAGCAGTAAAAACTGGCGACTACTAAATTGCCCATTATTATCAGAAACGTTTAAAGTCTAAAATACCTAGAATAGTTTCCAATACTTCTTTAATCGACAGATTGGATGTATCCAGCTCAATAGCGTCCTCGGCGGGAACCAATGGCGACACATCTCTATTCATGTCTCTTTCATCCCTTGCTCGAACCTGTTCTGCAAGGGCGCGCAGACTAACATCTTCGCCCTTTGCAAGCAACTCTTTGTAGCGCCTACTAGCGCGCTCTTCAATGCTCGCTGTCATATAAATCTTTAAATGCGCGGTTGGGAATATCACTGTTCCCATGTCACGCCCATCGGCCACCAAACCATCACCTTTGGCAAACAACCTCTGGCGCTTAAGTAACGCAGCACGGACTTCGCTATGGCCCGCTATCTTGGACGCGCGTTCGCCTGTGTTTTCGGTACGCATTTCAAGGGTAACATCCTCACCCTCCAGCAGAGCTCTAAGCCCTCCAGTGTCGTCCGACTCAAAGCAAATATCCATATGCTCTGCCAAACTCTTCAGTCCTTTCTGGTTACTACTAACAACCTTATGCCGCGAGGCGGCGATACTTAGTAGACGATATAGCGCACCACTATCCAGATAACTAAAACCTAATTTTTTGGCCAGCAGCCTACTGACAGATCCTTTTCCGGATCCACTGGGCCCGTCTATTGTAATAATTTTCGTCATTCAACAATCTCAACATTGATATTTAGCCCCACGCTTTCGGCGGCCGCGATAAATTGAGGAAAAGAGGTTGCCACATTATTACAATCTTCAACAACAATATCCCCTGCAGCCCGCAACCCTGCGATAGAAAAAGCCATCGCAATTCTGTGGTCGTGATGACTAACAATACGCCCAGAACCCAATTGCCCACCTACAATCCTAATGCCATCAGCTGTCGGTTGCGCATCAATGCCCAGCGCGTTTAAACCGTCAGCCATACTTTGAATACGATCACTCTCTTTGACTCTGAGCTCTTCGGCCCCAGTTAAAGTGGTTACCCCCTCAGCACAGGCAGCGGCAATAAATAAGATAGGAAATTCATCGATTGCCAGCGGGACCTGATCTTCTGGTATAGCAATCCCCTTTAACGCCGCATATTCAATACGGATATCCGCAACTGGCTCTCCACCGATCTCCCTTTTATTGGATAAGCTAATCTTAGCGCCCATTTGGCGTAATATATTAATTACTCCTATACGCGTGGGATTAACGCCAACATGCAATAAAGTAATATCCGAATTTGGTGTGATAGCTGCAGCAACCATAAAAAAAGCTGCAGAAGATATATCCGCAGGCACGTCAATACGCGTAGCCTTCAACTCGCCACCACCTGATAATGTAGCGATACCATTATCAACATCGACCTCATAGCCAAAACCATTAAGCATTCTTTCAGTGTGATCTCGAGTCGGGGCAGGCTCACTCACAGAGGTTTCACCTTCAACATAAAGTCCCGCTAGCAGGACACAGGACTTCACCTGCGCGCTAGCAATAGGCATCTCATAATGGATGGGTAATAACTTTTGACCGCCTTTAATTTTCAGAGGAGGTGTGCCGCCTTCAGCCGTTTCAATTTTCGCGCCCATCAACGCAAGAGGTGTTGCAACGCGACCCATAGGCCTCCCAGATAGAGAAACATCACCGGTCAACTCACAGTCGAATGATTGCCCTGCCAGTAGCCCGCTGAGCAATCTAATCGAAGTGCCGGAGTTTCCCATATACAGAGGTTTAGTGGGTGCCTTAAGGCCATATAAGCCCACCCCATGAATCACTACACGACCCTCATCGGGGCCCTCGATGACTACGCCCATATCACGGAATGCCTTGAGCGTAGCAAGGCTATCTTCCCCTTCCAAAAAACCCGTTACCTCTGTCATTCCAGTTGCCAATGACCCTAGCATTATTGAACGATGGGACATTGACTTGTCCCCCGGAACTCTCACTACACCTCGAGCATGCCCACCTGGTGAAATATGGTAATTGATAGTCTTTTCAGTCATTGGACCCTGCAGTGATTTATTCTCAAGTAATTTTCCAAAATGAATGCGCGCATCGCGAGCACGAGTAAAAACATCCATTAAATACTGCTCATCTCCACTATCAATAGCTCCGCGCAACGCTGTAAAATTATCCATAACATGATCAAGAGTGCTAAGTATCGATGCCCTATTTGCCAGTGCGATATCTCTCCACATTAGCGGGTCGCTTGCAGCTATCCGAGTAAAGTCCCGAAACCCGCCCGCTGCATAACGAAAAATTTCTCGCTTATCTTCCATTGAAGCTAATGTGTCTACCAAGGAATAAGCCAAAAAGTGCGGTAGGTGACTGGTTGCCGCAAGGATCTCATCGTGCTCCTGGACAGGCATAGATGCCACTTTCGCCCCAACGCCAACCCACAGATTTGCAACAGCCTCTAGATGCTTAGATTCGGTAGTTTCGGTTGGCGTTAAAATAACTTTGTGATGCTCAAAAAGCTTACTGTCCGCGGCGGTGACCCCGCTTCTTTCTGATCCTGCAATGGGATGACCCGGGACAAATTGACCAGGCATTCTTCCATAAATATTAGTGGCCGCATTAACGACACTACCTTTAACACTTGCAACGTCAGTGATAGTCACACAATCACTCAGTAACTCATGACATTCTTTAAGTATAGTGGGTACGGTGAGCGTCGGGACGCCAATAACCACCATATCGCCAGCATCTAAATCATTTGCTATTGCCTTGAGGCTATCGCAAGCTTGATCGATAATTCCTCGATCTAAAGCCAACTCAAGAGTAGAGCTTCGTCGTGAAATTCCCACAACTGTTTCTGCCAGGCCCAATTCTCGTGCTGCCACAGCGAGACTGGAGCCGATCAAACCTAAACCAATTATGACCAGTCGATTAATCGATGGCTTCGAATTTACTGCCTTGTTTAACATTCAAGTGCCCAACTATGAGTCATTTTCGCTACCTTTAATGTAGCTTCATTCAGCTATAGAACAGCTCTTGGATAGGATCCGAGCACCCTAAGATCGACGACATCAGCAGCCAAATCAGCCAGCACTTGCGCGACTGAAGCATCTTCAGTGTGACCTACAAAGTCAATAAAGAACACATAAGACCATTTACTGCTGCGCGAAGGCCGAGATTCAAGGCGCGTCATGTCAACATTGTTGCGCCGAAACGGCTCAATAAGATTATGCAGGGCTCCAGGCTGGTTCTTAACCGATACAACAATCGACGTCCTATCATCGCCACTAGGTGCCACTGACTCTCTAGCAATAATCAAGAAACGTGTTGAATTATCAGGCCTATCTTCAATTTTTTCCCAGATTTTCTCTAATTCAAAAAGTTCGCAGGACATATCACCAGCAATGGCTGCCGAATTCCACTCACCCTGCACTCGCCTTGCCGCCTCAGCATTACTACTTACCGCTATACGCTCGATATTCGGATAATTCGAGTTTAGCCACTGTCGGCACTGCGCTAATGACTGAGCATGAGAATAAACTCTCGTTATATTTTCTGATTTAGTGTTTTCGCCAATCATAAAATGTTGATGGATCCGTAATTCCACTTCACCACAAATTTTGATGGAGGAATCCATAAAGCTATCTAGCGTATGGCTAATAACGCCTTCAGTAGAATTTTCGACCGGCACTACACCGTAATCACAAGCGCCGGCAAGCACTTCTCGAAATACCTCATCGATAGCCGCTTTAGGGACGCTAATTGCACCGTCACCAAAATGTTTAAGCGCTGCCTCTTGAGTGAATGTCCCCTCAGGACCTAAAAAAGCGACCCTGATAGGCTGCTCAAGAGCAAGGCAGGCAGACATAATCTGGCGAAACAATCTTGCCATGTCTTCATTATCAAGAGGCCCTTTATTGGCCTCCATAATATGCCGAAGGACCTGAGCTTCGCGCTCAGGCCTATAATAGACTGTATCACCCTGACTTTTTTTAACCTGAGCAACCTGTTTCGCACAATCCGCCCGCTGACTTATTTTCTCCATAATCTGGAGGTCTAAGGCATCAATTTTATCCCTAAGCGACAGCAATTCATTTTCTTCAGACATAGGTCACCTTTTTAAGCGTTTTCAGTCTAGTCAGTCGCAGCATCTTCAACTTCAGCGCTATCAGACTCTGACTCAACAAAATCATCCTCTTCCGGCTCTGCGATTCTTGCCAAACTAACAAGATTTTCATTTTCTTTAAGCCTAATTATTCGAACACCCTGAGTGTTACGTCCAACCACAGAAACCTCATCACCGCGCGTTCTAACCATCGTTCCCTGATCAGAAATTAACATAATTTCATCGCCAGAAAATAATTGCGTCGCACCCACTAGAGGCCCATTTCGCTCACTTGCCTGGATCGCAATCATCCCTTTACCACCGCGCCCTTTAGTCGGAAATTCATCAACCTTAGTACGCTTGCCATAACCGTTCTCGCACACAGTCAACAAGAAGCCATCTAACTCTGGTATCACCATAGAGATGACCGAATGATTCTCAGGTAAGCGCATACCTCTGACACCCTTAGATACTCGCCCCATGGCACGAACATCGGTCTCAGAAAACCGTACCGCCTTACCTTCACTGCTAAATAACATGATATTTTGGCTGCCATCAATAATAGCGGTGCCAACAAGATGATCACCCTCCACTAGGTCAACTGCGCGCAAGCCAACACTGCGCGGTCGCGAGTATTGGTCAAGTGACGTCTTCTTCACCGTGCCATTGGCAGTCGCCATGATCACGAATTTATCTTCGCTATACTCCTCCACTGGCAATATCGAACTGATACGCTCACCCTCACCCAAAGGCAACAGGTTCACCACCGGACGACCTCGAGAATTACGCCCTGCCACCGGAATTTGATAGACTTTCAGCCAGTACACCTTACCCAGATTGGTAAAACAAAGGATGGTCGTGTGAGTGCTCGCCACTAACAGGTGCTCAACAAAATCTTCGTCTTTAACGGCAGTAGCCGATTTACCCATACCTCCGCGGCGCTGCGCCTGATAATCACTTAAAGGCTGCGTCTTAGCATAGCCTCCGTGGGAAATAGTCACGACCCGATCTTCTTCCGTAATCAAGTCCTCCACTGTTAGATCATGCTGAGACTCAATAATTTCTGTTCGGCGCTCATCACCAAATTCTTTAACTACCGCCTCTAGCTCGTCACGAATGACCGTCATAAGACGCGTAATGTCGCCGAGAATATCTTGATAATCCGCTATTTCATCAAGTTTAACCGCAAACTCCTCGATGATTTTGTCATGCTCCATTCCCGTCAGTCTGTGTAAGCGAAGCTCTAGTATATCTTTAGCTTGCTCAGGGGATAGGAAGTACTTTCCGTCTCGTAACCCAAAGTGATCTTCCAGCCAATCAGGACGAGCCGCTTCTGGCCCCGCCCGATCTAACATCTGAAGTACAGAGCCCGGGTTCCAGCCTCTCGCGATCATAGCCTCTCGAGCATCTGCTGGAGTGTCTGATTCCTTAATTAGGACAATAATCTCGTCTATGTTGGCCAGCGCTATGGCAAAACCTTCCAAGGTATGCGCCCGCTCACGCGCCTTACGCAACAAGAAAATAGTTCTACGCGTAACCACCTCACGGCGATGCCGAACAAAGGCTTCTAACATTTCTTTAAGATTCAAAATTCTTGGCTGGCCATCAACCAATGCCACCACGTTAATGCCAAAGACGTTCTGCAGCTGCGTTTGAGCATAAAGATTATTCAGGACTACTTCACCCATTTCACCACGCTTTAACTCAATAACAACACGCAGGCCATCTTTATCTGACTCATCTCGAAGCTCAGAGATACCCTCCAGCTTTTTCTCTTTAACCAATTCAGCAATCCGCTCAATTAGTCGCGCTTTATTCAACTGATAAGGTATTTCAGTAACAATAATCGTCTCACGGCGCGTTTTCTCATCTACCTCAATGGTAGCCCGGGCACGCATATAGATGCGTCCACGGCCGGTGCGGTACGCTTGAATAATGCCAGCCTTACCATTGATGATAGCGCCCGTAGGGAAATCGGGACCAGGGATATATTCCATAAGCTCATCAATAGTAATTTCACTATTATCGATCAAAGCCAGACACCCTTTAACCACCTCAGTCAAGTTATGAGGCGGAATGTTAGTCGCCATACCCACTGCAATTCCAGAGGACCCATTAACTAGCAGGTTAGGCACTCGCGTTGGCATAACTACAGGTATTTGTTCAGTCTCATCATAATTTGGCGCAAAATCGACAGTGTCTTTTTCTAAGTCCTCTAACAGAGCGTGGGCGATCTTAGTCATACGGATTTCGGTATATCTCATAGCCGCAGCCGAATCACCATCGACAGAGCCAAAATTACCTTGACCGTCAACCAGCATGTAACGGAGAGAGAACGGTTGGGCCATACGGACGATAGTTTCATACACGGCCGAATCACCATGAGGATGATATTTACCAATCACATCACCCACAACTCGAGCAGATTTCTTGTAGGCTTTATTCCAATCATTATTCAATTCGCTCATAGCGAATAATGCCCGCCTATGCACAGGCTTAAGACCATCACGCACGTCTGGCAGCGCTCGGCCGACGATAACGCTCATCGCATAATCCAAATAGGATTGCTTGAGCTCATCCTCAATGTTAACTGGAACAATTTCTTTGGCTAAATCACCCATAATTTATAATTATTTCCGCATTATTGAAGTCAACCGGGAGGTAAAATACAACATGCCTCCGCACTCAAAAAAAAACTAGCTGTAACAGCTAAAATAAGCCTTTAAAACCCTTGGAATTTTAACATAGTTAGGTCCCAGAATGTGGCTTTTATTACCCCCATAGCTCTTACTGAAGATAAAAAATAGGTATACTCCAATACAAATACTGGGAGCCTGCATGACACCAATAAAAATAGACCTATTAATCAATTGTCAGTGGATAATTCCTATCATTCCAGAGAATCAAGTATTGCATAACTACGCATTGGCGATAGATAAGAGCCGAATACTCGGGATTTTTCCGCAAGTAGAGGCAAATAAGCGCTTTTTAGCCCACACAGTAGAGCATCTTGACCAACATATTCTTATGCCTGGACTAGTCAATAGCCACGGTCACGCTGCAATGAGTTTATTGCGTGGATATGCCGATGACTTGGCTTTAGAGCCCTGGCTAAAAGAGCACATATGGCCTGCGGAAAAACTTTTTGTTACCGAGCAATTCGTTCATGATGGCACTCGATTATCTATCGCAGAGATGATCAAAACGGGCACGACTTGCTTTGCTGATATGTATTTTTACCATGACAGTATTGCTGAAGAAGCGCGAAATGCTGGAATACGAAGCCAAATCGGATTCACCGTTCTGGACTTTCCTACACATTTTGGCAAAGACGCAGATGATTACATCCATAAGGGGCTAGTTTTTAGGGATAGATGGAACGATCACCCACTCATTAAAGTCGCTTGCGCACCTCATGCACCCTACTCGGTATCAGATGAGGCGCTCAAAAAGATATCCACCTATTCTAACGAGCTGGACATGGCGATACACATGCATTGCCATGAGACGGCCACTGAAGTCCAAGAATCAATCAACACATATGGTGTCAGACCTCTGCAACGACTTAATGATCTAGGGATATTGCTGCCTCAAACTCAGCTAGTACACATGACGCAGATTAACGATAAAGATATCGCCCTTTTAAAGGCCCACCAGTGCCATATTATGCATTGCCCAGAATCAAATCTTAAACTTGCTAGCGGCTTTTGCCCCGTATCAAAACTCATTGATAATGGTATCAACGTAGCTATAGGTACCGATGGCGCGGCTAGCAACAATGATCTGAACTTATTTGGTGAATTAAAAACAGCTTCTCTGCTCGCCAAAGGTATATCGGGCGATGCAAGCAGCCTCGACGCGCATGCCGCACTGAGAATGGCCACCATTAATGGCGCCAAGGCGCTAGGCTGGGACGAAGAGATCGGCAGTCTAGAGAAAGGAAAATATGCAGATATTATCGCCGTAAAAATAGACTCCGTCGGCCAACAACCGTTGTATAATGCCGCTTCTCAATTGGTTTATACCAACTCTGGGCCTCAAGTATCCCATAGCTGGGTGGCTGGAAAATTGCTAATGGAAGATCGTAAATTACACACTATTAATGAGCAAAATCTGATCCGAACTACGGAAGACTGGCGTAAAAAAATTCAAGCCGGTGCGTGACGTACAGAATCAAAACCCTTGCTTAAGGTATAAAATATAATGAATGTCGACCCCCATGAGATCCACAAATTTGAACAGCTCGCCAGCCGATGGTGGGATCGTAATAGTGAATTCAAACCACTACATGACATAAACCCTCTGCGGGCCAACTGGATTGACAAGCTAGCGCCTGTTGCCGAGAAAAATCTATTAGATGTCGGCTGCGGCGGCGGCATACTTTGCGAGGCCATGGCCCAGCGAGGGGCAACCGTGACCGGTATCGACATGGGGGATGCGCCCCTTGCCGTTGGCAATCTGCACAAACTTGAATCGGGCTTGGATATAAACTATGTCAAAGCCACTGCCGAAGACTATGCCGAGGACTATGCCGGTGCATTCGACACGGTCACATGCCTTGAGATGCTTGAGCATGTTCCAGACCCTTCTTCCGTAGTAACTGCCTGCGCTAAAATGACCAAGCCTGGAGGTACCATTTTTTTCTCTACGATCAATCGCAATCCAAAGTCTTATCTGCTGGCGGTTATCGGGGTAGAGTATATTTTGCGCATGCTACCAAAAGGTACTCACGAGTACGCCAAATTTATTCGCCCATCTGAGTTAGGAGAATGGATACGAAATGCCGGATTAGAAATGACACATATGACAGGATTAGTCTACAACCCTATAACTAAAACTTACCGATTAAATAAGCGTGACGTCGATGTAAACTATATGATCTGCGCACGCAAACCAGCTTAAATCAAAGGATTATGCCTAGTGAAATTTAAAGCTCTCCTTTTTGATTTAGACGGTACTTTGCTCGACACAGCACCGGACTTTATTGCGGCACTGAACACCCAGTTAGAATTGCATAACCGAAAACCAATGCCAGACTCTGCTATTCGCAGCAGTGTCACCAATGGTTCCGTGGGTCTTATCCAAGCTGGTTTTGGCCTCAAACCTGGTGACAAGCAATTTGACGCTATCCGCGAAGAGTATTTAGCACTCTATGTTAGTAACATAGCCGTTAAAACCGTTTTATTTGACGGAGTACAGCGTGTCCTAGATACCTGCTCCGCCAGGAATATTCCCTGGGGGATAGTGACCAACAAACCTTGGAAATACACTCAACCTGTACTTGAGCAATTAAATTTAATTAACAAAGCAGCTACTGTTATCTGCCCAGATCATGTCACGCACCCTAAGCCTGACCCCGAGGCAATATTTGCGGCCTGTAACGAACTATCAGTATCGCCCAAAGACTGCGTTTATCTCGGAGATCACCGACGGGATATTGATGCAGGTAAAGCATCAGGGATGCGCACTATTGCAGCAGGGTGGGGCTATATAGATACCCAAGAACGCATCGAAGACTGGGGTGCCGACTATATAGTTGAGCATTCCTCCCAGTTACATAATCTGCTGTTTAACCGCTAGATAACAGGACTAACCTTTGCTTTCTACTCCCGACATTACCCGTTATAAACCAGGCCTAAACCACCTTGAAAAACGCATCATACTGGTGACAGGAGCTGGCGACGGCATCGGCAAAGCAGTCGCTATAGGCGCCGCCAAATCTGGTGCGACTGTTATTCTAGCGGGCCGGACAGTCGCAAAATTAGAGCAGGTTTATAAATTAATTATTGAAACCGGTGGGGCCGAACCTAGCATTTACCCTGTCGACTTGGCTGGCGCCACAGCCAAAGACTACGACGATTTAGGTGTCTTAATTGATGAGCAATTTGGCCGCCTTGACGGGCTACTTCACAACGCTGCCATTTTAGGTCTTCGCTCTCCACTGACAAACTACTCTAGCGAACTCTGGAGCAAAGTGATTCAGGTGAATCTCACCGCCCAATTCCAAATGACACAAAGTTTAATGACCGTTTTAGAAAAGTCCCAAGATGCTTCAGTTATTTTTACCACATCAGGCGTCGGTAGAGTCGGCAAGGCGTTCTGGGGAGCTTATGCGGTATCCAAGTTTGCTATCGAGGGCATGGTCCAAACTTGGGCCTCAGAAGTTGAAGGGCTCGGCTCAGTGCGCATAAACGCCATTAATCCTGGTGCGACAAGAACCAACATGCGCGCTCAAGCGTTCCCCGGGGAAAACCCAAATGACCTAAAAACCCCTGAAGATATACTACCCGCCTATCTATACCTATTGGGCCAAGACAGCATAGGGGTCAACGGACAGTCCATTGAAGCGCAACTCAGATAAGACCCTAGAGTGATTGCTTTTTATACGGATTCCCACGCGCGCGCAGCTTCTTTTCTTTGCGCTCACGAATGTCTCGATAAACATTTTTCTCACTGAACCTTGGCGGCTTCAAATCAACTGCACGAAACAGCGATATCACTTGCTTGGGGTCCAACTCGATGAATTCGGACCGACGAACAATAGAGGGTAACTCTATAGGCCCATAACTAATCCGCTTAAGTCGATTTACCTCAACACCTTGAGATTCCCATAGTCGGCGAACCTCTCGGGTCTTACCTTCGGCTAAGATCACTCTAAACCAACGATTACTGCCACTTCTCTCATCAGCACTCTGAGCATGCTGAGTTTTTACGGTCTGGAATTTGGCGACCCCATCTTCAAGGACTACGCCTTCTGTAAGCCTTGCTATCATCGCTTCATTCACATCCCCATGTATCCGCGCCATATACTCCCGCTTGATCTCATAGGAGGGGTGCATCAAGCGATTGGCAAGCTCGCCATGCGTTGTAAAGAGCAGTAATCCACTTGTATTAATATCCAATCGGCCAATCGCGATCCAACGACCTCGAGACAGTCGAGGAAGATTGTCAAACACCGTGGGACGACCATCGGGGTCCGACGCAGTGCATATTTCACCCTCAGGCTTGCTATACATAAGCACACGAGGAGTATCGTCAGTGACAATTTTGATCGCACGACCATCAACCAAAATGCGGTCGTCAGACTCAGCGCGGTCCCCTAAGGTAGCAACCGCTCCATTGACTGACACTCGGCCTCCAGCAATCCACTTTTCAAGCTCTCGTCTCGAACCAAGACCCGCGGTAGCCAGCAACTTTTGTAATTTTTCACTCATCGATTATTACCTTTTTCTTCGTTATTATCATAGGCATCTGTCTCAGATGGGTGCTCTTGTGCATCAGGACTTGTCTCATCAAGTCCATCCGCCTGTTGATCCAGCGCAAAATCATCCAACCCTGAATCCAAATCATCAGTCTCATCGTTAGCAGCCAACGGTGCTGTTTCCTCTGCAGAATCTCCTGACAGCGCCAACTCTAACGCTGGATCAAGGTCAGAGAAATCTTTTATTTCACTTAGTGCAGGTAAATGATCAAGGCTCTTAACATTAAAGTAATCAAGGAATTTTTTAGTAGTGGCATACAACGCCGGACGGCCTGGCACATCACGATGTCCAACGATGCGCACCCATTCGCGCTCTTGCAGCGATTTAATAATATCTGAACTCACCGCCACGCCTCTAACGGCTTCAATGTCGCCCCGAGTCAGAGGTTGCCGATAAGCAATGAGTGCTAGTGTCTCGAGCATAGCGCGAGAATATCGCTTGGGCTTTTCCTCCCACAACCGATTAACCCAGGTAGCCAAGCCTTGAATGACCTGAAACCGATAGCCGCTAGCTACCTGCTTGAGTTCAAATCCACGACCCCGACAATCTGATTCTATCTCATCTAAAGCAGCCTTAATCTGATCTTTTGGCGGCCGTTCGTCGTCTTCGAATAATGATTCCAACCGATTAATATCTAAGGGTTTAGACGCGGCTAGCAGGGCGCCTTCAACTATCTGTCTCAATAAATCTGAATTCATGATGCTCTTGCTTTAATGTGTATAGGGCCAAAAGATTCGTTTTGCACAATCTCAACTAGTGATTCTTTAATTAATTCCATAACCGCCAAAAAGGTTACTACAACACCTAATCTGCCCTCTGCGACCTTAAACAGGCTAACAAAAGGAATGAATTGTTCGCCACGTAATCTCTCCAGCACCTGAGACATGCGTTCTCGGGTAGACAGTTTCTCTCGCTCAATATGGTGGCTTTCAAACATCTCAGCGCGTCGTAAAACGTCAGCAAGCGCAGTCAAAATCTCCCTCATATCAACATCTGGGTATTGCCGTTCTTGTTCTCGCCCAGGCGCATCTGCGGAGGCTTGATGCAAGTCACGACCCACTCTAGGAATTTCATCAATATCTTCAGCAGCCGTTTTAAATCGCTCATATTCCTGAAGACGTCGAATCAACTCAGCCCGCGGATCGCCCTCATCGTCGTCTTCCATAATTTGACGCGGAAGTAACATGCGAGACTTTATCTCCGCCAGCATAGCCGCCATGACCAAATATTCTGCTGCCAACTCAAGCTGAATAGAGCTCATCAAATCGATATAACCCATATATTGCCGAGTAATTTCAGCAACATTAATCTCTAAAATATCAAGATTTTGACGTCTAATGAGATATAAAAGTAGGTCAAGCGGGCCTTCAAACGCCTCTAAGATGACCTCAAGAGCATCCGGGGGTATATAAAGATCCTTTGGTAGGCTGGTTAACTCCTTACCTTGCACCACCGCAAATGGCATTTCTTCCTGCTGAGGCCGCGATGACACCACTCGGCTCGACGTTGACGACGGCAAGATAATCTCACTTGATATTGCTTCGCTAGCCACAGACTACCCCCGTATTTTCTCTACCTTATTATAACCGTAATAACGCCTGCGGACATCTTCATTATTAAGGGTTAACGAAATCTCCCATGCCTTGCCGCAAAATTTCTGGGTTCAAATCTGTCATATCAATCACCGTGGTAGGCTCGATACCACAATAACCACCATCAATGATTGCATCAACATGGCGCTCCATTATTTGACGAATATCATGGGGATCACTCAACGGATATTCATCATTGGGCATAATCAACGTAACACTCATCAACGGCTCCCCCAATTCATCAAGTAATGCTTTTACAATAGGGCTGTCGGGCACTCGAATGCCAATGGTTTTTCGCTTAGGATGCTGCAACCTTTTTGGCACTTCAGAGGTGGCGGTTAAGATAAAAGTAAAAGGCCCTGGGGTGCTTGCTTTAAGAATACGAAAAGCACTATTGTCCACCTTGGCATAATTCGCTAGTTCAGATAAATCACGACACACTAAAGTGAAATTATGATGCTTATCCAGCTGTCTGATAGAGCGAATACGCTCCAGAGCGCTTTTGTCACCTATATGGCAACCAATGGCATAAACTGAATCAGTAGGATAAACCACTAAACCTCCCTTACGAATAATCTCTACAACCTTCTTAATAGACCTTTGCTGAGGATTCTCTGGGTGTATTAAATAATATTGACTGGTCAACGATATCTCCAACGGTCATAGTTTATGCTGAATCATTGTCTCACAGGCGGCCTTAATGACACCATTGCTGAGCGGTATTTAATTAATTCATTACTACCTAGATTAATCTTGTGAATTTCGAACTCAAATATAATCTCAGTTTAAATTAATGGCGTAATGGATAGATTCGATACAACTATCAATAGAGTTAACTGCCAAAGTAGTGAAAGGCTTCCGGCAAGGCACCTCATATGACACTTAAGACCTCTTACGGACTCGCTTTTCTATTTATCACGTTAGCGTCTGGATGCGCTCAAGTAAGAGATGGTGCCGGAATGCCTTCATCTATGAATCCTTATAGATTAGTCTTTAATCTCCCACTCCCAACTGACGCAAAAATCCGAACTGAGTTAATCATGGCTCCTAATACCGATGAGGATGAGCGTGTAGTTGCTTTTTCAGGACGCAGTCAGTCCGAAATTCTAAGTTTTTATTTGGAAAAACCTCTAAATTATGGGTGGGAGTTAAAAGCTCGAAAATATGCCCAACCCATCTCGCTGAAATTTATAAAAGAAAGTCAATTAGTCACGGTCGAAATCGCATATAGAGGTGTAGCGCTTGAAAATAACAGCCAAATAACTCTTGTTCGCGAGCAATGAGATTCTAGTTTTAGAGATATCATCGTCTTTAAATTCGACAACTACGCATAAGCCGTTACAATATTCTCTGTCGACCAACAAAAGCCTTTAAAATGCCAGAACACCATAACCCGCCTTCCAGACAGATAGAAAGTGAGGGGGCCGAAAAACAACCTAGTCTTCTTTGGAATCTAGTCTTCAACTTGGTAATTCCAGCACTGGTTTTATCCAAGTTAAGTGACAATGAGTTTCTTGGCATTAAGCTGGCTATTGTCGTCGCGCTTGCATTCCCAATTGCCTATGGTGTGAAGGATTTTACTAGAGCCGGCAAAATTAATTTCTTTTCAGGCCTAGGCGTGGTCAACGTTTCCTTGACGGGTGGTATGAGCCTGCTGGAATTGGACGCGATCTATATTGCGATTAAGGAGGCGTCCATCCCCGCCATTCTTGGCATAGCAACCTTATTGTCCCTTAAGACTTCCCAGCCTCTGATACATACTTTTTTACTTAATAAGTCCGTCGTAAATATCAAAAAAATAAAAACTGCGCTGCTCGAAAAAAATAGTCGCCCGGCTTTTGATAAGCTATTGGTCAACGCGTCTTGGATATTAGCTGGATCATTTTTTCTCTCCGCTCTGCTTAATTACATCCTCGCTGTGGTGTTACTTACCGCAGAACCCGGCAGTGTGGCGTTTAACCAGCAACTAGGTAAAATGACGGCGCTGAGCTTCCCTGTAATATCTCTACCTCTAATGTTCGTGCTAACAGCTGACCTCTTTTATATTTTCCGAGGCATTAAACGGTTGACCGGAATGCCCTTAGAAGAAATCCTTAATGTCGATACAGAGAAAAAATAACCATGTGGTATTCAATCGTAAGCCAAGACGTAAAAGACAGCCTAAGTAAAAGGACTAAAGCAAGACCTGAGCACCTAGCCAGACTAGCAACATTAAAAGACGCGGGGCGCTTATTAGTCGCCGGACCTCAGCCCGCAATCGACAACTTAGAGCCAGGCGCTGCAGGATATACTGGAAGCTTAATCATCGCAGAATTTGACTCGCTGGCAGATGCGCAGGACTGGGCTGAAGCTGATCCCTATGTTTCTGCGGGTGTTTACGCGTCCGTTAACGTTAAACCATTTAAGAAAGTATTACCCTAATCATACAAAGCGCTTTAAGAGACAAGAGATTCTATTTTTACTGAATCAGAGTATGATCACGCCGACACGAACTGTGGTATAAAACACTTATGAACCGAAAAACTTTTACGCTATGTTTAACGCTACTGGCCGTCAGTGCCTTTAGCCAGGCCCCAGCAGAGACTGACGTGGTTAATAGCCCGACTGCCGCAACTGAAGAGCTAGGCGCCCAAGCATTGGAGACCGAAGTCGTCACCATAGAGCTGGCTGACATTGAAACAGCCGTCGTTCAGGCCGAACTTGAGATTCGTTATGTGTCAGACGAGTTTTTCGTGCCATTAAGAGAAACGCCCTGTCCTAGATGTAAAATAGTTCACTGGGGCATTAAGTCTGGGACCAAAGTTGACCTCTTTGAAGTAAAAGATGGCTGGGGCCTTGTAGCCACTAAGAAGGGCTATAAAGGCTGGATGGAAGAACAATTCATCTCTCCTACCCCTGCCGGACGGCAATTACTAACTCAAGCTAACCAAGAAAAATCAGATATTGCCGATCGTGTTATGCAACTGAATGAGCACATCAAAAATCTTGAGCAACAGTCCGAGGAATGGCAACAAAAAATAGAAGCTATTGCGAATGACAATCAAAACCTAAGGGCTCAGATATCAGAAGTAAAAGGCATCTCTTCAGATCCCATTGCCCTAAATAAACAAAATCAAACATTAGTTAAACAAAATCATATGCTACAGACTGACAACGACGTGTTACAGGCAGAGGTTGAGGTTTTAGCCAATGATCATCGTAACCAGTCATTTATATACGGTGGAATAACCGTATTTCTCGGCGCTCTATTAGCGATTTTAATCCCTAGGTTAAGGGGCAGAAAACGTCTGTCTGAATGGGGTTAAATAGTTGTATCCCGAGGATAGCGCAAGAAACTATGGTCATTAAGAGTGTTATAAAATGAGATACCTATCAATAGTAGCCTGCCTACTAATTACCCAACTCGGGCTAGCCGGTGAAGCTAAAGACGCATCCACCAATCCCATGATTAAACTGGAAACGGAAAAAGGCGATATTACCCTTGAATTGTTTCCGTCTAAAGCGCCTATATCCGTCGACAACTTTATCAAACACGCAAACGACTTTCATTACGACGGCCTAATATTTCATCGAGTGATCAAGGACTTTATGATTCAATCAGGGGGTTTCACCTTTGATTTAACGCCACGTCTTTCCAAAAGAGCGCCGATTACTAATGAATCAAAGAACGGCCTAACTAATGGCCGTGGCACTATAGCAATGGCGCGCACTAGTGATCCGGACAGTGCTCAGGCCCAGTTTTTTATTAATCATAAAGGCAATAGCCGGCTTGACACTAGAGGTGACAGAATTGGTTATGCTGTATTTGGCAAGGTTACTAGAGGCATGGATGTCGTTGACGCTATCGCCAAGGTACGCACCCAGACTGTAAGCATGTATCAAAATGTACCCGTTGAACCTGTTAGAATTTTGACTGCACGCCTACTGAACCCTGAAATATGGACTCCCCTCAAGGATCCTGAGCCTGCAGCACCAGCCTTTGAAAGGCCTGTGCCACTAAAATAATACGTGAAACCTATGACCGCTCTAAGTATTAATTTAAATAAAATCAGCTTGTTAAGAAATTCTCGCGAAGGAAACTATCCTAGTGTGGTCAGTCATGCTCAGCTCTGCATTGACAACGGAGCGGATGGTATCACGGTGCATCCTCGCCCCGATCAACGGCATATTCGCCCAAGCGACGTTAGAAATCTCGCCAAACTAGTCACACCGATCCCGCATGTGGAATTTAATATCGAAGGTAACCCCTTCGCATCAGAGATAGCAGACTATCCGGGTTTTTTAGAGCTGGTCAGAGAAGTTGAGCCCGACCAATGCACTCTGGTGCCCGACACCGATAGCCAACTCACGTCTGACCATGGCTTTGATTTAACCTCATCTGGCGATGCCTTGGCATCCATTATTGGGGAGCTCAAAGCGCAAGGCATTCGAGTTAGCCTGTTTATGGACCCCGATCTAAATCAGATTAGACTGGCTGCGCAAGCTGGAGCAGATCGAATCGAACTTTACACGGGACCATTTGCTGCAGCTTGGGGTGGATCTGATCAGGAGTCACTCTTTCAAGAGCATTTAAAAGCAGCAGAACTGGCAACGGCACTAGGTATGGGTGTTAATGCGGGTCACGACTTGAATCTCCATAACTTAGCTAAATTTGCCAGTATTCCAAATTTGCTGGAGGTATCAATCGGTCATGCATTTATTGTCGACTCTCTGACCTCTGGTATGGCCGCCACCGTTCGCGCCTACAAAAACTTACTCCCCTAGGGCTACTGCAACCATGTCGCGACAATCATCTAACTCGGCCCCCTCTAACCCACTTAGCCTCAGTTGTATTGGAGCTGGTCGAACGGGATCGAGCTTGTGCAATTTGCTAGCTAAGCATGTGACGATCAAGCAAATTATTAATCGCTCTGCCGCCTCAGCAGAATACGCCATCAATTTCATCGGTGCTGGGGATCCAATTGCCCTCAACGATACCGGTTATCAAAAGTTTCAGCCTGCTAACCTCTGGATGATCGCGACCCCAGATGATCATATTGAAGAGGCCATGCAGTTACTCGTCGACTCAGATGTGTTGCAAGCTGATAATATTGTGTTCCACTGCAGTGGAGCTATTAGTTCCAAGGTACTGTCTCGACTCAATGTCGGTGGAGTTCACGTCGCATCTATCCATCCGATTCATAGTTTTGCTAACCCAGAAAATTCAATAGCCAACCTTAAAAAGGTGCCTTTTGCCATAGAGGGTGATGCTGAAGCAATTGATCAGTTAAACCATCTCTGTATTGCCATTGGTGGCCAGCCATTTGCCATAAATAGTGCTAGTAAATCGCTTTACCATGCTGCCACGGTAATGGCCTGTAATAACCTTGTTAGTCTATTAGAGATAAGCAAGGGCATGCTAGCCCAGGCTGGTGTTGATGTTGAAAATAGCGGTAATCCACTCGATTTACTCATACAACAAACCATCACTAACTACCTAAGTAGCGGCGCGCAGAAAGCACTCACAGGACCCGTTTCTAGGGGTGATGTTGATACAGTTGCCTCCCATCTATTAGCACTCCATAGTGCGCCTGATGGATGGCAAGATGCTTATCGGGGACTAAGTAAGACGGCAGTGAATATCTCCGCCAAGCAAGGCCAAGCATCGCCCGAGCAACTTCAAGATATTCGGCAACTATTGAATATCGACACGAATAACCAGACCAGCGACAATACTTAAGATGGTCCATAACCCCAATACAAATGTTCGCTCTGACAGCCCTGAGTACCTCAAGCGCAAAGCTTTTTTTGACCAACTAATCACCGTTTATGGCCGTAAGCCTGTGATGGAGTTACTGCAAGATGAAAGCCTACAAATTTACCGGTTACACTTGGCCGACAGTAATCGTGATGGCGGTATCATTGACCAAATTAAGCAACTAGCTGAGCGCCGTAACATTGAAATTCAACATCATAGCCGCTCTGCCCTGTCTCGTATCTCTCGCAACAGCAAGCAAGATCAAGGAGTCGCTTGTGATATTCAATGCCCTGGATACCAACCCTATGAGCAAGCTCTCGACGCCCTAGTTGATGGAAGTCGCAAAGTGGTTATTGCTCTAGATGGAGTGACCAACCCTCAGAACTTAGGGATGATTATTCGTAGTGTGACGGCCAGTCCGTGCTATGGATTACTGTTACCCAGTAAAGGTGTAGCCGAAATCTCTCCTCTGGTAATTAAAGCCAGTGCCGGAAATATTTTTAAAGGCAATATATTACGCTGCGATAGTCTAATAACAGCATTGCGACACTTCAAAAACGAAGGCTTCGACATCTGTATGCTGTCCTCTCATGATGCAACACCACTTGCTGAGGTGAGCAAAAATAAATCGATGGTGTATGTGCTAGGTAACGAGTCCGACGGGGTTAGCGATGAAATCGCAAAACTCTGTGATCAGTGTGTTGGGATACCCATGAATAATGGTGTCGAGTCTTTAAACGTGGCCGTCACAGCCGCTCTAATTGCTTTTACAGCCTGTTAGAGCGCGGCAGTCTCATGCTGATGTCCAACTAGCTTCCACAGCGGTGAACCAAAAGCCACTAACGACGCTATTAGCGTCAGCACGGCAATGCACATAAAGGTATTACTTAAGCCTATCGCCTCAATGGACATCCCACACCCCCAAGCGCCGATTGGGGCGCCACCGAATAAACAAAGTTGATACACTGAGGATGCTCGAGAACGAAGATCATGAGGCACTTGGTTGTGCAGAAGAGTGCGCCCGAGAGTCATAGATAAGCCCGAGAAAAAACCCCATACAAAAAGCGTAGGAAACAGCGCCCATAGACTCGGTAAAAGAGCAACAATACCCACCAATCCTCCACGCCATAAAAAGGTAATGATGATCAACCGTCCAGGTCGATTGAACATTTTATCTCGTTTCATAACCCCAAAGTTGGCTGTGATAACCCCAAAAGTAAACACGACCTGCATGCCAGCATAGAGCTGAACGCTCCCGCCATAAGCCTGTTTGGCAATCAGTGGCATACCGACTAAATAGACACCAAAAGCCAGAGCGCCGGTGGCAAAGGTCAAAATAACCAAATGTAATAAGGCCTTATTGTCTATAAATAACTGCAGACCTTCTTTCAACTCCGTCAATGGCTGACGAAGCTTTACAGTTTCCTTCTGGCTTATTAATGGCCGAGGATGAGACCGCTTGATTAAGAACGAGCTAGCCACAAAGGCTATCATCTGCAAAGACAACAGCAAGGTTAACCCGGTTGACTCCATCTGCCCTGCAGCGGCAAAGCCAATACCCTGAGCAATGAATTGAACCATCACCACTTTTGCGACGGCTTGATGCATCAAATTTGGTGCTGCATAGCCCAGTAAACTTTCCCGAGTAGGCTGAACAAAAGCAGAGACAGTGCCAAAGGTCATACCGCAGATTAAAAGCAATGGAAAAGACAATTGATCAGTTAGTATTGCGCTAGCGAGTATTCCAATAGGCAGCAAATAAAGCACGTACAACAAAGACAGCCAAGACCCTCTATGGCTGCGGTCGGAAACCACACCACCCGGTAAAATAAACAGTAAATTAGGCAGTAGTAATGCCATCTGTGCCAGACCCAGACGACTCGGAGATTCTTGTAAAACGCCAATAATTAGCCAAGGGTAGATAACACTAAATAGACCCAACGCAAAGTTACTAGCACCGATCGTGGCCAGATAATGACCAAAGGAAAAGCGTTGAGCTGACACCTATTTTTTGCGCTTGCGTAGCAACAACATCAACCGCCCAATAATAGCGGCAATAGCCATTATCACCGCCAAGCCTAATATTACGATAATAAGATTGGTGGTCATGGTTGCAGCTGGAACCTCATATACTTTTACCGCCATCAGCAAAAAAATAAAGCATGCAGCCATAGCGGCGACCCACGTTGATCGCCGCTTTAACGTATTTTTCAAGGTTGATTTGGCCACTCTAGGGAGTTCCTTATTTGATATACAGGGTTAAGTTTACTAAAGCGATATTCTAATGGATCTGATCAGCGAGAAATACAAGGAACTGGGCTTCATCCATGACCGCAACCTCCAAGGCAAGAGCTTTAGATAATTTCGATCCAGCCCCAGGGCCAGCGACTACCCGGGTAGTTTTGGCTGAAACACTGGATGCCACCTTGGCCCCCAAATCTTGAAGCCTATCTTTGGCTTCTGCGCGGCTTATGGTCTCCATCCCGCCTGTAATGACCCAGGTTTGGCCTCTAAGAGGCTGAGACGCCTGACGAGATAGATCGATATCAGGCCAATGAACGCCAGCCTCACGCAACGCACTAATAATAGACAGATTGTCAGGATTTCGGAAAAAATTAACAATATGTTTAGCGACTATAGGTCCAACATCATCAATCTCTAACAGCACCTCAACCGATGCATGTGTAATAGGCTCCATGGATCCGAAATTATTAGCCAACGTTTGAGCCGTGGCTTCGCCAACCTCACGAACACCCAAGGCATATAAAAACTTCGCTAGAGTGGTGTCTTTGCTTGCATCAATAGCCGCGATTAAGTTAGTCGCTGACTTTTCAGCCATGCGCTCTAGATCGACCAACTGCGTTGGCTGTAATTCATAAAGGTCAGCTACGGAAAAGATGACCGATTTATCAACAAGGAGCTCAACTAGTTTATCGCCCAAACCATCGATATCCATAGCTTTACGTGAAGCGAAGTGCTTGATCGCCTCTTTTATCTGTGCTCCACAAAATAAGCCACCCGAACATCGCGCTACGGCTTCTCCCTCACCTCGTTGAACCGATGATTGGCAAACCGGGCATCGAATTGGGAATTCTATTAATCTGGCCTCCAAAGGCCTCTTCTCAACCACCACCTTCGCAATTTGCGGGATCACGTCTCCTGCCCGACGAATAATCACCATATCGCCAATACGTAGACCCAAGCGATCGATCTCATCACGATTATGGAGCGTTGCATTGCTCACCGTAACACCGCCAACAAAGACGGGTTCGAGTCTCGCTACTGGGGTAATAGCGCCTGTTCTACCCACCTGAAATTCCACATCCAAAAGCCGGGTCATTTCTTCTTGCGCGGGAAATTTTCGCGCAATCGCCCAGCGCGGAGCCTTAGCCACAAAACCGAGTCTGCTCTGAAGTTTGAGGCTATTAACCTTGTAGACGATGCCGTCAATGTCATAGGGAAGCTGATCTCTTTGCTCGGCCATACGCTGGTAGTAATCTTCACACGCAGCAATACCCGTCAACGCCTCAACAAAGGGGTTTATTTTGAACCCCCATCCTCCCAGAGCCTCCAGCATACCCTTATGAGTTTCAGGTTTTAGGTCAGACTTATACTGCCCCACACTATAGGCGCACATCTCTAACGGCCGGCTCGCCGTAATTTTAGAGTCTAGCTGCCGAAGGCTTCCGGCTGCAGCATTACGGGGGTTAACGAAGGTTTTCTCACCTGCCCTAATCGCGGCCGCATTAAGCCTATCAAACCCCGCTCGAGGTAAATATATTTCACCTCGCACCTCTAATAACTCGGGAATATTATCACCCTGTAATTTTAGAGGAACGCTTTTGATTGTTCGAACATTAGCAGTAATGTCTTCTCCAACACTTCCATCACCGCGGGTTGCACCATAAACTAAACTACCTTTTTTGTAGAGCAAGCTAACCGCAGCCCCGTCTAACTTTGGCTCACAGGCATACTCTATCTGTTGCGACTTGTCAGATGTGGAGTAATTCAAACGATCTTTTACCTTGCGTTCAAATTCCTGCAACTCTACATCGTTAAACGCATTATCCAATGACAACATTGGAACAGCGTGTTTAATTTGCGAAAAAGACTCTAGGGCAATCCCTCCAACTCGTTGGCTCGGAGAGTCATCTGTTATTAGACCCTCATAACGCCCCTCGATCTCACTAAGTTTGCGCAACTGGCGATCATATTCGCTGTCAGGAACCGACGGGTCGTCAAGGACGTAATATCGATGATTATGTTGATTTAATTCATCTTTAAGTTGTTGATATAAGATAGCAACACTGTCGGGAGTGGTTTCCATCTAAAATTGCCACGCCATATTAGTCTTTACCAGCGCGGGACGCGGCACTTTTAGCGAGTTGCCGATAATGATCAATCGTCTGGCGGGTCATTGAACTGCGGGATTCATCCATCACATTAAATGGCCCTTTAGCTGCCAAAATATCAATAGACTCTATCATTAAGTCAAATGCCGCGACGGGATCTTCAATTTCATTTGGCTCCATGAATAAGGTGATCCCTGGCGTAGCAATAGACTTAATGGTGTTTAAGTCAAAAGTTCCTGGATTAACCAAATTGGCCATACTGAACAGCACTGGCCCTGACCCATCGTCATTTAAATGACGATGGAAAATCTTCATCTCTCCATAACGCAAGCCCGCAGCTAATGCCGTATCCAACAGATGCCCGCCATCAACCGTCGCTCCTTTATCAGCAACCAAGTGAACCACTAATACTTCCTGAGAGCTGCCAGCTGGCTCAGAAGAACCCTGGTGATTAGACGTCTTCTTGGCTGGGCTGGTATTCGTTGTAGCCTCGGGAGTTGCAAAGATAGAATTATCCAAATCAAAGTTTTCTTGCTGAGGGGTTCGATCAAAGTTAAACGCATGCCCTTGTGGCACGCTGTTATCATCAAACGCACGAGACCCAACCAGCCTTGAGCCGCCAGAAGGAAACTGACTTTCATCCAGTCCATCATGATCCTCATGTTGAGCTGCATCAGAATTCTTATGCAGGTTACGCGACGACATCTGCAATTTTTCATAGCGGTTACGCTTAATGCGCCGTGCCCCGTCAAGAATAATGGCGACAAGGGCCAAAATTCCGACAACGATAACCACCTCGCGAGGGCCTAAAAAATCCATAAAAAAACCTTAATAACTATCGAATTTAATCTCCAACAGTGTAGTTTTTCCTGTTGGAAAAAACTACAGCAGTTCTCACTACCTAACTACGCATCAGCAAACGCAGCCGCTTGATCAACATCTACGCTAACAAGCCTAGATACGCCTGCCTCATGCATGGTCACACCCATCAATTGATTAGCCGCTTCCATTGAAATTTTGTTATGCGTAATAAATATAAATTGCACTTTCTCTGACATCTCTCTTACCATCGCGGCGTATCGCTCAACGTTAGCATCATCCAAGGGTGCATCAACCTCATCAAGCATACAGAAAGGCGCAGGATTAAGTTTAAAGATAGCAAACACCATAGCAATTGCCGTCAGCGCTTTTTCGCCACCAGATAATAGATGTATAGACGCATTCTTTTTCCCCGGTGGTCGCGCCATCAGGGTTACACCCGTATCAAGCAAATCATCACCTGTCATTTCTAAGTACGCATGCCCGCCGCCGAACAGCTTAGGAAACAACGCCTGAATGTGCGTATTAACTAATTCGAAGGTTTCTTTAAAGCGCGTTCTCGTCTCACGGTCAATCTTATGAATCGCCGCCCGCAGCGTTTCCATCGCCTCCTCTAGTTCAGCATTTTGCTGATCCAAGTAGTCTTTGCGTTCAGATTCTATTTTGTATTCGTCAATGGCCGCCAGATTAATCGGTCCTAACCGCTGGATACGGTTGCCAAACAATTGTAGCTGCTCCTCCCAATCCACTAGATCAGAGTCTTCAGCCAAAGCTTCAAGCAGGGAGCTCAATTCACCCTGTTTGTCGGCGATCTGCTCCTCAATAGTGCGACTCAACGTTCTTATTTCCTGGGCTGAGAGACGTTGATTTTCTAACTCAGTCTGAACTTTTTGGAGTTCAACTTCAATATCAGCCCGTTGCTTTTCTTGCTCACGTGTTTGGTATTCAATGGCTTCTACCTGCTTACGCGCCTCAGCAAGTTCGCTATCTACCGCCAGACGCATCTCCAGTTGTTTCTCTAGTTCTTCTTTGTATCCCTCCGTCGGATCCTCTTTTATATTGAAGGCGACGCGGAGTTGAGTTCGACGGTCATGAAGCCGCTCAAGTTGCGACTCCAAACGCGATATACCATCACTAATCGAGGTTAATTGCGTACTTAATGAGCTTTCCCTCACAGCTAACTGCTGCCGCTTATCACGGTTACTTTGTGCTTGCTCTCGAACACTGTCCAGTTGTCCTCGAAAAGTATCCCGCTGGCCGGTCAACTGCTCACGAGTTTTAGTGTCAGCTTCCATTTTTTCGATCGACTGTTGTAAAATGACTCGAGCCGAAGATAGATTATCTTTCTCGACCTGAGTCTGCTGAGCTACTTCAGTAAGCTCGTTTTCTGCACGCTCTTTACGGGCTTTATATTGCTCAAGTTGAACTTCAAAACCGCTTAATTTAGAGCGCAACTCAGCATAACTTGACTGATGTTCCGCTATGCTGCTCGAAATATCCTGACGAGTAGCCTCCAAAGCTCTTAGGTTCTGCTCATTATTCTGGCGGCGTTTCTCTAACTGTTCGATTTCGCTGACCAACTGCTCCAGATCGCCAGCAATTACCTCTAACTCCTGCTTGCGCTGTAAAACTCCCGCGGTAGCATCTTTATCTCGGGCCACACGCAGCCAGTTAGGCCCCAACCATACCCCTTCAATAGTTACTACAGACTCACCAGATAACAGCTGAGGTTGAAGTTTTAAAGCATCATTCAAACAGTCAGCAGCATAGACAGAACTTAAAAGAGACTTAGCGCCATCACCCTTAATTAAATCACTTAGCAAGCGCCCTTTATTGGTGGTCCCAGCCTCAGCTGCTTGTCCAGGTCCAATTAACAGCAACTCGCCTTTAGAAAAGTCACTAATCAGATCTATGTTACTGGCTATATCATCCACTGTAATAGCCTGTAGATAACTACCTAACACAGTCTCTACCGCCACTTCCCATCCACTTGCAGCATTAATGCTATCAGCAAGCCGAGGCTTGCTATCTAAGCCTTTAGATGCCAACCACTGCTGTTCTGTGCCGTCGCTCATCGCCGCCTGTTGCAGAGCAAGTAGTGAGGCCTGTCGACCTTTCAGTGTTTGTTGACGGCTGCGCGCTGTATCGTGCTCTACCTCCGCTTGTTTTTCTTCTGAACGCAATAGCTCAATCGCCTGACTGTTAACTTGCCGTTGACTATCAACAGCTGCCTGACTTAACTCCGCCTGACTCAACAATGCCTGAATATTAGCCATTTCATCTTCTGCCGGACTGGCCTGGAAGCTATTCGCCTCAGCAGAAAGCGTTTCGGTCCTTTCAGACAAACGACGCATCAGTTGCTCAAGATGCTGAATACGTGATTGTTGCACCTCAGCCTGCTGTCGAGGATCTGCAGACTTATGATTAAACTCATCCCACTGTGTCTGCCAAACCTGCATCGCTAGTTCGGCTTCTTGCAGCGCGCTGGAGGATAGCTCTTCAGCCTTTACCGCTTCCAGTAAGGCTGGCTCCAGTTCTACAAACTCAGCATTCCACCCAGCTATCTTCTGCTGATCCGCACTCAGATGCTGTTCTGTTTCAGTATAATTGCGCTCGGTCTGCTGTAGGTCTTTATCAAGGTCCTGAGCCCTCTGCTGAGCATGCTCAATCGCCTGTTCAATACGAGTAACTTCTCCTCCTACGCTATAAAAACGCGCTTGCACTTCATTAAAAGTATCCGTTTGATCAGAAAACTGTGTTCTAAGCTTTTCAATTTGAGTGTCACATCCGATACGCTCAGCCGTAAACTTTTCTTTTTCGACTTCAAGGCCACCAATCACTGTTCTTAACTCGCTAGCCTGGCCGTCATAACCCCGCCACTTCAAAGCAAGTAATTCTAGGGTCAACTGTCGTTCCTGCTTCTTATATTCAGAATATTTTTCGGCTGATTTTGCCTGGCGTTCTAACCGACTAAGCTGCCGACCTAGTTCATCACGAATATCGGTAAGACGCTCTAGGTTCTCCATCGTTCGTTGAATGCGGCTTTCCGTCTCTCGCCTGCGTTCCTTGTATTTTGAAATGCCCGCAGCTTCTTCAATGTAGACTCGGAGCTCATCAGGCTTGGATTCGATTAACCGTGAAATCATCCCCTGTTCAATAATAGCGTAGCTTCGCGGCCCCAAGCCGGTACCCAAGAAAATATCAGTGATGTCACGACGACGGCACTTATTGCCATTGAGGTAATAATTAGACTGCCCGTCGCGAGTTACCTTGCGCTTTATACCGATTTCATTATAAGCGGCATATTCACCGACAATCCGGCCGGCAGTGTTATCAAAAATCAATTCAACGGAGGCTTGCCCTACCGGTTTTCGGCCGCCAGAACCATTAAAAATAACATCCGACATCGACTCGCCACGCAAATTCTTGGCCGAGCTTTCACCCATCACCCAGCGCACCGCGTCGATGACATTAGACTTGCCGCAACCATTCGGCCCAACCACCGCACACAAATTACTCGGAAAATTTACATTGGTCGGGTCAACAAAGGATTTAAATCCCGATAGTTTTATTGATTTAAGCCGCATGATTAGTCATTTTAAGTTTTCAAACCTAGCCTATCGGCTACAAAGTGAATTAATTATTGGGAACCAGTTTACACTTTCTAAGCATGACAAAAAACAGTAAATCAGTGATGCGCTAACTTAGTTTTGATAATAGCTCAAAGTCCACAGTAATTTTACGAAATGGCTCACGTAATCAGCGGTTTACCCTAAGGGCGTTGCCGGTCAATCACCAGTATTATTTCTCCCTCAAATGCCTGTAAATCGATACTCTCACTAGTGGCTTCCCATTCGCCTGATTGCGGTGTGGCCGAACCACTATTGGATAATCTGGCAACTACCTTAATCTTGGTTTCAGTAGTCAAATCTTGTCCCGGAATAAGAGCGTCTTTGTCAGTCAAAACCACCCTCATCGGTAACTGTGATACAAGTATTTTCTTTGCGGCCAAAGGCATCGGCGGCCCCGACTCTCGCACGGCGGCAATGAATACTCGCTGGTCCGGCCTGCTGGGTACTTTTACATCTAAGCTAAGATCTATTCGGAGCTCAACTTGAACTGCGCTCAACTGACTCACATCAGCGCCCGAGCCCGAATGATCTTCGTTAAACTCTCTAGCCCTATCAATACCAACCTGCAATCCTTTAAAGACCCCACTTTCTGGGTTAACTTGGCTTTGAGCGCCTAGCCAATAGGTCTCAGCCAATACAAAATTTTTGTCGGCAAATGCTTCAATCCCTTTCAGCCCAAGTACAGTTTGATTGTTTGAATCTGCGGCAAAGGCTTTATCAACAGCAACCCTGACTCGTTGCGTGAACTTATTGGCATCGACAAGAAATAAAGTTTCAGCATACTGCGCCAGCAACTGGCTATCTTGAGGCTCTACTTCAAGCGCTGAGGCAAAATAATTACTAGCCGCTAACATCTTATTCTCTGCAATAGCCGCCTGGGCCAAAATAACCCAGTAATATAGATTACTTGTCCGCTTTTTTACTCGATCCTCAATGGTGCTGAGAAGCTCTTGATTAAGCTCTGTAATGTCAGTTGATTGGGCCTCTAAAGTGGCAATTTTGTTCATTAAAGCCGCAATCTTCTCATCTTCAGCTGCTCCAATATCACTATAGATCGCCCAGGTGCTAGCAAAAGTACCTATTAATAATAGCGGCAGCAACCACCGTCCGGTACCGGCAATTGCAGAGCCCCTTGTCACATCTAACTCAGTATTCGCTAATAACAGTCTTTGCGCATCCATCACTAAACGTTGGTATTGTTCAGAGTCAATTTCGCCTCGATTCTGCTGCTGCTGAAGCTGATCTTGCTGCTCCTTAAACAACCTAACATTAGTATTTTTACGGTTTTTCTGTTCATCTAAGCTAACCGCAGACTGCCTTTGCTCCACCACAAACGGATAAGCCAGAAAACCCAAAGCGGTTAAAATCAAGATCCAAAGCATCACTTGTCATCTTCTCCGGATTTAAGAAGCTCAGCTATACGGCTGTCCTGATCACTCACCGTTTCATCTAAAGAACCAACGTCTATTTTATTTCGCCTGTTGAGTCGCAGCGCTGCCAGGAGGCCAATGAGAAGAATAGCAAAAGGTGACCCCCACAATAGATAAGTAGTTTTATTGACGTCTGGACGATATAAAATAAATTCCGAGTAGCGGGATGTAAGATGATACTTAATCTCACGATCAGACATCTTCTGCTCTAACATACGCTGGATTTCTTCGCGTAAATCCTTTGATATCGGGGCATTTGAATCGGCAAGGTTTTGATTTTGGCATTTAGGACAGCGCAGCTCAGTGATCAACGTCTGATAGCGTGCGCGCAGAGATTCATCGGAGAATTCGACTAAATTTTCACTACCAAAAAGCACCAATGTGAAAAGCGCTGCGGCTAGCCCCATAGACCAGCGAAGTCTCATCTTTTCACCGCCATTAATTGCGCGTATAGGTCACGGAATTCATTATTCCAAACTCGATCATCAACCACCCCCACCCGCCGGTAACGAATAGTACCCCTGGCATCTAACAAATAAGTTTCTGGAGCCCCATATACACCAAGATCAATTCCTAATCGCCCTCGCTCATCAAAGACTGAAAAAGCATAGGGGTCTCCTCGCTCTTTTAGCCAAGCAATGGCGGCCTCTCGGTTATCTTTGTAATTCAACCCAATCACCTTAACGCCCTGTTCAGCCAATTGATTGAGCATTGCATGCTCTATACGGCAAGCAAAGCACCAGGTTGCCCAGATATTCACCAAAACAACCTCGCCTATGATATCCCTCTCATCTAAGGCTCTATCTGCGTCATGCAGCGCAGGAAGGCTAAAAGAGGGAAACGGCTCCCCAACTAGAGCTGAGGGCAACTCAGAGGGATCTTTATCTAGACCGAGCAACAATATGGTGCTTAATACCGCGAACAAAGCAAGGGGCAAAAATAACGCAAGCCTATTCAAAAACAAGCCCCCCACTACTTTCATCGGCACCTTTGCGCAGACGGCGTCGACGATAGCGCTTATCCAAAGCGGCTAGCAAGCCGCCCAGCCCAATCAATAAACCACCGAGCCAGATACAACGCACAAAGGGTTTAACCTGAAACCTAATAGCCCACGCCTGATTACCCAGTGGCTCGCCCAGAGAAACATAGAGATCCCGATGCAATTGACCATCAATATCCGCTTCGGTCATAACCTGCCCGCCCGACGTATAATTTCGCTTCTCGGGCGACAACCTAACGATAAGTTCTCCGCCAGACTTCACTTCAACATTGCCCCTATAGGCGATGAAATTTGGGCCCTCGACGCGTTCAACCCCAACGAATTGGAATTGGTAACCTCCTAATTCGGCCTTATCTCCAGGCAACATGCGCAAATCTGTTTGCGCATCATAAGCCGTACTTAGCCCTACACCGAGAGCACACACTGCTAATCCTATGTGGGCCACGAGCATTCCCCAATAACTACCTGACAAGCTGCTTAGCGATGATAGTTTACCTCTACTCTTTAACCAAAGATCCTCTAAACTCATCGTCACAACCCACAACACCAGTAATAAGGTAACAACAGCTGTGAGCGAATAATTTGACCACGATAGCTTATCCACCATGAACATGGGCAAGGCAAAGGCCATGACTAAACTCACGATCGATGGGATTACGCCTTTATGTAGGAGAACTCTACCTTCCGTATTTTTCCATCTTGTAAACCCAGCAAAACCAAGGCAAATCATAAGCCCAGACATTAGAGGAACAAAAAAGATATTAAAATAAGGGGGGCCAACAGAGATTTTTCCCATATCTAAGACGTCCGCCAGCAATGGGTAGAGCGTCCCAATCAGAATCATCGCCATAGAGCTAACCAAAAAGACATTATTAATCAGTAGCATCGTTTCACGAGACCAACCGCTGTAAGTAGTGGCTGACCGCATAGTCGGCCCACGCAAGGCAAACAACAACAGCGAACCTCCGACCACAATACCTAAAAATATCAGAATAAAGATCCCACGCTCTGGATCACTAGCAAACGCATGAACGGAGGTAAGAATTCCAGAACGCACCAAAAAGGTTCCCAGCAAGCTTAACGAAAAAGTTAGGATCGCTAGTAACAATGTCCAGCTACGAAAGACGCCTCGCTTCTCTGTGGCTGCGATGCTGTGCATTAGTGCTGTACCTGCTAGCCATGGCATAAATGAGGCATTTTCAACAGGGTCCCAAAACCACCAACCACCCCAGCCCAACTCGTAATATGCCCACCAACTGCCAAGACTTATCCCGATGGTCAAAAAGACCCATGCAATATTTATCCAAGGTCTTGACCATCGTGCCCACGCGCTATCGAATTGACCTCCAATAAGGGCCGCAATCGCAAAGGCAAATGGGACTGAAAATCCAACATAACCCATATAAAGCATAGGCGGATGAACAATTAAGCCAAAATCTTGTAACAACGGGTTTAGATCACCTCCCTCCAACGGAGGTATAGGCAGAATTCTGTCAAAAGGATTGGAAGTGAGCAATAAGAACAGTGCAAACCCGACTGAAATCGCACCCAACACGGACAGTACTCTCGCCGACAAAATTAAGGGTAATTTACCACTACACAAAGCCACAGCAGTCGACCAGCCAGATAAAATCAGCGCCCATAACAACAGAGAACCCTCATGAGCACCCCATACAGCGCTTATCTTAAATTGCAGTGGTAACAGTGTATTTGAGTTGTTAGCCACATAGGCCACAGAGAAATCATCTTGGATGAAGGCCGCCGTGAGGCAAGCAAAAGATAAGGCGACAAACACGAACTGTCCTACCGCCATAGAATGACCAACGCGCATCCAATGTGTATAACCAGAAAAGGATCCGACCATAGGTACAACCGCCTGAATACAGGCCAAACAAAGGGCTATAATTAAAGCAATATGCCCCAACTCAACCGTCATTGCGTACCCGCCGCAGTTTTTCTCTTGTCAAGATAAGCCTCACTCATGGACTCTGCCACCTCAGGAGGCATATAGTTTTCATCGTGTTTAGCCAGCACTTCCGTTGCCTGTAGAACCAAATTCTGATCTACCTTTCCTGCCGCAATAGCCGCCTCACCTTCACCAAAAAGGTCAGGTAAAATGCCGGTGTGCTGAACAACCAAAACAGAGGTTCCATCTGTCACTTTAAATTCGAGCGCTAGAGAATCCATATCTCTTACAAGGCTCCCCTCCACCACCATCCCGCCAGCACGCAGAAACACTCCCTCAGGGGCCTCGCCTCGAGCGATCTGAGAGGGCGTATAGAAATAATTAACATTCTGGCCAAGCATATAAATAATTAAACCACTCGCCAATGCACCAGCCACGATTATAAGTAGAACTACCTGCAACCGTTGTTTACGGAAGTTATTCATTAATTGTCTTCTCCAGTTGCCTTTTTGCGCAATTTCTCGCGAGCTAACTCTTTCGAAATTTGGCTAAGAACCACCCGATGCTGTATTAGAGGTCGTACAATCAGTCCTATTATGACTATTAAAGTCACAATCACAGCCGACCAAACATAGAAACCGTGACCGCCCATATCTAGCAAGTGACTGACACTTTGAAACTGAAATTTCATTACTTTTCACCCTCAACCGAATTGTTAGACGATCCAACAAGATCACCAACCCAATTCGTCTTGCGTTCACGCCGAAGAATTTCTACCCGGGTAAAAAGACACAAAGCCACCACGTAAAAACAATAAAAGCCCAGGATCATAAGCAATAACGGCTGAAACATATCCGGATGCATACTTGGCGCAGAGGTTAATTTAATGGTTGAAGGTTGATGCAGGGTATACCACCAATCAACCGACTTATAAATAATTGGGATATTTACCGTCCCAACCAAAGCCAGTACAGCACTGGCCTTATTGCCCGCTTCTTCGCTATGGAAAGCATATTGCAACGCTAACACACCAAAATACAAAAACAACAGTATCAACATGGAGGTGATTCGAGCATCCCATACCCAGTAACTTCCCCAGGTGGGCTTACCCCAAACAGCACCCGTAAAGAGTGCCAAAAACGTCAGTGCCGCACCAATTGGTGCCGCCGCCTTCATTACCATATAAGATAATTTCATTTTCCAAATCAGTCCAATCGCCCCGGCAGCGGCCATTAAGAAATAGCCCGCCAGAGCGAGAAAGGATGCAGGAACATGCATATATATTATCCTAAAACTATTCCCTTGTTTCGCATCTTGGGGTGCAAATCCTAACCCCCAAACCAAACCCGTTGCTAATAATATAAATGCCAATAAGCTCAACCAAGGCAACCATCGTGTGGTCGTCTGGTAAAACCACAACGGGGAGCCAAGACGATAAAACCATACCCAATTCATAGATTATTGCCCAACATCTAGTTAATACTCGTTAATCGAAGCACGCTGGCTATAGCCAGTGGGCACAAAGCAATGGCAGCTGCCAGCATAGCGCCAAGGATAGCCAGAGGAGCAGTCCAGGCAAGACCATCAATCCCATATTGAACCGTCGCCGCACCAAATATAATCACCGGCATATATAAGGGCATCACTATAAGGGCCAACAACATACCGCCTTTTTGCAGAGATACCGTCAATGCGGCACCCACAGCACCCAACAAACTAAGACAAGCCGAACCCAAGGCTAAACTTGCCGTCATAGGTAAATAGCCCGCCTCAGGCAGAGACAACATTAACCCTAGCAAGGGTGATACCAACGTTAATGGCAGGCCAGTAATCAGCCAATGGGCTGTAACCTTTCCCAAAACAGGCATAACCAGAATTTGAGGACTAATTAACAACTGTTCAAGGGAACCATCTTGGTAATCCCCAGCAAATAAACCACCCACGGAAAGCATGGTCGCTAGTAACGCAAACACCCAGATAATGCCCGATGCAATTTCTGCCAAACTAGCTGGATCTGGTGTTATACCTAAAGGCACTAACGTTGAGGCCATCACAAAGAAAATTAAGGGGCTCGCCGCCTCCCCAAGTCGACGATGAGACTGCAATAAATCCCTCCGAAGATAAGCGTAAAAGCCATTGCTAGCGTATTTTCTCATGAATACGCTCTCAGCAAAGGCTCACCAAGTACCGAATAGCGGTGGACATCTTGCACATCTAAATCTTGATGAGTAGACACAACGACTGCCCCGCCAGAACTGACATGATCTTCCATACATCGTTCAAGCAACTTTACTCCATCGCGGTCGATGGCAGTAAAGGGTTCATCTAAATACCACAGCCGCGCATCGCTCAGCAGAAGTCTCGCCAAAGCCACCCTGCGTTGCTGTCCAGCTGAAAGTTTATAGCAAGGAATGTCAGAATAACCCCCCAAACCAAGTGACTCCAAAGCCCTCAATGAAGCCGCAGAGCTCACTTCAGACTCAGCCATCCAAGCCAAATTCTCTTCTGCGGTAAGTGTCAACTTTACCGCCGACTGATGACCAATAAATAAAATATCCGAAAGATACTCAAACCGACATTCGGCTATGTCTCTACCACAATATAGAATCGTTCCTTCCTGAGGTTGCAAAGCAGTCGTCAACAAACGCAATAACGTCGTCTTACCACTACCGTTTGGGCCCTCGACCTGAAGAATCTCCCCAACGTTTACATGCAACTGGTCGCAACTGACTACTGTCGTATCGTCACGCTCGAAGCGAAGATTTTCGATTGATATAAGAGATGGATTCCCCACCAAAAAGCCTCGATATGAGTTTATATTAAGGGTGTTATTATGCCAAATATAGGAGCCAATAGGTTGGCTTTTGAATAAATAATTGCGCACACGCTATGCGTCTCTAACTTTAGTCGAAACTATCATCCAAATCATAGGTTTCTGCTTGCCTTCGCAAGCGCGCCTCTTCGAGCTTTAACTCCACACGGCGTCTAGCGTCTATGCCGATAGCCACACGCTCCTTATTACTGAGCGATTGCTCTTTATCCGAGGCTGCAACATCAACATCATCGTTATTTGAGACCTGTTCTAGGTCGCCTGAATCCTCTAATTCACCACTCATAAAACAACTCTCTATCTAAACTTGAGCTTTAAAATATCGCCAGTCACTATTTGTTGAAAAATAAACCTAAAAAGATTCTCCGTCAAGCTTTAAAAGCGACTTTTTGATGAACAATAATTAGACGATGTCTCGCACGTTAACCAGCCAATCTTACGGTTAAGCGTCAGAGTCCAATAGCAACCACCAGAGAGTTTCGATTGAGCTCCTAACCTCTGACCCTTACAATGCGTCAAACCTACGGAATTGTTTATGAAAATTTATCGAGTCGGCGGTGCAGTTCGCGACAAATTACTTAACTATCCTTGTTATGAAAATGATTGGGTAGTGGTTGGCAGTTCTCCAGAAGAAATGATAAAACTCGGCTATCAGCCTGTGGGCAATGACTTCCCTGTGTTCATTAAAACCGAAACTGGCGAGGAATATGCTCTGGCTAGGACCGAAAGAAAATCAGGGGTGGGCTACCAAGGGTTTACTTTTCACACCGCGCCCAACATCAGCCTAGAGGATGACCTAATCCGACGCGATATAACTATTAACGCGATGGCCGAAGATGCTGACGGTAATATTATCGACCCTTACGGCGGCCAAAAAGACTTGCATCGAAAAATACTGCGTCATGTCTCTGACGCCTTTATCGAAGATCCACTGAGAGTACTTAGAGTTGCCCGATTTGCTGCTCGCTACCATCACTTAGGCTTTACCATCGCGCCAGAAACTGAAGCGCTAATGAAATCCATCGTCAAGCGAGGTGAGCTAGCCGACCTCGTTGCTGAGCGTGTGTGGAAAGAAACTGATCGTGCCCTCTGCGAGCAGTCTCCAGATTTATTTATTCAGACGTTGCGCAACTGTGGAGCTTTAGCCACTCTTTTACCCGAGGTAAACAATCTTTTTGGTGTTGCGCAAAGAGCCGACTACCATCCAGAAATTGACACTGGCATTCATACTCTAATGGCTCTTCAGCAGGCGGCAATACTCTCTGACAAGCCTGCCATTAGGTTTTCTGTCTTAGTTCATGATTTAGGTAAAGGCGTCACCCCCAGTCATATTTTACCTAGTCATTCAGGGCATGAAGCCAGGGGCCTGCCCCTAGTAAAAGCGGTTTGTGATCGTCTTAAGGCACCCAACGAACATCGTCAACTAGCGATGGTCGTTACTGAATTTCATCTGTTGTGTCACAAAGCACTGGAGTTACGGCCGACAACTTTACTAACCCTTCTTAAAACGGTGGGCGCCATTAAATCGCCGACAAAGCTCGAGGACTTTTTAACCTGCTGCATTGCCGACGCAAAAGGCCGCACAGGGTTTGAATCTCGAGATTACGCATCTGCCCCATACCTTCGTGCCGCGGCAAAAGCACTCCACGACCTAGATATTTCTGACATTGTCAATTCAGGCGTTAACGGCGCAGAGATTGGCAAGCAGTTAGCACTGCGCCAAATAGATGCTCTTCAGCAGTTAAAAGACACTTATCATCGATAAACAAAGGATCAGATTATGCAGGAACACCACCAAGCGCCCGTTATACTAATTACTGGAGCAGCAAGACGCATCGGCGCCGTGATAGCGCAGTTATTTCACTCTAAGGGTTACCGTGTCATTATCCACTATAACCGCTCAGCCTCTGCTGCGGACAAGCTATGTCGTGAATTAAATAACCGCAGGTCGGGCAGTTGCCTGTTGGTACAATGTGACCTAAATGAGATGATCGGACTTGATAAAATAACCGATTTAATCAGCTCAGTAGGACGGCTGGATGTCTTGGTTAACAATGCCTCAAGTTTTTATCCAACGCCGATCAACGACTGCGATGAAAATCAATGGAATGACCTCATCAACAGCAACCTCAAAGGGCCCTTTTTTCTTTCTCAAAAGCTAGCCAGATTATTGTCCAAGCATCAGGGTGCCATCGTTAATATTTCCGACATGCACGCAAGACAGGCTCTACAAAACCATCCGATCTATTCCATTGCCAAGGCTGGCAACATCGCTATGACTAAAACTTTAGCCAAAGAACTTGGCCCTGATGTACGCATCAATAGTGTGGCGCCAGGCGCTATACTCTGGCCAGAGCACGAATCAGACGACACGGTGAAACAGGATTCAGTACTGAGCAAAGTGCCGTTGGGTAGATTAGGGACCGAAAATGACATCGCGCAAACAGTCTACTTCTTAGCGGTTGAAGCCACCTACATGACAGGACAAACCATTGCAGTAGACGGCGGCAGCTCAAACAGTTTGTGAGGGTTTTAAACGCCCCGAGGGAAAGTCATAGCTTAACTGGTAATATTTTTACCTTGCCACGTAAAGGGGACAGGCCAAAGTTTTTGCTTATCTTTGTCATAGGACTGCCAATGATCAGCATAGCTTAGACCGGTGATTGGGTGTTTAACATCAGGCGCGATTTCGGCCAGAGGTAAAAGAACAAAGGCATTTTTTAATACTTCATCCCGGGGTAATTGAATGCCGTCGATCACTCCGTTTACATCATTCATAGTCAATATATCAATATCTAAACTGCGCGCGCCGAAACGAGGAGCGCTGCGATCACGGCCATTATCATTTTCTATTTGCTTAAGAGTGATAGACACCTCACTCAATGAACTCTCAGAATAAATACCCACGACAAGATTTAAAAAATTATCGCCTTGAAAACCAACTGAATCACTTTCATAGACCGAAGACAGCGCTAACTCACCAAAGTGCTCGGCAAGGGCATCTAGCGCAGCACCGATACGCATATGACGTTCAATATTACTGCCAAGACTTAGATAAATAAGTGCCACTAGGGGCCTTCTCCTCGTTCAATAATAATGCCGACGTCTTGGGAGCCTCGCAACGCACCGGGTTTGCTCACGCGCAACTTTAACCAAGGCACTGAGAATTCATCACGTACAATCGAGGCAACCTCTTCGGCCATGCGCTCAACGAGCAAAAATTCGCTTTGCTCGATAAATTTAATAAGACGCTTGGCGATGGATTTATAATTGAGCGCGTACTGAATGTCATCCGTCTCAGCAGCCTTTCGGATATCATGGGCCATTTCTAAGTCGAGACTAACAGTTTGCTTAACCTCTCTCTCCCAATCATAGATGCCTATAATGGTTTCGATACGCAAATCTCTTATATAAACAATATCCATCAAATAACTTCCTATTAGTAACCTATACTATTAATACTGTCTAACTGATCAAGAGGCCATCTAGGTGTCGCCGAGATAACTAACGGATTGCGTTGCCCCGCCAATAATCTTCGGCAACCTGCGTAAGCAACCATCGCCCCATTATCAGTACAAAACTCGTGACGTGCATAAAACACCTCGACGCCCTCTTTCTCAAGGGCGACCTCCAACTTGTGTCTTAAGCGCGTATTAGCCGATACACCACCCGCAATGACCAACGTTTTCATTCCAGTTTGACTCATCGCCCGACGACATTTAATCACTAAAGTGTCAACCACCGCCTCTTGAAATCCGGCACAGATATCGCGAACTGTCAGATCATCAGGCAATGGGCCATCGCCTCGGTGCTTTTCAACGAGATTGCGAGTGTGGGTTTTCAAGCCAGAAAAACTAAAATCCAAACCCGGGCGATCCGTCATGGGCCGAGGAAAGGCAAATCGGCTGATCTCTCCCTGGTCAGCCATAGCCGCCAACACCGGTCCACCGGGATAATCAAGATCCAGCATCTTAGCCGTTTTATCAAAGGCTTCTCCTGCAGCATCATCTAAAGACTCACCTAGCAGCTCATATTCACCAATAGCGGCAACTGACACCAACTGGGTATGGCCGCCAGACACCAGAAGTGCAACAAAAGGAAATTCAGGCGGCTTATCTTCCAACATCGGCGCCAAAAGGTGGGCTTCCATATGATGTACACCGAGCACTGGAATATCTAAGGCATACCCAAATGCTGTAGCCATAGACCCTCCTACCATTAATGCACCCAACAACCCAGGGCCCGCAGTATAGGCTATGCCATTGAGCTGTTTCTTATTCACGCCTGCCTGAGCGAAAACATCATCCAACAAAGGTAAAATTTTTCGTACGTGATCGCGGGAGGCCAATTCAGGTACGACACCACCATAGTCGGCGTGCAGTTTAACTTGGGAATAAAGTGTATGTGCGAGCAGCCCCCTTTCACTATCGTAGATAGCAACACCGGTTTCATCGCATGACGTTTCGATACCTAGGACAAGCATGTAGGGCAAACTCTCATTAAAAAGGTGACCATAGACAAGCAGGGATTATAGCAATAGTTCTCGGTCCAAAGTTAAACCCTTAAGCTTAGATTTGAAATCACTCCATTTACAGACAAAAAAGACAAGGAAAACCAAGCAAAAAACTTTGCATCGACTACGCTAAGTGTATAGACTACGCGCCCTTGAGTGGTTGGTTGCGAGTTAGCCCAACTTACAAGATATTTTCACTACAGGATTAACTATACATGCCAAGTGTGCGCATTAAAGAAAACGAGCCCTTTGACGTAGCATTACGTCGTTTTAAACGTTCTTGCGAAAAAGCGGGTGTCCTCGCTAAAGTTCGCAGCTGTGAGTTCTATGAAAAGCCTACCTGGGTGCGCAAGCGTAAAGCAGCCGCCGCAGTAAAGCGAAACCAAAAGCTGGTTTCACGAGAATCACGCAAGTTTATTCGGCTGTACTAGGCACCAAACAGGTTTCATTGTGTTTGATGCAAAATAGTAACAAGGAGCGCCAATTGGGCGCTTTTTGTGTTTCTGGTATTCATAACTTTTTATGTCGAGGTCCCTTATGTCGATGAAAACGCAACTCACTGATGCAATGAAAGATGCAATGCGCGCAAAAGATAAACCACGTCTTAGCGCTATTAGGCTGATGCTCTCAGAAGTAAAGCGTATCGAGGTTGATGAGCGCATCGAGATCAGCGATGAACGATTAATAGCTATTCTCGATAAGATGATCAAACAAAGACGGGACTCCATCACGCAATACGAAGCCGCGAGTCGACAAGAACTCGCAGATATTGAGATCGGTGAAATCAGTGTTATCCAAGAATTCTTGCCGGTTGCCCTCACTGAAGACGAAATCAGCGCCATGATTACCGCGGCAATTAGTGCTACTGGTGCCGAATCAATGCGGGATATGGGCAAGGTCATGGGCATTCTAAAACCGCAGATCCAAGGACGTGCGGATGGCGGTGCAGTAAGCGGACTAGTCAAGTCAGCTTTAAACGGTTAAAGGCAGTTTCTTTCCGCGGTGAAGACGTTACACTGTGGTTATCGTGACCAATGACGTGCAAGACTGATGGCCGGACTAATACCTCAAACTTTTATTGATGATTTACTAGATCGCATCGACATAGTCGATGTGGTCAACGGTCGTGTTCAGCTAAAAAAAGCAGGCAAGAATTACAAGGCCTGTTGTCCTTTTCATGAAGAAAAAAGTCCCTCTTTTACCGTCGCGCAAGATAAACAGTTTTACTATTGTTTTGGTTGCGGCGTTGGCGGCAATGCTCTTGGTTTTATCATGGAATTTGATCGTCTTGATTTCTTGCCTGCTGTAGAACTATTGGCTAAAAATGCTGGTATGGAAATCCCTCGAGTAGCGGCCACAGACCAGAAAGTGGTAAAACAAAAAGATAGCCTATTTTCAATACTAACTGAGTCAGATAAATTTTTCCGACAACAACTGAGAACGCATAAGGCAGCAAGCTCAGCAGTTGACTACCTAAAAGGGAGAGGTCTGAGTGGTAAAATTGCAGCCCAATTCGGGGTTGGATATGCGCCTCCAGGATGGGACAATCTATTAACAGCATCTGGGACTGATGCTGAAAAAATCAAACTACTCGACGAGTCCGGTATGATCATTGTCAAGCCGGAAGAAAAAAAACAATATGATCGATTTCGTCATCGCATTATGTTTCCAATCCGTGATCAGCGTGGTCGCACCTTAGGATTTGGAGGCCGGGTCTTAGACGATAGCACACCCAAATACCTCAACTCTCCAGAAACTCCTGTATTCCATAAAGGACGAGAGCTCTATGGGCTGTATGAAGCTCGGCAATCGCTCAAAGAGATTCCCTGCTTGATTATGGTGGAGGGCTATATGGATGTGATTGCTCTAGCCCAATATGGAATTGCCAATGCCGTAGCCACGCTGGGCACTGCGTTAACAGAAAACCACCTGCAAAAACTGTTTCGATATACCTCTGAAATAGTATTCTGCTTTGATGGCGATAATGCGGGTAGGAGAGCGGCGGCTCGATCTTTAGAGATCGCACTGCCTGAAATGCGCGATGGAGTGTCGGCTAAGTTCCTCTTCTTACCCGACGGTGAAGATCCAGACACTATGGTTAGAGCCCTTGGTACTGCTGAATTTCAAGAACGAATCAATAAAGCGCAACCACTTTCGGAATTTCTGTTTGAACAGCTTAGTGAAGGTGTTGACGCCTCAACAGCAGATGGTAAGGCTCGATTAAGTAAAGTCTGCGCACCGCAAATTAATCGAATCCCACAGGGAGTCTTTCGCCAGCTTATGCTTGAAGAACTTTCCCGCAGAACGGGAATCTCAGCGGATAATCTCAAAGAGTATGTTGCCACTCACATTACACCACAGCAGCGTGCCGTAGCCTCAAAAGAAAAGGTCCCAGTGGAAAACCGCTCTGATTCCTACGATCATGCCGCGCAACAAGGCGATCACCATTATGCCGAATTCGAGGGTTCAGTGGTCGTAGATGATTTTCCGGGTATCAACCCAGCTAGAGCATCCAAAATACGTCTTTCGCCGGTAAAGTTTTTAACGGCATTACTGCTAAATCATCCCGCTTTAGCTGAATCTGTTGAAGATATCGAGTTTTTAAGCTTATCTCCAGACGAAGATACCCAACTATTTCTTAGGGTTTTAGCGGTGGCAAAGAAAAACCCACATTACAAACCCTCCCATATCTTTGCTTACTGGCTAGGCACTCACGGCAACCAAGCTGAGACAAAGATATTACAGTCTCTTGCCGCTAGCGAGCTCTACCACCCTCCAGTTGGCACTGGTAGAGACGATCATCAAGAGTTTAATGATGCCCTTAAGCATGTAACCCAAACCGCATTTGAGGCCCTCCCAACTCGAGAAAAAGCAACATACCTGCTTGGTCTCAACGCCCTCGGTGAGCGGGAAATCAAGCAGTTACATAAAATACGCCTACAGCTGTCAAGTGACCCTCAATCAGTTGAACTAAAAAACAAGATAAAACAACGACTTGTAGTCTAAACTAAGAAATATAAAATAAGCCAAATAAACAACACTTTGTCTGGGACAATCTGTTAATTATTCGCTATAATCGCGCGCTACTTTTAAACCCTCAACAAGGCAACATTGCCCTATGACTGAAAGCACTGATAAGCAACGCTCCGGCATCAAAGATCTCATCGCTAAAGGCCGTGAGCAAGGGTACCTGACCTACGCGGAAGTTAACGATCACCTACCAGAAGATATTGCTGATCCCGAACAGGTCGAAGATATCATTCAGATGATCAACGACATGGGCATAACAGTGTATGAAAATGCACCCGATGCTGAAACGTTACTAATGAGATCTGGTGACAATACGCCTGATGAAGTTGCCGCTGCAGAAGCCGCAGCCGCACTTGCCTCCGTGGAATCTGAACAGCATCGCACGACAGACCCTGTGCGCATGTACATGCGCGAAATGGGCTCCGTCGAACTACTGACGCGCGAAGGTGAGATTGAGATAGCCAAGCGGATTGAAGAAGGCACACGAGAACTAATGTCTGCTGTCGCCGAATGGCCAACCACTGTTGCAACTGTTATTGCAGTGTGGGATAAGGTGATTGCTGGTGAGAAGAAACTAACAGACCTTATTAGTGGTTACCTTAACCCCATGGAACATGTGCCATCCGCGCTTGCTCAACAGCAAGCAGCGGAAGCCGCCGAAGCTGAAAGAATCGCCAATGGCGAAGAAATTGAAGAAAAAGAGGAAGAAGAGCAACACGAAGGTGGTCTAGACCCTGAAGTGGCGACTGAGCGCTTTGAAGAGATTCGCAAACAGCTGATCAAAGCCGACAAATCCGTTACCAAGACAGGCAGATCCAGCGATCCGTCTCTCAAGCAAATGGCAGAGTTAGCTGAATTATTCAAATATTTGAAACTGACCCCTCGCCAGTTTGATCCATTAATTGGATTGATCCGAGCGGCTGTTGAAAAGATTCGTAAAGAAGAACGAAACATTATGAAACTCTGCATTCGCTCTGCAAAAATGCCGCGTAAAGAGTTCATAAAGTCATTCCCAGGCAACGAAACCAACTTTAAGTGGACAGGCTCCTTAATAAAGGCCAAAGCCGATTATTCTGAGGGTATTACTAACCAAGAAATCGAAATCTTGCGGTCACAGCGCAAGCTTGCGCAGGTTGAAAAAGCCAGTGGGCTGTCAATTTTACAGATTAAAGATATAAATCGTCGTCTTACCATTGGTGAAGCCATGTCTCGCCGAGCCAAGAAAGAAATGGTAGAAGCGAACTTGCGATTAGTGATCTCCATTGCTAAAAAATATACGAATCGTGGTCTTCAGTTTTTAGATCTTATCCAAGAAGGCAACATCGGTCTAATGAAAGCTGTCGACAAATTTGAGTATCGTCGTGGTTATAAGTTCTCTACCTACGCGACATGGTGGATTCGTCAAGCTATCACTCGATCAATCGCCGACCAAGCACGCACTATTCGAATTCCAGTACACATGATTGAGACCATCAACAAACTCAATCGTATTTCGCGACAAATGCTTCAAGAAATGGGTCGCGAGCCTTCGCCCGAAGAGTTGGCTGAGCGTATGGAAATGCCTGAAGATAAGATTCGTAAGGTATTGAAAATCGCCAAAGAGCCTATTTCAATGGAAACACCCATAGGTGAAGATGAAGACGCTAGTATTGGCGATCTCATTGAAGACAACACCATTGCACAGCCGATTGATGAGGCGACCAAACATAATCTAACAGAGTCAACTCGTGGCGTACTGAGCAGTCTCACCGCTCGTGAAGCCAAGGTTCTGCGCATGCGCTTTGGTATTGATATGAATACCGATCATACGCTGGAAGAAGTGGGCAAGCAGTTTGATGTGACTCGCGAGCGTATACGACAGATTGAGGCTAAGGCACTGCGCAAGTTGCGGCATCCAACGCGTTCAGATCATCTTCGTAGCTTCATCGACGAGCAGTAAATTCTCAAGGGCCCATAGCTCAGCTGGTTAGAGCGCTCGACTCATAATCGATCGGTCGTAGGTTCAAGTCCTACTGGGCCCACCATTTTTTAAGAGTTCTTAATCTTCATCAAGAAGTGGGTTTTTCCCCCACTTATTTTCACGCCCCTCCTCACCCTCTTTTGCCGGCATTACTGACCAATAAAATATTGGGATGAGACCAATTATTGTAAAGGCAATCAACGTCCACCAGCCGCTGTGGCCTCTATCGTGCAAGCGTCTAATCCAAACCGCGAGTGATGGACTGACTATAGCTATTGAGAAGAGTCCTGTTATCCATCCATCAGGGGACTCGCTATCATAAGTAGTTCCAAAAATATTATCTAATACCATAGTACATATATAAATCAATGAATAAGCAAGGCCAAACCACCAATACTCTGATCTACTCGCTCGACCACTAAAAGTAGCGTACTTCTTGAAAATCACACTTTTTACTGCTTCCTTCATATTCATGATTAACCCTCTCAGCCAATAAGAACTTAAATTTATTTTTATACGCGTATGTATATTAAATATAGGCCAAAAAAGTCCAGCTGGTTAGAGCGCTCGACTCATAATCGATTGGTCGTAGGCTTAAATCCTGCTGGACCCATCCTTTAGTTTACCGCCTAACCTTATTTGTCTTACTCGATCCTTGCCTCAGATTGTTTATTGGCAACCC
>CAWKZU010000002.1:0-151432 GCA_963854585.1 Gammaproteobacteria bacterium | reverse complement strand
GGAGTTAATAGTGCAACTAGGTCGGCATCTGTGGCTAATATTTGCATTATTGCGCCCAAATAGTACGTTGTTGATCGATAAACTGTGCGAAGGCTTTTAGGGCCCCAGGCATGGTGGTCCGACTGAACCCGATGCGAAAATACTGGTTGAGTGAGTTTTCGCAATCAAAAATGGATGGCGGAAATACTAATATTCCCTGAGCCAGTAGCTGACTTGCTAAGCTATTGGCGCTAATGGGGCCTTTGAATTTTACAAAACCAGTGCCCCCAGCTTTGGGGCGTACCCATTCAAATAGATCATTATTGGCCGCGAAATACTGCTCAAGCAATTCTAAATTAGTCTTAATAATATGTATGTTTTTGTCGATAATCCGGTCTGAACATCGCAGTACCATCATCGTTTGTATCTCGCCGGCGCGAGAAAAGCACACCGCATAGATATGTTGAGCCCTACGCAATTTTTCGCACAGGGTCTGGTCTTGGCAGGCTATCCAGCCGATGCCCGTGCCGCCGGCCCCCCAGGGTTTTGACATGGTGCTTAGGGCGAGCGCATTTTTAGAGATATCCGCCATAGACGCCGAACGCTCCTCTGGGTCGATCTCTAATAGCCGATACACCTCGTCGGATAAAATGACCAGCTGATGTTTTTCTGCGACCTTACATAGGGCTGTTTTGGTCTCAACATCCATTAATGCACCGGATGGGTTGTGCGGGTCATTGAGGGCAATATATTTAGTGTTGTCTTTGATCGCCGACTCAATCGCTATAATATTTAACCGCCAGTTGTCATCTGGAGACAGGGCGACTCGAGTGACCTCACAGCCGGCTAATTTTGCACTGTCTTCCAGCGATTGGTAGCTCGGCGTGACAATGATTGCATGATCCCCTGCATGTAATAATGCTTGGGCGGTTAGGGTCATGCCGGTCTGTGCGCCGGGAAATACCACAATATTGTCGGCGCTAATATTGTCGTTGTATAGCTGTGCAATTTCTTGTCGCACATCCAAGCTGCCGCCGTTGTCAGCATAGCCCAGAGAATGGTGATTAAATAGTTCAATCAACGCATGCTCGCCCTGTTGCTCGGCAAGTTTTATCAGATCACTGTGCCCGAGTGGTTCAGAGGACGAGGCGTAAAAACGATGGGTTACATCGATTGTTTTTGCTAACAATTCTTCTGATCTAATCGGATTTTGTAATAGATGCATTGTTCAGTTCCATACTTTAATTCTGTGTGTGATTGATCTACAAAGTTCAAAAAAGGATTTTAAAGGGTGCAATCACTGAGTGGGAGTATTGTTCACTAGAAGCTCCATCCATTAAATTAACAATTCTATAATCAGAGCAGGATGATCACTTAAAGGGCCTTCTTTTGTGATAAATGATTCGTCTTCTCCAACAGAAATAATCTTAAACTCTAACTCTTCACCTTGCTTGTATAAAATGTAATCCAATATAGTCCATTTGTTACTTATTTTATGCCCTGTAAAAGAATCTGTTAATCTCAGCTCTTCCTTGAAGCTTTCTAAGAGTTTTACGTCTTCAGGATTTTTAGAATTCAGATTCAAATCTCCAGCAATAATTAAAGCTTCAGCAGTCGTTCTTTGCTTTATAGTTGAGATAATATGCTCTAGCTGTTTCTCTCTTGCTGCCCTATCAGAATCTCTTCTACCTGCATCCATGTGCGTATTAACTATAAAAAGTCTTTTATTACTTGGCAGTGTTACTTTTATTAGTTGAAAACCTTTATAGGCAAAGCAATCATTTGCTCCTCTTAACCAGCCCGAACAAGTGTCATAAGTTTGATTTTCTACTTCTATGGTCCAATTTTTAGGTAGATTGAATACAGACGTTAATCCTGAACCAGTGCAAAAGGGGCATATTAAACGACCACCTAATGCGCCACGAATAGCGAGGCTTTCTTTAGCTAAGCCAGATAACAAATCTTCATGATGCGAATAGTCTTCTTGTAGTAGGGAGATGTTAAAGTCTTGAGTTTTTTTACCTATGACAGGAAAGCGCTTCTTTGGATTATCACTTATAAATAGTCCAGGAAGCCCGTGAGTGTTATAAACAAGGATTCTTAATTTCTCGCTCTGTTGTTCGAGTGAAGCAAGATTCATAGAGAGAATCATAGCGCTCAGAAATACAGCCTTAAGTTTCATAATTACTCGTTCTCTTCTTTTTAGTTTTTTCTGGAATTCCTATGCTACCAAAGTGTTCTAAAATACACTGACATAAAAACAATAACATGCCCAAAGGTTACATATGAAAAACTTCCTTTGTTACTTTTAAGTAACTAAAAGGCGTTCTATAGAGACAATCTCTGCCACAAAATGAGTTAAAATGAGGAATATTATCGTAAAAATACAAAACAGTCGTGACAATTTTTTTCACCTCTGCGTCTCATTGTTTATAAGGGCTTCAAATCGTGCAACTGTTGAGTGGGAATAAAAAATGAATTACTTTCGCCCCGTTTACCCTTTCTTGCTGGGGTTGGGTTTTATTTTATGGTCTACAACGTTTTTTAAATTAGCCCTTCTAAACAGTTTGGGGCAGATTGCTCTGTTCACTGTAGTGGTATGTATACCAATCTGGCGTACTGGCCGTATGAGCTACGTAGATATTGGCTGGCCTTGGGGACTAGTCTTACTGGGTATCATCAGTTTTTGTTTTAGTGAAGGTTACTGGCTGCGGTCTCTTGTTGTTAGCAGTGTGGTTATTTTGATCGGGCTTCGCATGGGGTTAGGTGCTCTAAAAATGTGGCGCTTGGGTTTTTTGAAAAAAGAGTTCCCTCGATATCAATATCAACGCATAGTCTGGAAAGAAGAAGGCAAAAATAACACAGCATTAGCCTTGCAGATAGATGCTATTGCGCAAGGTTTAGCGAATGCCTCATTTTTAGCTTTTCCTGTTTTTATTATTGCCTCAAATGGTGACCAAGAATTTTCGGTACTAGAAATAGTGGGGCTTGTTATTTGGATTGTGGCATTTTCGATGGAATCCATAGCTGATTTCCAGAAGGTTCGTTTTCTTAAAGAAATGAAAAGAGCAGGTAAGCATCGGCAAGTGTGCAATGTTGGCCTGTGGAAATACTGCCGGCACCCTAACTATTTTGCTGAGTGGATGGTGTGGAATGGCCTAGTAATCGCGGCTATTCCATCTTGGCTGTCACTTAAAGGTTTTGAAAGCGAGCCAGTATGGTTCTTACTAGGGATAGGGCTTTTGTTGGCCTCCAAATTTATGTACACCACCTTAGTTTATACAACAGGAGCGGTGCCTTCTGAATATTACTCAGTACAGAAAAGACCCGACTACAAAGACTATCAACAGCAGACAAATCGTTTTTTCCCAGGACCAATAAAACGTTGATAGTAATCCAGGTGAATTTCTTTTTGGGTTAGGGTATAAGTGTTGGAGTAGTACTCAGGCAAAGTCGTCACTAAATGGAAATAAATTATGGAACCAAATTTTCATGCTTTACAGCTAATATCAGAGATTGCTTTAGGTATCGTTGGCTTTTCAGCAATATTAATTGGACTAAGCAGAACTGCAGATGGATTCAGCGATCCTGATGATTTTCGTATCCAGCTTTTAACCTATTCTGCTTTTGGAGCTATGTTTGGCGGTATTCTCCCCTTCGCTATCTTTAATATTCAGAATTTGGAATTATCTTGGGTAATTATTTGCTGGGCTATATGCCTTTATTCAGTTGTAGGATTGTTGGTTTTCCCCAAAAAAATGCTTTCTTTACGAAAAGAAGGGCATGAAAAGATTTTCCCCATCAAACTTTTTGTATTTCAAACAGGAATACTCTCAATAAACTTTATCCTGTCTGGATTAATGATCGTTGGTTATTTGACGGCGATTTCGAATATTTATATCGTTTGTTTAGTTCTATTTCTGTTACAAAGTACTATGGCTTTTATAAGAACGATGTTTGTAAGGGTAAATTAAGCCGTAAAATCTTTGAATAGGTGAGTCAAGGTAACTAGGAAATGAGAGTTTTAGAGAGCTAAAGATAATAACTTGAAACACTCTCTTCATTGTCGAAAGACATAGATAACCCAAACTAATTATCTATTCATTACGCCTCCACCTATTCCAGCAAAATCATTATAAGTGTCCCGATACTTCAAAAGTCCTTCTATTCGGTTTAGACTCTAAGCGACTTATCTAACTAAAGCTTAATTAAAAGAGAGTATCCAAAATAACAGGGGTTTAGTGAATCATGAAAGAATTAAAAAAATCTAAAAAAAATGACGAACTATTAGGCCTTAATAAAAATATTGATCGACGTGATTTTTTAAACTCTACTTTGCTTGGTGCTGGAAGCATGCTTTATTCAATGTCTGCTCCATCTTTGCTCTGGGCAAATGAATCACGACCAAATGAATCGCTACCAAATCAAGTGACAGATAACTGGTATGGATATGGTGGTGTTGGCGACTCGAAAGGATCTCATGGTAATACGCCTGACATATTAAAAGCTGCACATGCTGTCAGAGATGGTATTTTAAACTCTGATAGAGCAAAAGATGTAGCTGTGAGCGAAGATTATGATCTAGTCATCGTAGGGGGTGGGTTATCTGGTTTAGGTGCCGCGCATCGAATGGTAGAGAGAAATCCTAATAAAAAATGCCTTATTATAGAGAATCATCCAATATTTGGTGGTGAAGCGAAAAGAAATGAATTTAATATAGACGGTCAAATTATTGCTGCACCACAAGGCTCCAATGGCTTTTATTACAATACTCAATTTGATTTTGACGAAGATCGTAAATACATAGAGCTACTTGGTGTTCCAGCGGACAACTTTACGTACGGCAAAATGTCTAATGACCCAAAAAGAATGGTATTTGCTCAAGACCATTATGATGTCCAGTTATGGGCAGAAGAATACATCTCGAAAGGACATTTTGTTGACCAGCAGTCGCACAATGTCAAACCGCAATGGATCAATAATCCATGGAAAAACAAGTTAAAGGATTACCCTGTTTCTGACAAGGTTAGACAAGATTTATTGACCTGGAAATACACCACTGATATGCCTGCATCAGATGCTAAAACTAAAGCTTGGTTAGACAATATGACGTATAAGGATTACATCGAAAAAGTGATGGGTCTAGATGAAGCCGTTACAAAGTTTGCTGATCCAGTTATAGCAAGTGCTGGCGGAATGGGCTGCGATGTTATGTCAGCATATATCGCGCAGAAACTCGGTATGTTTGGGGTGGCGATGGATGAACCAGCTCTGCCAAAGAATCGTCATAGTTTTCCAGGTGGCAACGATGGATTTGCTCGGCACTTTATAAAATTACTTATCCCTGATGCAATTCAAGGGAAAAATAATTTCCAAGATATTATGCAAAACCCCATCAATTTTAGTGCGCTTGACCGTCCCGATAATGCAGTGAGGTGCAGACTTAATAGTAATGTTATTGATGTAACGCACGTTAATAAAGGTGATGAATCTGAATCTGTTAATGTCACTTATTATACTGATGGGAAACTTAACAAAGTTAATGCAAAAGCTGTAGTCATGGCCTCTGGTGGTTGGATCAATAAGCACATTATTAGTGATTTACCCCAAACCCATTCTGACGCATACGCAAAATTTAACCATGCGCCCATGTTAGTAGCGAATGTAGCGTTAACAAATTGGCGTTTCCTGCATAAGCTGGGTATCACAGCATACCAATGGACGGGAGGATTCGGTTATCACACCAATATCAGAGCTCCTATGCATGTGGGTGATGATAAGCCGATGTTAGATCCCGATAGTCCAATAGTATTGACATTTTATGTGTCGTTTGAAAAAGCAAATATGGGCTACACGGCTAAACAGCAATCGCGACTTGGTCAAATTGAATTACTTTCAAAATCATACATGGATTACGAAAGAGAAATTAGACAGCAAATGGTAAAAATGTTCGGTGGCAGCGGCTTTGATGCCAAAAAAGATATTGCTGGGATTATTCTAAATCGCTGGGGACATGCCTATGTCACGCCAACACCAGGATTCTTTTATAATAAAAATGGGGGCCCTGGTTACGCCGACATTATCAAATCTACGCCTCATGGACGAATCTCTTTTGGGCACTCTGAAGTAAGAGGTTATCAGCACTGGGGGCCGGCAGCTGCTGAAGGAAGTAGGGCGGTAGATCAGGTTTATCGTTACTTATAAATTCATTAAGGTGGTCTAATCCATTATTTTTGCTTCTAGAACAATCAAAAATGGGCACGCTGACGTAACAACCTTATGCAACTAGATTGGCTCGAAAAAGCAACACCTATGCGCCTCTCTTCAGGATTTCCTGAGGTAATGGTTTTGCTTGACTGCGAGACTACTGGAGGTAAAGCCATCTACCACCGTATTATTGAAATTGGCCTGGTGGTGATTGAGCATGGTGAGTTGATTGAGACTTGGCAAACATTTATTGATCCAAAAGTAGCGTTACCGCCTTTTATACAGAGACTTACAGGGATAAGTCCTAGCATGGTAAATGGCGCGCCTGAATTTGCTGATATTGCAGAAGAGCTTATGGGTAAGTTAAAGGGCCGCACATTAGTGGCCCACAATGCTCGTTTTGACTATAGCTTTTTAAAGAATGAATTTGAGCGCGCGGGTATTAGTTATAATGCCAAGCCGCTCTGCTCTGTGAAGTTTAGTCGCAATTTGTATCCGCAGTTTAAACGCCATGGCCTGTCACAAATTATTGAGCGATTTGACCTGTCGATCGAAAATCGTCACAGGGCTCTCGATGATGCTCAGATGATCCACAAGTTCTTTCAAAAGTCTTCAGCACTCTTTTCTGATGATGAAATTTCCGCTACGTGTAAGACCTTACTTAAACGTCCTAGCTTGCCGACCTTACTCGATGCCAAAGAGGTAGAAAAACTACCCGCCAGCCCAGGTGTCTATTATTTTTATGATCAGAAAGGCGTGCTACTTTATGTGGGTAAAAGCGTTAATATTCGTAATCGCGTGATGAGCCACTTTAGCTCCGATCACAAGAACCCAAAAGATTTACAGATGAGCACCAAAATTGCGCATGTTGATTTTGAACCGGCACCCAGCGATTTTGGTGCGCAAATTCGTGAGAGTAATCAAATCAAATTGTTGAGCCCGCTTTACAATCGGCGACTGCGAAAGATTAAAAAGTTATTTCAGTATCGTGCTAATGCTGACAGTCATGGATATCTTCGACTAAACATTGAAACGGTTGAAACGGACAATTCCGAGATGGAACAGCAGTTCGGTTTGTTCCGTTCACCCCGGCAGGCCTCTAAACAAATGGAGAAACTTGCCGATCACTATTTCCTTTGCCACAAACTTCTTGGACTTGAGGGTGGCAGAAATACATCGCAGGCTTGTTTTCGCAGCCAGCTGAAAAAATGCTTTGGTGCCTGTACTGGTGCAGAGTCGTCTGAGAGTTATAACGAGCGTATGCGAGCTGCGCTAAAAAATTATCAGATAAAGGTATGGCCCTATATGGGTCCAATTCTTATTGAAGAGCGTGACCCGCAGAATTCTGACCACGTTAATTTTCATATTGTCGATCGCTGGCGTTATATTATCAAACTATCCATGATCGACGATATTTATGATCTGGGTTTTCAGCTGGCCGATGACAATAAACGATCTTTGCAGCCAAATAATGAAATGGTTAATGCAAGCGGTAATTCTGATGATGATCGTTTTGACTTGGATGTCTACTTTATTTTGGTACGTTTTTTAGTCGATCGGGAAAGAATAAAAATGAACAGCCTGAAAATTTGGCCTTTAACAGAATCTTCTAGTTTGGTTTAGCGTCCAACGTCTCCAACCTGAAATTTTAGGCAGCGATTAACGCCTAAATAGAGAGTCTATTATGATGAGTTATAAGTCGGGAGCGGTATCGGCGAACGGAGGCCACTTACGAATTTTGGCTAAGAAACGACGAAGATTTTCCAGTCCCGAGATGTCGATTGTTGCTCTGTAAACACCCCAATCCAATAGGCATGCCAAGCGAATCTCGCCATCTGTGTACGGTTGGCTATTAGCGAGATTAAAATCATTCAGCCCTTGTATTCCAACACCGATTCTTTCTTGCTGGCGTTCAAAATATGTTTTTGGGCTGAACCCTATTACTGAGGAGCCGCTAGGGACCTCCGCCAAGTCGCTACTGTCATTGATGTTCATCAAATATACATTCACAGCGGTATCAAGCACCGATGTTGAAAGGGCAAATAACTCATGGTCCGCAATCGTATCTAAGAAGAGTTGACCCGCCTTTTCACGAACGTAGCGGACAATTACCGCTGAGTCAGTCAACGTAAGGTCTCCATCTTTTAGGAAGGGGACGCGTCTGGTTGGTGATTTAATGATCGTATCAGGGGTAACCTGTTGTAGCTGCCAGTCCAAATTTGACTCTGCTAATGCTACCCGTGCATGCCTAACATACGGCGAGGAGCGCACTCCATAAAGTTTCATCATTAATCTGACCCGCCAATTGCAATTCGGTTTAATCGGCGGCCATAACCGCGCGGTGTTGCCACTGTTTTATACACGCTCGATAATGATCGCTGGTGCCATGCCGCCGCCGGCACACATGGTAATCAGGGCATACCGACCGCCAGAGCGTTCTAACTCGTCCAGCGCTGTCCCAATTAACATAGCTCCAGTTGCACCGATCGGGTGACCCAATGCCATAGCACCACCATTAATATTTACTTTTTCTCGGTCTAAATCTAGATCACGAATAAACTTTTCTGCGACCACAGCGAACGCTTCATTAATTTCCCATACATCAATGTCGTCTTTACTGAGATTGGCTTTTGCGAGAACCTTTTTTGCGGCGGGCACTGGCGCGTTTAGCATCAATGTCGGACAGTCACCTATATTGGCAGTCGCTACGATACGGGCTCGAGGCTTTAATCCGCTTTTTTCTGCATAGGATTTTGATGTCAATAAAACAGCACCCGCACCATCAACAACACCTGAGCTATTGCCAGCGTGATGCACATGATTCCACTGTGTTATTTCAGGATAGACTTTTTCTATGAGTTCGCCATAGGTTTGTCCAGTTTCGTCAAAGGGCATTACCCGCCATTGATCAAAAACGGTCTTTAATCCGGCGAGTGATTCTGTGCTAGTCCCTGGCCGAGGGAATTCTTCTCTGTCCAGTGCTATCGATCCATCTGCGTTATAGACAGTAACAAGTGAGCCATCAAAGCGGTTTTCATTTATGGCCCGTTCAGCACGCTGCTGAGAGACGACCGCAAGTTGATCTAGACTGTTGCGATCAATACCTTCAAGAGTTGCAATGGCATCCGCACATATGCCTTGATTTGACTGTGGGTGTTTTTCTCTCAAAGACAAGTTGCCGCGATCAAATAAGGGGTAGTTTTCACCTGAGTTTTTGATCGAGCCTGTATAGCTCATCATTTCAACACCGCCGCCGATAACCACGTCTTCCATACCCGACATAACTTGTGCCGCAGCTAGATTAATTGAGGTAATACCCGAACCACAAAAACGGTCGAGTGTGACGCCAGATGCTAGCGTGGAATATCCTGCATCCAGAGCAGCCATTCGTCCTATGTCAGAGCCTTGCTTGCCATTTTGATTGTTGCAGCCAAAGATAATGTCATCGACTTCTTCAGTATTGAGGTTATTACGATCTGCGAGCGCTTTTAGCACGGTTGCCGCAAGCTGCTGGGGATGAATATGTGCCAGCGAACCTTTACCAATTTTTCCAACACCCCTAGGTGTGCGACAAGTGTCAATAATGTAAGCATCAGTCATGTTGTTATCCTATTAGTTTCAGCACGTTATACAGCATGCGGTCAGGCATGTCAGTTAGCATGATTGATAGGGCGTCATCGCTTGTGAGACCCTAACAGTTACAATCAGAATTTGAGTTAGTACTTAGAGTTTGACGATCGCCGGATCGCCAGGCCGCCAATTTTTTGCGCTTTCTTTCCATGCATTAAAAATCTTTTCGGTACCCTCTGCACGCTCCAGTAACTCGATCATACAGCCAAGCGATTCGCTCGCATCTAGGTAGGCAAAGCGCGGTCCGCCACCCGCCATTTGTCCTTGGTTAGCTACGACAAAGCCCTGATCCTTATAGTGTGTTAGATCCGCATCAATGTCGTCGGTCCAGTAACATAGATGATGGAATCCGGCAGACCCGGCCTCTATGGTGTCAAAGTAGGCGCAAGGGTAAATGCCAACAGGTTCAACGAGCTCAATTTGAACATCACCGGCATAGCCGATCGCCGTTCTCATGTGCAATTTTCCGGGTTTTCCACGATATTCAATCGTATCAAAGGCCTCAGGAGTGTACTCCGCAATATAAAACGGCCCAATATTCATTGCATCTGACCACTTTTTAGCAGCCTCTTCTACATCAGTGACTATCCAAGCATTTTGTATAGCAACGGTGTAAGTCGGTAATGTCATGGTTGGGATCTCATAAAGTATTAGTTTTTAATCTTGGCAAATGCAGTATAAGAGGCATCATTCGGGAGAGTTGCGCCGAGTGTGCGTGGATCATTATCGGCGACCGGTAGTGGGGCTGAGTCGGTAATCTTGTTCCAGTCAAAAGTGGCGAGTCGCAGACTAATCTTCCACTCTCCATTTCTTTTTTCCATCGTATCAACATAACGGCCCGCTACAATCACGTCTTTGGTGCCATCAGGCGTAGATAAAAGGTGATAGGCATAAAAATAGCTTTCACAAACAGCCGAGTCGCCATTTACTTCGCTATTTTGAGTTGTTATTAGGTGTTGTGAGCTCTTAAACTTCTTTAGTTCTCCCATCACCCAGTCACAAAATTCTCCAGCATTGCCTTTAAAGAAGCCATGGTCATCCATACCGTCGTCATGAAAACAAGACTCAATGATGCCTCGATCACAGCGATCAAGGCCGCGAGCAAAACGATGCGCTATTGCTTTAATCTCGTGCGTGTCGAGCATCTCGGCTAGTTTTTTATTCATTTCTTCTGAATTTATTGTGCTCATTTTTTTGTCTCCTGGTTGCTATGCCCTTTATTACATGTTTCAAGAATAATTGTTGCTATGCAAATAGATAGCGTTCCGTCTTAGTGACGGGGAAAACCTATGCGCTGGGCTTTTAGCATGACTGCCTTTTTAATTAGTAACCTTACTAAAGGGAGAATGTCTGCTTTATTTGTACTCACTCCCTACCTTTAACGCTCACACTAAAAAATTATGCCACACCCTATCTGAATTCAACTTTACCCAAAGTGTTAGTAGTATTCTGATAGGTTTCAGAGATAATGATTTTTTAATTAAGAGACTAGACTTATATGGCTCTCGACAAAGAAACGTTTAACCAACTATTAGCAAGTATCGAAAAATTCGTGGCCAATGAGCTTATCCCAATGGAGAAGAAGGTATCCGATGATGATGCGGTTCCTCCGGCTATTATTGAGCAAATGAAAGAGATGGGTTTGTTTGGTCTTTCTATACCGGAAGAATATGGCGGTATAGGGCTTAGTGCCGAAGAAGAGGTCCATGTGATACAAAAGCTTGGCTATGCGTCGCCGGCTTTCCGCAGTGTTATAGGCACCAACGTTGGTATCGGCTCGCAAGGGATTTTACTCGATGGCACGGAAGAACAAAAACAACGATATTTACCGCGGATGGCGAGCGGTGAATTGGTCGGTTCATTCGCTTTAACCGAACCAGATGCAGGTTCAGATGCCGGGTCTGTGCGGACAAGTGCGCGGTTGGAAGGGGATCACTATATTGTTAACGGAACCAAGCGCTACATTACCAACGCAAATCGAGCTGGTGTGTTTACCTTAATGGCGCGCACGGGAACAGTGGATGAAGGCTCCAGGGGTGTTACAGCATTTCTGATGGATGCAGACTTACCAGGGATAGAGCTTGGGGTTCTTAATGAAAAAATGGGGCAGCGCGGCGCCCACATCTGCGATGTCATTATGAAAGATGTGAAGATTCCCAAAGACGCCATTATTGGCGGCGTACCCAACAAGGGATTTATCACTGCGATGAAGGTGCTCGACAGAGGCCGTTTACATATGAGCGCGGTCGCTCTAGGGTGCGCGCGACGTTTGATTGATGACAGCTTGAGTTATGCCTTAGAGCGAAAGCAATTCAATCAGCGCATAGCTGACTTCCAGTTAATCCAAGCGATGCTCGCTGACAGCGAGACCGAATATTTTGCGGGTAAATGTATGGTAGAGGAAACTGCGCGGATGTTCGATAAGGGCGGTCGCTTGTCTCGTTATACGGCTGCCTGCAAACTATATTGCACAGAAATGGTCGGTCGCGTAGCTGATCGTGCCGTACAAATACACGGAGGCTCGGGTTATATTGCCGACTATGCGGTGGAGAGGTTTTATCGGGATGTACGCATCTTCAGATTGTATGAGGGTACCTCCCAAATTCAACAATTGCTGATAGCAAAAGAGATGATTCGTGATTATGAGCGATAACTGCAGATTGCGGTGAGACATTGCCTCTAATTTGATGTGATCTGATCAATATATTACCGATGTATTGATCAGATCATACAAGGGGACCCTATTACAATGGATAGGGGTGGTGAATGTTTATCACAAATGAGAGTGTTGATATCACCACGTCATGTTAGTTTACTTGAACTATTTTTTGAAACGAAGGGGAGAGATTCATGAATATAAGTAATTTACCAAATCTAAAGAAAAAAAGACTTGTTGCATCCGCTCTGGCCATTGCAGTCGCCGGAACAGCGGTCGTTACTAGTCCTGTTCTTCTCGCTGAGGGTTTAGCGCTCGAAGAAGTTATTGTTACCGCACGGAAAAGAGAAGAGTCGCTTCAAGATATTCCTATTTCAGTAACCTCTGTTACAGAAGAATTAAATCGAGCGAGTATTCGTAGCCTGAGAGATATGGCTGACTTTACACCAAATCTTTACATTGAAAGAAACCAGGGCACTCCTGGTGGCATCAACATTAGTATGCGTGGTGTTGAGTATTCAGAAACTGATAAAAGTTATGATCCATCGATTGGTGTTGTAGTTGATGGTATGTATTTAGGAACAGCTGCCGGAAGTATGCTGAATAATTTCGATACTAAGAGAATTGAAATTTTGCGTGGCCCCCAGGGCACCTTGTTTGGCAAGAATACAACGGGCGGCGTAATCCATGTGATCCGTACAGATGTTACCGGCGAATGGGGTGGTAAAGTTTCTGCAACAGTTGGTTCGGATGGTCGTAAAGACGTTCAGGCATTACTTAACATGCCTTTAGGTGAGAACAGTGGTCTTAAACTTTTCGCTAACCAAATTAAAAGCGACGGCTACTTTTACAATACAACCCTTAAAGAAAAGGTGTATGGCGACGATAAGAGTACTTATGGCGCGGCTATTCGTTGGGAGCCAACTGAAGACTTTGATGTCCAACTCCATATTGAACGAAACAAAGATGATACCGATTCTGGCGCCTATGCTAACGCTAATACAGCCGGCATTCTGGCTTGTGCATGGTCTGGAAATCCTAATTGGCCACTTCTGGGAGACGGTGGTTGTGAGGCAACTGACACTGGTAGTAATGAAGATCAAGTATCGAGTGATGGTCGCAACGATACAGTGACTCAAGCTGATAATATGATTCTGACAGCGAATTGGGACTTAGGCTCAGTGTTGTTGACGTCGATTACTACTAACCGAGACTTGGAGCAGGACTATATGATCCACTTCGATGCGTCTACGGCTAAAATGTTGAGATTTCAGTATGTTAACCAGTGGGAGCAGACCAGTCAGGAGCTTCGTGTTACATCGCAGTTCTCCGACAAAATGGAGTTTGTTGCTGGACTTTATTACTGGGAAGTTGACTACTCTCAGCGCTGGCGTGTATATGATCTCTTCTCTGTTGTAACTCCGTTCCCGGAAGGAATATATGGCTATAACGGTCAGGACCAGGTCGCAGACTCAACGGCGGCTTTTTTCTCCATCGACTATTCTCTTACTGACGCTCTCACCCTTACAGTGGGTGGCCGTTACACTAAAGAATCGAAAGACTTTGATGGTGCAAGTAGCTCGTATGTTTTCTCAGATGTTTCTGAGGAAGATCTAGCTGCATTGATGACTAACTTCAAGGCTGACTTTAATGAGTTTTCGCCAAAGGTTGCTATGACCTTTACGCCTTCAGATGACACGATGATTTTTGGTTCGTATACCGAAGGCTTTAAGAGTGGTGGTTTCTTTGGTCGTCAAGCAAACTTCAATATCGACCCAAGCTATGAGCCTGAGTACGTGAAGACCTTTGAGTTGGGCGCGAAGCGAACGATGCTAGAGGGAAGAATGACGTTGAATGCAACCCTGTATAGCAGTGAGTTTGTAGATAAGCAGGAATCAATCTTTATTCCTATCAGCAACGTTAATGTGGCTACAGTTGTGCGAAATGCCGCAAGTCTAGATATTTCAGGTATTGAACTTGAGATGCAGTTGCAGGCTACTGAAAGCATTAAGTTACGCGCTAGTTATGGTCACGTAGATGCTGAATATAACTCTTATCTGGCCGATCTTAATGGCGACGGTGTTAACACCGACAACAGTGCTCTGACCCCAAGAAATACGCCAGAAAATACGGCTAGCCTTGGTGTGACCCATACGCGTCCATTTGGAGAGGGCTCCTTGCAGAGCAACGTTACATATCGCTACCGCTCTTCTATGGAAGGCGATGCACAAAACAAAGTCCTAGGCTTCCAAAGCAGTATTACCAATGTGAATGCAAATGTGTCTTACACTTTTGGTGCTGACGAAGAGTTTAAATTATCGGCCTATGGTAACAATATCACTGATGAGCGCGAGCACATTTGGCGCATAATTTCACCATTGATTGCGTATAAGCAGTGGAATGAAGGTACTACTTATGGTGTGCAGTTCGACTATAAATTCTAAGTACTATTAAAAAATCACCATAATGGGTGAGTTAAAAGGGGCGATTTCGCCCCTTTTTTTTGTGCTGTATAAATTGATAGCTGACAATCCGTCGATTTACTCTTAATCTATCGCCTGCAGTTTATTTTGTACAATTAACCTTTTAGGATTTTTTTATGGCAAATGCACCCTTAGTAAATGGATTGGACGACTCCAATCGAATTGATCTGGTCAAACTCCCAGAGCCAGAAGTCTCGGGAAAATCAGTCACGGGTGAGCGTTACTATTCAAGCGACTTCATGCAACAGGAGTGGGATCACGTCTGGACCAAAACGTGGTTGATCGCTGGACTGGAGGAGCAGCTGCCAGATGCGGGTGATCGAATTACCTGCGAGATCGGTAAGGAGTCGATTCTGTGTACCCGTGATAATGAGGGTGAGATTCGCGCATTTTACAATGTCTGCCAACACCGCGGTAACAGACTGATACATGAAGAGTCCAGTAACGGCAAAACCTTAGCGTGTAATTATCATGGCTGGAAATTCAAGCTTGACGGCGAACTAGCTTTTGCACCTGATGCAAAAAACTTTTTGGAGGGAAACCCATGCGGGAAACTTCGATTAAAGGAGCTACCTTGTACCGTTTTTGCTGGTTTTATTTGGTATTCGATGGATGAAGACGTGATGTCGCTCGAAGAATATCTGGGGCCGGTTTATTCGCAAATCAACACCTATGACCTGAGCCGTATGAAGCGCACCCATTGGGTCACAATAGAAGGCGATTTTAATTGGAAGATCGTTCAGGACAATTTCAATGAATCGTATCATCTACCATTTGTGCATATTGGGGCTCATCACGTTATGGAGCAATCTTATAAGCACTGCCAGATGGATATATTCGAGAAAGAGGGTCATGCGCGGATGATTATGCCTGGCGCCAAACCGACCGTGGGGTTGCGAGGAGATTTTGATACCACCAAGGAGTTGTTAAAAGAAGAGTTCGAGTTTTGGGGCCTCGATCCCGAGACATTCCGTGAGGACCCGCAATCCATGCGTAAAGCGATGCAAAAGATCAAGCGTGAGCAAGGTGCGGAAAGAGGTTTTGATTACTCTGGGATGCATGATGAGCAACTGACAGACCATTTCCATTATACGATTTTTCCAAATCTGTCCCTAAGCCTTAAACCGGATGGTTGTATATTCCTCAAGGCAACGCCACATCCCACGGATCCGTCAAAATGCTATTTTGATACTTGGTTTTTGATGTGGTTCCCCGATAATGCGACCGAATACTATGCTGCGGCTATGGAAGACACCGTCGATATTAATGTAAAGGTGCCCCATATAGCCGGAAAAGTCCGGGAAGTTTCCTGTGGGCCGGTGATCGATGATGATGTTAGGGTGTGGTCAACACAGCAGACAGGGTTAATGTCAAAAGGCTACACTGGTTCCTATATGGCAGATCAGGAAAAACGGGTTCAGTTTTTCCATGAAGAGGTCGATCGCTATATCGCTAAAGGCGAAGCAAAAGACTGATCTGCGGACTATTATTGACCAGTGAAGTTGGGTTTGCGTTTTTCTCGAAACGCAGCCACACCTTCTTTGAAATCTTGCGTTAATCCAGCCGTCTTTTGTAATTTTCGTTCTAGCTTCAGTTGATCATTGAAGCTAGAATCTAACGCTGCCCAAGCAGATTTACGAATCATTGCTAAAGCTTTACTGGGGCCTTTAGCGAGCTTGTCAGCATACTTCATTGCGGTTTCTATCACCTCGTCGTCGTCTACCATCCGAGTAATTAAGCCGTCCTGGAGCGCTTGCTCCGCTGGGTAGCGTTCGCCAAGTAGCATTAATTCCATAGCCTTAATCCGCCCGACCGATTTAGCGAGTAAAAAAGCGGCACCGCCATCTGGAACCAAGCCAATATTGCAGAACGCCTGTAAGAAAAATGCAGAACGACCGGCGATGATAATGTCACCCATTAATGCGATAGAGCATCCGATCCCTGCAGCTGCGCCGCGGACACCAACGATTAAAGGAATAGACAGTTCAGTTAGTTTGCTTAAAAACGGGTTGTAAACGGTTTCCAGATTGATGCCGACATCTATTTCAGTATTACCCTGATCGAATCGATTGGTTTTCAGATTGGCACCGGAACTAAATGCGCGGTCACTGCCTAATAAAACAATTGCGCCTGCATCTTTACTAGCACAGTCAATGGCTTCTTCAAGTGCTTGTGCAAACTCAGGACTTATGGCGTTCATGGAATCCGGTTGATTTAGGGTTATTACAGCAACATTGTTTTTGATTTCATACAGTAAATATTCATTATCTATCATGATGATTAAGCCTTAGCGTTATTATTTAAAGATCAGGGACCCATTACAACAAAAGTACTAGTTCCATTACAATTAGCTTTAGTGCTAAATATTAAACTAGAGTGATGTGTTTAGTAATGCATAATATATCCTAAATTTTCCAATATAATCAGGCGTTATGAGTATGAATTCCGGTATTTTAAGTTATGGCCTTTATATACCTCGCCGCCGGCTTCAAAGAAGCTCAATCTATGAGGCCAACAGTTGGTATGCCCCTGGATTGGGTGGCCTGGCGAAAGGTGAAAAAGCGATTAGTAATTGGGATGAAGACGCCGTCACAATGGCGGTTGAGGCTGGACGTTATTGCATGGACGGAATCGATCGCGATTCAATTGAGTCAGTTAGTCTAGCCTCAACTACGTTACCCTTTGCTGATCGATCTAACGCGGGTATTGCTAAAGAAGCATTGAATCTCTCTGATAATGTTATGAGTTCTGACCGAACTGGCAGTCTTCGAGCTGCCACTAGCTCACTGATGCAATCATTACAAAATGGCGCCACCGACCTGTGCTTGGCGGCTGACCGACGTAAATCTAAAGTCGCATCTACCCAAGAAATGAATTACGGCGACGCGTCAGCAGCTTTTTTAACTGGCTCTGGCAACGTTATTGCGCGTTATATTGGTGGATACTCCAACACGATCGACTTCGTTGATCATTATCGTGAAACGGGTTCGGATTTTGACTATGCCTGGGAAGCTCGCTTTGTGCGTGACGAGGGCTATCAGAAAATTCTTGGCTCAACGATTAAGTCCGCCTTGGCTAAGCTGGAGATCCCGGGTAATGCCATTGATCATGCAGTCATCGCTGTACCCGTAAAAGGTGTACCACAAAAACTTGCGGCTGTTGCAGGAATGGCTGTTGAAGCTGTGGCAGATTCGCAGATGGCAACTATCGGTGATACAGGTGTCTGCCATCCATTATTAATGTTAGCGATGACACTTCAAAAGGCTAAGCCTGGTCAAAAAGTGTTGCTAGCTAGCTTTGGTCAGGGTGCTGATGTGATGGTTTTTGAAACGACTGAGCATTTGGAAACGATTAATCAACGACAATCAAAATTCATGCTACCCGGATTGAAAGATACTAACTACTCACGGTATTTGTTTCATCGCGGTTTGCTGGATATTGATAAAGGCATGCGTGCCGAGTTAGACGAAAAACAGCCGGGTACCAGTCTTGCTCGTGACCGTAAAACGGTACTTGGGTTGATAGGAGGAAAATGCTCAGAAACCGGTGTGGTGCAGTTCCCTAAGACCGACTTAGCAGTAAATACTGTTTCACGCGCTTCCGGAACCTTGGAAGATTATCCATTTGCCGACCGCCTCGCTAAGGTGCTCAGTATTACTGCCGATCGGCTGGCCTATTCACCTGATCCTCCTAGTTATTACGGGATGATCGATTTTGAAGGTGGTGGGCGTATGGTCGCAGAGTTTGCCGATATTGAAGAGGGTGAGGCTGACGTGGGCAAGCAAATGAGAATGGTTTTTAGAATAAAGGCATTTGATGAGCTTCGTGGGTTTAGAAAATATTTTTGGAAAGCGATACCAGTACAACGAGGAGAGTCCTGATGGCTAGTGGCATTAAAGATAAGGTCGCTATTTTAGGTATGGGTTGTGCCCGCTTTGGCGAACGCTGGGACACCGATGCTGATGGTTTGATGGTCGAGGCTTTTGAGGAAGCGATTGCAGACGCTGGTATTGAAGTATCGCAGCTTGATGCGGCCTGGTTGGGTGTAGGTTTTGATGCGCAAAGTACCGGACCATCCGGCATTCCAGCGGCAGTGGCACTGCGACTGCCTGACATAGGTGTTACCAAAGTTGAGAACTATTGTGCGAGCGGCACAGAATCGCTGCGAGGAGCGGTCTATGCGGTCGCCTCAGGCGCTGCAGATATCGCCCTGGCTATGGGTGTGGAAAAGCTTAAAGATACTGGCTATGGCGGTTTGCCGACCCGTACCCGCGGTTCACGCTGGGACATGATAGGTGTTACGGGATCAGCACCGGGCAACTTTGCTCAGTTGGCTAGTGCTTATGGCGCAAAACATGGTATTGATCGGTCAGATCTTAAACGTGCCATGGCCCATGTGTCGGTTAAGAGTCATGCCAATGGCGCTAAAAACCCCAAGGCCCATTTGCGCAATCTAATTGATATCGATAAAGCTTTGAATGCGCCCATGATTGCAGAACCATTGGGGCTCTTTGATTGTTGCGGTGTATCCGATGGTGCGGCTTGTGCGATTGTTACTACGCCGGAAATTGCAAAATCTCTGGGTAAAACAGATATCGTCGCGATAAAGGCGATGCAGGTGGTCAGCTCCAATGGCTGGGAAATGCAAAGTAACCAATGGGATGGGAGTTACCTACATACCACCCGCGTTGCTGCAACAAAAGCCTATAAAGAAGCGGGTATAACAGACCCTCGCGGTCAGCTGTCTCTGACCGAGGTACATGACTGTTTCTCCATTACTGAACTGATCACCATGGAAGACCTGTTTATTTCCAAGGAGGGGCAGGGATGGAAAGATGTACTAAATGGACTATTTGATGCAGATGGCAAAGTTCCCTGCCAGATAGACGGTGGTTTGAAATGTTTTGGCCATCCGATCGGTGCCTCAGGTTTGCGCATGGTGTATGAGAACTATCTACAACTATTGGGTAGAGCAGGGGAGCGTCAGCGCAAAGATCCCCCCACTTTTTGTCTGTCACACAACCTCGGCGGCATGCCGTCACAAAATGTAAGTTCAGTGTCTATTATCGGCCCCCTCGGAATCTAAGTTTTATGTATGGAATTTTAAAAGGATTACGCGTTATTGAGGCATCTTCTTTTGTCGCCTCGCCTAGCGCTGGTTTGTATCTAGCCCAGCTGGGTGCTGAGGTTATTCGCGTTGATACCATAGGTGGAGGCCCAGACTATAATCGCTGGCCAAAGAGTAATGAGGGTGCCAGCTTTTATTGGGAAGGCCTCAATAAAGGTAAGAAATCTATAACGGTGAATATAGGCACTGACGAAGGTAAAAGCCTGATTCAAGACCTGGCCTGTGCTCCTGGAGAAAATGGCGGCATACTACTGACGAACTTTCCTCAAAGCGGTTTCCTGTCTTATAAAACACTGGCGGAAAAGCGAAAAGATATTATCGTTGCACGGGTGATGGGCCAAGCCAATGGTGGCCCAGCATTAGACTACACGGTTAATTGCGCCCTCGGATACCCTTTAATAACCGGCCCGCAGTCACTGCCAGATGATGAGCCTGTTAATCATGTATTACCGGCCTGGGATCTTTTAGCTGGAGCCTATGCGGCATTTAGTTTACTCGCTGCCGATAAGCACAGAGTCGCAACGGGTGAAGGTGGTGAGTATAAAATACCTCTGACCGATGTTGGGGTAACAGCTATGGCCAATATGGGGCAACTCGCAGAAGTATTTCACCAAGACGGCAATCGCAGCCGACATGGGAACCAGCTCTATGGTGCCTTCGGTAAGGACTTTAAGACGGCCGATGGCAAGCGCATGATGATTATGGCAATCACTCCGCGCCAGTGGCGTGGGTTGTTAAGTGTGCTCGAGATTGAGCAGCAGGTCAGTGATGTGGAGACTGCTAGAGGTGTGACCTTTGCCAAAGATGAGGGCGTGCGTTATGAACATGGTGATGCGCTCTATCCGTTGATTGAATCCCGTGTCTGTTTGCGCCAAGCGGCCGAACTGCAGTCTGCATTGGATGCTGTTGGCGGCTGCTGGGGTGAATATCAAAGTATGCATGAGGCAGCTAAAGATGAGGTTTTGGTTAAAAACAATCCTGTTTTTAGTGAAATTAAAAATCCCAGTAACTATACCTATCCGACCCCCGGCTCGGCTTTAACTATTGCCGATCATAAGCGTAGCATACCGATAGTGGCACCGCATTTAGGTCAGCATTCAGCGTCTGTTTTACAGTCAGTTCTGGGTCTGGATAAAAATAAGGTGTCAGATCTGATAAGCCAGGGTGTGGTAGGAGAGAGCAATTTATGAGTACAGAAATTACAACTTACCGATCCGCAATGACAGCTTTGGAACTGTATGTTGAGCAGGTCCATCAGGTTGTTGCTAAGGCGACCATGAAAGAGGGTAAAGTGATCCCCGAACTGGCTGATCAACATCAGAGAATTTTGCATGGCTATGCCTGGATTATTTCAACCTCAACAGCACTCAATGTATTGCTGCGCTGGGCAGAGTCCCTGCAAGAGAACGGTAGTTTTCGCCCTGTAGAACAGCTCAGTGTTCAGATAGCATTTGGCGAATACTTGGCTCAAATAGTGGGTGGCCTAGCGATGGGGCAGAATGAAGTCGTCAGACCAGCTGATTTCGGGTTGACTACCGAAGCTAATAATTTAAGCAGTCACGGTGCTGTTGCCGATCTGCTGAGTAGCGGAAATACAGCTAAGACTCGCCGTGCTTTGGCTGAACAGTGTCGCGATGGGGTGTTTGCCAGTGAAAGCCTTGGTGATGATTTTATTGATGCGGCCCGGGATCAATATCGTCGCTTCACCAATGAACGAATTATCCCCCATGCCCATAAATGGCATTTGAACAATGATCTTATTCCCGATCAAACGGTCACGGAATTGGCCCAAATGGGTACCTTTGGTATCTGTATTCCAGAGGAATTTGGTGGCCTTGGCCTTGGCAAACTCGCGATGAGCGTGGTGACCGAAGAATTAAGCCGTGGTTGGATCGGTGCCGGTTCACTGGGTACCAGATCAGAAATAGCCGGCGAGTTAATCCTACTGGGTGGGACTGCTGAACAGCATGCGCAATGGTTACCGGGAATCGCCAATGGAGATGTGCTGCCGACAGCGGTATTTACTGAACCAGATGTGGGATCAGATATGGGTTCCCTAACAACTCGCGCGGTGAAAACAGATACTGGTTGGAAAATTAAAGGCAATAAAACCTGGATTACCCATGCCTCTCGTTCAGATTTAATGACGCTAATGGCAAGAAGTAAACCCGATGTAAAAGGTTATGCTGGGTTATCTATGTTTCTGGTACCCAAACCTCGAGGTACTGAAGAGGAGGCTTTCCCTGCTCAAGGGCTAAGCGGTACCGAAATAGAAGTGCTTGGTTATCGGGGAATGCGTGAATACGAATTGGCTTTTGATGACTTTCCACTTAAGGAAAATGCTTTATTAGGTGGTGAGCAGGGCAACGGCTTTAAGCAGTTGATGAAAACGTTTGAGGGTGCTCGGATACAGACAGCGGCTCGCGCCGTTGGCGTAGCCAGACGATCGTTGGAGCTGGGGCTTAGCTATGCTCTGGACCGGAAGCAATTTAAACGCCCTCTATTTGACTTCCCAAGAGTCTCGGATAAGATCGCCATGATGGCGGTTGATACCTTGCTGGCACGAGAGCTGACCTATTTTGCGGCACGCGAGAAAGACAAGGGTCGCCGCTGTGATATCGAAGCTGGCATGTCAAAGCTGCTGGCGGCAAAAGCGGCTTGGACCAGTGCAGATGCAAGTTTACAAATTCATGGTGGCAACGGTTACTCATTAGAATATGAAATCAGCAGGGTGCTATGTGATGCCCGTATTTTGAATATTTTTGAAGGTGCCGGTGAAATACAGGCTCAGGTTGTCGCTCGTGGATTACTGATGCAGAGGCGGTCTACTTGAGTAATTATCAAGCATGGGTAGGCAAAACCCTCGAGCAGCGTGACATAATTTCACAGGCGGGTGTGGATCGTTTTTGCGCGACCTTTGGACTTAAGTCCCAACAGGAATTTGCGCCCTATGGCTATCATTGGTGTCTGTGTTTACCCGATATGCCTACCTCAGAATTAGGGCCTGATGGTCACCCGCCAAAGGGCGATTTTATACCGCCGATTGATTTGCCCCGACGTATGTGGGCTGCCAGTCGGATAGAGTTTTTAGGCCCTTTGCCACTAGAGGCTATCATTATTAAGCGTTCAACCATTGCCGCTGTGAATGAAAAGATAGGTAAAACAGGCCCCTTAGCCTTTGTTGAGGTGGACCATGAAATATGGGTCAACGATGAATTAGCCATCAAAGAAAAACAGACCATTGTCTACAGAGAAGCAGCTAACTCAGTCATGCCGCTACCCAATACGGATGTTGGTGAACCTAAGGGCTGGCAAATCGTTGAACGATTAGATCCGCAGTCGAGCTTACTTTTTCGCTACTCGTCGCTAACGTTTAACAGCCATCGTATCCACTATGACTTGACCTATGCACAGTCCGAAGAGTTGTATCCCGAGCTGGTGGTGCAGGGACCTTTGATAGCGACGCTCGCCTTGAATTTGGCGTCGCAGCATGGGGAGCTAAAACAATTTTCATTTAAAGCCGTTGCGGCTGCCTTTTGTAATCAGACGCTGTATGTTGCCGCCAATATTGATGGTTTTCAGTGCGAGGTGATGGCCATCGGTGGCGATGGCCGAACCTGTATGAAATCAGAGATTATCTATTCTGAAAAGCGTTAAGCGCGATTTACTCTAGATAAACTAAGTCATAGTCGCTATTTAATCCTGATGAGGAATAATGACACCGGGAATAATGGATTTTCCGTTATCAATTCTTATTTGAGCCCCATTGATAAATCGTGACTCATCAGAAGCAAGAAATACCACTGTGTGAGCAATATCATTAGGGTCTCCTAGTTCTTCCATTGGCACCATCTTTTTGTTGCTATAGTCTTGATCTGGCTCCTGCGCTCTTTTAGCTGCCACAAGAGCTCTGATATTTTCAACCATGGGCGTTAGGATGCTAGACGGATGTAAGCTGTTGCAGCGCACGTTAATTTGATCTTTCGCGCAGTGCGCGGCAATGGAGAGAGTCATGCCTTGCATCGCGCCTTTGGCCGCAGCATATCCAATAATCCCACCTTCACCTTGAACTGAAGCAATAGAACACATATTGATGATTGACCCAACGCCAGAATTTTTCATGGCTGGAACACCATACTTACATCCAAAATAGGTACCTTTGGCGCTAACATCCATGATGAAATCAAAATCTTCCGTAGTTTGTTCCTCAATGGATCCAGGAATCACAACTCCAGCATTGTTAACCAAAACGTGTAGGCCACCATGACGTTTAACTACATCGTCTATTAACTCAACCCAGCGCCCCTCATCTCTGACATCATGATGCTGATACTCAGCGTTAGGACCTAATTCAGTTGCGACTTTTTGCCCAGCCTCATCGTCTATATCGGTAATAATGACAGTTGCGCCTTCGGCTATAAATAGTCGAGCATCAGCCTCTCCCAGTCCTTTTGAGCCACCAGTGATAATGGCTACTTTTCCCTCTAGTCGATTCATACCCGATCCTATTAGTTACGCCCATGTAAAGTCCAGCAGAACTGCGGTTATTGAAATTATCCGCCGGAAAGCCATTACGATACCACTAACTAAACACAGGGTAGGCTAGTTGTTTTGTTAGGTGGATAAAGTGAGGTTTCGATATAAAAATGGCGTCTAAAAGTATACCTTAGAGGCCTGTTTAGAAACGGAGTCTGGCATGATATCGATACAAGGCATTTATTCAGTTGCTCAAACGGTAAGGTTGAGAGCAAAGGAGCTCAGTGACGACATCGTTTTCCATTTTGAAGATAAAAAAATGACCTTTGCCGAGTACCATAGCCTTAGCAGCCAAACAGCAAATGGCTTGCTCGCAGAAGGTGTTCAGTCCGGTGATCGTATCGCTTTTCTTGGGAAAAACTCACCTGTCTATTTTGAACTTATTGCAGCGGCCGCCAAGATGCGGGCAGTTGTATCGCCATTAAATTGGAGGCTTGCCGGCCCGGAACTTGAATATGTACTAAATGATTCTGGAGCGAAAGTCATTTTTGCCGCTAAGGAGTTTCGCGATGTACTGATGGAGATACAATCGTCGCTGGCGGTTTGTCCAAAGATTTTTCTGATTGATGGTGAGGACGAGGGCACACCATCCTATACTGCATGGCAGCAGCAATTTTCTGATTCTGATCCAAACCTCGATGTCTCTGCTGATGATGCGCTTTTGCAACTGTATACGTCGGGTACCACCGGACGTCCTAAGGGTGCAATACTGACGGATAGAATGATGCTGGCGTTACGGGGTCAGGAGGAAGGCGATACATTACAAGATTGGCAACGCTACACGCGCGGTGAAACAGGCCTGTTAGCCATGCCATGTTTCCACGTCGGTGGTACATCGTTTGGGTTGAGCATCATACACAGCGGAGCACAGGTGGTCGTTCTGGCGGAATATGATCCAAGCGAAACGCTTAAGTTGATCGAGTCATATAAGATTGCCAAGATTTTCGTGGTGCCTTCGACCTTGCAGATGTTGCTAAAGGATCCGCAATTCGACAAAACTGACTTCTCTAATCTGCAATTTATTTTTTACGGTGCATCTCCGATACCATTGGAACTGATGAGAGAGGCTACTAAGAAAATTGGCTGTGGCTTTGTACAAATGTATGGCATGACAGAAACTGGTGGAACTATTGTTGCGCTGTCACCTGAGGACCATCTTCCGGACAGCGAGGATGAAACTGAGATTCAGCGAATGCGTTCTGTAGGGATTGGTATGTCGGGCGTTGAGCTAAAAATAATTAATCAGCAGGGGAGAAACTTGCCTAACGGTGAGATTGGTGAGATAGCTACTCGCTCTGTTAAGAATATAAAAGCGTATTGGAATTTACCGGAAGCAACAAAAAGCACAATTGATGATGATGGCTGGCTGCGGACGGGTGATGCAGGCTACCTTGACGATGATGGCTATTTGTATATGCATGATCGAGTCAAAGATATGATTATTTCTGGTGGTGAAAATGTTTATCCTGCTGAGGTTGAAGATGCCGTTTATTCACATCCTGCTGTAGAAGATGTGGCGGTTATAGGCGTGCCTGATGACAAGTGGGGTGAAGCGATAAAAGCTTTTGTGGTGGTTAAAGATGATGTCGAGGTTAGTGCTGACGACATTATTCGATTTGCACGTACCCGTATTGCGAAGTTTAAGTGCCCAAAAACTATAGATTTCATTGATACGCTGCCGCGTAACCCCTCCGGAAAGATTTTACGGCGTGAATTACGTGAGCCTTATTGGAAGGACAAAACAAGGGCAGTGAATTAGCAGTCTTAGAGCTAAGGCTCGAGTTTAGCCCTGACAATTTTTATTGTTCACACGGCTATGAGTAAGCGTTACAGTTAACTTAATAATATTATCAAAAGGTGATGTATGGATCTCGGATTAAAAGGCAAAAAAGTAATTATGAATGGTGGCTCCCACGGTTTGGGACTCGCATCTCTTAAAACCTATGCGGCAGAAGGTTGTGACGTTGCCTTTTTCTCCAGTAATGCCGAACGCGTTGCGGCAGCAGAGAAACAGATAGATGCGGCTGGCTCAGGAAAAGTTTTCGGTGCAGAGTTGGATATGACTGGAAATCCTGAGGGTTACGCTTCTTGGTTAGAAAAAGCAGTCAAAGACCTAGGCGGCTGCGATATCTTTATTCACACAGCGAGTGCATCTGGGCAGGGCGCTACCGGAGATTGGGATCGTTGTCTTGATCTTGACATTAAAGGAGCTACCATCGCAATCGAAGTATTGACACCCGCTTTGGCAGCATCGGATTGTGGTTCTGTTATTTTCATGTCTTCTACTGCGGCATTAGAAAAATTCGTGGCACCACAAGCGTTCAATGCGATCAAAGCAGCTATGATAACTTATGGATCACAGCTGAGTCAGGCCCTTGCGCCTCAAGGCATTCGTGTCAACTGTGTATCGCCAGGCCCGATTGAATATCCGAGTGGTAACTGGGAAACGATCAAAGCCAATATGGAGGATTTTTACGATGGTGTGGTAGCACAAATGCCAATGGGCCGTCTCGGTGAGCCGCAAGAAGTGGCTAACTCTGTGGTGTTTTTGTCGAGTCCGGCGAGTCCATATACCACCGGGGCAAATTTAGTTATTGACGGTGGTTTCACAAAACGAGTTCAATTCTAGATCAGTCATAAATTAAACAATAGCTAAGGAGATTATCATGTCAATGACCGCGGCAGAAATACTAGGTAGCGTTTACCAGCGAATGGGTGAGCAAGATTGGGAAGGCGTTATGGCGTTATTAAGTGACGATTTCAAAATTATTGAGCCAGAATCTTTGCCCTACGGTGGTGTATGGGAAGGAAAAGATGCGTTTCAGCGTCTATATCCAGCGGTAGTTTCTCACTTCGACGAATTTTCACCCGTTATCAAAGAAATCATCGGCGGCAGTGATTGGGCGGCAGTAATTGTTGATCTCACTCTCATTTCCAAAAGAACAGGTAGACGATTTGTACAATCGGTCACTGAAGTTGGTCGTGTTAGTGGTGGAAAACTGGCGGAGATGCAGATTCATTATTTTGATACCGCTGAGATAGCAAGAGAAATAGGTAACACGTAATGTCTGTGCCAATTGAACGTGTACTTGTGCTTGGTGCGTCCGGAGATCAGGGGCTACCTTTGGTTGGCGCGCTGCTTGATTATGGTCTAACGCCAATTGCAGGTGTTCGTCGACTAGATGCCATGAAGGGGACTCCCTATTCTGATATGCCTGTCATCTCTGCGGATATTATGGATCAAGCCTCGTTAGAGTCTGCATTTTCTCAGGTCGATGCGGTCGCTATGCATTTACCGTTTGAGTTTAATGTCGATATTGCTGCTGAGTTTGGACGTAACATTGCGGCGGCAGCATCATCTTCTGGACTTAAGAAGATCGTGTTTAACACTAGTTGTTATGTTGCTGACACTGACCTCGGTGTGGGAGGACATGACGGTCGACGTCGGATTGAAGCATCACTTCGAGAATGTGGTATTGATTATGTGATTCTGCGTCCTGCTGTGTTTATGGATAATATGATTCGTGTCTGGTGCAAGCCTACCATTGTGCATAAAGACACTTTTGTTTACCCCGCAAAAGAAGATCTAAAGGTTAGCTGGATATGTTTGGATGACGTGGCAAAGTTATGCGCATATGCGGTGGCCACTGGGGAGCTGAAAAATAAGACCATCACTGTAGGTGGACCCGAAGCTTTGACTGGCTTTCAGGTAGCTGAAAAAATAAGCGCGGTCAGTGGACGATCAATACAATTTAAAAGTATTAGCCCCACTACCTTTGCTCAAAATATGAGTGAGTTGGTGACGGGTTCGCGTGAGCTCGAGCCACGGAGTATCTACAATGGCATGGCTAGTTTTTATACCTGGTATAACGAGCAGGCCGTGTCTCCTTTAGATGTAGATCCAAAGAGCTTCGAAGACCTTCTGCCGGTTAAGCTGACGAGCTACGCTGAGTGGGCTGCCCGTCAGGACTGGAGTACAGTTTAATTGGGTGTGGCTGGGCGCTCCCCCAGTTGACGAACATCATCGAGGATACTATAAAGATAGGCTGAACTTTCTTGTTCTAACGCCATACACTGTTTTAATCCCTGATTAATTTCATCGGGAATATCATCACTTATCATCACTCGCCATGCTTCAGCGCCTTGTAATTCGGCATCCGCTTGTATCCCTAATTGATCGGCTAGAGATAAACCGTCAAAAACATTGTAGTAAGCGTCACGTGCTTCTGGAAGCGGGCCCTGAATTTCAGTGGTCAACGCATCATCTATCAAAAATAATGACTCGATAATGTCGGCAATTTTATCTTCACTTGCCGAGCAGGCTAGTAACCCATTGCTAAATGCAGGCAATTGTTCCGCCCATTCGCGGTAGCGCTGTGCCGCACCTCGTTCCAAAAGTGCTAGAAAATTGGGCATAGCAGACGGAGGAACTTTTCCTATGTAAGGGGATAATAGTTCACCAAAATTAGGAACAGCTAGATTGGACATGTTGATCTCCGATAGGTGGTAAATATTTGTAGCAGTATCATTACAAATTAAGGATCCGTTTGGCAATTATATTTTTCTGAACTTGGTCACTGCCACCATAAATAGTGGCTGCACGGCCATTAAGGTAACCTGCCAACGAAGCCTGCCCAGCGGTATGACCAATGGGTTTAGGGGCATTGTCGTTATACAAGGGGCGTTCTAATGGAAGCTGTAAGCCTTCATAGGCGAATAGTTCGTTATGCAGGGACTGCACGTCCTGAGTCAAATTCGAAGAGATCAACTTAGTCAACGAGGTTTGTGGACCTGCTGGGCGACCATTGGCAATATCAGCCTGAATGCGTAACTCAGTAAATTCCAACGCGTGAGCACGTAGTTTTAATTTAGCCAGGCGGGTCATGAAGTCTGAGTCGTTCTTCATCGCATCATCATCAGCGCTAGAGGTGTTCGCGTGTTTTTCTAAATTAGATATTTGCACCAAAAGCTTTGGTGCAAAACAACTGCCGCCCCGTTCATTTTGCAATAAGAACTTTGCTATTTCCCAACCTTGCCCTTCATCCCCAACCCTGTATTCCAGCAAAGACTCTGCATTATCAAAGAACACCTGATTGATTTCATGATCACCAGACATCGATAAGATGGGGGTAACTTGAATACCGGGCTGATCCATTGGAACCAGAAGAAAGGTGATTCCTGCTTGCTTTTTTGCAGTGGTATCGGTTCTAACTAAACAGAATATCCAATTGGCGTGTTGCGCATGTGTGGTCCAAATTTTGGAGCCATTAAGTATGTACTTTTCACCTTCTAGCACTGCACGCATTGAGAGTGAGGCTAAATCTGAACCACTTGCAGGTTCCGAATAACCTTGGCACCAGAAATCTTCACCTGATCTTATTCGTGGTAAAAAGCGTTCTTTTTGCGCCGGAGAGCCGTACTTACATAAAACCGGTCCGATGAGGGCCAAACTTACCGGAGCTGGTTTTGGGGCGCCAGCCAGTGCCACTTCTTTTTCGTACAGGTATGTTTGCATTGGCGTCCAGCCCATACCGCCATCTTCAGCAGGCCAGCCGTGGGTTATCCATCCTTTTTTGTAGAGGATGCTGTGCCATTCATGGCCGATATCGGGTTCGACAAATACGCCTGGTGTTAGCGCCAGACCATTACGTAGATGCTCTGTTAGGTTTTCATCCAGAAACGAGCGAACTTCATTTTGAAACTCAAGATCTTCTGCTGTTAAATTCATATCCATATTATGACTCCTTGCCCAAATCCAAACGTTTTGCCCAAGTAATTCCGCGCCTAAGAAGCTCGTAATAAACCGGATAATTCCATGCGCATTTTTCAGGGTTGGGATAAAAATCTTGGATCCCAGGTAAATCGTAGTGCCCACGACAGTGGCCAAGGGTGTTGTACACTACCATGCCTTTGCCAATATCTCTGGTATATAGAATGGGCACTGTTGTCTCTTCCCAGTCGCTTTTAATAAACCCAGTGGCTTCACCTTTAAACGTAGTCTGCATCAAGATATCAATTTTGGCGGTGGTTTCAGACAGGTAAAGCTCATCTTCAATTTCAAAATCTGTAATGCCCATGGATAATTCATGGCTATTATTTACTACTTCAACCATAAAAGGTGCGATTGGTGGGTGAGCTTTGAACTGGGTGCCCAGCACTTCCATGACATCGGGCCTTTCATTAGGAGTGTCAACTCCTTCAGCAACGAATTTCAATATTGAATTGGTGCCATGCAGTGCTAGCCATTTACCACCAGCTTTCAGCCACGTTTTAATGGCTAAGAGTTCATCTGGTTCTGGCATTAGGTCGCAGCAATAACTCACCAAAAAATGGCATTCGTTGAGTCGGTCAGTGTTACTGTAGTCACAGGCCACCGTGGTTCGAATTTCTGCATGTTCCGCCAACAGCTTGAGAATTTCCAGCCGAGCAAAATCTATATCGTGATATTTTCCTGCTGCCACAAAATGGGCATCAATACGATTACTCATTAGATCTCCAAAATGGCAACACCGGAAAGACCTGGTGCGCCATAAACGTGACTATAAGCGGTTTTTACTTTTCCACTTACTTGTCTGGCTTCGCCGCGGCCTCTCAATTGGGTGACATTTTCATAAACTTGTCGTAATCCAGTAGCGCCGATAGGCTCGCCACAGGCAATACACCCACCATCAGTGTTGACCGGCAGTACACCGTTAATTTCGGTGCGGCCCTCAGCTAGCCACTGCTCCTGATCGCCATCTTTACAAAAGCCATTTTCGGCCATATGCATAATTTCAGCGCCAGATTCGGTATCTTGCAGTTGTGCAACATCAATATCTTCTGGACCAATGCCAGCCATTTCAAATGCTGCTTTTGATGCCAAAATAGTAGGCTTACCACCGTCTTCTACGTCCATTGAGGGCGCAAACACTTCAAATGAGCCTGGTGGACGACTTCGAATAGCGACGCTGGCAATGCCCACAGCATCGGCGCCTAATTCACGCACCTTTTTTTCACTGGCTAAAATCAGTGCTACGCCACCTTCGGCAGGCGCGCAGAACATGAATTTTGACAGCGGATGATTAATCATTGGTGAGTTTAGGATAGTATCTAAGTCCATCGGTGTTCGACGCCAGGCATGATTTGCTAATTCGCCATTACGAAAAGATTTTTCGGCCACACGACCCAGGGTTTCTCTGCTAATTCCATGTAGCTGCATGTAGCGTTGAAGCTTTAAGGCAAAAAACTGTGTGGTTAACATCATTCCAGTTTGGCCATACCAAGCCGGCAGACCGAAGGCTTTAGGGTCGGCGTTAAAAGCTCCGCGCGGATGTTTATCAAAACCAACAGCCATAGCGATGTCGCATTGACCTGACGCGACTGCGTTCTGAGCGGTTGATAAAGCACTACCCCCCGTTGCACAGCCGTTAAATACATTAATAAAAGGCAAGCTCGTAAGGCCGAGATCATTGATCATAACATCCGCATTCCCAGCCGCAATTGAGCCGCCGCTGGCAAATTGAATATCATCCCATTCCAAATTAGCGTCTTTTAGTGCTTCGCGCACAGCAAAGACTCCTTGGTCACGCCCGGACCGTTCGTCAGTGCGACCAAATGGATGGATGCCTGCCCCGATAATATAAACCTTACTCATAATGACTGCTCCGGTCTAAACGCATAGATCGAACGCTTGTCATCGAATGGGGTTATCACAAACTCCATTGCCATGCCTATTGTTAGCTCTTCGAGCGTAGTGTCTATGATGTGAGATTCAACGATTATCTGGCCGGGTAGTTCAATATAGCCAATTAGAAAGGGTATAAAGTCTTCAGGTCCGTCATAAGGGGGTTTCGGTTTAAAATCTTGCCGCGTAAATGACCAAAGAATGCCGCTGCGAGATAGCTTAATAACATCTAAATTCTTACCAGAATCACCATCTGGGATTGGGAAAAAAATCTTGCCATCAGCTGATTGTCCAGCAAGTAAATGAGGTTGGGCTTCATCGCTCCAGAGCCCTGATGCAATAGGCTGTAAATTTTGTGTCATGTGTTTCTCGCATAGTGTTTAAGGTTATTGGCTACATCGCCGAACAAGCGCGACAGCAGCATAATTCGTTTCATTGCGTGTCCGATAGAAACCTCGTCGGTGATTCCCATGGCGCCATGAAACTGCACTGCTGTGCGAGCGATAAGATCTGCACCCTCGCCGATAAAAGCTTTAGCTCCCATGACGTCCGCACGCCATTGTTCACCGCTTTTGTTTTCTAATAATAACGTTCGAAATAGTAATGATCGCATCTGTTCCAGTTCGCTGTAGCAATCAACCAGACCGTGTTGGATAGCTTGAAATGAGCCAATAGTGACGCCGAACTGCTCACGCTCTTTGACGTAACTTATAGTGTCGTTAAGCAGTAGTTGGCTCAGGCCGAGCATTTCAGAGCAGCACAGCACATTAATTTCTGCGATGACGTCCTGAAATTGCTCAAAATCAATGGTAAGTCGCGCATCAAGTGGCAGCTTTACCTGTTTGAAAGTGACAGTTGTAGCCTGACTGCCATCTGCGAGGCGGTAGTAATGGGTGTCGATACCATCGCTGTTTGCTGCAACATGGTAAATACCAAATTCGCCGTTATGTTGGGCGGTGACAAGTAAAATATCGGCAAGAGCACCTGATAGAACTAAGGACTTCTCTCCATTTAATAAAAAACCACTGTGATCATCAAGCGTTGTTATTAACGTACTATTTGGAAAGAGCTCATAGCGGTTATTTTTTTCAGCAAAAGCAACTGAGGCCAGTTGGTCACCATCAAGTATTGCCTTTAACAATTTGTCGTTAGCGGCAATATTACCTAGCCTTACGGGAAATGCTCCATTCTCAAGCCAAGGATCGAGCGCGTTGTTGACCCCTAGCGTTTCCGCTATGACGCTTAAATCTGTGAGCGAACCATCAAGACCATCAAATTCGGTGCTTGCTCCAATGCTTAGTAATCCTAGTTCGGTAAGTTCATGCCATCGCTTCTTGTCATAGCTACCAACCATACTTCTTATGGAATGTCGCATTGACACATCAACAGCACCAGCGAAACGCTCAGTCGTTGCTTGAAATAACCGCTGTGTTTCAGATAAATCAAAATTCACGTGCACTCACCACCCTTATTTTCTGCCAGCATATGGCCTATAACGACTGTACATTCTGCCACACCACGTTTTTTAAGCGATACTCGAAAGTGCTAGTACTACGGGTAAAAACAGGGTTTAAGTCGTAGCAGTTTTGATAGGGGCGGTCAATAATAGCTATAGTCATTTTAGAGTAGAGCGCTCTGACTGAGATAGGTGTATATTTCCTTTGTAAACTATGGCCGCTCTCTACAAGTAGTGAGAAAAAGCCTGCAAATAGATCAACCAACTACTCTTGTTAGCTAAAAGGAAAGCCCATATGGGGAAATACTACCGATATTATGTACTAATCATGGTGACTGTTGTGTCCATGGTTAACATAGCTGACCGATTGATCATGTCTATCTTGATGGAAGACATCAAAGCGGAGTTTCATCTATCCGATACCCAAGTTGGGTTGCTGGTGGGTTTAGCATTCGCATTGTTTTATGCCTTGATGAGTTTTCCAATTGCACGTTGGGCGGACATTGGTAATCGCAAAAACATCCTGTCACTGGCCGTGATTCTTTGGAGTGGCATGACCGCTTTATGTGGTGCTGCCGTCGGATTTTACAGTTTGTTTTTTGCACGTCTCGGTGTCGGTGTTGGTGAAGCGGGCGGTAGTCCGCCTACCTATTCACTTATTGCTGACTATTTTAAACCTAGTGAAAGAGCACGTGCCATGGGGGTGTATATGGTTGGTGCTGCTCTGGGCACAGGTGGCGGACTGATAATCGGTGGTATTCTCGGTGAAATGTTAGGCTGGCGTACGACCTTTCTAGTGCTGGGTATCCCAGGCGTGCTGCTGGGGTTGTTATTTTTCTTTACCGTCAAAGAGCCACAGCGCGGACGTTTAGATCCTGGTGAGGCAAAAGATAAGCAAGCTAAAGACATCAACAAAACGCTCAAATCACTAGCCGCTAACCCTGTTTTTATTCGTATTAGCGTATCCTTCGCGATGTTAACTATGATTGGATATGCAATGGCATTCTGGTTGGCGCCCATTATGCTGCGTAACTTTGACGTGTCCTTGGGGAAAGTTGGGTTGTATCTTGGTCTAACCTATATAGCAGCAGGTATACCCGCTCCTTTAATCGGTGGATACCTCACTGACTATATGGCAAAACGCGATGCACGGTGGCTAGCTTGGATTCCAGCCATTGCAATTGTCATTGTCTCTGTGGCACTTTGGTTTTGTGTAATGGCAGATAGTTTTGAGGTTTTTCTCTCTTTTTTTGTACTTGCCTATTTTGTTTTTATGATTCCACAAGGTGCTTCATTGTCTTTGCTTCAATCTTCGCTTGGCGCTGGTGAGCGAGCCGTAGGAGCTTCATTCGCGTTAATAATCAATAGTTTGATAGGTGCGGCGCTAGGGCCGCTATTAGTTGGAATGTTGAGCGACGCCATGGCTGCCGACTACGGCGTGAAGTCACTTAATTATGCGTTAATTATTGTTTCCATCGGGGCGTCGATTATCGGTTCGATTTTTTACCTTTGGACAGCGCGAGCAATGTCAGCCGAACTCGTGCCAGACATAGAACCGGATGACGAGATAGAATACACATAAATTTATGATGTTACAGAGATTAGTGGCTGTGCTGGTTTGTACGAAATTCACATTATTAGGGTAAAAGACCATGGTTGAAACGGTAACAGGAAAAAATCGCTCAAACGGAATTAGCTACAATGAACTCGCCAGTGGAGATGCAGTACCACCGCCAGCAGTCTATCTAGAAGATTCGCCGATGGAGCCTGGCGTTACCAAAGTCGATGTTCGACGCTTTTTCTCTAAAGAAGAGCACGACCTTGAAGTCGAACGCTTGTGGAAGCGTGTCTGGCAGATGGCTTGTCACGAAGATGACATACCTAATGTTGGTGATACTCATGTGTACGATATTGCTGGCTTGTCATTCATGATCGTACGAACCGGACCGGATGAGGTTAAAGCATTTCCTAATGCCTGCCTGCATCGTGGTCGCCAATTGTGTGATAATCACCGCAAAGGACTCAAAGTTATCCGTTGCCCGTTTCATGGTTGGTCTTGGGATTTAGACGGCAAGTTAAGAGAAGTTCCTTGTGAGTGGGATTTTCCAACGGTAGCCATAGCCAAAGAGGAATACGCACTTCCTAATGTAAATGTTGGTCATTGGGGTGGGTTCGTATTTATTAATCCAGACCCGAACTGCGAATCACTGAAGGACTTTATGGGTGATTTCGATCGGCACTTCAAGCTTCCTTTTTCGCAGCGCTATAAAGCCGCGCATTTAATCAAACGTTTGCCTTGTAACTGGAAGGTAGCTCAAGACGCATTTATGGAAAGTTATCATGTGGTCGGGACACACCCTGAGTTATTACCTACCTTCGCGGATTCAAACTCCAAATATGATGTCTGGGGAAATTATTCTCGAGCCATTTCGGCATCTGGGCCGCCAAGTCCACATATTGATCATCATGACCCGGATTATAAAGCCTTTCCTGATGGAAAAGTTTTTCAGAGTTTTTGTCATCCTATCAGTGGACACACCTACCGGCGCATAGAAGAAAACCGTGTAGAAGTGATCGATCGAAATGGTAGGACCGGAATTTTTGATATGTCAGCCAACTATATTGAGGGTGAGGTTCAGTTTTCTGATCCTCATCTATGTAACTGGATAGGTGGGAAGCTCAAAGAGGGTGAAGAGGATATGCCTGATAGTTATCCGACAGATCCAAATTCGCCGTATGTGTATCGTCAGGCGAGAGCTTCATTTATGCGAGACCAATATCGTCCGTCATTCGGAGATGCCATTGATAAAGTGAGTGATTCTGATTTTAATGAAGCAATTTTTTATAATTTGTTTCCAAACCTCAGTCCATGGGGTGATTTTAATCCAATTTTCTATCGCTTTAGACCAGATGGCGACAATCCCGAGCAGTCAATTCATGAGGTGATGTACATGGTGCCGGTACCTGAAGGGCAAGCGCGGCCCGCGCCTGCTAAGCCTACCTTTTTGGATCTAGATGACGACTATATTGAGGCTCCTGACTTTGCGGGATACCTACTCAAAGTATTCAATCAGGATGCTTTAAATCATCCGATGGTTCAAAAGGGACTGCATAATCATCCGAAGGGTGAGGTTATTTTTGCTAGCTATCAGGAATCAAAACTGCGTCACTTTTACGAGACGTTGAATAAGTGGCTGGCTAGCGATACAGCCCCTAAGAGCACCTGATACCGGTACTCTTAGGTTATTTGATTGGTTGGATCAGTAGGGTTGAGTATTTGATGTTTAGAATTCTTTTCCTTCTTCGACCAATCGAACAAGATATGGAGAGGGAGTAAAGGCTTCGCCGAATCGTTGTTCAAATTCTTGTAATTTCTCCAGCACCTTTTTTAAGCCAATGGTGTTAGCCCAAAACATCGGGCCACCATGGTAAACGGGCCAGTTGTAGCCTTTGATGCAGGCGATATCAATATCTGAGCTACGAAGTGCAATACCTTCATCTAGTACTTTGGCGCCCTCGTTGATCACGGGGTAGAGCAGACGTGCCAGTATCTCTTCTTCGTCTGCAGGAACTGGTTCTACACCCTTTTCCAGGGCAATATTTTTAATGACCTCCATAGCGATTGGGGAGAGTACTCTTTGCCGATTCTTATCATAGTCGTAATAACCGCCATTTTTCTTTTGCCCAAGCCGCTCCATACTCACTAATACACTCTCGACAGTTCGTTCGCTGGAATCTCGTCCTATTACATCCAGCCCGACTAGATCCTTTACAGCAATAGGACCCATGGCGAAGCCATAGTTGTATACCACTTTATCGATTATTTCAGGGTTGATGCCCTGCAGGATAAGATTGTCAGCCTGGAAGCTTCTGACTTTCATGACACGATTGGCAATAAATCCCCAGCCAACTCGGGATAATACGGGTGTTTTCATAATTGTTTTGGCTAAGCGCATGCCCGTGTTGATAACTTCAGGGTCTGATTTTTCCCCGCGCACAACTTCCAATAGATTCATGATGTTCGCTGGAGAGAAAAAGTGTAGCCCGATTACATCTTGTGGTCTTGAGGTTGATTCCGCAATCTCATTTATATCGAGGTAGGAGGTATTAGAAGCAAGAATGCAGCCTTCTTTGGCAACGGCATCAATACTGCTGAAGACTGCCTTTTTGATGTCCATTGTTTCGAATACCGCTTCAACGACCAGATCCACAGATGACAAATCCGCATAATCTAAAGAAGGCGTAATCAAATTCATGCAGGCTTCGAGAGCCTCTTCGGTCATGCGGCCGCCTTTAACCGAACGCTGATAATTTTTCCGTATTACGCTGATACCCTGATCAAGTGCATCTTGTTTTTGCTCCAATAGTATTACTGGAATGCCGACATTTAGAAAGTTCATTGTAATGCCGCCACCCATGGTTCCCGCACCAATAATGCCGACCTTGTTTATTGGTCGAACTGGTGTGGCTTTGGGTATATCCGGAATCTTACTGGTCTCGCGCTCGGCAAAAAACACATGTCGTTGTGCTGTAGCGTCACGACTCTCCAATAATTCTGTGAACAGTTCACGTTCACGTTTTAGACCTTGTTGGTAGGGTAGGTCAGCCGAAACTTGAATGGCTTTGATGATATTTTCTACTGACTTAAACCCTCGAAAACGTCTGGCATGTTTAGTCCTGAAGGCGTCATAAATCTCTGTCTGTCCTTGATGCTCGGCAGTTTTTTTATTACGCTCGGATACTAAAGTGCGCGCCGCGTTTTGATCGAGCAACTCTTTCGCGAATGCAATCGCTTCGCCAGATAGATCATCACCTATGCAGACCTTATCTATGATCCCAAGCTTGAGAGCCTCATCTGATTTTATTTGTCTCCCGCTAGTGATTATTTCCAGTGCCGAGGGAATGCCTGTCAAGCGAGGTAGTTTTTGTGTACCACCTGCTCCCGGGAGAAGGCCGAGCTTAACTTCGGGTAGCCCCACTCGGGTAGCAGGCAGAGCGATACGGTAGTGGCAGGCCAGCGCGGTTTCCAGTCCACCGCCGAGTGGTGTTCCATGCAACGCAGCAATGGTTAATTTAGGGCTGGATTCAATAGTCGCGATTACTTCGGGCAATATCGGTGATTTAGGCTTGGTGCCAAATTCGCGTATATCGGCTCCGGCGAAAAATGTTCGTCCTTTACAGACCAGAACAATGGCATCGATATGGGAGTCAGCCGATGCTTTTTGGAAGCCGTCAACAATGGATTTTCGGACGTCATACCCAAGTGCATTCACCGGTGGCGAATCGATAGTTAAAACCGCAATGCCGTCGTGTACTTCATATGTTAGTAAATTAGTCATAGAACGTATTAATTTATCTCTCTGTTATTTAGTTTCTTAGTCAAGCGCAAGCAGCAACTGAGCTTCAATTTTTTTAATCAAACAATATTAACATTGGTTAGGCATAGTCAATTTATTTATGGTTTAACCGCCTGACGGACGAGTATCGCTATTACCAGACCAGTCCTGTCGGATTGCCCAAGATAGCAACGTTTCCAGTTTTATTTCAGGTAGACGCTCGAGCATATACTCAGTGTTGACTGCGAAGGGAGTTGTGGGCGAAGCATTGTTAAAATGATAAAACTCGGAGATATATGCCGCAAAAGCTGTTCTGTTGTCTTTGGCGACAGAGTCACCCATGGCAGCTAAAAGTAATTGTGCAAATTCTTCTGGCGTACTAGGGTCATATTTAAGCTCAAAACCAAGTGCTTCAGATAAGGTAGCGGCTACTTGTGGCCCAGTTAAACGCTCGGGACCACCAATGTTTAGCCAGCTACCAACCATATCGGGACGATCGAGCGATACCATCATGATTTTTGCAACATCATCTAAACAGATCCAGTTGGCGCCGAGGTCTCGGGCATGTGGGTAGATGTATCTTTTTTCTTCTATGAGTAGCGGTCGGGCCCAGTCAGTTAAGAGATTATCCATAAACAGTACTGCACCAAATACAGTCGCTGGAACCCCGGTGTCCCATAGAGCTTTAATAGCGTGAGTGTTTCGAGTATAGGTATGCGAATCACCTGGACGATCGGGTATCCAGCTTGCTGTGTTCCATACTAATCTTTCTATTCCAACATTTTTGCTAGCATGTCCGAGATTAGTAATTAACTCTTCGCGCTTATCATTTAGATGCAGTGGATGGTTATAAAAGACAAATTGAGAACCTTCTATAGCCGCTTCAATTGACGACCTGTCTTCAATGTCCAAATATCGAGTATGGACTTTGTCAGTGAATTCCCCTAAATCAGGCGCTTCGCTGCGTGATAATGCACGTACATCATAACCTTGCTTTAGTAGTTGTTTAACTTGAGCGAGACCTTGTCGACCTGTCGCACCTACTACGGATACTGTTGACATCGTTTATTCTCCTAATTCTCCTAATACGCCTATCAGCATAGCCTTGACACTGCATCCAACCAATACACTTTTTTGATAGTGGAGAATATCAAATGTCTGATAGTTATAATTCAGAACAGCAAGAGAATATGATCTCAGAGAGCTTTTGAGGTTCACTTTTGCTCGAGTGGCATACCTATAATCTTTGCTATATGTTGATGCACAATTTGCAGCGCCAACTCATTTGCACCTAAAACCACATGATGATCTTGGGGCGCCGATAACAAGTTTGCATAGCCGTGAGATGCGACTCGATAGTCTTCTTCCTGAACTACTGTAGCGGTCGCATCATAAGCAGCTATACAGCTTTCCTTGTGAGAATCAGATTCGACACCAAATGGAGCATATACCGCAAATTGGCAGCGTGTCTTGCCAATGCCGTCTGGGAATAAGCGAAATACTTGCGTAAAAAAAACGTTATCAGCTACTGCACCAAAAAATATTACTGTGTTGGGGAATAAAAAGTGTACCCCGCCATAAACAGTTTCCGGCCATTCACTTTCAGATTTATCAATTAAATCGCCAGTTGAAAGATTAGGGAATTCAATGCGATGATGCATTCCAAAGGGGTAGAAGACCTGCTTGTCGTTATAGTTAGTTTTGGCAATCGTTGTTTTATGCAGAGTTTTAAAGTGGTAGCTCTCACCATAAGTGTCGAGGGCAAATTTCCAATTAGATTCTGCGGTAAGCACACCTTTCTTCACGGGCTCTGCGCGCCATAATTCCAGTTGCGCTAGCACATCAGCATAGTCACCCAAGAACTCTTCTGCATCGATAGGACCGGCATCTGGGTTAGCTTTTACAAACACTAGGCCAATATGCTCCGCGCACGGAAGTTCGATTAGATTACGTCCACCGATATTGCACTTTTCAAAGCCTTCCTTGCCTGGCTGTCCAATGAGGCGGCCGGTACTATCAAAAGTCCATGCATGGAATGGGCATGTCAGTTTATTTTTTACTCCAGACCAGGGTTCAGCTTCCTCTACTAGTTTTGCGCCCCTATGTGTGCACATGTTCAAGAAGGCACGTGCTTCACCATCCTTCGAGCGTGTGACTAAAATGGAAGGGCCAGCAGCATCAAACAAGATCGTATCGCCTGCTGTTGAAATATCGCCAGAAAGGCATGCTACTAATGGTTGCGACAAAAAAATATGTTTTTGTTCTGCTTCAAAACGACGATCACCAGTATAGATTGATTTATGTAAAGGCAATGCGGCATCTGCCATTTGATTGCCATTCTTCAACATAGATACTTGTTGTCGTTGCGATTCTCGAGCACTTTGTGATCGTACTTTATTCCAATTTATGGATTCATCAGGACTTTTCATAGTTGCATTCACCAAGTTTTTTGAGCGACTACATAAGCGTATCGCTACTGGTAGTATATGGCTCAACAATAACCTTAAAATCAGTATTACGGTATAGCGATTTTAATAGGGCGCAAGTAATGCCTCCCTAGTCGTTGGCGCCTAAATATCCCAACTGGCCAGCTTTGAAAATTGTTTGAGCACGATTGACGGAGTTAAGTTTCTCGCCCGCACGATGCATGTGATATCGAATAGTCGCATGAGAAAGAGAGATAATTATCCCAACTTCGCTATCTGTTTTACCTAGAGCAGCCCACCGCAAGCACTCGACTTCGCGTTTGGACAACACACAATCAGATGGGATTCGCCGCGTAGTTCTTATGGCAGAAACATAACCGGTAATGAAACGACGAAACAAAAGACCAAAAAAATCTGAATAAAGTTCAAATTCTTTGGATAAATCTGTTTGCCCTGCATCCAATGAGTGGATGCTGCTCGCTGAAATTTGACCAAAAGGTAAATGAATGGGTATAAGAATCGCAGACTGAAAACGAGCAGCTTCTTGAAAATATGTTTTAAGCTCAATTTTTTGTATGTAAGGGTTATAACCATGACAATGAAAGCCTTCAGAATTACACCAGAACGGTTCATTTTCATATCGGCATGCCCTCACCATTGGAGAATGTAGTGCCAGGCTGTCTCTCTCCCACCATCGCGCATCATCTTCGATCCAGCCAAAGACATCGGCATTTAGCACAACACCATCGTGATCTATTAGGGGTTCACGAGAAGAGATATCATCACATATCGCCATCTTTAGACCATATTCATTGCCGATAGACTGCAAGGCAACGGCAGCATCATGGATGTCTTCCAAAGAACCGATTTGCACCGTGTCTAGTATTTCTAGCAGGTCTGGACGACTTAAAGCATTTTGGTTTGGCACTAGCGAATCATTCATAATTTATTCTCTCATCGAAGTCATAGCAAAACAAGGATGACACGTAAGTAATTGGTTTAATTTAAGCTGTCATTTTTGAGTAGGGCAATAACGGCATCTTAGTAGTATATTAAGATAGACATTATCAAGGTAATTATTATGAAGCGGCTAGAGGGCAAGAATGCGGTAGTGTTGGGTGCCGCAACTAACAACAACATGGGCCAGATAATTGCCCGACGTTTAACTGAAGAAGGTGCAAAGGTACTAATTAGTGGCCGCAATGAAGCGACACTAAAAACCCTTTCGTCTGAACTTGGGATCAGCTACGGCCTTTGTGATATTACTGAACATGATCAGGTTCGGCAATTAGCAGAACAGGCGCAAAAGGAATTTGGCACGGTCGATATTGCTATTAATACGACAGGGTGGGGTCTGCTAAAGCCTCTACTTGATATAACTGACGATGAATTAGACGGGATCGTCAACTTGCAATTTAAGGGCGTACACTATTTTCTTGCTGAATTCGTCAGAGTAATGATAAACAAACCTATCTCTGGCGGCTCGTTGATTAATATTTCCTCAGCTACAACCAAAGCGTTGGTTAATAATCATGCCGCTTATATTGGCACAAAGACAGGCGCTGAGGCGCTGATCCGTTGTGTCGCGAATGATTACGGTGAATATGGCATTCGTGCCAATTCAATTTCTCCGGCACTAACCAAAACACCAATGACAGAGGATAACTTTAAAGTGCCTGGTCTAGCCGATGTATTTATGTCACGGGTGCCTTTGGCGCGTTTGAATACATCAGATGACGTGGCGGCAGCCGCAGTATGGTTGGCGAGCGACGAAGCATTTGTTACGGGGGAAAATATACAGGTGAATGGTGGGCTGACCATGCGTGGGAATCCTCAATCTGATGACATACATAAGGCGATCGCTGCTGGCGGTTCCTCGTAAGGGCACGCTAACGCCATTCGTGTAAATTTAACCCATTTAATGTAGTATCGATCACTATGAATGAATTTAGAACCGCGTTTTTTATTCCTGGCGGCAACGAAAAAATGCTTGCCAAAGCAGGGTCAATCGCTGCCGATCTTATTATATTTGATCTGGAGGATTCTGTATTACCGTCAGAAAAACGGCAGGCGCGAAAACTAGTCCAAAGTATTTTAAAGGACAATTCTAATGGCAAGCAGACGTTGGCGGTTCGAGTCAACGCAATGGATACGCCACATTTAAAAGATGATTTGGATGCAGTAATGTCTGGCCGACCGGATATTATTATGCTGCCAAAGCTTGAGAGCGGAGAGCAACTGATGCAGTTGTCTGCGCTGCTCGATCAACTAGAATCTGAGAATAGTATTAAAGGTGGCAATACCAAAGTGATTGGAATCACGGCGGAAACTCCACGAGGTATCTTTGGGTTCGATAGCATCAACAACACCTCTAATCGGTTGGTTGGGTTGAGTTGGGGTCCAGAAGACCTGGCAACAGAACTAGGCGCAACAGCAAACCGTGATCAGCAGGGCAATTTTTTGCCGCCTTTCGAATTAGTACGCACCTTGTGCCTGGCTAAAGCGAGAGAGTTGGGAGTGCAGGCACTAGATACCGTGTTCACTGAAATCGACAATCATGAGGGTTTAGAGGCAGAGTGTGCTTCAGCCCGTAGCATAGGCTATACCGGTAAATTGGCTATCCATCCGTCACAAGTTGATCCAATCAATCAGGCATTTTCACCCACTCAGGATGAAATGGATAATGCAAAACTGATTATTGAATTATTTGCAGCTAACCCTGGTAAGGGTGCTCTTCAGTTGGACGGTAAAATGGTTGATATACCGCATCTCAAATCGGCCAAACGGTTGCTAAAAAGAATTAATCATTGAGATTTAGTCATTGGCGAGCAGTATTTGTGCTTAATCCTTGCTTAATCAGCGTTTCACAACCTCATCGTAAGCTATAAACAACCCTCATTTGAATTTTACTAACACGAAAGGATCGATAATGGACATTAAAAACAAAGTAGCCTTGATAACTGGTGGAGCATCCGGCTTAGGTGAAGCGACGGCGAGAAGTTATGTTGAGAAGGGTGCGAAAGTGGTCATTATGGATATGAATGACGAAAGGGGCCATGCGCTATCTGAAGAGCTTGGCGATGGGGCTATTTATGTCCATACAGATGTCACTCAGGAAGATAATGTCGCCGCTGCAGTAGATGAGGCCGTTAGTCATTTTGGAGCTATTCATATCTGTAATAATTTTGCCGGGATTGGCGGAGCCCACAAAACAGTGGGCCGTGAAAACGTTGCTTACCCTCTAGATCATTGGAAAAAGGTGATTGATATTAACCTGGTTGGTACATTTAATGTACTTCGCTTAGCAGCGGTACAAATGGCCTCCCAGAAACCTGTTACCGAATGTGGTTCCCGCGGTGTGATTATTAATACCGCATCTGTCGCCGGGTATGAAGGTCAAATAGGTCAGTCTGCCTACGCAGCCTCTAAGGGAGGTATTATTGGTATGACCATTTGTTTGGCAAGAGATCTTGCCGAGCATGGTATTCGTGTAAATACCATTGCTCCGGGACTGATCCACACACCCATTTTCAATAAGATGCCGGAACACATATTTAATGCACTAGAAGCAACTGTATTATTCCCTAAACGACTTGGAAGGGCGGAAGAAATTGCCCATTTGGCCTGTTATATCGTTGAGAGCGACTATACCAATGGTGAGACAATAAGAATGGACGGTGGCATTCGAATGACACCAAGATGAATCATCAAGAGAGCGAAAGTAGGCCTCGATTAAAGCAAGGAATGCTTCTGACACGATAGGGTAGTTAATCAATGCTTATAGTGTTGTCTTCTCTGCAAAACGATGCATTGGGTTTAAACAGTCACTAAAGTTGCGCCGCTATTCTGATTGTTAGTTCAGGCCCTTTTCGTATTCTTGTAAAACTGTTCTGGCAATGACCAACTGCATGATCTCTGTGGTTCCTTCGAAAATTCGATAGAGACGGGAATCTCGAAAAAACCGCTCCGCATCATAATCTTGTATATAGCCAGCTCCACCGTATATTTGTACCACGCGATCAACAATACGGCCACAAGCCTCGGAAGCAAACATTTTTAGGCATGCCGCTTCAAGCCGAATATCGAGACCTTGATCTAGTTTGGAGGCGGCATCGCGAAGCATGCACTCCATGGCATAAATATCCGCCTGAGAGTCAGCGATCTTAGCCTGGATCAGCTGAAAGCTTGTTATCTTTTCGCCAAAGGCGGTGCGTTGCAAGCCATAGCGGATAGCGCTATCAAGAGCTCGTTTGGATGAGCCCAAAGATGCTGCTGCGACGGACAGTCGCCCGTTGTTCAGGGAGTTCATCGCAATCTGAAATCCCTTCCCCTCCTCTTCTCCCAGCAATGCAGACAAAGGAAGGCGCGCATTCTCGAAAATAACATCTGCGATCTGCGCACCTTGCTGTCCCATTTTCTTATCGGGCTTGCCGATACTGACTCCAGGGGTATCTGTGGGTACAAGGAATGCACTAATATGGCCATTCTTTGGCAGGTCCTCATGAGATGTACGCGCAATTACTAGAATGACATCGGCAAAAGGGGCATTGCTGATATATCGCTTTACGCCATTAAGCACATAATGGTCGCCATCTCTAACCGCCATTGAGCGCATTGCAGCGCTATCTGAACCCGAACCTGGTTCAGTTATGGCAAAAGCAGCCACAGCGCCTTTGGCAATAGATGGGAGCCATTTTTGTTTCTGCTCCTTGCTACCGTTTCTTGTCAGAGCTGTATTGACGATACCGTTTCCAATGGCCATGATCGATCTATACGCAGGTGCAGCCCAGGATATTTCAGTAAGAGCATTCAAGTACTGGCTTGCGCTCATGCCCGCGCCACCAAATTCTTCAGCTATATTGAGACCAAATATCCCTAGATCCCGCATCTCCCCAAGTATATGGGCTGGGATTTCATTCGCCTCTATCACCTCATCTTCAGCTGGCACCATTCTATTTTTGATATAGCGTTTTAATGTATCAAGATAAAGATTATAAGTATCCTCGTCCATTTCGTTTTGTTTCATATATCCTCTGATTAACTTTAATAGTGCAGCTTAAATTGTTTCACATAAACAAAACGGATCGCTGATGAGATAGCTCGTTAAAACCGTATACTCCGTGGTAAGCACCGATACCGCTGCTGTTAACCCCGCCGAAAGGCATTCCAGGTACGGCCACATGCATGAGGCAATTATTGACCGTGACACCGCCTGAGGATGTTTTACTAAGTATCATCTCGCTAAAGTCATCATCGTTGGTAAATATATACAGAGCTAAAGGTTTGGGTTGCTGTTGAATATGGGTAATGGCCTCATCCACATCTTTATAGGTAAAAATATTGAGTATCGGGCCAAAGGTCTCTTCGCCCATAATTGTGGCATTCTCAGGTACATTAGTCATGATGGTTGGGTGGATTGAACGCAATTTGGGGTCGCCCTTTCCACCACAAACAATGGTGGCTCCCTTTTCACGGGCATCATCGATGTAGCCTTTTACACGCTGGTAGTTACGCTCATCAATTATCTTGCCATTGGTGTCAGGGTTAAGCTCCCCATCTGTATAAAACATGGCCTGAAAAGCACCTTGTACGATGGCCATAAACTCTTCTGCCATTTCTTCAGGGACCCAAACATTCTCAGGGCAGAGACAGACTTGACCATTGTTAATATTACGAAACGCGGCAATGGTCGCCGCCGATCTTTGGATATCGGCGGTACGGTCCACAATCACTGGGTTTTTGCCACCTAGTTCAAGTGTTATAGAGGCTAAATGTTTGGCTGCCGCCGCCATAATAATTCTTCCAACCGCAGGGCTGCCGGTAAAGAAAATATGATCTATTGGCAAATCCAGCATTTCATTTGCGAGATCAATGCCCCCTTCAAACACCGCAACGTCTTTTTCGTCAAAGACCTCATTAATGATTTCTGCGGCGAGCTTACTAACATGCGGAGCCAATTCGTTGGGCTTAACCAGTGCGCAGTTTCCGGCTGCGATGATGGATACCAATGGCTGAAAAAGAAGTGCAAATGGGTAATTCCACGGACTGAATAAGAGAACAACACCTCGACTTTCACGTGTGATCTTGGCGCGGCTGTCAACAAAAGGCGTCGGGTCAGCTTTAATGGGGGTCATCCAATTAGAGAGTTCTGCCAAAGCCTGATCAACCTCTCCATAAATTGGAGTTGCTTCACTTCGCGCTGTCTCTTCATCTTTACGCAAGTCAGCATGCAGTGCTTGTACTATGTCGTCTTCTCTAGACTTCACCACAGCTTTTAGTTTAAGTAGTTTCTCAATGCGTTGTTCAGCGCTTGATACTTTATTAACCCATTTATGTTGGGACTGAATTTTGAATACATGATGGAGTCTGTCAGATACTTGGTTCATATATTGTCTCGCCGATTGGTCTATTTGATGAAATGGATTCTGAGTGTATAAGCGTTGCGGCTTACCTTTAAACTTAATATTATCAAAAGCCTCTAAACACATTCATAGTGGAAATAACTTTCGATTAAGACCGGATAATCACAGATTATTTCGATCTTGTGTACTAGCTATCCTGCTAGTTTAGGCGACACTATTTAGAGGAAATAAAAAGTATTTTATTTCGATCGATGAACTATTAGTGGGCTTTCGACTCGTCCATAACTCGAGGCACTGGATTCAACTGCAAACACTTTTTCTTAAGCCAAATTGTCATCAAATATGGTCTGTATCAATGTTTGATTTTCTGTGCCCCACTTGCACCAAGAGTCTAAAACTGGATTAAGAGATTGACCAAATGGAGTGAGAGAATATTCTACTTTAGGAGGTATAACTTCAAACACCTTACGGTCAATCAATTGATCTCTCTCCATTTCCCGTAGTTGCTTAGTTAGCATTTGCTGGGTAATGGGTGACAAAATTCTTTTCAATTCTCCAAACCTGATGGGGCCTCTGCGTAAATTGTAGATAATAGATATTTTCCACTTGCCGCTAATCAGCCATAAGGAGTTTGCAATTGGATTGTTTAGTTGTTTAGTCATAGTCTGTATTTATATACCAGTATGATAATATTGTCTACTTGTTTAAATCACCCTAGTCGATATATCATACCGTCAAAGGGCGATATCTTCGTCATCGACAATCATCTCAAGGGAAAACAAGTATGTCAGAACAGACTTCAACAGAAATTAGATCAACGGTAACTAGTGAAGGGAATGTGGAAATCTCTATTGCTAGGGTAGAAAAGCCGACGCCTTCAGAAAATGAAGTGTTAATTAAAGTAGAGGCGTCGCCCATTAATCCGTCGGATCTTGGGCTTCTGATAAGTTTTGCAGCCGATCTTGATAGTTTGAGTGTTTCAGGTTCTGGTGATAACACCGTAGCAAAAATGAAAATACATCCGGGACTAATGGGCGCGATGAAGCCAAGATTAGATGAGTCCATGCAAGTAGGAAACGAAGGCGGTGGCGTGGTTGTCGATGCAGGTGCAAATGCCAAGCATTTGATCGGTAAGACAGTGGGTGTTGCCGGGGGTGCAATGTATTCCCAGTATCGTTGTGTTTCAGCACAGAGCTGTCTGGTGATGGAAGAGGGTACAACGCCAGCCGAAGCATCATCTTCATTCGTCAACCCCTTGACCGCATTAGCATTTGTTGAAACCATGAAAATGGAAAATCATACAGCCATCATCAACACTGCTGCAGCGTCTAACCTTGGTCAAATGTTAGTTAAAATCTGTAAAGATGATGGTGTTCCACTGGTTAATATCGTCAGAAAACCTGAGCAAGTAAAAGTTCTTAAAGATCTGGGTGCCGAGTATGTGTGTGATACTAGTGACGCTGACTTTATGAAAGATTTAGTTGATGCTTTGGTAACGACCGGTGCGACCCTAGGCTTTGACGCCACAGGTGGTGGTAACGAAGGTAAACTACCAGGACAGATACTCGCGGCAATGGAAATAGCTGCAAACAAAATGGCTAAAGAATACAGCCGCTATGGGTCTGATATCTACAAGCAGGTCTACATCTATGGTGGGCTTGACCAAACACCAACAGTGTTAAACCGATCATTTGGCATGCAGTGGGGCTTAGGCGGTTGGTTGCTGACCCCAATGATTGGTAGAATAGGTATGGAACGTTTCGGGCAGATGCGCGAGCGAGTGGCCAAAGAGATTACCACCACCTTTGCCAGCCATTACACTCAGGAAATATCTTTTGAGGAAATGCTACAGCCGGACATTATTAAGGCTTACGCAAAACAAGGCACTGGGGCAAAGTACTTAGTAAACCCCCACAAATAGTAAATTGATAATCCTATTTAATTTAGCGAACTTGAGAGAATAACTATGCCAGAGATGACGTTGCTAGGTTGGTTTCACACGATACTTGGAGTAGTTGCATTGGTAACTGCGTTTTACACATTGTATAAATACAAAGCAATTTCTTTAGATCACCGTTCAGGTAAACTATATGTATTAGTAACTGTGATTGTCGCAGGCTCAGCCTTAGGGATATACAACCAGGGTGGCTTTGGCATTGCTCACTGGCTGGCTGTGTTAACCCTAGTAGCGGTTAGTGGTGGCGTGATTATGGAAAAGTTTAAGCTTTTTGGCGACTTTTCCAAATACTTCCAAGCCTTGGGTTATTCAAGCACATTACTTTTTCATATGATTCCAGCAATCACCGACTTTTTAAGACGTCTGCCGGTTGGTGACTCTTTTGTCGATTCTTTTGATGATCCTTTAGTGCTTGGTTTTCATAAGGCATTTTTGTTGATCTACGTTGTTGGTATAATAATTCAAATGCGATGGTTAAAAAGGTCAAGCACTCTCTAGTGCGACCTAAAGATGAAAGAGAAAATATTTTTATTCGCACTCTTAATGTTTGTGGCCACAGTATGGTCAAATCGGGTGTTGTTAGTATTTGCAGTGAAAGGTTTTGTTGATGGCCCTCCGGCTTTATACGAAAAGTCGGATGAGCCGCAACATGTGAAATGGTTTGATGATTACTTTACTGTTGAATATATTGATGGCAAGACGATCGCCATTGGTGAACCGCGATATTGGCAGGTTAATTACAATTATTTAATCCTTGGTGATGAGCGTGCCATATTGTTTGACTCAGGCCCTGGATTGAAAGATATTAAGCCAGTCATTGCGTCTTTAACTGATCTTCCTGTCACCGTTGTAGCATCTCACTTGCATTATGATCACGTCGGCAATCATGATCGTTTTGCATCAGTAGCAATGCTTGATGTGCCTTCAACGCGAGCAAGGGCGACAGAAAATCGTTTCAAAATATCATCCATGCAACATTTAGGGTTTTTGGAGAATGTTAAAAACCCTGTGTTAAATGTCAGTGAATGGTGGCAGCCCAATACGCATATAGATCTGGGTGGGCGCACACTAAAGATACTAAATGCGCCAGGACATACGCCAGATTCCTTAATGCTTTGGGATGAGCGGAGAAATTTACTGTTTGCAGGTGATTACATTTATGACGGGCTTCTCTATGCAATGTTACCTGGATCAGATTTAGACGACTATGAACACACAGCAGCACGATTGCTAAGTATTATTAATGATACAACAAGGTTGTTGACCGCTCATCGTGAGTCAACGTCAGGAGCACCTATTTTAGCGCACGATGATTTATTAGACTTGTACCAAGCGCTACAGAAAATAAATCGTGGTGAATTAAAAGGCGAGGGGTGGTTTAGCAAAACCTATAAAATCAACCAACGTCTTAGCCTAGCTAGCGATCAATATTAAAACAGATAATTCACCTCAGTTTTCAAGACCTTTGGCTATACCTTTGAGTGCGTCATGCAATTTGTTAAGTCGATTAGCTGTTTGAGTGCTAATTATTGCGTCTGTCGCTGATATCTTGACTCGTACCAGTTTCCTTGCGAGCGTATTGTCACCGCCAGCATCCATAGCGTTACGAACCTGGCTGAGTAGCTGTTTTAGACGAGATCCGGCGCTTTTATTGATCTTGTTGGCCCTGAGGAGTTGATCGATATAAGCATTCGCTACCTCAGGGGCTGCTGGCCATGTCATGGGTACTTGCTGCTGAGGATTGAATGACTGCTTTGGACCTATTGTGGGGTAGGCCATAGCAGCAGCACTTATCTCATCTTCACTGAGGTACTCGCTGGGTAGTAGTTTTAACACATCTAGCCCGCGCACAATTTCGGTGCCATAAATAGCGCCTTGATAGTAATACGCGGACCAATATCCGCCGGTTAACAATTCCTCTGCATGTGCAGGTCCACGATCAAAGTAGGCAATCTCAATAGGAGCAGAGGAATCAGTGAAGTCGACGACCGAAATTCCACCTTGATACCATGCCTGCACAAAGATATCTCGGCCAGGGACGGGGATAATAGCGCCGTTGTGAGCGACGCAGTTTTCTGTTTCTGATTGGGGTGCTGGCATTTTATAGTGAGCTTGGAATTTAAGCTTTTGATCAATGATGTCATAGATGGCATCGGCACCCCAGTTCATTGGATCCCAGGCACGACAGCGTGCTCGACCACCGCCACCCCACTCGTCGGTAAAAAGAATCTTAGTGCCGTCATTGTTAAAGGTGGCTGAATGCCAGTAGGCAAAGCCGGCGTCAGTGACCGCATCAATTCTCACCGGCTTACGTGGGTCACTAATATCAAAAAGTATGCCATTTCCAGAGCAAGCGCCTGCAGCTAAGTTTGCGGTTGGAAATACGGTAATGTCGTGACATTGGTCGGTGCGATAGGTTTCTTGGGTGTCATCGCCATGGTCACCTCCACGCCAAAGTCCAGCTAAAGCACCGGTTTCTGCGTCAGAAAACACAGTAGGACTATCAATAATACGTGATTTTGAGGGGTCATTAATGGGTATTTCAATCACATCGATACGAAAAAGAGCAGTGCGATCATCCCCCGGCGTGCCGTCGATACAGTTCTCTAACTCTTCTTCTTCGCGAACGCTAGAGGTGCCAGAGTTGTAGACCAGTATTTTGCCATCGGATGTTGGCCCAGCTACCACTGAATGCGTGTGGGAGCCTCGACAGGTTTGTACAGCACCGACTTGCAGCGGGCGCGTTAAATCGGATATGTCAAAGATGCGTATGCCACGGAAGCGTTCCATACTGACATCTTCACTCACACCCTGTAGGCCGCAATCGAGGCGTCCTCGCGTCTGTTCAACCGACATGATCAGCAAATCACCTACGATGGATACATCTCCCTGACCACCGGGGCACACCACTGAGGTTGCTAGGATTGGCAGACCTGTTTCATCGATTTGATAAATATTAAAGCCGTGATAGCTACCGGTAACAAGAAGGTCATCGCGAAACGCCATATCCGTATTATAAAAACTAAGCATCGGATAACGTTTCGCGTCTGCAGTCTCCTCAACAGGCTTGGATTTTATCTCGTCCTCTTCTTCTGTATCGTTTTCTTTATCTGCGTCTTTATTACCACGGGCTGAAGGATTAGCCGGATCAAAAAATCCCGGGGGCTTCCGCTGAGCTGCTACCAGCTGCATATTCATGATGGCTTCTTCGGCATTAAAGAGTCCTGCAGACAGTCCGGCTCGCGGATCACTGGAAAGCCCTATAAGGAGCTTATTCATGCGCTCAATTTCTACTGTTTGATCATTGGCGACATCAGATACAAATTCATTTAGTTGTGGGTCATAAGCAGACCCAGACTGTTCCCTGAGATCTTTAACCATTTTTATTGCGCCATCATGGTGGTTGATCATGAGGGTTAAAAAGAATTGATCAAAGTCTGTGCTTTTTGATCTGGATAGTTGTGCCATCTGTTCTTCAGAGGCCATTCCAGCCATAGTGTGGCTCATATGTTTTGCATGAGTACCGCCGGTATCCGGCACTGATTCTGTACGCTCGTTTAGCCAGCCCTGCATGAAGCTTATTTCATCGTCTTGAGACACATCAATACGACCGGCTAAATCAAGAATAGCTTGATTATTGGTTCTTTCAGGAGCAAGACGAGACATCAATAGTGCTTGATCGTGATGGATAATCATCCCCTGCATGAAATGCACATCAGCCACGCTATAGGAGGAGTCGGCGATCGCTACAGCAGTTTCAGCGTCAAGATCGCGTGTTGGCTGCCCGGGTGCGCCGGGTTGAACAATGGGCGCATTGTTTGCCGACTCCAATGCCATACCATAGCCACTTAAAAGCGGGATGAGCATACTTAGCGCCATATTTCTTAACAGCTTGCTGACCAGTATCATAATAAATTAGACCTCAATTGGTTCTCTGTGCTCAATAAGCTAAGGGTTTTTTCAAGTATTTGATAGTAGCATTCCATCGTCACTTCAACAATTATCTAGGTTACGTTTAGTTGCAATCAAAAACAGCCAGCATAAAATTGACACAAGTACTGCCAATATGTAAAGGTTACCCTAGAGTAGTATTACCCGATCAAAGATTAAGTGGATAATTTTGACGAGGTAATGTCCATAATTTATTTGATGTTGATGTTGATGTTGATGTTGATGTTGATGTTGATGTTGATGTTGATGTTGGTGTTGTTCGGAGTAGCGAAATGAAAAAAACCTTACTCGTACTATTAATAATAGCGATAGCTTTAGGCTCCGTGGCTTGGGTTAAGCGTACAGATATTTTACTTGCGTTCGTTAAGTACCGATTCGCAAGTATTAATACTGGGCCAGCAAGAGAAATTCCCTGGCAACAGGGTCCTATAGTTGCCGACAGCGCGAAAGATGACTCTGTGCCCAACATTATTCTTATTGTTGCTGATGACTTAGGTTACAACGACATATCGTCGTTCGGCGGTGGGCTCATTGAAACGCCAAACATCGATCAGTTGGCCGCAGAGGGGGCTGTATTTACCCAGTCATATTCAGGTGCTAGCACCTGTGCGCCTTCCCGAGCAATGATGATGACCGGCCGATATCCCACCCGCACCCGGTTTGAATTTACCCCCACACCGGCAGGTATGGGGAAAATGGTTAGCAGTATCTCTGAACAAATGGATAACAATCTTCCACCTGCTTTTTATGATGACGCATTGGAGGCCACGCACCCAGCCTATGAGTACAAAGGCCTGCCGACGGAAGAGGTGACGGTCGCTGAAATGCTCAAGACGAGCGGTTATTACACGGCACATGTGGGTAAATGGCACTTGGGTCGTACCAACGGCATGGCACCACACCAACAGGGCTTTGACGACAGTTTATTAATGGCCAGTGGATTGTATCTTCCGGAGGACGACCCTAATGTTGTTAATGCAAGATTATCTTTTGACCCTATTGATCAGTTCCTTTGGGCAGCAATGACCTATGCTAATTCGTTCAATTCAGGTGATGCCGACAGATTCAAACCCAAGGGTTACTTAACGGACTATTGGACAGATGAATCAGTCAACGTTATCAAAGCCAATAAAAATAGACCTTTTTTCCTCTACCTTGCCCATTGGGGGCCGCACACGCCGCTGCAGGCTACTCGCGAAGATTATGAGGCTGTGGGCGATATAAAGCCGCATCGAAAACGCGTATATGCCGGAATGGTTCGAGCGATTGATCGGAGCGTCGGGCGTATTTTAGAGACACTAGAAGAGGAGGGCCTGTCGGACAACACGGTAGTTATCTTTACCAGTGACAATGGTGGTGCCGGCTACATTGGTATTCCTGAGGTCAATCAACCTTATCGGGGTTGGAAGATCACCATGTTTGAGGGCGGACTGCGCGTTCCTATGATGATCAAATGGCCGAGTAAAATTGCTGCCGGCACGGTGGTTGAAACCCCTATAACCCATATTGATGTGATGCCCACGATCGCCGCCGCTGCGGGTGTTAGTCAACCGACAGATGTAGTGATAGATGGACTTAATGTACTACCTTTGGCGATTAAGCAAGATACAGCCAACTGGACTCGTGAAAATTTGTTTTGGCAAAGCGGACACTATCAGGTGGTGCGTCATGTTGACTGGAAATTACAAGTTAATGATAGACCTACTGATGGACTGCAACACTGGCTCTTTGATCTTGCGGCAGACCCAACTGAGCAACACAATTTAGCTGCCAGTCGACCTGATATTGTTAAACAGCTAAAGGATTTACTGACTGAGCATCAGGCAGAATCTAACGGACCACTTTATTTACCCACAACGCAACTGCCTGTTATGATCGACAAGACCTTGGCAGAAGACTTTGTTGAAGGGGATGAATATATTTATACTCCCAACTAGCAGATGGGATGTTAGGTAAACTATTCCATCCACTGATGAGCCACTTTTAAGTGGTGAGTATTAATATTTCTCCTTGCGTTATCTGAGGCTCTTATAGTGATACAGCAGATTGAAACATAGACGTCATATCAGCGTTGAGGCTAGACAGGTTTTGGCTAAGACGTCAGAACCTTTGGCAGACCGCTCTCTCCAAAATCTTGATGGCTTGCGGATTACCACTAAAAATAATATTGCGCCTTCGGTTGATCGAGTACTCAAACAGCATAATGTTACGACCGAGATGAAAGCGATTGGCGGCACTCCATGCATGTTTGTGTATCCGCCAGATACACAAACAGATTGGCCAATTCTTTATGGATTTGGGGGTGGCTATGTCTCTGGTAGTCCATTTGAGGATCTCACTATCGCGGCGCCAATAGCATCAATTACAGGCGCGGTTGTAGTTATTCCACACTACCGGTTGGCGCCAGAACATCCATGGCCTGCCGCTATCGATGATGGACTGTCAGTTTATCGAGAGCTGAGTCAGAGACCCTTTGCGGTCGTGGGGGAGTCTGCTGGTGGGAATTTTTGTTTAGCCTTAATGTTGCGAGCCAAAATATTAGGTATGTCACTGCCAAGTGCAGCAGCATTGATGTCACCATGGTGTGATTTAACTAATTCTGGGGACAGCCTTTCGTCCAATGATGGTCGCGATCCAATACTCACAGCCCAGCATGTTAATTTCGCCGCTAAACATTATGCCGGTGAAAATGATCTCAATGATCCGATTATTTCTCCAATTAATGGCGATTTTGATGAAACATTTCCACCGACGTTAATTACCAGTGGCAGCCGTGATTTACTGATGAGTCAATCATCTGAATTGACGAACATTTTACGTAGGCAAGGCGTGTCTGTTGATCTTCGTATATGGGAGGATCTATGGCACGTTTTTGAATGGGATGATCAACTGCCTGAGGCCTATCAATCCATTAGTGAGATCGGCGAATTTCTAACAGGGCACATGAATAAAGCATTTAAGTGCTAAGTTCAGCGTGCAATTGAGAACTACAATCCGTGTAAAGTCTTGGTTTCAAGATAATCTTCTAGCTCCATCATGCCGCAGCGTTAAGGGATAAAATTGACGATCAGATTTAGTCATTCTCACTGTCTAGTCATCATAATAATTCTTGATGTGCCACCAAATGAAGGAGCCACCTAATATCATCACGGAACCATAACTGATCGCAAGTAACATTTCACCACTCATGGTCGTAACTCCGATTGAGATTCACTATTTTTCTGAAGGGCATAGTGATAGGGCTTGGCATAAAAATTGATCATTAATGCCATAACAACTAAACCGATGACTATCATGGCTTTTGGCCAAAGCAGTGTGCGAGCGATTTCTGTTCTATTTTTGTCTTTCTCAGGTAGTCGATGTAAACGCTCACGAAATAGTTTTGATTCTACGCTGACAGTACCTACAGCAGAAACTGTGAATACAGCAATAAAACTGCAGGCGCTGCCGAGTAAAATGGGGTCGAGGTAGACAGGTAATTTAACATCAGTAAATACCCCCAGCAAATTCGCTGCAATATTGCCTAAAAATCCGGTGAGCATGCCCCAAAAAGCACCAGCCTCAGTGATACGGCTACTCCAGATGCTCATAAATGCAACAACGCCCCACGATGATGCAAATACAGGTCCTGCAAAATAGGTAATCCAGAAGATGTTCGATGGTAAAATTAAGCATAAAGTGACAACGACCAACCCAATAATAATAATCGTATAACGCGTTGATTTGAGCTGCGTTTCAGGATTTTTAGCGCGTTGAAAAATATCATTACTGGCGCTAAATCCAATCAATGAAAGAAAGGTTGAGGCTGAAGATAAACCGGCCGCTAAAATACCACACACTAGCATTGCTCCTAAAATAGCCGGCATGAGATTCATAGCCACCCAAATCATGACACCTTCTGGTGGGTCTATATTTGGGTTGCTGAGATTGACCGCCGCCGCCGCATAACTGTTGATAAGGTAGAGCAGGAACATTGCGATGGATGCGCCGCAGGCTGAACGAATGACCACATGCTCGTTTTTTGCCATTAAATAGCGACTCGTCTGCCATGGGCTCACAGCCACGACAATGCCCCAGGCTATGCCCAAAATGAGCGCCCAAATAAGCGCATCGGTAGAGGTTTTCCAGTTTGAATCTTCGCCGATAACACCATGCCATGAAATAATTCCAGGCTTATCTTGGAAGACAGCTAACTGCTCAATGCTGACGTACCATCCACCGCCTGATTGGATAATATAATAGAGTGCGACCAGAGCCACGCTCGAGAACAATAAAAACATCACAGTGTCGGTGAGAATCACACCTCTAGAACCAGAATATAGGGTGAACCCTGTATAACCTATCCAGACCAAGACAATAGATGCCCAGGCAGGCATCTCAGTGACCTTAGAAACGATAAGAGACACACCCCAGGTTACCGCCATTAAATAGCAGGTCAGACCTATGACGATGGTCAAACCTGCGAGGGATTGCAACCGTCGGCTCTGGAATCGCTGACCAAAAAATTCAGGTACTGTAAGAACGCGACTACGTCGAAGATAGCGGCCAAAAAAAAGCGCCCCGAATATATACCCCAGACAGTTTACACCTGTCATGATCACGATTAATGGGCCATGACCTTGGTAGGACATACCCATTTCTCCAAGAAAGGCATTGGTACTCATGAAGCTGGCCACCAGAGTACCTACGATGAGAAGGGTCGGGGCATTGCGACCCGCGACGTAGTAATCATCAAGATTTTTAACTTTGCGACCAGCATACCAACCGATGGCCAAATATGAGGCCATGCTGATGATTAGCGCAGCAAGGAAAATATTCATAAGGTTACTATCCCATCCTTCTTAAACCGGAGCCATCAAACTTAGCGAAAAGTACTGGTGCATAAGCTCTGAGTGAAGGCTTTTTTTGAGTCATTATTTTCCAAACCTATCACGCAATAAGTTCTTTTGTACTTTGCCCATGGCGTTCCGTGGAAGCGCGTCTACTATTTCTACTTTTTTGGGTATTTTAAAGTTAGCTAGTCGAGTTTTACAGTGAGCAATAACGTCTTTTTCAATAGATGATTTGTCATGGTTAATGTCACTTTCTATTACTAATATCGCAATCACCACTTCACCAAAGTCAGCATGAGCCCCACCAATAATGGCAGATTCTTTGATTCCTGGAATATCATCAACAACAAACTCAACTTCTTTTGGATATACATTGAGACCACCGCAGATGATTAAGTCTTTAGAGCGACCAACAATCGACACATAGCCATCGCCATCAATACAGGCCTTGTCACCCGTATTGAAAAACCCATCTAACGTAAAATCTTCAGCGGTTTTTTCTGGCATCCGCCAGTATCCGGAAAATACGTTTGGGCCTTTAACCTGCAAATTACCGATATCACCCACTGCTGTATCTTGGCCATGATCATCAACAACCCTGACAGAAACACCAGCGAGTGCTGGTCCTACGGTTCCCGCACGACGGTCTCCATGTAAAGGGTTAGAGGTGTTCATATTGGTTTCAGACATACCATAACGCTCAAGTATCATATGACCACAGCGCGCTTCGAACTCGTTAAATGTTTCATTCAAAAGCGGTGCGGACCCAGATATAAAGAGGCGCATATTAGCGCAGCACTTTTCACTGAAACGACTATTATTTAAAAGTCGTGTGTAGTACGTCGGAACGCCCATCATTACGGTGCATTCGGACATTGCAGTTATCGCTACAGCATCATTGTAGGAGGTATGCCATGACATGCTGGCGCCGCTCATTAACACGCAGCTTAGACCCACAAATAAACCATGGACATGGTAGATAGGCAGCATGTGAAGTAGCCGATCTGAGGAAGAAAACCCCCAAGTATCGACCAGAACTTCTGCATTCTTACGAAGATTATTGTGACTAAGCATAATCCCTTTGGGGCGTCCGGTTGTGCCCGAAGAATAGAGCAGCGCGGCCATATCATCGCCAGAGCGATAAGCTATATTTGTGTTTTCAATCGCATTTTTGGCATGTTCCATGAGGCTTCCAGTACCATCTGCATTGAGAGTAAGTAGGGCTTTTAAACCAATGTCAGGAATAACTGACTCAATGATAGTTACTGAATTACTATCACAAACAATAATAGTGGGTTCAGCATCGTTTAAAAAATACTCCAGCTCAGATGCTGTGTAGGCTGTATTCAGCGGGTGATAGACTAGCCCAGCCCGCAGACATCCAAGATATAGAAACAGATTTTCGACAGACTTCTCCACCTGCACGGTGATGCGATCACCCGCAGCGGCGCCCATTGATAATAAGCAAGTCGCAACGCGACTAGACGCCTCATCCGCTTGCGCATAAGAGACTTCACGATCATCAGCAGTCACTAGGAGAGGGCTATTAAGATCGTCTGGGAAGTGATGCTGAAAATGAGCAAATAAATTAGCGTTTTTTTTCATTCTTCTGACCCTAATAACGTAACGTTAAGATTTTTAAATCGACCGATTATGCTAGTCGCGCGCCATTCTTTGATTTTTTATCAGGAACTGCAAGGATTACACTACCATCCTCTTGAATGAACCCTGTTACTAAACATTCGGACATGATTGGGCCAATTTGTTTTTCAGGAAAATTAACCACGGCTGAAATTTGTTTACCTATTAAATCTTCAGGGGTGTAGTGGTCGGTAATTTGTGCAGAGGATTTCCGAACACCTATCTTATTGCCAAAATCTATACTCATTTTAATGGCCGGCTTGCGGGCCTCTTTGAATATTTCCGCAGCGATAATTGTTCCGACTCTCAAGTCAACGCGCTCAAATTCTGCCCAATCCAAATCATCCATTCTAATGACTCTCGCATTCAATAAAAAATAATGTCTGAGGATATTGTAAGGAACAACCAATATTGATGCTATTTAGTTGTACACTTTATGCTCCCAAGAATATTACTCTTTCTATGGGTATTTTTGAGCTCGGCGAGTATTGTCTTAGAAGTGATGCCAAACCCGTGAGGCTAGGAGAATTAAATGACACATTCTATTATTGCGGGTGCTACAGGATTGGTGGGAAATAGTATTCTCAGTCAATTAGCGGCTCGTGGAGATAGGCCAATGGCATTAGCACGACGGCAGATTGATGATCTGCCGGCGAATGCCAAAATGTTAGAGATAGATTTTAAGCAATTTTTGCTCAACGGTGAGTTGCCATACTGTCATCATCTCTACCTCTGTTTGGGTACCACCATCAAGACAGCGGGCAGCCGTGAAGCCTTCAGAATCGTCGATTTTGAGTATTCTTTTGCGGTGGCGAAAAAAGCTGTAGAAGTCGGTGCGACAGGGTTAAGTCTAGTCTCTTCGGTGGGGGCGAACGCGAACTCAAAGAACTTTTATTTACGGACGAAGGGGCAATTAGAAGAGGCAATAAAGTCACTGGGTTTCTTAAGCGTCAATATTTATCGTCCTGGATTGCTGATTGGCCATAGGCAGGAAAAAAGAATGGGAGAACAAACGGGCCAGATTTTGTCTAAATTTGTTGATCCCCTCTTATTTGGGCGTTTAAGTCGGTATCGCAGCATCAATGCCAACTTGCTGGCTGGCACTATGATTGACTATGCTGCGAGGGGGGAAGGCGTTAATTACTTTTACTCTAGAGATTTTAATATTGAGTAGCTAATCTCAATCTTTAAGCACACTCTAACTCCTATGATCTCGTGCTCTATCGCATGTCATTCAATATATGCTCATCGCACGAGATCAAGAAGCGAAATATTAAAATCTATGACTAACGAAAGTATGGGATGCAAGAGCCAAGCGAAAAGGCTCTAAAATCAGGGCCCTTAGAAGAAAACCATATCGTTGGTTACTGTATTTTTTATCGCATAGATTCGCTAGTATAGGAAAAATAAAAATGACAATAAAATGGATTTTCCCTTGAATACTTCCTCATCCAAAAACGACTATCCCCCTAAGAAACAGGCGCGTAATGCGGTACTGATTTTAGCGTTAGCGAATGTGTTAGCCTTTGTCGACCGACAAATACCCGCCATGCTTGTTGAGCCTATTAAGCAGGATTTTGATCTTTCAGATTCGCAAATTGCTCTACTGGGCGGGGCAGCCTTTTCATTGTTCTATGCGTTAATGGCGCTTCCCATTGGCTATGCGGTAGATCATATGAAGAGGAATAGGGTCCTGGGTAGCGGTATCTTTCTTTGGTCATTTATGACGGTGTCGGCTATTTTTGCCAATACATTCACTAAGCTATTTGGTGCTCGTATAGGCGTCGCTGTTGGAGAGGCTGTAGTTGCGCCAACCAGCGTGTCATTACTTGGCGACTATTACCCTCTTAATAAGCGTGGGACCCCCATGGCTATTATTACTTCTGGTGTTTATCTTGGAATAGGTATCAGTCTGCTGGGTGGAGGTTACTTAATTGACTATTTGACCGAGATCGGTGGTGTGACCCTGCCGCTCATCGGTCATATTAAGCCTTGGCAAGCCGTCTTCTTAATTGCAGGAGTACCTGGCTTACTTCTTGCGGTTGCGGCATTCTCGTTCAAGGAACCGGTGCGAATGCATATGCAGCATAGATCAGAGTCCCAGAAGAGCAAGAAGGCGATTATTCTTCATCTGAATAACCACAAAGCTACCCTTGTACCAATGTTTGCAGGATTTATATTTATGTCTATGATCTTTTACTCGTTTTCATTTTGGGGCCCCACGATGATGCTGCGAACATTTGATCTGACTCTCACCGAAGTAGGAGCAACATTAGGAATTGTGACTATTCTGTGCTCAATAGCGGGCACTTTTCTGGCAGGATTTACGGTGGATTGGTTAAGCGCCAAAGGCCATAAGGACGCCCCAGTAAGAGCCGCTATCTATGCTAGTTTGCTGGCGTTGCCTATGATATTTTTGGCACCTCTCATGGCCTCAGTATTTCTTTCATGGTGCTTGATAGGGCTGTATCTCATGTTTATTAGCGCCTACGCTACACTGGGCTTACTTGCAGTTGGTGGAATGGCTGGAGCTGACCTAAGAGGCCAGTTAACGGCTGTGTTCGCACTACTTATGATGATATTTGGATTGACATTGGGGCCTCAGTTGACAGCCTTTATAACCGATTTTATCCTTGACGATGCCAGCGCATTAAATTGGTCCATATCTCTCACGGGAGTGCTGACGCTTCCGATTGCTGCATTGTTTTTTAAAGCTTCTCTGCCTCACTACACGGCATCGATAGAGCAAATGGAGCGATAACTTCGAATCATTTCTAGCCATAGATATATGACTCAAGATGCTAGTCATAATGCCTTAACTGCGAAGTTTCGACCTTTTTGTTATGTTAACGTGTCAAATGAGCAAATGCTGACTAAGTTTGGCGAAAACTAACTTATTTTACATCGCGGTTGGTGGCAAAAATTTTGGCGGTCGTCTATTGTAGGGCCCTTAGAAGCTGAGAATCAATTTTGGGAATGGGTGGCAGTTGGTAAGGTAATTATCTTCTAGGCAACGCAAGCCTCAGTAGATTCACTAGCACTAATTGCCGGCATCGGAGAATTCTGAGGATATAGTAGTGATCGAAGCTGCTTCAAAAGTAGCACTCCCTTACTACCAATACGAAATATGCGATAGCTACCATTATAATGTGACATGGCATGGTCCTGAGTTAGCTCGTTAGACTAACAGCAGCATAAGTATGCTGGAAGACTGTGGCTCTAAGCTTAAATGATAGGGAAAAAAGATGAAGGAAATTGAAAGTATCCTGCAAAGATTAGATCATCTAGAGTCACATCAGGCGATTCGAACTCTGGCAACAGCTTATGCCATTGCGTGTGACGAACATGATATTCCTAGATTGACTGATTTATTCTCTAAGGATGCGGTTTTTTGCTCACCTAATGGGGCCATGGTATCTACGGGCCGTGACTCAATTCGAGATATGTTTAGCGCCATTTTAAAAACCCGAGGTCCGGGATTTCATTGGACCCACGATGTTCATGCAACGATTGACCCTGGTAATGCTGACCGCGCTACGGGCCTTGTTTATAGTCATGCAGAAACGACTCCAAATGGTGTTGTGAGCCTCGCGGCTATGAAATACAAGGATAGCTACATTCGTGAGAAAGGGGTGTGGCGCTTTAGTCGCAGAGAGATCAACTTTTTCTATTATGTTCCAGTAACCAAATATAATGAAGGCCTTAACAAGACTGATAGGGTTTATATTGATGGGGCTTGGCATGCGGCAGATTTTCCTGAAAGCCTGGACAGTTGGCGACGATTTGCGGCCGGGGAAGAGTTATGAGTACTGAGGCTATCGCGCTGACGGAGAGAGCATTAGAACATTTCATCCATAAAACCACAGATCAAGCTAAATCAACCATGGAGATCCCTTTATCTGCTTATCGGGATGCTGATAGATATGCCGTTGAGGTAGAGGGTATTTTTATGCATCTACCTCTTGCAGCAGCTCTTAGCCTTGAACTTCCTGAAGCAGGTAACTACCGCGCAATGTCTCTTATGGGGGTGCCTGTCTTGCTTATCCGCGGTGACGATATGAGCGTCAAGGCCATGCTTAATGTCTGTAGTCATCGTGGTGCGCAGTTGTGCCGAGAAGGATCAGGCACCCAGCAAATGATTACCTGCCCCTATCATGCCTGGAGCTATAATCAAAAAGGTGACTTAATCGGTCGATATGGCGGCAATACCTTTGGAGATATAGATAACGATAAATATGGCTTAACTCAGCTTCATTGTGAAGAAAAATCTGGGATTGTGTGGGTTTGCCTAACACCTGGCGAGATATTTGATATCGATAATTGGTTGGGTGACTTTGGAGGCGAGTTAGACACATTAGATCTCTCTAACTGGTATATGCATGAACAGCGTGATATAGCCGGTCCAGGCTGGAAGGTTACAATGGATGGGTACTTGGAAGCTTATCATCATCAACTTGTGCATCGAGAGACTGTAGGCAAGTACACCGTAGGAAACTTGTTAGTGCTAGATACTTTTGGTCCTCATCAGCGTCTTACCTTTGGGCGTAAATCGCTACGCGATCTAGTCGAACAGCCCAAGGCCGAGTGGCAGCCTGAAGAGCATATCCGCCTCATCCACTCAGGATTTCCAAACCTATCTATTTCCGGAATTCTCGGTGACCACTGTCTAGTCAGCCAAGTTTTCCCTGGGGAAACGCCCGCCACGACAATTACTCGTCAAACAGTGTTGGTAGCACAAAAGCCAGAAACAGAAGAGCAGATTGCAGCCACAGAGGCATTTAGTGCGTTGACATTGAAGGCCGTTCGAGAAGAAGACTATGGAATTGGCTTTTCCATACAATCAGGATTAAATTCGGCTGCCAACAATAGCTTCATCTTTGGTCGCAACGAACCAGCAGTGCAAAATTATCATCGCTGGATAGCGTCATTTATGGAAGGAGATTATGATAGCTGGCAACGCCCCACACGCATATCGTATGAAGACAAATAGGCATGCTTCGGCGAGCCACAGGCAAGAATTGCAAGGGAATTAACCAATGGACAACTCATTTTTAATTAACAATACTAAGGTCATCTCGGCGGGGCAGCAGTCGATTACTGCTGTGCTTTTTTCGGCCGGCCGCATAGTTGCGCTTGGTGATAAAGCGACCGCCGCTGCCAAATCTATAGAGACCGTCAATATTATTGATGGATCAGGCTGCACCCTTATCCCAGGTCTTATTGACGCACATTGCCATATCAGCTTTGATCGGCCTAAGTCCAATGATGAACTGTTTTTCCATCGTAGGCCGGGGCTTGCCAGTATTATTGCGTCAGTAAATGCACAAAAGGTATTGCGGTCTGGAGTAACGAGCTTTTTTGATGCTGACTGCATATTTGATGTTGGTGTTGATCTTAGAGATGCTATGGAAGCTGGGGTTGTGCAAGGGCCTCGCATGGCGACTGGTGGTAATGTTTTGATTACCAGTGTTGGTGGCACTGCTGGCCGGTTATTACCCGATAGCGGCAAGCTTGGTTATGCTGTTATCGTTCAGACGGCCGACGAGATCGTTCGTGAAATCCGCAGCCAGGTAAAAGGCGGCTGTGATTGGATCAAGGTGCATGTCAGCGGCCTTCCAGTTCGCAAAACTCCAAAGCATGGTGATGGAGAAATTCAAGCTTGGACATTGGATGAGTTGCGACTGGTCTGTGACACAGCACATGCCTTAGGGATTCCGGTCGTTGGCCACTGTCGCAATGCTTCTAGTACTAGAGACGCTGCGCTCGCCGGTTTTGACATGATATTGCACGCTTCATATATGGATGAGGAGGCTCTCGAGGCGGTGATTGATAAAGCGGTTCCTCTGGTCCCTACCTTTACCTTTTTGGCCAACCTAATCGAGCATGGCGATAAAATTGGGTCAAACCCAGCTCTGCAAAAGATATTCAGAAATGAAATATCGCAAAGTGCCGCTATGATACGTCGCGCTTACGATGCTGGGGTCCCTTTAATGTGCGGGAGTGAGAGCGGTTTTTCTGTAACTCCATATGGCGAATGGCATTATCGAGAGATGGGCTTATTCGTAGAGCATCTGGGACTAACCCCTTTGGAGGCTATTGCTTGTGCAACTGAGGCTGGAGCTAGTATTTTTGGTCTTCAAAAAGAACTTGGTCGCATCGAAGAAAACTATATTGCAGATCTAGTCCTAGTCGAGGGAGATCTCGAGAAAGATATCAGTTTAATGGGGCATAAAAAGAATATTAAAGCGGTTTTTAAGGCTGGGAAGTTAGTCAATACTGATCAACCTTTGCCAAGTGACTGGTCTATACCTGGCTGGCAAGTAGGTCAGTACTCCAATGATTTATTGACCTTTGAATTAGCCCAAAATAAATAATGACAACGGGTTCGTTGCCCCAGCTGGAGATTAGTCTATGAATATTGATATATCGAGTCAGCGCGTTCTAGTGAGTGCTGCGAGTACTGGTCTTGGCAAAGCTACCGCGTGTGCTTTTCAGCGAGCGGGTGCAAAGGTGGCAATCTGTGCTCGCGGGGTCGAGCAATTAGAAATAGCTCGGCAGGAAATTGAAGCTTTGACCGGTAAGCCAGTACTTTCATTTGTCACCGACCTTAGTAGGGCGGACGATATAAATAATATGATGGATAATGTATTGAGCCAGTGGGGCGCAGTAGATGTGTTGGTTAATAATGCTGGGGGGCCGCCCTCGGGCAATCATGACAGTATCGATGATGAACAATGGGGCTCGGCCTTTGATCTTACTTTACGATCCGCGATTCGTCTGACAGACCGAGTTTTGCCTGGAATGAAAGACTCTGGGAGTGGCCGGATCATTAATTTATCCTCTTACTCGGTTAAACAGCCGTTAAACTCTATGCTGCTGTCTAACAGCTTGCGCCTTGGCGCACTGGGCTGGGCTAAAACACTTTCTAATGAAGTTGCGAAATATAATATTTTAGTAAACACCATCTGTACTGGCTGGACTAAGACTCAGCGCATAGATCAGTTGATTGAAGCGCGCGCCCAGGCTGAAGGCATAGACCGACAGGAGCTGGCCAGCGGGTTGATTGCGAATATCCCATTACGGCGAATGGCGGAGCCTGAAGAAATTGCTGCAGTTGCACTTTTTCTTGCGTCACCAGCTGCCAGCTACATCACTGGTGCTGCTATACCAGTCGATGGCGGCTGCGCACAGACCATTTAGGAGGACTCTTGACCACTACAATGTTGAATGCAAAAACTATTGATGTGCATGCTCACATTGTCTTGCCCGAGAGTATGCATCAGGCTGGTATATTTGGTCCTGAAATTGGGCTCAGCGAAGATAACAAGCCGTGGTTTCGTATCGGCGACTATTATCTTCATGGTGTGAAGTATGAGAACAGTGCTTTTATGGACATGGATCTTCGCCTAGCAGGAATGGATGCAGCGGGGATAGATTGTCAGGTGTTGTCGCCAAACCCTCTTACTTATTTTTACTTTATTGCTGCCACTGATGCTATTAATTTTTGCGAACAGCACAATAATGCGCTGGCAGCACGCATTAATGCGTATTCAGAACGCTTCCGTGGCCTAGCGGCATTGCCCATGCAAGATATTGCGGCAGCTTGCAATGAATTAGATAGATCGGTCACAGAATTAGGCTTGATTGGAGCATATATAGGAACTGATATTGGCCGACACTTAGATAGCCCTGATTTAGATCCATTCTATGAGAAATTAGTAACACTAGACGTTCCGCTATTTATCCACCCGGCTCCTGCAGGCATAGACGGACCTAGAGGCGATCAAAATCTAAACCAGTATGATCTTGATATACTGACAGGCTTTGCTGCTCAGGAGACGTTAGCTATCTCCACGCTCATTTATGGTGGTGTGCTAGAACGACACCCGAAGTTAGATATCTGCTTTAGCCATGCTGGTGGCGCCATTCCAATGCTGATGGGCCGACTCAATGAGGCAGGATTGCGTCGCCCTTGGGCGAGTGAGACGCTTTGTAAAGACGGGGCATTCGAGACGTATGTATCAAAGCTATGGTTTGATAATCATGTTAATGATCCACGGGTATTAGATTTTGTAACCAACATGCTAGGAACAAATCATCTTGTATTGGGGACTAATTTTGCTGGTTGGGATCAGCATAAGGTCGATAGCAATGCTAAATGGATGAAGCTGCTTGCCGACAATGCAAGACGCCTATTACGTATTAATTAATGGGTGATATCGAACCCCGAGGAGAGTATCTATGAGACGAGCAATTGTAACTGGTGGCGCTAGCGGTTTGGGGTCAGATATGGCATCTGCCTTGATCTCAGCGGGCTATCAAGTTGGCGTTATGGATATCGATAGGGAGCAGACTGAAGCAACGGCGAGCAGACTTGGCAATGCCATACCTTTAGTGGCTAGTGTAAGTGATAACGCGGCGGTAGAAGCAGCCTTTGCCCAATTCGGTGAGGCACCCGATCTGTTGATTAATAATGCTGGTATTGTTCGCATAGGACCGCTGCATGAACAAACAGTCTCAGACTATACTCAAGTGATAGAGACTAATTTGCTAGGCCCAAGTCTCTGCTCGCGAATTGCGGCTAAGGGCATGATCGCTAGAGGTTCGGGACACATTATTAATATAACTTCGGTCAACGGAATTCACCCTGCGCCAGGCGTTGGTCTATATGCAGCTACCAAAGCTGCACTCCACTCCTTAACTCAATTAATGTCACTTGAGTGGGGTCCTTTGGGTATTCGAGTCAATTCTATAGCGCCTGGTTTTATTGATGCGGGGATGTCGAAGACTTTTTTTGAAGATCCGAAGGTGCGTGATAAGCGCAGTAGTGGCGTACCTTTGCGCTCGCTGGGTACTGCTAGTGACATCACTAACGCGATGTTATTTTTAGATTCCGAAGCAGCCCAGTACATAACAGGTAATGAGATTGTTGTTGATGGAGGTGTAACTAACAGCGTGTTTGCGCACCTTCCTAGAGACTAGTAAGACTATGGTGTGCTTTATTTCTTAGACAACAAGCAATAAAGCATTCATTAAAATAAAAATAAGTGGCTTAAAAAATGACTAATCCTTCTACGCAAGATTACAAACTAACTCAAACAATGCTCCGCATCAAAGATCCATCAGTTTCTATCCCTTTTTACCAAGATGTGTTGGGTATGACATTACTCGATCAATATGACTTTGCTGCTATGGAATTTTCACTCTATTTCCTCGCTTATGAGAATGGACTGGTTGGAGAACCGCCAGAATCTGGGCCGGCTAAGGTTGCTTGGGTGTTTAATCAGGTAGGTGCGATCGAACTGACCCATAACTGGGGCACCGAAGCAGACAATAATTTTGGTGGTTACCATTCTGGGAATGAGGAACCCAAGGGTTTTGGACATATTGGTATCACAGTTCCAGATGTTTATGCCGCCTGTGAGCGCTTCGATGAACTTGGTGTAGAGTACGTTAAGCGTCCCGATGACGGATCGATGAAGGGCTTAGCGTTCATAAAAGATCCAGATGGTTATTGGATAGAAGTGCTATCTCCACAGGGCACCTCTAAGATTATTACCAGTGCTGTGGCTGGCAACTGACAGGAATGAGTAGCTCGTTTATTTTACAAATCTAGGGGCTAATTATTTGGAAATGGGAGGTTTGTATTGTCAGCATAACAAGCCCTCAGGTAGTATTCATCTACTACCTAAGACGACTAGTTTTAGTTTAAATTTTTGCAAGAAATATAATTAAAAAGAATTAACTGCGTGAGGTAACTTATGAGTCAAGATACACAACAATATAATCCAGATTATAACCCTACCGGTATAGAGGGGGGCGTCGATACAAACTTATTGCCATGGATCGCAATCAAAGAAGCGCCAGGCATGTCTGTAAAGACTATGAGAGCTAGTGCTGAAACGGGCTCCTATTCAGTTATTGTCAAACTCGATGCTGGTTCAAGAATGCCAGCGGCGGTTTATCTAAGTGGAATGGATCTAACGCTATTATCTGGACACATTACTTATACACAGGATAATAAGAAAAGCCAGTTGACGCCGGGTACTTGGGGCTATATTTCGGCAAATTCAAAGGTCGCAGCAATGCATGCTGATGAGGAGTCGGAGTTCCTAGCGAATTTTTATGGTGCCGTCGCTTTTTTGGATGAGCAGCAAATGATAAAAAGCATTTTAACTAGTCTTGATATTATGCGATTGGCTAGACAAAATGGCGTGACGCTTGTACCTAGCACTCTATCGGGTTGTATCCAAGATCGGCCAGAGGAATTGAAAAATATTCCTGAGCCACTCGCAATTACTGGGCACAACGCCCAAAAATTGGTTGACCCAGTGCAGGGTCAAGCAGCAAATTCTGAAGACTATAATCATCCTCACTTCGTCGACACTAAGCAGGTGCCATGGGTCATTCTCCCTAATTTACCTGATATTGGTTTGAAAATTCTACGGGTTAGTGAAGATAATGGTTATATCTCATTGATTGTGCGACAGAATGGAGTTGCCTCTGGACACACTCACATTGGTGCTAGTGATTTCCTTGTTCTTAATGGACACATTGGTTATCGTGCCGGCCCTCCCGAGGGTTATGGCCCAGGTGTATGGTTTTTCGAGCCATCGGGCGCTCGCCACGATGCCACCCAGCGGGTGACCGACGAAGATTTGATTTATACCGCTAATGTATACGGTCCTCTTATTTTTGATGAAGGGAAAGGGACACCAATCTCTGCCGTACTCTCATGGATGGAGTATAAAGAGCTAGCAGCAGCATTTGGCGTAGAACTAATACCTAGCAGCAATCCAAATGATACAACCTTATTGGCATCTACGATGCTGAAAGTTCACTAGTTAGCTATTAGGTTTACCCTCCTTAGCCAAGAGGGATTGGCTACTGTACTTCTTGGGTGTCGATTAGGTTTTAGCGGCACCCCTTATTTCTCCGATGCGTGATTTCTGAGATAATTTATGTCCCTTAAACATATAGTTTGGTTAAAGAAAAAAAATCAATGCTCTGAAAAAAAAATGCAGAAATTACTTGATGAGGTTAGCGATCTAGGGCATCTAATTACCGATATTACGAGTATTTACTGCGGGAAAAATATGACCGATCGATCCAATGGTTTTACCCATGGAATTATCGTAACCCTCACAGATAAGCGTTCATTACAGCGCTATATTAGCCATCCTGCACATGTTGCTGTGGGAGCAAAGCTCGCACAAAATGCGGACATTCTAGCGATGGACTATGAAACCTAGGTAGCCAATATTTCGCATGCCAGATCCTATGCAATACGTTCATGAAATGTAGGCAGAGAGGTATGGTGTGTTTAATTGGTGTAAATCTAGACTTGAAGTTAATTCATCCAGAGAAAATTCTTAATTAAACGCTTATGGAGCATCTTATTCCCCTTGGCGCAATTATTATCATTAATCTGTAATCAAGTAATGACTATTATGTCTTATTTCTCGCTTTTTTTGGCGTGATATTAACCTCTTAAAAAAAAGGGGTTAAGGTCATAATAGTTATGTTTGTTCAAAAATAAATATTGATGTAAAGTATGCTGACTTAGACATTAGTAGAACTTGTGTCGATTGAATTTTTTCCATTTTGAGTTCTAAAGCGGTATGGGGGGTATCAGATGTGTGAAATATTTTTAAGAGGCGAAGCAGCCTTGTTCGAGAAGAAATCGCGATCAATGCGTGTTGATGGTCATGTTACGAGCATTTGTGTAGAACTCATCATTTGGGATTTGTTAGAGCGAATTTCCAACGAACAAGGCTTGAAGTTATCGCAGTTTATTTCAGAGCTGTATCGTGAAGGTATGGTAAAAACGGGTAAAGTGAACAATCTGAGCTCTGTATTGCGTGTTGCCTGTCTCAATTATCTCTCTCATGAACAGGCTGGCGTGGGTAACCACGTCGAGATGCCGATGAAAGCCATGTTGCTTTAGCGTTAAGAGTGACGAGCTCTGATACTATATTTGGTCTGTTAAATAAGCAGTGGTGACACTATATAAGCCACTAATTGCCCCCTATTAAAAAGTAGGTAGGTGCTTTTTAAGTACTAACCCTCAGCAATATAGCTCCTTGCGTGTTATGCACTTCAATTCCATCTCCGTTCTATGCAACTCAGCGTGGACTCTAGAGTAGTACCCCCTTACTACCATAACTTATTGGCTCATGGATACGATTAAGTAAATTAAGGTGAATCATGGTCTATGAGTATGTGTCTAGACGGGTCAAGCCACTTTAATTTCGGTAGTCTTGTTACAGATTATTGCGAATTTCAAGCAACTTTAGCTATGGCGAGTTGGTTGTTTTGGTTACTATTTTAGGGGGAAGTATAATGAATAAAAGAGAAAAAAATTCAAGTTTTTGGACTATGACATCTATTGCATTGGCTGTCGGAGGCTTTTCAAGCACAACGCTTGCAGACGAGACCTCTCTGCAGCTCGAGGAAATCGTTGTCACCGCACGTAAACGTAATGAAAGTATGCTAGAAATTCCGGACTCCATTAAGATGATTACTGGGGAATCTGCGGCTAGACAGAACATTAAAGGCCTTAATAAAATTGGTTTAGCTGTACCTAATGTGAACCTTTCGATGCGTGCTGATAGTTATCCCAACGTTTCTATTCGAGGTATCGGAGCATTTGGTTTGACACAGGGTGTTGGATTTCACGTTGATGATGTACAAATCTATAAGGGTGATGCATCCTCGAGATTTGGCGATATAGAGCGTATTGAAGTTCTAAAAGGACCTCAGGGCACTATGTATGGTGGAAGTAATATTGGTGGTGCAATAAAGTACGTAACCAAACGCCCTACGACGGACGAAATGTCTGGACGAGTTAAATTATTAGCAGGTGGACAGGGCATAGTCGACGGTGAGGTCAGCCTTAATTTACCGCTTAATGACGACTGGGCGATGAGAGTTTTTGGTTATAACCGAACTGATGAGGGCTTTATGACTAATCCCAACTCTCCTTCGCCAGTATTCGGACAAATCTCCAACCATCCAAAGAATATTACTGAATACGAAGAGAGCGCGGTTAGACTTTCATTGGCGGGCAACGTCACTGATACATTTTCTATCTATGCCACTGCACGTTATAGCGAGTATGATGGCCCAGCCAATAATTGGTCGCGAGAGTTAATTGATGGGGCTGCCTACTCAAACACAGGAAAAGTGCCCGCTAACATGCAGTACTCCAACATATTGGATGTCAATAATCTTCCAGAGCACGATCGGGATACTGTAGGCGCTTCGCTGGAGATGGTTTGGGAACGAGATGGATATGACATCGCATCAATAACGTCTTATTCTGATACAGACAGTCTGCGAAAGACAGATGTTGACGGTACACAACTTTGGTTCATTTATACCAATCGACCCGAAACCTATAAATTTACGACCCAAGAACTACGCATAACTTCTAATAATGATAGTAATGTGCAGTGGATGGGTGGTCTCTATACGAGTAAGGGTGAAACTAGTATGCGCTCAACGCTAGATCTGGGATGGCTAATTCTAGGTGCTGATGAATTTATGAATTTTGCAGTTCCCTTTGAAACCAGTGACCAGACAGATAGTAAGGTGGCGGGTTTTGCTAACGCCACTATTGATCTCGGCGAGTGGGAAGTGGCTTTCGGTCTGCGATTGGACCGTTGGAAAGCTGAAAGGGAGGCGGTCGATATTGGCCACAAAGCATCCCAATCAGATACTCAAGTTCTTGGTAATTTCTCTATGACTAAAACTGTTTCGGATGATGCCATTGCTTACTTCTCAGTAGCGCAGGGCTATGAGCCCGGTCAGTGGAATGGCATTGCTGACGGTGCTCCACCTGTTTTTGGCCCTAATGGGGAGAAAACACTGCTCGGACTTGACCCTGAGGAGCTAGTCCAATATGAGCTAGGCTGGAAAGCGTCGGGTCTTGATGGTCGCGGGAGCCTGACAGCTGCGCTTTTCTACAGCAACTATAGTGATCGTATTTATCAATACGTTGTGCCTAACCCAGATGGAAGTGGAACTCTTATGGAAGCCCTCTTGAATGTTGGCGACTCCACGCAAAAGGGTCTTGAGTTTGAAGCCAGTTTCCGAGCTAACGAATTCCTGCAAATATCTGGTTCTGTAGGTTGGGTCGATGCCACTTGGGATAATGGCACCATGGTTGGTGATCTAGACCTTAGCGGTAAAGAAACCTCTAACGTAGTGACAGAGAGTTGGAATCTTTCAGTCAACTATGCCCGTCCGCTTGATAACGGGTTTGAGTTAATTGCAGACCTTCAGCTAAGCCATAGAGGGGAGCAGGATGGTGGAGCTCCTTGGGATACCTTGACTAACTCAAGTTTCAAAGTAATGGATGTTCAATTCGGCTTACAAAATGATCGATGGGAATTAATGCTTAATATCGATAATCTAACCGGCGAAGACTATTACACCGACCTTGAGCCCTTCGATAACTTTAGCTTTAATGGCTTAACCGGCGGCGGAGAACCAGCAAGAATTGCAATTGGTACTTTGGGTCAGCCGAGAGTTGTCACTGCGAGTGTTAGCTATTCATTCTAAATAATACGAAGTTTGTACTAGCAAATCTAAAACCCTCGATCTTTTTGATCGAGGGTTTTTTTTAGAGGTCTAGATAATAAAAATGAATGACACTGGATACTCAAAATCAGAGATTAGAGGTTACAGAATTCTAGACATAGATGAGATTATCGCTGCCAATAAGTTGGCGTTTTATTCGCGTCAACACACCGTGACTAGTAAATAACTCGAATGACCAGTCTCGCGCAATAATCGAGTATGTACGTTGTTTATGTTATTCATTTTCGGTTAGTATGAGATCTCACTATATCTAAGGAAATTACTATGAAGAGCTTGTTAATACTATTATTAATTACCATGTCTATGTGTAGTTTTGCTGAAGTGTATGAGGATTACAGTCCCAGTGAACAGCATATTCAGTTAACTGTGGTAGCGGTTGAGCCAAATTATCTTGATGATTACTTGGTCAACTTAAACAGAACCTGGGTTAAAGGAATGGAGATACAGAAGAAACTAGGCTATATCGAAGACTATTCGGTCTATACGTCTGATAGTGCAAATAGCCCAAATGTTTGGTTGACTATAACTTATGAAAACATGGGTGCTATGCAGCCTAGCGAAAAAAAGTATAACGCTATCAATAAAGAGTGGATGAAGTTATATGGTGATGATGAAGATGAAATAGACGGGATTTCAAAAGGTTACGAAGAAATTCGTACCATGGTAGATAGTCAAATTATCAACAAAGTAAACTTCAAGTAATACTGCGAAATAAGGCCCGCTGATCTTTCAGGGGGCCTTATCGTTAGTAATTCTCAATTCTCAATTCTCAATTCTCAATTCTCAATTCTCAATTCTCAATTCTCAATTCTCAGTAAGCTAATATTTCTTTCTGCCCGTAAAACAAGAGCATCCCATAGTTTGTTGAAAGGTTTAAAGAAATATGGCTAAAAGTACCCTCCTTGTTCTCGGTAACCAACTGTTCTCTTTGGACATTATTAAGTCTATCGGCGCTGATAGCATTTTTATGGCAGAGGACCTAGGTCTTTGTACCTATGAGAGACATCACAAGTTAAAGATACTGATGTTTTTAACCGCTATGCGTGAAAAGCGCGATGAATTACGGGCAGCCCATTGTGATGTTGAGTATCTGGATATTGAACATCAGGATTTTGGTCAAACCTATGAAGAGAAGTTAGTCAATCATATCTCAGTAAATGACGTCACAATGCTTAAGATTTTTGAAATTGAAGACAAAGAATTTGAGTCAAGAATTAAAGCCTTTGCAGAACAACAAAATTTAGCCTTAACAATTTTACCATCTCCGATGTTTTTACTAGATCGTGAGGAATTTTTGGCTTTTAACGGTAAGTCTAAAGTTCTCCGCATGGCGAATTTCTATAAAGAGGTACGTAAAAAACTCAATTTATTGATGGATGATAATCAAAAGCCGTTGGGGGGAAAATGGTCATTTGATGAAGATAATCGCAAGAAAATCCCTAAGGGCCTACCTTTACCAGAGCGCTATAAACCCAGAGAGTCTCAATATATTGAATCGTTAAAGGTTACCATTGAGTCAAACTTTTCTGATCACCCAGGGCAAATGGATGATGTTTGGATGCCTCTCACGCGCGCAGATGCTCTGGAGAATATCGATTATTTTTTAAAGGTTAAATTTGAAAATTTTGGTATCTACGAAGATGCAATTTTGCAAAATGACACCTTTATGTTTCACAGCGCAATAAGCCCTTCCCTAAATATGGGGTTAATTACGCCCAATGACATTATTGATAAAGTACTAGAATTCACTGCAGAGTATGATGTGCCGTTGAATTCGGTTGAGGGCTTTTTACGACAAATTATTGGTTGGCGAGAGTTTATTAGAGGGGTCTATCAGCATCATGGTGAGACCCAACTGCAGAGTAACTTCTTTAATTTTAGCGGGTCGCTAAAAGACAGTTGGTATTCTGGTGATACCGGGATACCGCCGTTGGATGATGCCATTAATTTCTCTGATCGATATGGTTATACCCACCATATTAATCGATTGATGGTTATTTCTAACCTTATGACATTGTGTGAGGTGCACCCAAAAAATGTCTACCGCTGGTTTATGGAAATGTATGTAGACTCCTCAGAGTGGGTTATGACCCCCAATGTTTTTGGTATGGGAACCTTTGCCGATGGTGGTATTTTTGCCACCAAGCCATACATTTGTGGGTCAAATTATATTTTAAAAATGAGTGACTATAAAAAAGGCGATTGGTGCAATACCGTTGATGGACTCTACTGGCGGTTTGTAAGCCGTCACATGGGTGTATTGAAAAATAACCCACGCTTGTCGTTTATGCGCAAAACCCTGGAAAATATGGATCCACAACGCAAACGATTGATTTTCAGCTGTGCGGAGGACTTTACGTCAAAACACTGTTGTTAATTAAGAGTCATTATTGTCAAGCTGTAATGTTCTATGCCTTGCAATAAAATAAAATTTCTCTATAGTGCCGAGGTCAGTACCTTTAAAATTATCAGTGCATTAAAAGGTTGTAGTCTTGTCAATGATTAGGTTTAAAAAGTATTCTGCGCTACTGCTGCTCATGGCGGTGTTTTTCGTGGCTAATAATCTAGCCCACGACTCGACGCATACTTTTGGCCAAAACTTTGGTGCACAATTAGAGTGTGATAGTTGCCATGTATTCAAAGGCACCCTAGTTTCTTCTGCCAGTGATGTACTTGTAGCCAGTTTTGTTATTGACCTATTTTCCCAAGAGCCTGTTTCAGGGCCCTTACGTTCAAGATTCTCTCTCTATCTCTCTCGAGCACCGCCTAAAGTTTAAGTTTAATTTTATCTACTAAACATTAAATTTAAATTTTTTAGGAGGTTCTCTAATGAACCCACGTATCTATGCTCCCGTTTTGGTGAGCGCTTTATTAAGTGTTAATGCAATTGCAAATGAAATAGAAGAAGTGATCGTTACATCATCTTTGATCGATCAAACATTAAGCGATATTGAAAATCCACTTCATGTGGTCAGTGGTGAAGATATTTCAATCAATGCCTCTCAAAGTCTAGGAGAATCATTAGACGGTCTGTTAGGCGTTTCATCAGCGGACTATGGATCAGGCGTTGGCCAGCCGATTATCCGTGGTATGTCAGGAAATCGCGTTAAAATTCTCAATAACGGGATGGTTGTGAGGGATGTTGGCGGAATTGGCGCTGACCATGTTAACGATGTTGATTTGAACAACATACAACAAATTGAAATTGTCAGAGGGCCGTCTTCGCTACTCTACGCCAATGGCACTATCGGCGGCATCATTAATATTGTTGATAGCACTATTGCACGAGAAGATTTCACAGACTCAGAGTTAAAGCTTGGTCTGGAAGCGCAGTCGGTTAATGACGGCGATAGCCATAACCTTTCTTACCAAAATAATCTTGGCGGTTTGAATTTCAGTTTTGCCTATAAAGATTCTCAGTTCGATAATTTTGATGTTCCAACTGGCGCCATACTTCATGACGAGGACCACGATGATGAGCATGAAGATGAGCATGAAGAAGAAGAAGTAGGGTTCCTGTCTAATTCTGATTTTGAGAACAAAGCACTTCGTTTGGGCGTCTCTAAAGTAGGCGATTGGGGCTACTTCGGCGTGTCTGTCAGCAGTGTTGAGAGCATCTATGGTATTCCGTTTCATGGCGATGAACATGGAGACGAGCACGAAGGAGAAGAGCACGAAGAAGAGCACGAAGGAGAAGAGCACGAGGGCGAAGAGCATGAGGGAGAGCGAATTTTCTCTACGACTGACTCAGAAGTGGTCAATTTAGAAGGCGCATATATCGTCAGTAATAGTTGGTTGAAAAAGGTCAATTATTTCATCAGAGATACTGATTATTCGTTGACCGAACAGCATGCTGAAGAAGAGCACGAAGGCGAGGAGCACGAAGGTGAGGAGCATGAAGGCGAGGAGCATGGTGATGAAGATCATGCAGAGGGACCAACAGTGTTCAGTAATGAATCTCGAGAATACGGTGCTATTTTCGACTTATCCAACGATGACCTTCTGCAAAAAATATCAATCAATTTTGTCGATGAGGATATGTCCATTTTGGGGGAAGAGGCATTTATGAACCCAACGGTCAGCGAAGAAATGACTTTGGGCTACTATCTTAGTAAACAGGTAGATTCCTTCCATCTTGACCTAGGCATACGACATGACCGCACACGTCGAAAAGGCTCAATTAGTCACGAAGAAGAGCATGACGAGCATGAGGAAGAAGATCACGACGAGCATGAGGAAGAACATCCTGACGAAGAGATGGACTACTTCTCCAAAGATTATAATGCGACAAGCTTCGCGATGAGCCTTAGTAAAGATCTCAATGAAAACTTTGACTTGAATGTCAGTGCTGGAATGGTTGAAAGGACCCCGTCCGCTATGGAGTTATTCATGAACGGCGCGCATCTGGCCACTGGCCGCTTGGAGATTGGTAATACTGATTTGGAGTCTGAACGATCGACAAACTTTGATGCAACCCTGTCTTATGAGCATGAAGGTATTTTTGGAACGGTTACCTTGTTTAAAAATGATGTCGCTAATTATATCTACCTCCAAGACGAAACTGCAGAAGTGCACGAAGAGCATGATGACGAAGATGATCATGGCGGCTTAATTAAGGCCAATTATTTGCAGCAGAATGCGCAATTTATCGGCTATGAATTAGAGATGGGTACCGTTTTTGAACTGGGTGACGGCGACCTAACTTTATCATTTGGTCGTGATTCAGTCGCTGGAGAGTTCCGTGATGATAGCAATATCCCTCGTATGACTCCTGATCGGAATATTTATGGAATTTCCTACGCCCAAAATGGTCTGGAGTTAAAGCTTGATTTAAAAGATGTCGGGTCTCAAAGAGATCTTGGTAGCAATGAAACGGTTACCAGTGGCTTTAACATGTTGAATTTTAATGCAGTTAAAACCTTCACTTTCGGTAAAAAGCAGACTGCAAGAGTGTCATTTTTTGCTAAAAACTTACTCGATGAAGTGGCTAGAAACCACTCGTCTTTCGTGAAGGACGAAGTTCCATTACCAGGGAGAAATATAGGTATTAAACTGCAAGTAACTCTATAGGTAAGAGTTACTTGCTCTAATGGCCTAGTGGTCAAGGGTTTTTGAGATTACGTCAAAAACCCTTGATTCGCCGCGATCACGGGGGTCTGAAGCAGCAATCCAAGAGTCGCCGTCTTTCACAATTATCTGAACATCACCGTACTCAAAAGCGTGAGGCTCTGACCGATAGCCCTTATTGGCAAGCTCTTTAATTGTCTGTTCTGGCAACGGCCTGCCAATGGTGTAACCGCTGTAGGTAATAAGATCTATAGGCACCAACTGGTGGTGAAACCGTGTCGCTCCAACTGCTTCAATAGGGGTCATTCCAAAGTCTAAAATATTGATAATGACTTGAAAAACAGTAGTGAAGATAGTTGATCCTCCGGGCGTGCCTAGTACCATCTCTACTTCACCGTCCTTCAGTACAATGGTCGGTGACATAGATGACAGCATCCGCTTGCCAGGCTGAATCTCATTGGCTACATTACCCACGACACCATATATATTCGGAACGCCTGGCTTGGCGCTAAAATCGTCCATTTCATTGTTGAGTAAAAAGCCTGCGCCTCCTACGACCACGCCACTGCCATAATCCCAGTTGATGGTATAAGTATTAGACACCGCATTACCCCACTGGTCCACGATGGAATAATGGGTGGTATTGGGCGATTCTAGCCCGGGGTTAATACTGGTTAAGGGTGATATTGCTGTCGGATTAATCTCGGCTGCACGCTTGGAAACATAATCATTGCTGATTAATGTATTGATATCCACATCAAAAAAGTCAGGATCTCCTAAATACTCAGCACGATCGGCGAACACCCTTTTCTCCATTTCGGCTACTAAGTGAATGTACTGTGCAGAGTTATGATCGACACCCTGAAAGGAATCACCTAAGTAGTCTTTCATTTTTAACAATTGCACAATAGCAAAGCCGCCTGAACTAGGCGGCGGAGCAGAGATGACTTCATACTCGCGCCATTTCGCACGCACCGGTTCACGCCAAACTGCGCTATAACCTTCTAAGTCTTCCTCTGTGATCAGGCCATTACTTGCCTGCATCTCTTTTACTATAAGCGCCGCTGTCTCACCTCGGTAAAAATCGTCCGCCCCACTTTCCGCGATACGACCTAAGGTCTTAGCTAGCTCTGGTTGTTTAAATAAACGGCCGACCTTCATCGATTCAAAATAGGCATTAAAATTAGTTTTGCCAACAAACTGGCCTTTCAAACGATGAACATTATCGACGAGAGCTGTAGCTGGCATAAAACCGTCTCTAGCCAATTTTATAGCTGGATTGATCAGATCTTTCCATGGCAATTTACCAAACTTATTATGAGCTTCCCAAAATCCAGCGACAGTGCCGGGCACACCAACAGCTTGAGCGCCGATCAAAGTAATATTGTCAATCACATTGCCCTCAGTGTCCAAGTACATATTTTTGTGTGCAGCTAAGGGCGCTTTTTCGCGATAATCAAGAAACGCAATTTCATCACCCATCTTAATGGTCATAAAGCCACCACCACCAATATTGCCTGCATCAATAAAGGTGACAGCCAATGTAAAGCCCGCCGCCACTGCGGCATCAACTGCATTGCCACCGGCATTAAGAATATCCTGGCTGACCTGTGCGCCGTAGCTGTCAGATATGGCAATGGCAGCCATTGCCCGTGGCGCTGTAACATTCTGCACGGACGCACTTGATTCAGTGCGATTGGTGTTGTTTTCGCAACCTTGAGTAACGCTAACAATAAGTAAGGTTAGGGCTAGATAAAATGTCTTCCTTTTCATTATGTGTCGCCTCAATAAATTGTTATTGGCCTTGATAAGGATTCCTAAATTTTTTTATTTTACGCCTAAGGGTTTGTTCTTTTGATAAGCCAGCCATCATAGCCCAGCTAGTTAGTTGAGTCACCGCAACAAGAAAATCTATAGTCTTTTAGATCAATAATGGGAGCGAAGTGTACAGATCCTTTCATACTATTCGTACATATTGTTTGAGAGCCTAGGATCTTGTAGATCTGTTAGTATCCCCATCAAAATAATGGGCACACTTATACTGGTTCTACTTCGTTATCTATATTATGGTGAGGTGGTCCTAGTGAGCAGCTGTTAGTCGAACGTAATACGCACGCTGAAAAGGAGCATTAAGCTCCCTATAATCAAGAGAACCTATATGGGTTTAAAACAGTGCCATAACTTTCATGATTTTCGATCACTTGCGCGCAGGCGTTTGCCAGGGCCTATTTTTAATTACATTGATGGCGCTGCTGATGATGAAATAACCCACGGTAGAAATAGCGCAAGTTTTGATGACTGTGACTTGGTACCGAACGTACTGCGCGGCGTTGAAACTGTCGATATGTCAGTCACAGTGATGGGGCAAAAACTTGAAATGCCTATCTATTGCTCACCCACTGCTTTGCAACGGCTTTTCCACCACCAAGGAGAACGTGCAGTAGCAGCGGCAGCCGACAAATTCGGCACTATGTTTGGTGTCTCGTCCATGGGTACGGTGGGCTTAAGAGAGCTGCGAAAAAAGCACTCTACACCCCAGTTCTATCAGTTTTATTTCCATAAAGACCGCGGGCTAAATAAGGCTATGCTGGAGACTGCCAAAGCCTCAGGTGTTGATGTAATGATGCTGACCGTTGATACCATCACTGCAGGTAATCGAGAGAGAGACCTAAGGACTGGTTTCTCAATGCCGCTGAACCTTACTTTAGCGGGGGCATACCAATTCGTAATAAAACCTAGGTGGGCAATTAATTATCTCACCCATGCCAAATTTTCATTACCACAAATTGAAGACTTTGTTGATATGACGGGTGGGACGGTGTCAGTGAGTCAATATCTCAATGAAATGCTCGACCCATCTATGAATTGGGACGACGTTGCTGAAATGGTTAAACTCTGGGACGGCCAATTCTGTTTAAAAGGTATTATGAGTGTTGAGGATGCAAAGCGAGCAGTGGACATAGGGTGCACAGGCATAGTGATATCAAATCATGGGGGCCGCCAGCTAGATGGCAGTCGATCGCCCTTTGATCAGCTTGCTGAAATTGTTGACGCGGTGGGCGATAAAATTGATGTGGTGATGGACAGTGGTATCCAGCGCGGCAGTCATGTCCTTAAAGCGTTGTCGTTAGGGGCTAAGGCAGTCGGAGGCGGGCGGTTCTACTTGTATGCCCTTGCTGCTGCCGGGCAACCAGGCGTCGAGCGAGCACTGCATTTGATGCGAATTGAAATCGAGCGCGACATGCGACTGATGGGGGTTAAATCTATATCTGAATTGTCGCCCAATAATCTGCGTTTTAGATAATTACGATGATCGTTCGAGAACATAAAAGCTCTAGAGTACTTGTTACTCTCCGTTAAAAATAACGACGTGGCGCAGGTCAAAACGCACGGGTAAACTCTCGCCAATGGGGATGTCTATGTGACTTTGTGTCAGGCAGGGGACTCGTTGACCATCGGTCAGTGCTAATTCGTAGAGATAATTGGGTCCCAGAAAGACTTTAGAGATAATCGGTAATTTGGTATCCGACGTTTTGTCGTAGGTCACATCATCTGGGCGGACCAGTAATTTAACCGTATTGCCAATGTCTTTTGGCAATGTCTGAATTGAGAGGCTACCCAAATTATTTCCTAGCAGTCCTGCGGCATCAATCTCTACATTGATGACCGACCCCTTACCGATAAAGTCAGCGGCAAACAAACTCGAGGGCTTATGGTAGAGCTGATAGGGCGCATCGATCTGAACGATCTTCCCTTTATTTAATAACGCGATTTTATCGGCCATAGCAAAGGCCTCATCCTGATCATGTGTAACCATAAGTGCGGTCACCCTATTTTCCTTAAGTAGGGTGCGCACTTCAGCAGCAAGTTGCGTTCTCAGTTCGGCGTCTAGGTTTGAAAAGGGCTCGTCGAGTAAAAGAATTTTCGGGTTGGGCGCTAGAGCTCGAGCCAGAGCGACACGCTGTTGTTGCCCGCCTGATAATTCATGAGGAAATTTCTCTGCAGAATTAGTCAAACTCACCAGTGCTAGCATGTCGTTAATACGTTCATCTCGTTGCTTTGCGGGTATCTTACTTAACCCAAAGCCAATATTTTTACTAACGCTAAGATGTGGGAAAAGAGCAAAATCTTGAAATACCATACCAACTTCGCGATCTTCCGGAGGCTGAGTATATTTAGCGTTACTAATCGATTCTCCATGCAGGCTTACATTACCCTCAGTGACAGGCTCAAAACCTGCAATGGCTCTTAGGAGTGTCGTTTTACCACACCCCGAAGGGCCCAATAAGCAGCCTATTTCACCCTCGGCAAGAGAGAAGGAGGCCTTGGATATTGCGGTGACATTGCTATAGGCAACGGTAACCTCATTTATAACAAGTTGATCATTCATGACTTGCTCGTTCATTTAGAATACTTTTTGTAATTAATAGCACAGGTAAGAGACCAATGACAATAATCGCTAGTGCTGGCAGAGCTGCATCAACAAGCCGCTCATCAGATGCTAACTCATAGGTGCGAACTGCTAGAGTATTGAAATTAAACGGCCTAAGAATAAGCGTAGTTGGCAATTCCTTCAAGACGTCGACAAACACGAGTAGCGTAGCAGTTAATAGACTGCTTCGCAGAATAGGGAGATGCACCCGTTTTAGTACTTGTCCAGGGCCCGCCCCAAGAGAGCGAGCCGACTCATCTATGCTCGGCTTTATAGCGCTCAACCCTGATTCTACAGTATTTAAAGAGACAGAAAGAAAACGGACGACATAGGCGAAGACAAGGATACCAATGGTTCCGCTTAATAGCAGTCCAGTTGGGATATCGAACCAAGCTCTGCTTAAAAAATCTATTTTATTGTCCAGCCATGCCACAGGGATTAGCACGCCCACCGCGATGACGGTGCCGGGTACAGCGTAACCAAGGCTAGCAATACCTACTGCGCCAAGCTCTACGCGAGAATTAAAAACGCGTTTGGTGTAGGCCAAAAATGTCGCCACTACCACGCAACAGATTGCAGCAATTGCGGCAAGGGAGAAACTATTAAGGAGTAAGCTTAAAAATTCACCATTGATGTTCTCTTGCCAGCGACTAGACGCCCATATCAGGAGTTGAATAGCGGGTATTACAAAACCTATACCTACTATCAAGCACCCGATTAATAATGCGAGGTAGGCATGCCATCCATTCAGTTGCATACGCACCAATTTTTTGTTCGCAGAATGATGGTGGAACCGCAAACGCTGTCTAGACCAGCGCTCTGCCATGATAAGAGCAAATACAAATAGCAACAAAAAGGCACACAGCTGTGCTGCAGTGGTTAATTCACCCAACCCATACCAAGTCCGAAAGATGCCCGTTGTAAAGGCGCTAACGCCAAAGTAGGCCACAGTACCATAGTCTGCTAGCGTCTCCATCAAAGCGAGGCTGACGCCTGCTACTATCGCCGGTCGAGACATGGGAAGTGCGACTGAGAAAAGCGTCTGCCAAGGTTTTTTACCGAGATTGCGGCTGGCTTCTAGTACCGCGGTAGACTGCTCTAGAAAGGCGATTCGAACCAACATATAAACATAAGGGTAAAGCACCAAAGAGAGCATGCAGATAGCACCGCCCAGAGAGCGAATTTGAGGGAAGTAATAGTCACCGTAGCCCCAGCCAAATGTTGCTCTAAGAGTGCTTTGAACAGGTCCAGCAAAATCTAATATGCCGGTATAGGTGTAGGCAATAATGTAGGCAGGCATCGCCATAGGCAATAGAAAGGCCCACGATAATATTTTACGACCTGGGAAGTCACACATTGCGGTCAACCAGGCGGCACTGACGCCTAAAATTAGTGTACCAAAGCCGACGCCAACCATAAGGAGCAAGGAGTTGCTAATGTAATCAATTAGTACAGTATCGGCGAGGTGTTGCCATGCGCTTGAGAAGGGTTGGCTAAGGCTAGCAATAATCACTAAGACCGGTATTGCAACAATGACCGTGACAATTAACAGGCCTAACCGCCAACTTCTCCCTGAATATCGGTTAGCGAATTTAAAGCCTGAAATTGCTGACTTTATTTCCAACCAGCACGATCCATTGCCATGATGGCGTCAGCATTATATTGACCTAACTTACCCACATTTAACTGATCAGCTTTAAAAGGGCCCCAGGCATGTAATGTTTTACTCACATCTACGTCAGGCCGCACTGGAAACTCATTGTTTGTCTCACCATACCATTGCTGACTTTCATCATTAGCCAAAAAAGCTAGTAGTCGTTTAGCTGACTCTACATTCTTTGCCGATTGCGTGATACCTGCTCCGGATATATTAATATGAGCGCCCCGATCATTTTGATTTGGCCAAAATAAATTTACTTTTGAAGCGGCCTCTTGCTGTCCTCTGTCATCAGAGTTGATCATTCCACCGAGGTAGTAGCTATTAACAATTGCAACGTCGCATTGTCCGGCAGCAACGGCTTTAATCTGATCCCGATCACCACCTGCAGGGGCGCGAGCAAAATTAGCAACAAAACCCTTTAGCCAGGCTTCTGTTTTCTCCATACCCTGTGAGGCGATCATGCCTGCTACTAAAGATTGGTTATAGATATTGCTTGATGAGCGAATACATACTTTGCCTTGCCATGACGGATCTGCAAGCGCCTCATAGGTGCTTAATTCAGAGCGATTAACTCGCTCCGAAGCATAAACAATGACGCGTGCGCGAATACTTAAGCCATACCATTGATTCTCGGTACTTCTAAGATGAGCGGGTATAGCCTGGTTAAGTTTTTCTGAAGAAACTGCCCTTAAAACACCGGCTTTTTGGGCCCGATAAAGACGACCTGCATCTACGGTTAGCAATACATCTGCAGGCGAGTTCAATCCTTCACTTCTTAGCCGAGTCAGCAGTGCATCACCTTTACCAGTCACCAAATTTACCTTAGTGCCGGTTAGACTGGTAAAACGATCCAGTAAAGGCTTGATTAACGACTCTTGCCGTGCAGAGTAAATATTCAATTCATCGCCATACGATAAAGTCGGAGCGATCACAAAAGCTAAAAGCGAAAAAACTACTCCAAGCGCAGCATTTAGAGGGGCTGATCGTCGGGGCATTACAACATCCTGTCAAAAACTATATGAGAACGGTTATTATTATCATTTACGTAAAAAAAGCAAGCGACCCTTGCTGATTAGTGCGGATTCCTCTGGTACGCTTAGATAATTGAGCAAGGAGAGGATTGGATGAGTCATTTTTGGACAGTAAGTGTTCTTCGTTTTGTATCGAGTTTTTTTATTATCGCAGTATGCGTCGGCATTTATAGTTATCCCGGAGGTAATATTCATGACGTCAACCAAGTTGGCTATTCTTTGACTCACAATTTTTTAAGTGATCTGGGTGGTTACCAATCTCATTCTGGAGACGTTAACTTTATTGCATCGTTCTTTTTTAATGTCGGTATGTTTCTTTTTGTAGCAGTTGGGATCGGTTTTTTGTATGTGCCTGCATTGTTTAGAGAAGATAGGGTCAATTATTACTTGGCTATAGTTGGCTCCGCGCTATTTTTCTTGGGTACGAGCTTTTTTGCTGGAGTAGGGCTCACACCCTATGATCTGTACCTTGATTTACATGTTTTTTTTGCAATAAATGCCTTTAGATTTCTTGTTCCTGCATCTCTGCTTTATTTTATTGTGTTATTGCGTAGTTCGGTAGCGAATCGTTTTGCTCTGGTTACGGGTGTCTACTTGGTTTGTGTTCTGGCTTATGTTGCCTATCAAATAATGGGTGGAAACCCCTTCGATAGTGCGGAAGAAATGGTTAGGCAGGCAAGCATTCAAAAGCTAATTGTTATCGCTAGTGTTGTCAGTGTTTTTTCGTTGAGTTTTGCCTTCGCACATCAGGCACGGTTGAAGACTACTCACTAAATGCTGTGAACCCAAAAGCACAGCGAGCGACATTGGCATTTTATTTGCGCTTGAGTATGCGCATTAATTCCTGAATCTTTGTATCGACATCTTTTTGGGATTGAAGTGAAACAGTCACACATTCTTGAATATGTTTTTCGAGAATTTTATTCTCTACGGTCGTTATGGCTGACTTTGCAGCCCTCAGTTGATCAAGTATATCGATACAATATTGGCCCTCATCGACCATCCTAGCGACGCCGTTAATTTGGCCGCTGATGCGATTCAAATTAGGTATAAGTGGCTTATGACACGATGATTTCATGGTGAATCCTTGGCTTATATTATCAGAGGGACAACATAGGTGAAAAAGCTCGCAAAAGCGAAAATACCCGTTGATATAAAATAGAGTCTTTGTGATCGGCGGCGGGTTTCCATGCAAACTTTGCCTAGTTCAGGGTCTATAGGGCAGGGCAGTCTAGCCGTGCGGTAGTTAATGATTCCTGCGACCACGACCATAAGGAAAGCAAAACTACTGATCGGCACCTTGTACAGTGACAGGGTGACTAAAAAGGGGAAGGCACTGACTAGACTGGCAAAGCTTGCCCCTGCCCCCAAGCTTACAAACAATGCAGGTAAAGCACAGCATATCAACGTCGAGGTGGAGGCGAATAAGGAGAAAAAGTTGGTTTTTTGTACCTGTAGGTGATTATCTTGCATCTTATTTCCCGACAATCTGTATATCAGTAGTATTGAGGCCATTGTTAAGGATCTTTTTTCTAATATCTGCGCTATCAATATCATCAGCCACAGGGAAAGCTAACAACACTTTACCGGAAGCCAAGTCGACATCTATTTTACTAACACGCTTGTCTTTACCAAATGTTTTTTCAATGCCTCTAGCGCAAAAGTCACACACCATCCCTTGAACGCTGACGACGGCAACGGCGTTATTGTCTATGCCGATCATAAACGTATCAAATCGTTGTGCATCAACATCGATATTTTTGCCATTGACCATTTCATTGTGAATATGACCTTCATGTGAATGCATGCTGTCCATATCGTGCGGCTCATGGTGCCCAGCATAAATAGCTGTAGACGATATAAGTAGGCTCAATAATAATAAATTTTTCATAATTTTCTCATCTCTTGGTTAATGATTAGAACCGGTACATTAGATGTACGTCCCAATCAGTTTTTTTGTGATAGCTCATTTCAATCAGCGCCCCGCCTTTAAACAGTCTTAGTACTGGGTAGGTGATTCGTTTGTTGCCTAAATCGTTTTTCTTTGTTTCAACCATAAGCCATGTATGAAGGTCACCATAGTCGCCCAGATAAGGCGCAACACCAACTTTGACTGACTGTTCGAACATATCGTAGCCGGCCCCCGAAGACTGCTTAAGTGAGAAGCTAGTAAAGAGTCGTCTTGTCTCCCAATCACCGGCCAGCGAATAAAAATGGTTGTTGCTGTCATTTAGACCAACGCCTGTCTTAAGGTATAGGTTGCGCTGAGATTTTGCGGTGTTTTTACGGTTTATCAGGTAGGTAAATCTGGCTGAGGGAAAGTATTCGTTGCTGACTTTGTCTCTCTGATAGTCCAGACCTACAGAGTAGTTAATATTTGGTGTGTAGTGCCAGTAGATATTGTCTGTCAGAGAGCCGGAGTTGGCCATTAGAGTATGCCCGCCGACATAGGAAATGGGCCTTGAAAAGCAGGCTGAAGACAATAGTACGCATAGAATAATAATTAGGGCTCTCATACCCCCCTAGGGTATAGGTTTGAGTTTTTTTGTCAACCCTTTTTTGGTGAAGTATTACGGACAAAAAAAAGGGTGCCAATTGGCACCCTTTTTAGTGGACTTTAGGTCAGGCCGTAAGACCTGACCTAAACTTCTAAACATTCATTACGAATTAATTAGAAGTTGTATCCAGCCTTCATGTACCAGTAAGCACCTTCGATACCCATTGGCGAAGTCTCGTAGTAGATTGCGCCAAGTACGTTACCTGGTACGCCTTCTGCTACCGCGCCAGCTGAGCCTTCAATGCGCTCTGCTTTTTGATCAAAGAGGTTCTGAGCACCAACAGACACGTTGAAGTTATCAGTGAGGTTGTAAGTCACTTCTACGTCAACTGTCATAGCTGAATCAGCGTCAGTACCAAACCAGTCAGCGTGCACTGCATAGTACTCACCGAAGTAGTTAGCACGAACAAATGCGCTCAGATCTTCCCAGTTCTGGTTCATAGTGAAAGTTGCGCGATGATTCGGCAGGCCTTCCTCTAACCGCTTCACTTTGCTATCGCTAGTGACAGAACCTTGATCAGAAACTTCAGTATCAGTGTAGTTATACGCTGCGCTGAAGTCAGTTGAACCGCCCATAAGGTTAGTGCTGTAAGTTGCTACAACGTCTAATCCTGAAGTTTCAGTGTTGAAGTCATTAGTGAAGTAGTTCACTTCACCGATCAACTCTGGGTTAGGAACACCAGCAGCGCCCATAGCAGCTCGCTGAGCAGCAGTAGGTGCAGCATTACTCGTTAGAGCGATACGGTCTTCTACTTCAATATTGAACCAGTCAGCCGTCAACTCAACTTCACCTAGAGTAGCGACAATACCTAATGCAAAGCTTGTAGACTCTTCTGGTTGCAGGTTACCTGCGCCCAGCTTGAAGCCTGGTAGCGTTTGCGCTTGAGTCAATTGACCGTCTACGAGAGTAGTCTGAGTGTTAACTACGTTAGCCTGGCCCTGAGTTGGAGCTCGGAAACCAGTACTGTGAGATCCACGCAGTGCAACGTTATCAGTTAACTGAAGGTTAAAGGCTAACTTATAGTTAGTAGTGTCACCGAAGCTTGTGTAGTCTTCGTAACGAACCGCGCCCTGAACTAATAGATTGTCAGAAACTTGGTTTGAAACATCAACATACATTGCATAGTTACGACGAGAGAACGCACCGGCTGAATCAGGTGAGAAACCTGCAAAACCATGAGAACCTACATTGAAGCCTTGGGCCGCATATTTTCCTGCTTTCCAAGAAGCTTCTTCACCTGAAATTACAGAGAAAGTAGTTTCGCGCCATTCAGCACCGTAACCAACGCTCATAGAACCGTATTCCTTCGACATATCTAAATTGAAGGTCTTGGCTAGCTGAATGTAGCTACCCGTAGAAAAGTCACGTGGAGAGTCGGGACCCATAGATGGGTTAAAGGTGTTGTTCAAACCAAATGTAGCTTCGTTACGACCAACCGAACCACTAACGTCATAGCCAGTACCGGCCATTGGTCCTGAGGAAATCTCGCCGCTTCTTCCCATAGTGAAAGATGAGTCAGTGATGTTGCCAGTGAAGCGAGGTGTATAGCCACCAGGTGCTGCTTGGTTAAGAATGTAGCAATTGGGATCTGCGATTACTGCATCACGACCTGCATAATCAGAAGGCGCAAGCGCTGTTGGGCAGTTACCAGACATATCGCCTGTAACGTCAGCAATCAGACGAGTGCCATCACCTTTAGTGAATACGCCGCCACGACCATCAGGATTACGGTAGTAAAAGCCACCATCGATGTCGCGCTCAGAATAGTTACCGAAGGCGTACGCTTTTGCGCCATTGCCAAGGTCTAGACCAGTATTAAAAAAGAAAGTCACATCATCATCGATGATCGGTGCACCCCAGATTTGAGCAGGAAGAGTTACAGACGTATTGCCTGCGTCGATAAGAGCCTGGGCATCTGGACGCTGCATGCTACGTGAAGTTGCATCATTCTCTTTCATTTGGAAGCTAAGGTTGATAAAACCAGCGTCAGTCAATGGCATACCAATTTTGCCAGCTACAACTGTGCTTGCGCCATCACCCTTGCTGTACTCGCCTTGCTTAATAGTCAAGCTTCCACCTTCAGATGAATCATCTAAGATAAAGTTGATTACGCCAGCAACGGCATCAGATCCATACTGTGCCGCAGCACCATCACGCAGAATCTCAACACGCTTAAGAGCGATACTTGGGATTACAGAGATATCTGGACCCTGTGAGCCATCATTAACACCACCGCCCTGAAAGGCAATAACTGATGCACGGTGACGACGCTTGCCGTTAACCATGACCAATGTGCTGTCTGAAGATAGGCCACGCAAGTTAGCAGGACGAATCATACTGGCTGCATCACTGATAGGCTGTAAGTGAACGTTTAATGAAGGAACAGCGCTTTGAAGTTGCATAAGAAGGTCATTGCTGCCTGCTTTACCAAGTTCTTCGGCGTTGATTACATCAACAGGTACTGGTGAATCGCCTACAGAGCGAGGTGCTCCGCGAGACCCTATTACAACGACCTCTTCTAGCGTCGCGTCGGCGGCAGTTGCCACTGTTGGTAGCGCAATGCCACCAGCAATGATTGCTGCTGCAATCGTGTTTATTTTCCATATATTAACAGTTTTCATAATTCTCCCCTAGAGAAAGTGATAACAACGTTTTGTTGGTTTTTAAGTTACAACTCCCCACCCCTACAAGCGTGAGGGCGAGGAGAATAGCATAAAATCTGTCTAGTGATCTACAAATTTAGATGGCCTTTAAGTGTGAAAAGGTATCCTTTTTGCTGATCTACTGTGATTGACCTCTAACTATGAGATGCTTTCATGATTAGATGCTATGCCCACCATCCACAGTGGATTATGGATAGGGATTTTTGTCATTGATACTGGCATGATAGTGCTGGGTGATCATTATATTTTAATCTTAAACGGTACGCAGAAAGTGAGTGCTAGATTGAACATAGATAATAGTTATATGGCTAGAGCGCTTGAACTAGCGCAGCAGGCTGCCAAGGATGGGGAGGTCCCAGTGGGTGCGGTGGTTGTGAAAGACGGAGAGGTCATCGGGGAGGGTTATAACCAGCCTATTTCTTGCACGGATCCCACAGCCCATGCTGAAATCGTTGCCATGCGTAATGCGGCCACTTTTTTGAAAAACTATAGACTTACCGATTGTGAACTCTATGTCACTATAGAACCGTGCACTATGTGTGTGGGCGCTATGGTCCATGCGCGTATCAAACGAATTGTGTTTGGTGCCCTTGAACCTCGAGCGGGGGCATTGCAAAGTCAATTGCAGTTAATGGATGGCGATTATTACAATCATATTATCGACTGGCATGGTGGTGTTCTAGCTGATCAGTGCGGTGCGGTTATGCGGGATTTTTTCCGCGAGAAAAGAAAGTAAATCAATGGACATAATATTAAATCGACGGAAGGCTGCTGGATTCCCATTCAGGCTGGCTTAATACGTTGTTTGTTTTCTCTAAAGGAAGATCTTTCAAATGTAGAGAATGAAGGGCTAGGTAATTCCTATAGTATTGGATGTTGTCGACGTAGAGTGCGGGCTCAGCTCCCCTAGCATAACCATACTTTAGGGTTGAATAGAATTTCTTTTTACTGAGCAACGGTAAAGATTGCCTGACATCACTCCATAAATCTGGATTTTTACCTCCTCTCTGAGTCAGAATACGTGCATCTTCTAGATGTCCAAAACCCACATTATAGGCGGCTAAGGCAAGTAAGGTGCGATCGGGTTCGGTGATTCTAACGGGCAGTCGACCTCGTAACTTTGCAAGATAAGCAGCCCCACCTTTAATACTCTGCTCACCGTCAAGTCGATTAGATACCCCCATTTCCTTAGCGGTATCCAATGTAAGCATCATTAAGCCTCGAACACCTGTGGGTGACTTTGCTCTGGGGTCCCAGTGGGATTCCTGATAAGCCACTGCTGCAAGCAAGTGCCAGTCAAGATTGTTCTTTTCGGCATTTTCTCGAAACAAAGATTCATAGATTGGCAGGCGCTTAGCGACTAATTTGCCAAGGCGTTTTGAGTCCGCGACAGAAAAATTATTACTTTGAGCTAAGAGCTGCTCTTTTAACGTTTCCATTTTACCCGTCGATATATAGTTAGCCAGAAATTTGTTGGCAGCATTAAGTAACGACCCATCCTCATGTGAGGGAAATGCCCAAGCTACCATCTGTGGTTTTGAAATATCTAGAGCAAGGCCAGCGTTGGGGTAGATATGGCGATTAACCAAATAGGCGATTGAATCCACGATGGTATAGTTAATCTCCCCAGTATGGACCATACGAATCAGGTCGCTCATTTCAATTTCATCTTGCTCTTGCCAACTGAGTTGAGGGATATCTATGCTTAATGTTTTAAGTTGCTCGCTGTGGGATGAACTAGTGACAACCACTAGTTCACCGTCTATATCTGACAGTGATTTTGGTTTCGGAGTTCCTCTCCGATACAGCAGTTGCTGAGTAACCTCTAGATAGGGGTCTGAAAATATAAGCGATCGGCTACGTTTTGCGGTGGGGACTAAATTTGCAGCCGCAAAGTCACCTTGAGGTCCGCCCACGGCGACAAGTAAATTGCGAAGGCTCTGCTTTGGTTGAACTCGCAAGTTAACACCTAGGCTATCGGCAAAGGCTTTAGCGATTAAGTAGTCAAAGCCATTTCGGCCCCTTCCGTCTTCAAAATAAGTGGTAGGTCCGGGAATGGTGAGCATAACCAGCTCACCATTTTTTTGTACTCTCTTTAAATCTGTTATTTGTTGACTGCTGGAAAAATAAAAAATGATAGCTAACGCAAGCACAACCAAAACTGAGCGGTTGCGTATTCTCCTGACTTTTTTTGATCGTTGACGCATCACTTTTCTGTCTGTGTCCCCAAGAATTACCTGATGTCGGGATAGAAATAACAAACGATAGACAATAATTGTACATTATTTACTAAATTCAATCTGCCAAAAGGTTCATTTTTCCGTTAGAATGCGAACTTCCCAACCGTGATGATTTCGAGATCCAAATTAATGATGATTCTCTCTGGCGCATCCTCTCTCTCTGCGTTTCGGCGACAAAAATTACTATATAAACTGCAATCTGCAGTACCCTTAGTGACTTCGGTAAGCGCTGAATACATTCACATTGCTGACCTGAATGAGCCCTTGACCTCAGATGAGTTTAAAACCCTTGAAGCCCTTCTTCAGTATGGGCCTAAAGAGCAAGACGTTGATAAAGGTGGGGTGCTGTTATTGGTGGTTCCACGCCCGGGAACCATATCGCCATGGTCTAGTAAAGCGACCGATATTGTTCATAACTGTGGTTTAAAAAATGTGCTGAGGGTGGAGCGAGGAATCGCCTATTACCTCCAGGCGGATACGTCTCTCTCGGATAACCAGTTAATGATATTGGGTGAATTACTCAGCGATCGCATGGTGGAAGCTGTCCTGACTGATTTCACTCAAGCTGAATCTTTGTTTTCGCATGAACAGCCGGCTCCGGTTAGCGTGGTTGACGTGTTAGATGGGGGTGCCAAAACACTACGTTTAGCGAATGTTAGCTTAGGCTTGGCGTTGGCTGATGATGAAGTGGATTACTTGGTGGCAAGTTTTCGGGACTTGGGGCGCAATCCGTCTGATGCCGAATTAATGATGTTTGCTCAGGCGAATTCTGAGCATTGTAGACACAAGATTTTCAATGCGAGTTGGACAATTGATGGTGTTGACCAGCAGCATTCGTTGTTCGGTATGATTCGCAATACTAATGCTGTTAATGGCGATAACGTTTTATCGGCCTATTCTGACAATGCTGCCGTGGTTGCTGGCAGTCAGGGCGGGCGTTTCTACCCTGATCCAGTGACTAAGCAGTATGGTTACAGCCAGGAGCCTGTTCACCTTTTGATGAAAGTAGAAACGCACAATCATCCTACGGCAATATCCCCTTATTCTGGTGCCGGAACAGGCTCAGGCGGCGAAATTCGTGATGAAGGCGCCGTGGGCAGGGGTTCTAAGCCAAAGGTTGGGTTAGTTGGGTTTAGCGTGTCCAACCTCCAAATTCCAGACTATATTCAGCCGTGGGAGACTGACTACGGGAAGCCGAATAGAATTGTGTCAGCCTTAGATATTATGACGGAAGGCCCTATCGGTGGAGCGGCGTTTAATAATGAATTCGGACGTCCTAATATATGCGGCTATTTTAGAACCTTTGAAATTGACTTTGCGGGTGAGCGCCGTGGATACCATAAGCCAATAATGATTGCAGGCGGTTATGGCAATATTCGAGAGGACCATGTTGATAAGCCAGAATTTAAGCCAGGCGCGCAATTAGTCGTATTAGGTGGTCCTGCTATGTTGATCGGTCTGGGTGGTGGTGCGGCGTCTTCCATGACCACAGGCAGCAGTTCTGCTGATTTAGATTTTGCTTCGGTGCAGCGTCAAAATCCGGAAATTGAGCGACGTTGTCAAGAAGTTATTGACGCCTGTTGGCAGTTGGGAGATATCAATCCCATAGCCTTTATTCACGATGTGGGCGCTGGTGGTTTATCCAATGCTCTGCCCGAATTAGTGAAAGATGGCGGCACTGGCGGTCGTTTTAATCTAAGAGCCGTACCCAATGATGAGCCAGGCATGTCGCCGGTTGAAATATGGTGTAACGAAGCCCAGGAGCGTTATGTCTTAGCGGTAATGCCAGATGACTTGACTCGATTTATCGCGATTTGTGAGCGAGAGAGGTGTCCGTTCGCGGTGGTCGGTGAGGCCACAGAAGATAAAAGCATCACCGTAGTTGATGAGCATTTTGGCGATAAGCCTGTCGATTTACCGATGTCCGTCTTATTTGGTAAGACCCCTAAAATGCATCGTAGCGCCGTAAAGCTGGATCAATTTAGTCCCGATTTTACTGCAGAGGGAATTGATATTGGTGAGGCCGTATTCCGTGTCTTACGCCACCCAACGGTTGCCAGTAAAAGCTTTTTGATCACCATTGGTGATAGAACGGTTAGTGGCATGGTGGCAAGAGATCAAATGGTGGGTCCTTGGCAAGTGCCTGTTGCTGACTGTGCCGTAACCACCTTGACCTATGATAGTAATGCCGGAGAAGCTATGGCTATGGGTGAGCGAACGCCGCTAGCATTAGTCAGTGGCCCTGCCTCTGGGAGGATGGCAATTGGTGAGGCCTTGACGAACATATGCGCTGCCCGTATTGGCGATATAAAAGACATTAAACTGTCGGCAAATTGGATGTGTGCTGCAGGGTCTCCTGGAGAAGATGAGAAGTTATTCCGAACCGTTGAAGCGGTTGGGATGGATCTCTGTCCCAAATTAGGTATTACAATTCCAGTGGGTAAAGACTCGATGTCTATGCGCACGGCATGGCAAGAAGATGGTGAAGATAAATCTGTCACCTCGCCAATGTCGTTAATCATCACTGGATTTTCTCCGGTATTAGATGTGCGAAAAACATTAACGCCTCAATTGATTACTGACGTTGGTGATACACAGTTGTTATTGATTGATCTAGGTCAGGGGGCTAACCGGTTGGGTGGTTCGATACTGGCGCAGGTATATTCTAAATTTGGCAACTCGGTACCTGATGTGGATCATCCTGATGTGTTGTTAGGCTTCTTTAATGTCATGCAGGCTTCAATGGAGCAGGGCGACATACTGGCTTATCACGACCGTTCTGATGGTGGTCTGGTGGCAACGTTGGTTGAAATGAGCTTTGCGGGTCATGTAGGCATAACGATCGATATCAATGATGACATGCTTGGGGTAAATGCTAACCTTAATGCGGCCTTGTTCAGTGAAGAGTTAGGCGCAGTCATTCAAGTTAAGTCCGATTTAAGTGATGAGGTTGTTGAGCGATTTTCTGCAGTCGGTGTGACTGTGCATAAAGTGGGTTGTTTGAATAGCACAGACACTATCGGATTTAATCATAACGGCGAAACTTTGTTTAGTCATCAGCGCGCTGTGTTGCAGGCTGCTTGGAGTGAGACGTCGCACAAGGTTGCGGTTTTACGCGACAACGCGGAGTGCGCTGACCAAGAGTTTGCAAGAGTTTCTGCTCCTGATCCGGGTCTTTCGGCCGATCTAAGCTTTGATCCCAATGACGATGTCGCGGCACCTTATATCCTTAAAGGAATAAGGCCATCCATTGCTATCGTGCGAGAGCAGGGAGTTAATAGCCAAATGGAAATGGCAGCGGCGTTTGATCGTGCTGGTTTTACGGCGGTAGATGTCCATATGAGTGATTTATTAGCGGGGCGTAAGTCACTTGATGAGTTCTCCGGTCTAGTTGCCTGTGGGGGATTCTCCTATGGTGATGTGCTCGGGGCGGGAGAAGGTTGGGCTAAAACAGTATTGTTTAATAGTCAACTTCGCGATCAATTTGAGGGATTTTTCCATCGTCCTAATACTTTTAGTTTGGGTGTCTGTAATGGTTGTCAAATGCTAAGTAATTTGAAGTCTTTGGTTCCTGGGGCAGAACGCTGGCCTCGATTTGTGCGTAACCAATCAGAGCAATTTGAAGCTCGCTTATCCCTGGTGCGAGTTGAGAAATCACCGTCGATATTGTTGCGTGACATGGCCGGGTCAGTGTTGCCAATTGCTGTGTCCCACGGTGAAGGGCGCGCTGAATTTGCGTCGAGCAATGCCCGTATAGACTTGCAAGGTAGCGATCAAATTGCTATGCGGTTTCTTGAGAATAATTTAGAGGTGGCTGCTCGATATCCGGCAAACCCTAATGGATCGCCTGATGGCATTACAGGGGTTACTTCAGTGGATGGTCGAGTGACCCTATTAATGCCTCACCCTGAAAGAGTATTCAGAACGGTCCTTAATTCATGGCATCCGCCAGAATGGGGCGAAGATAGTGGCTGGATGCGTCTCTTTAGAAATGCGCGCACATTTGTCGATTAAAATTGTAGTGTAAGATAGTTGACAACCAGATGCCGATATAGGGATATCAGGATATGAACAAACTTCAAAACGAAACTGAATTGGTTAAAAAGGCTCTTCAAATAGGGGCCGTTTATGCCAAAAAAAGAGCTTACGGCGAGATTGAGAGTCAAGACTCGATCAAGCTAAAGGTAGAGTTTATTTATCGCGTTCTTACTGAGGATAAGTTAATCCAGCCTCTTGCCAAAGATCAGATTAACGACCCTAATATGCGTCACAAACTAGCCTTGTGGATATCTCGCCAACTGCCTCCTAACCATCCCTTGCTGAAATAGCCGAGGCTAAAGAAGTTGCTTGATCTCAGAGCTTTTAATGTCATTTAAATCACTTGGAAAGGCTCAGTTTGTGCTATTCTCCGTCCTGAGTTGACTAGGCAGTCGCTGTGTTGAATTCTCCGATATTCGATTGCGTTTATCAGGGAGCATCGCAGAGGAAAGTCCGGGCTCCAAAGGGTAGAGTGCCAGGTAACGCCTGGGGGGCGAAAGCCTACGGAAAGTGCCGCAGAGAGCAGACCGCCGATGGTTCGTTCGCGAACACAGGTAAGGGTGAAAGGGTGTGGTAAGAGCGCACCGCGCTACTGGTAACAGTGGTGGCAGGGTAAACCCCACTCGGAGCAAGACCAAATAGGTTTCCATATGGCGCGACCCGCGTTGGGAACGGGTAGGTTGCTTGAGGCAAACGGCGACGTTTGTCCCAGATGAATGACTGTCCACGACAGAACCCGGCTTATCGGTCGACTCACTTATTTAATATGCTTAGACGCAGAAAGGCCGGCAATTTTTTGTCGGCCTTTCTGTTATTGCTGTAAATATCAATTTTCCGGCCTCAGTCTTGTTTTTTATTCTTTTTTAATATAAAAGATTTAATCTATTAATGTAATTTGTTCTTAAAAATAGCATATCTAGAAGTTACTTTAAGTTGTAGTCTTACCATCCTGTTTTATAGCGCTAATTATTTCCACCTCAGCCTAGGCTATGTTGAAATTGTCTAATATAGATGGAACCTACTGATTTTACTAAGGTTTTACCCTGAAACACTCCTTGACATCATCGCTCGCTATGCATAATGTTCACATATGGCTAAAAGTGGTGAAAAGTGGGTAATATAAGTCATTTAGTGGCGAGGGGCGGGTAAAAGTGTTTAGAGGTAGTGATCCAATCAATATGGATACAAAGGGTAGGATGGCAATTCCGACTCGCTACCGCGGCGTGCTCACAGATATGTGTTCTGGGGACCTCGTTATCACCATAGACATGAAGTCCACCTGTTTAACTCTGTCACCCTTACCTGAGTGGAAAAAATTCGAAGAGAAAGTGTCGGCTTTGCCTGCGCTTGATGATCTTGGTGAGATGCTGAGTCGTTTTGTTATTGGTCAGGCCAAAGATTTACAGCTAGATGGAAGTGGACGGATATTGATTCCGTCAGAGCTGCGTGAATATGCCGAACTTGAGAAAAAAATAATGTTAGTGGGTCGTACGCAGCGACTGGAAATATGGTCTGAAGACAATTGGAATACTGAGCGCGAGAAGTCTCAGGAAAACTATCGAGGCATGCTGCTTGATAGAGACAATATGTCTGATGCCCTTAGAAACCTATCTTGGTAAGGAAGACGTCCATGGCGACTGAGCACAGGACTGTTTTATTAAAAGAAGCTGTTGAGGCATTAATAGTTGACGTTAATGGTTTCTATATTGACGGTACATTTGGGCGTGGTGGCCATACTGCAGAATTACTTTCCTGTTTGTCCGAAAAGGCGGTCGTCTGGGCAATTGATAAAGATCCTCAGGCAATTACTGAGGGGCAGGTACAGTTTCAGAAAGATGAGCGGTTAAAGTTTGTTCATGGCAGTTTCGCTGATCTAACAACTGTCTTAAGTGCTGAAGGTAAGGTTGGCGAATTATCAGGCGTGCTTCTTGATCTTGGCGTGTCATCTCCTCAATTAGATGAGGCAGAGCGAGGGTTTAGTTTTATGCGAGACGGCCCCTTGGATATGCGAATGGATACCAGTCGGGGTTTGTCGGCGGCTGACTGGATTGCCACAGCGGACGAGAAAGATATTGCGCAGGTGATTAAAGAGTATGGCGAGGAGCGGTTTGCTCGCCGGATGGCAAGTGCAGTGGTTCGTGAGCGTGAGAAGACGCCAATCATCCGTACTGTCCAGTTGGCTGGCATATTAGCTGCAGCTCACCCGGCTTGGGAGAGAGGCAGGCATCCAGCAACCAAAGCGTTTCAGGCTATTAGGATTTTTATTAATAAAGAGCTGGAAGATTTAGAGTCGTTACTCAGCCAAATCATTGATGCACTAAAGGTGGGCGGTCGGTTGGTTGTTATTAGTTTCCACTCTTTAGAGGATCGGCGCGTTAAGCGATTTATCCGCGATCAAGAACGTGGGATCAAATTACCGAAAAATCTGCCGGTAAGAGATGTTGAGCGTGGGGTGAGACTTAAAAAAGTGGGCAAGGCCATTAAGCCTCAGCACTCAGAGATTGATGAGAATATTAGGTCGCGCAGCGCGGTAATGCGAATAGCTGAGAGAGTAGCCTGATATGAATGCAGATGCGGCAATGTCGTCATTCCCGCACTCACTAAAGATAGCAGTACTTTGGGTGATGGTTGTTATAAGTGGATTATCTGTAGCCTATGTAAGCCACCTGTGCCGTGAAAAGTATGGAAAGCTTATGGTAATGGAGAGAGACGCAAATCAGATGCAAGTGGATTATGGCAAGTATTTACTCGAGCAAAGTGCTTGGGGCTCGCTGCAGCGTATTGAAGTCACCGCTATTGCTGAGCTTAACATGCGTAGCCCTAAGCCCGAAGAGATTGTGATTGTGCTTACACCTTAATAGGTGTGTTTAGATCAATGTTAAGTGGTTTTTTAATAGAAAGGTAAAGTAAAAAGTGGCCAAAAAATCGGTGAATGCAGTTATACCGCGATGGCGTTACTATTTAGTAATGCTTTCTCTGGTCTCTCTGCCTCTGATACTTTTGGCTAAAGTCGCGCAGCTACAGATTATTCCAAATGAAGCGCGTGGCGTCGATTTCCTACAAACCCAAGGCGACAATCGTTCAATCCGCAGGGTGGTCGTCCCGGCATATCGTGGCCTTATCACTGATAGAAATGGCGAACCTCTTGCTATTAGTACTCCAGTCACTGCTATATCCGTAAACCCCCAGCAGATCCGTGAGCAGGACATTGACAGGCTCTCGGTAGCTATGAATACGCCAGCGGCTCAGCTCCGGGCTCGCTTAAAGCGTTACCGCAATAAGTCATTTATGTATTTAGCGCGTCAACTACCCACCGAGCAGGCCGAGAGAATTTTAGACCTAGGTATTACGGGTATTTCAGGGAGGAGGGAATATAAACGATTCTATCCTGCCGGAGAGGTTACCGCTCAGTTAGTTGGTTTCACCGATATTAATGATAGCGGCCAAGAAGGTATGGAGCTTGCCTATGATACCTGGCTGACGGGCGAGCCCGGAGCCAAAAAGGTGGTCAAAGATCGGGCCGGTCGAACTATCAATGATATCTCATTGATCAAGTCTGCTCGGTCAGGAGAAAACTTGCGGTTAAGTATTGACCTAAGAGTTCAGTATGCAGCTTACCGCGCACTCAAAGCAGCGGTGAAAAAGCATAATGCTAAGTCAGGCTCAGTTGTGGTAATTGATGTTACTACCGGTGAAGTCTTAGCAATGGCTAATCAGCCGTCTTTTAATCCCAATGACCGATCTCATGTAACGATAGGTGCGACGCGTAATCGCGCTATGACGGATATTATGGAGCCAGGATCCACCGTCAAACCTTTCACCATTTTGGCTGCGTTAGAAAGCGGTAAGTTTTCCTCTGACAGTATTATTAGCACCAGCCCTGGGTATTTAAAGGTCGATTACAAAACTTTTGTAGATCCATCTAATTATGGCGAGTTGAAATTAGAAGATGTTTTATCCAAGTCAAGCCAGGTGGGAACCACTAAAGTGGCATTGGCATTGGACCCAGATTCAACGCGAGAGCTTTTTCAAAGAGTTGGTTTTGGGGAGGTAGTAGGCAGCGGGTTTCCTGGAGAGACACTTGGGAGTTTGCCAGCATACCGAAAATGGGATCCCGTTACTCAGGCTACCTTTGCTTTTGGCTATGGATTGAGCGTGTCTTCGTTGCAGTTAGCAAGAGCTTACGCGGTGTTAGCAAATGATGGGATTCGTCGAGAGATATCTTTGGTGGCTTTAGACTCTGAGCCTGAAAGCATTCGCGTTATTGCTTCAGGCATATCTCAGCAAGTACGTCATATGCTGAGAGCTGCAAGTGGCGCAAAAGGCACTGGTAAAAGGGCGATGATCGATGGCTACTCAGTCGGTGGGAAAACGGGGACCCTGCACAAGGTTAAACCAGGAGGAGGCTACGATCAAAGTCGCTACATGTCAGCCTTTGCTGGCTTATCGCCTATTGAAAACCCACGATTAGTCACGGTTGTTGTCATTGATGAGCCTCGTGATGGGGACTATTTTGGCGGTCTTGTCGCTGCGCCTGTGTTTTCTGAGGTGACGGGTAATGCTTTGCGTTTATTGCAGGTTACGCCTGATCAAATGGCTGTAAATCATTCACTAGCATTAATCCCAGTGGTAACTGCTAAGCGGGGAGACTCATGATTAACTTGTTTAGTCATTCGGGTCCAAAGTTATCTCAGTTAGTTGAGGGCCTAAGTCTCTCTAGAAAATGTCCTTATACGGCCATAAAGGGCATCTCTCTGGACAGTCGGGCGCTAATAGCAGGCGACTTATTTATTGCCCTAAAAGGATCTGAGCTAGACGGGGCGAAGTTCGTGCCTGAAGCAACGAAACAGGGTGCAGTCGCGGTGCTTTTAGAAACAGATATGTCCGATATCGGCACTAACGTTAAAAAGATTAAATCCACGATTCCTATTATAGGTGTTGAGAATTTATCACAACACGTGTCTACCATCGCTAGCCGTTTCTATGAAAATCCCTCTCGACGATTAGGGATTACAGGAGTAACCGGAACAAATGGTAAAACAACCTGTTGCCAGTTATATGCTGATCTTCTAACACGATTAAATGCTAGCTCTTCAAACTCCTCTGCTTCCAGTGCTTCCAGTGCTTCCAGTGCTTGCGGCTATATTGGCACTCTAGGCCATGGTATCAGTGGCAATGTAGATGCGAATCATGATGGGTCAGAAAAAGGTAGCATTCTTGGTAAGGCTCCATTGACCACGCCAGATGCGATCACAATGCAAAAACTTCTCGATGAACTTGAAAAAGGTGGGTGTAGCGATGTCGCCATCGAAGTTTCATCTCATAGTTTGGTTCAACATCGTATCGCCGCCGTAAAAATAGATACGGCGATTTTCACTAACCTCAGTCGCGACCATCTTGATTATCATGGTGATTTTGATTCTTATGCGGCGGCAAAAGCCTCGCTCTTCAAGTCGTCGGGGTTAAAGAATGCAGTGATTAATGTTGATGATAATGTTGGAAAGAGGATCCTTGCAGACCTTGATCCTAGCATCCGTGGTGTCAGTTTCAGTTTAGAAAACATCACGGCCGATATCCACTGCCAATCTATACATCTTCATCCCGATGGTGTGCATGCTGTCATCCAGACACCGTGGGGTTTTGGAGAAGTGAAGTCGTCCCTGCTGGGCAAATTTAATCTTTCTAATTTACTTGCTGTAATTGGTGCGGTAGCTCTTCATGAAGGTGACTTGGGGCATCAAAATTTCCAGAAAATATTAACCTTAGTGCCTAAGTTAAAAGCTGTGATAGGCCGTATGGAATTAGTAAGTAATAGTACAGGTTTAGCTGTCATTGTGGATTACGCTCACACCCCTGACGCCCTCGAAAAGGCTTTGCAAGCTCTGCGGCTGCATTGTGAGGGGAAACTGTGGGTTGTGTTTGGTTGCGGTGGCGACCGTGATACTGGGAAACGTCCAGCGATGGGTGCAATAGCGGTCAAATGCGCAGACCAAGTGATTGTTACCTCTGATAATCCTCGTACTGAATCGCCTCACCAAATTATTGACCAGATTGTCGAGAATATTAAAGGCCAATGCTCCATCGAATCAGATCGGCGGGCGGCCATTAATCATGCCGTTCTGAATGCAAAGCCTGGCGATGTCGTTTTGATTGCCGGTAAAGGCCATGAGAATTATCAGATTTTAGGCGCAGACCGGCTAGTGTTTAGCGATCAAAAAGAAGCGCGTTTAGCGCTAGATAAGCGATTACCTCTACGTGAAATAGGGGGTGATTCATGATGCCAAATATGCGTCTCACTGATGCAGCTGTGCGATTCGGTGGGACACTAGTTAATCCAGATTGTGTTTTCTCAATGGTCTCTATTGATAGCCGCACGACTAATGAGGGAGATCTATTTATTGCGGTCTCGGGAGATAAATTCGATGCTCATAAGTTTATTCCCTCGATCGCTAATAAGATTTCAGGTGCGATTGTCTCCACGTTAGATAGCAGTTTGGGCATCCCACAGTGGGTGGTGAAGGATACAACTCAAGCTCTTGGTGATCTTGCACGGTTAAGAAGAGATCGCTTTGCCGGTCAAGTTATAGCGGTGACTGGCAGCTCGGGTAAAACGTCTGTGAAAGAAATGATCGCGGCCATACTGAGAGAGAGCGTTAATGTTCATGCGACGAGGGGTAACTTAAATAATCACATTGGTGTCCCCCTAACTCTCCTAGATATGGACGATCAGTGTGACCTCGCCGTTATTGAGATGGGCGCTAGCGCTGCGGGAGAAATTAGCTATCTTTGTTCCATCGCGCAACCTGATATCGCTCTGATCAATAATATCCAGAGAGCGCATATTGCTGGGTTCGGTAATATTGAGGCGATAGCTGAGGCGAAGAGTGAAATCTATAGCGGTCTTAAGGCTAGCGGTGTGGCTATATTAAATCTGGATGAACCCTATTCTAAAGACTGGTTGGCATTAATCGCTGAGCGCCAATACCTCAGTTTTTCAGTCAAAGATTCTAGGGCAGATGTTTTCGCAAAGGATATAAAAGAAGTAGGAAATGGATGCTACAGCTTCATCCTCTGTGTTGGGGAGACCGGCGAAACCGCAGCGGTTGATCAGTTAATCGAACTTTCTACCCCTGGAATTCATAGCGTCAGTAATGCCTTAGCAGCAACAGCCTGTGCATTGACTGCAGGCGCTACCGTTACTCAAATAATGAATGGGTTAGCTAAGGTCAAGCCTGTATCAGGGCGTCTTGAGGCAAAAATAATGGGCGATGACGTTTTAGTTATCGACGATACCTACAATGCAAATCCTGATTCATTTAAAGCCGCGATTGATGTTTTAGCCGACATGTCAGGTTACCGCTGTTTGGTCATGGGTGATATGGGTGAACTTGGTAATGATGAAAGACTCTTGCATCAACAGGTAGGTGAGTATGCCAAGCAGGCAAAGCTAGATGAAATATATACCCTGGGAACACTCAGTGAGTCGGCCGCTGTTGCCTTTGGCGGCTGCCATTTTAAGGACAAAAACGTGTTAATCGACACTCTGCAACAAAAAGTTGCAGCCATTAAAGCAGACAAGGAAGAGGTGACCATTTTAGTAAAAGGGTCGCGAAGCGCCCGTATGGAAAAAATTGTTGAACGGTTAGTCAGCGGAGAAAAAAACGCATGTTAGTGTGGTTTGCAGATTATCTAAGTCAGTTCTATAGCCCTTTCGCAGTGTTTCAGTATCTAACGCTTAGGGGAATTTTGGCGGTTATTACCTCATTGGTTATCAGTTGGGTCTTTGGTCCGGCAGTAATTCGGCGACTTAATCAACTGCAGATGGGTCAGGTCATACGGAGTGATGGACCGCAGACACATTTAAGCAAGGCCGGAACACCTACCATGGGTGGCGCGCTAATTTTACTATCGATATTTGTGAGTACTTTGCTGTGGGCTGACTTGGGAAATCGCTATGTTTGGATAGTACTGGGCACCACTTTCTTCTTTGGCTTGGTTGGCTGGGTTGATGATTACCGAAAGGTCGTTGAAAAAGATCCTCGCGGACTACCGGCTAGGTGGAAGTATTTCTGGCAGTCTGTATTTGGACTGGCGGCGGCAATCACCCTTTACTATGGAGCCCAGACTCCCGCTGAAACAGAATTAATCGTACCCTTTTTCAAAGATATTGCTCTCACAATGGGCCCTTTTTATATCTTGTTCACCTACTTAGTGATTGTTGGCACGAGTAACGCGGTAAATTTAACGGATGGTCTCGATGGCTTGGCTATTTTGCCAGCTGTCATGGTTGGCGGTGCTTTGGGCGTTATTGCGTACCTAACCGGCAATTATCAGTTTGCTAACTATTTACATATTCCTTATATCGGCGGAGCAGGAGAACTGCTCATTGTTGCTGCGGCGCTCTGCGGCGCGGGCCTTGGCTTTCTATGGTTTAACACCTATCCCGCGATGGTTTTTATGGGCGATATCGGTGCATTGGCCTTAGGTGCCGCACTTGGTGTCATGGCGGTGATAGTTCGACAAGAAATAGTGTTGGCGATTATGGGCGGGGTCTTCGTTATTGAGACGGTATCCGTAATTTTGCAGGTAGCTTCATTCAAACTAACCGGCAAACGTATTTTCCGAATGGCACCCTTACATCATCACTATGAATTAAAAGGGTGGCCTGAACCGCGCGTTATCGTGCGCTTTTGGATCATTACAGTGGTTCTAGTCCTTATTGGCCTAGCAACGTTAAAGATAAGATAAAAATGGGAAAAATAGTGACTGAGATAGATCTGACTAACAGCAAGATAGCTATCCTTGGCATGGGTGCCACGGGTCTATCTGTGGCCAGATTTTTATCGTCACTTGGAACGCCATTTGTATTTGCTGATAGTCGTGAACAGCCGCCTAATTTGAATGAGGTTAGAGATTGCTTTCCGCAGGCTCTCAGGCGGTTAGGTGAGTTTAATGAAGCCCTATTTGCTGATATTGATCTTGCCATAATCAGCCCAGGAATCGTCTTAGACCAGCCGGCTCTTATAAAGGCTCGACAGAAGGGCGTGACCTTTATCGGTGACCTTGACTTGTTTTTAGATCAGGCTGAAGCGCCAGTGGTGGCTATTACCGGCTCTAACGGTAAGAGTACAGTGACGACACTGCTCGGCGATATGGCTAAAAATAGCGGTCTGCAGGTTGGTGTTGGCGGTAATCTAGGTTTGCCAATGCTTGACTTGATTTCTAATGAGAACCAACTGTATGTACTAGAGCTCTCCAGCTTTCAATTAGAGTTACTGACCAGTAGCCGCGGCGCTACGGTCGGTCTGCTTAATATCACTCCAGATCATATGGATAGGTACAACGATCTCGAGCAGTATGTTACTGCAAAGCAACATATTTTCCGTGGAGCCAAGACCGCTGTTAGCAACAGGCAGGATAGTTTGACTGCGCAAAGGCAGCGGGGAGTGTCGCAAACATTAACATTTGGTCTTGATAGCCCAGGCCAAGGAAATTTTGGCGTGGCTGTCCACGATCATCAAGAATCATTATTTTTTGGCAACCAAGTTTTACTACCAGTTGACGAGGTGGCCATGAAAGGCAGGCATAACACCAGCAATGCTCTCGCCGCGCTAGCGTTGGGTCATGCGGCTGGACTGCCGATAGAGTCAATGTTAGAAACATTAAAAGTATTTAAAGGCTTACCTCATCGGTGCGAGACCATAGCCACTATCGACAATGTTAGCTATATCAATGATTCCAAGGGAACCAATGTTGGTGCAACACTAGCGGCTATTGAAGGCTTTGGTTCTAATAGTTATAAAAACCTTTTGTTGATTGCGGGAGGTCAAGGTAAAGGGCAAGATTTCGGAGGCCTGAAAGAGGCTGCTGATCGATTTGTGAAATGCGGTTTTGTTTATGGTGAAGATGCGCAGCAGTTAGAAGATGCATTAGATTCTGTCACTGAGGTTTATCGAGCGGACTCACTCATCGAGGCCGTGGCAGGCGCTAAAAGCGCAGCACGACCCGGCGATATTGTTCTGCTGTCACCGGCATGCGCAAGTTTCGATTCATTTACCGGTTTTGAAGAGCGGGGCCACTGTTTTAGTCAGGCTGTGTTGTCGACAGTGAAGGTTGATAGTCGCGAAGGTATGCTCTCATGATAGTTACCTTGCCCCTAAACTTTAACAGATCTAAAGCTAGACGATGGCATATCGACATGCCTTTACTGCTTCCTGTATTGGCGTTAATCTCAATTGGATTTGTCATGATTGGGTCGGCTTCGTTTAGTTTTGCTGATCATCGATTAGGCGATGAACTGTTCTTTGTTAAACGACATATGGCTTACTTGATCATTGGTGCCGCGGCGATGATGACCGGTTACTTTGTGCGGCCTGCATTTTGGTCAACCTATGCGCGATTATGGATGGTGATTGCTGTTGTACTCCTTGTGTTGGTGCTGATTCCAGGTATCGGTCGAGAACTCAACGGGAGTCGGCGTTGGTTGAGTTTTGGTGGATTCACCCTGCAGGTCTCTGAGTTAGTGAAAGTGGCTACAGTGGTCTTCCTGGCCACCTATCTTGAGCAACATCGAGAGACCCTAGGCCAAAATTGGTCTGATTTTGGCAAGCTAATGGGCGTTATTGGGGTGCTGTCCATACTTCTTATACAAGAGCCAGATTTCGGCTCTGTGGTCGTACTCGGTAGTACTTTCATGATTCTAGTCTTCTTGGGCGGAGCGAAGCTACGACAATATTTATTGATCATTAGTGTGGCGATGGCTGTGCTGTGGATACTGAAAGATTCAGCTCCCTATAGGGTCGCTAGATTAACGGCTTACCTTGACCCTTGGTCCGATCAATTTAATTCTGGTTATCAGTTGACTCAGTCACTCATTGCCTTTGGGCGAGGCGAGTGGTTCGGGGTTGGGTTAGGTCAGTCAGTTCAAAAAATGCTCTACCTACCAGAGGCTCATACCGACTTTGTGTTTGCCATTTTTGCAGAAGAATTTGGATTTTTAGGTGTGTTATGTCTGGTTGGCTTGTATTGCTTAATGGTGAGCCGGATATTCAGTTTAAGTCGCAAAGCAATCGCTGTCCAAAGTTGGTACGCAGCTTTCGTTCTTATCGGTTTTGGCCTACTTATTAGTGGGCAAACTTTTATTAATCTGGGTGTTAATGCCGGATTATTGCCTACCAAAGGGCTAACTTTACCCTTTGTCAGCTATGGCGGCAGTAGCCTGATAGTGTGTTGCGCCATGATTGGAATGATATTGCGTTTTGGTCATGATTTACATGAGCCTCAACTAGATCATCGGGGGTCTCGCTATGCTGGCTGACAGACAGTACCGCGTAATGATCATGGCTGGTGGAACCGGGGGGCATGTATTCCCTGCGCTAGCGGTAGTTGATGAGTTGCGCAAAGAAAATGTAGCATTGGCTTGGCTTGGTACTCGTCGAGGTATCGAAGCTGAGTTAGTGCCAGAGCAACATATTGACCTGCATTATCTAGATATAGAGGGTATTCGTGGTCGCGGGCTCGGTGCTTTGTTAAAAGCGCCACTGCTATTGTTGAGGTCTGTCGTTCAGTCATTGCGTGTTATCTCCCAATTTAAACCAGAAGTTGTTCTGGGCATGGGAGGTTTTGCATCGGGCCCTGGTGCTATTGCTGCTTGGCTAAAGCGTGTTCCCGTCGTTATTCATGAGCAAAACTCTATTGCAGGTACCACTAACCGTGTCAGTGCGTTGTTTGCCACAAAGGTAATGCAAGGGTTCCCAAATACGTTAAGACGAGGTGAATGGTGTGGCAACCCAGTGCGTTTTGATATAGCCAATCTACCATCGCCGGAAGTGCGATTTGCTGGGCGAACGGGCAAGGCTCGTGTGCTGATTGTTGGCGGTAGCAGAGGAGCGCTCGCGATTAATCAGATTCTTCCTGAGGCGCTTAAGCAGATGGATGAAGTAATTCGCCCTGAGGTTCTCCATCAGACAGGCAAAATCCATTGGCAAGATACCTTAGAGCTATATGATGCTCAGGGTTTAAACACTCAAAGCGAACAGATTAAGGTTGTTGATTTTATTGAGTCTATGGCCTCAGCTTATGAATGGGCTGACTTTGTTATATGCAGAGCGGGTGCCCTCACGATTTCAGAGCTCACCTCGGCAGGATTAGGCTCCTTACTCATACCATTTCCCTTTGCTATTGATGACCATCAAACAGCAAATGGCCAACTATTAGTAAGTCAGGGTGCCGCCGTTATGGTTCAGCAATCTGAGTTAAGTGCGGAACAGTTAGCGGAAAAACTCGTTGGGATTTGTGGGGACGCTGAAAAGCGTTTAGACATGGCACTGCGCGCTCGGGAGTTGGCTAAGAATTCCGCTGCTGGAGATGTTGCGCGAATCTGTATGGAGGTTAGTTGTGGATAATATAGCAACCTTCCAAGTCCCAGAAATGCGTCGCATCGGACGTATTCATTTCGTGGGTATTGGCGGAAGTGGTATGTGCGGTATTGCTGAGGTACTACTGAATCAGGGTTATGACATATCTGGATCAGATCTCACCATTAATGCTAGCGCCAATCGACTTATTAAGGCGGGCGCTCAAGTATTCAAAGGGCACAAAAAATCTCATATTGATGGTGCTGATGTGGTGGTCAAATCTTCAGCAGTGACCCTTGAAAATATTGAAATCGCTACGGCTATCGCTAATGGGATTCCGGTGGTAAGGCGTGCCCAAATGCTTGCAGAGCTAATGCGCTATCGACATGGTATTGCGGTGGCCGGCACGCATGGTAAAACCACGACAACCAGTTTAATTACGGCTATTTTCGCTGAAGCAGGATGTGATCCTACTTTTATCGTCGGAGGGCGAGTAAATAGCATAGGTACCAACGCTAAACTTGGTGGCAGCCGTTATTTAGTTGCCGAAGCTGACGAAAGCGATGCCTCATTCCTGCACTTGCAACCCATGGTATCTGTGGTCACTAATATCGAACCTGATCATATGGAGACTTATGGCTTTGATTTTGAGGTCATGAAGAAAACCTATATTGAGTTTTTACACAACTTGCCATTTTATGGGTTGGCAGTGCTGTGTATTGATGATGATGTGATTCGAAATATGCTGGTTAGTGTCGGAAGGCCTGCGCTAACGTATGGCTTTAGCGAAGACGCAGCTTATCGCATCCGTGACGTAAAAAGTGATCAACGCCAATGCTTCTTCACCATTGATCGACCAGATGATCTGCCCTCTTTATCTATCAATCTTAATATCCCTGGGCGACATAATGCGTTAAATGCCGCCGCCGCGATCGCCGTAGCGAGTGACGAAGGTTTATCTGATCAAGCTATTATTACAGCATTGCGAGAGTTCGGTGGTGTGGGACGTCGTTTTGAGAAAATTGGAGATTATCTCATAAAAGACGGCACGGCCACTCTCTATGATGATTATGGGCATCACCCCACCGAAGTCCAAGCCACGATACAAGCTGTCCGCGATGGATGGCCCGATCAGCGCCTGGTAATGATCTTTCAGCCCCACCGTTATACGCGAACTAGAGACCTCTACGAAGAATTCGTTGGCGTCTTGTCTACGGTTGATGTGTTGTTAGTGTTAGACGTTTATTCGGCAGGTGAGGAGGTCATTGCAGGTGCGACCAGTAAAACTTTGTGCGGAAGCATTCGTCAGCGTGGCCACATAGATCCTATTTATGTCGCTAACCTTGAAGACGTTCCGGAGCTTCTCGCGGAGTTATTGAAGGATGGCGATTTAGTGATGACACAGGGCGCTGGCAGCGTCAGTAAGCTGGTTTCTATGCTGGCCGATAGTCAGTTAGGACAGGTGCCTTTATGAGCCAAAAAGCCGTAGACACCTCAGCAATAAATCGGAGTAAATTTGGCCGTGTTGGCCTCTTATATGGTGGCCTGTCATCAGAGCGTGAAATATCTCTAATGACCGGTGAGGCTGTTCTAGTGGCACTGAAAAATCTCAATGTAGACGTTATAGCGATTGATGTCCAAAAAGATATTTTACAGGTGCTGCCTAGCTACGAGTTAGATCGTATTTTTATCGCATTGCACGGTCCTGGTGGTGAGGATGGCACATTACAAGATGCACTTGAGTCTCTGTGCATACCCTACACAGGCAGTGGAGTCTCTGCGTCTGCCTTGGCAATGGATAAACTCCGTTGTAAGAAAATGTGGCAGAGGATTGGATTGCCCACCACAGATTTTTCTCTACTAGAAGAGACCTCTGACTGGGGCGCAGTGCTGGATGCACTGGGCGGAAAGGCCATGGTTAAACCTGCCAGTGAAGGTTCCAGTATCGGTATGAGTCGAGTCGAAAATGCCCAACAACTTAAAACTGCGTGGCGGCATGCGGCAGAGTTTAATAGCGTGGTTATCGCCGAGCCCTTGTTAGAGGGGGAAGAGTACACAGTGGCTATTCTTGGCGATCAGGCCTTGCCGTCTATTCGCATCCAGGCTAAAGAAGTGTTTTACGACTATCAAGCCAAGTATTTTTCAGATGAGACCGCTTATTTTTGTCCTAGTGGACTATCTGATGCACGAGAAGTTGAACTGCGAGATTTGTCGATTGCCGCATTCAAAAGTCTTGATTGTGAAGGATGGGGTCGCGTCGATGTGATGGTCGATAGCAAAGGCAGCTTTCAGCTTCTTGAAGTCAATACGGTGCCTGGAATGACCAGCCATAGCTTGGTGCCAATGGCGGCAAGCGCAGCAGGTCTTAGCTTTGACCAGTTGGTTCTATCTATATTAGAGGAATCAGTAGTATGAATAAAAAAGCGGCTCAAGGGGCTAATTTTAAAAATTCATCAAAGCAAAGGTTTTCTGATGGCTTTAGTGAGAAATTTTTACGGCTAGTCATGGTCCTTGTTTTTGCTGCCGTTATTGTGGGTGGGGATCATATTTATAAACAAATTGATACGCCGTTAAGCCGAATTGTCGTGGGAGGAGAGTTTAAGCATCTCCAAAAAGAAGAGTTAGCTAACTTGGTCAATGGTCAGATAGACGGGGGATTTTTAAGCATGAATTTAAATCAATTACGCGAGCAACTACAGGGCCACCCATGGGTTCACGAAGTCAGTATTAGACGTGAATGGCCTTCTACCTTAAAAGTCGAGGTAGTTGAAGAGGTGCCTATTGCTCGTTTGGGTAAACAGGGTTTTCTTAATCGTTTAGGGGATCAGCTTGAGATTGCTGACAATAGCAATCTAGGGTCTTTACCTGTCCTGCGTGCTGAATTTGGTAGCACACAAGACATGATTCAACAGTATCAATTGTTGGCCGAGTTACTTATTCCTACCAGTCTTAAATTGACCGAGTTACAGCGAGATAGTGTTGGCGCTTGGCAAGCGGCTACCGACCCGGGCATTAGGTTGATATTGGGTCGTGATGAGATCGCTGAGAAAATACGAAGACTCGTCATAGTCTGGCAGTCGGGCTTGAGTTTGCAGTCAGACAACATAGAAACTATCGATTTACGCTACCCAAATGGATTAGCAGTGTCTTGGAAAGAAAGTGCACTCGCGGATAGCAAAGACCAAGTTTTATTAAACAACGTCTCTAACTCAGCTTGATGACTGGCTAAAAAGGGAAAAATTATGAGCAGTTCAAATGAAGAAAACATGGTGGTCGCTTTAGATATAGGTACGTCTAAGGTGGTTGCAATTGTGGGTTCTGTAGGGCCAGGAGGCGAGTTAGAAATCGTTGGCACCGGAATGCATGCATCGTCCGGGCTAAAAAAAGGTGTGGTGGTCAATATTGAGGCGACAGTTAACTCTATTCAGCGTGCCATTGAGGAAGCTGAGTTGATGGCGGGATGCTCAATCCATTCTGTTTACGCCGGAATAGCGGGCAGTCATATTCGTAGCCTAAATTCCCACGGTATTGTTGCGATCCGAGATCGCGAAGTTCAGCCCTTGGATCTAGAAAGAGTTATTGATGCAGCTCGAGCTGTAGCAATTCCAGCTGACCAAGAAATACTTCATGTGCTACCACAAGAATTTATTATCGATGATCAAGAAGGGGTCCGCGAGCCCATTGGTATGTCTGGCGTGCGTTTAGAGGCCAAAGTTCATCTGGTCACCTGCGCGGCTAACGCGGCTCAAAATATCAAAAAGTGTATTCGTCGATGTGGTCTTGAGGTAGATGATCTTGCACTTGAGCAATTGGCGTCAAGCTATGCGGTGTTGACCGAAGATGAGAAGCAATTAGGTGTTGCTTTGGTTGATATTGGTGGCGGAACCTCGGATATCGCTATTTTTACTGAGGGATCTATCAGACACACGGGTGTTATACCTATTGCTGGTGATCAGGTGACCAATGACATTGCTATGGCATTGCGAACTCCAACAGCCCATGCAGAAGATCTTAAAGTTAAATATGCCTGTGCTTTGGCCAAGTTGGCTCGTCCTGAAGAGACGGTAAAGGTGCCAAGTGTAGGTGATCGTGAGTCTCGTGATATGTCTCGGCAATTACTTGCCGAAGTCGTCGAGCCGCGATATGACGAACTATTTACATTAGTGCAGGCGGAGATACGGCGAAGTGGTTTTGAAGAGCTTATTGCTGCTGGAATAGTACTTACCGGAGGCACATCAAAAATGGAAGGTGTCACTGAATTGGCGGAAGAGATTTTCCATATGCCAGTGAGGATAGGGGCGCCGACTAATGTAAGAGGACTTTCTGACATCGTTAATAACCCCATTTACTCAACAGGGGTTGGATTGCTTCATTTTGGCGTTAAAGAGCAACGTAAATTAGGGAGTAGCGATCGTGCTAATACCGAAAGTGGAAGTATGTTTGAAAAGCTTAAAAGTTGGTTTCAAGGTGGGGTTTAAGGGTCGCTAAGTTTAGTGGCAAATGTTTGATAATTGTGAGGCGCAAATAAGGGGAACACTATGTTTGAATTAGTAGACAGCATTCCAAAGAATGCAGAAATTAAAGTGGTAGGGGTAGGTGGCGGTGGTTGCAACGCTGTCCGTCATATGATCGATAGTAATATCGATGGGGTGCATTTTATCTGTGCTAATACTGACGCACAGTCGATGCACAATCTAGACAATGCAACTGTTTTACAGTTGGGTGGAGCTTTGACCAAAGGCTTAGGCGCCGGTGCCAATCCAGAAATAGGCCGTCAAGCAGCCATGGAAGACAAAGAGCGCATTGCGCAGGTCTTAGAGGGAGCTGACATGGTCTTTATCACCGCTGGTATGGGCGGAGGCACAGGTACTGGTGGTGCACCTGTCATTGCTGAAATTGCCAAGCAAATGGGTATTTTAACCGTTGGTGTGGTTACTAGACCCTTTGGTTTCGAAGGTCGTAAGCGCATGGCTATCGCTGATGAGGGTATCGCGCAGATGAAAGAGCGCGTGGACTCTTTGATTATTGTGCCCAATGAAAAACTGTTGCAGGTATTGGGTAAAGATATGACCGTACTCAGCGCCTTTAAACAAGCCAATGACGTGCTTTTCGGAGCGGTTCAGGGTATTACTGATCTAATTCTGCTTGATGGCTTGATTAACGTCGACTTTGCCGATGTTCGTACTGTCATGTCTGAAATGGGCATGGCGATGATGGGTACTGGTGAAGCCAGTGGTACTGATCGTGCGATTATTGCTGCGGAGAGTGCTATTCGTTGTCCACTATTGGAAGATATCAACCTTCAAGGTGCTAAAGGTATCTTGGTTAACATCACTAGTGGTTTTGACCTTACCTTGGGCGAGTTTGAAGATGTGGGTAATACGGTCCGTGAGTTTGCAGATGAAGACGCTACGATCATTGTTGGTAGTGTGTTTGATGCAGAGTTAAATGATCAGTTGCGAGTTACCGTTGTCGCTACGGGATTACGTACCCCTAGTGCCAAAACAGGTCCTCGAGGAGTGGTTATTGATAATCAACCACCCCGTAAAATGGGTGGAGATATCGACTATGGCAGACTCGATCAGCCAACTAGCTTGCGTCGTGGTTCATCCTTAGGAGAGGGAGCAACCGCTCGTAAAGTACAGGCTCAAGATGATCCAGAATTAGATTATCTTGATGTGCCTGCTTTCTTGCGAAAGCAAGCAGACTAGAGTATCCAAAGGCCCCTTAGCACCACGCCTCAGATTTCAAAAATCTTGGTGATGAGGGGCTTGTCTGGTACCATTGCCGATCGGCTATTTGGAACAGACATGATCAAGCAACGCTCAATTAAAAATACCATCAGCGCTACCGGTGTGGGTCTCCATACTGGTGAAAAGGTATATTTAACCTTACACCCAGCGGAACCAGACTCAGGCATCGTTTTTCGGCGCACTGACCTCGATCCAATGGTGAGCATAGCTGCAAGCCCTGAAAATGTAGGTGATACATCGTTATCGACAACGCTGGTTAGTGGTGATGTCCGTGTATCGACGATTGAACATTTAATGTCAGCTCTGGCTGGATTGGGTATAGATAATTTATTGGTAGATGTTTCTGCTCCAGAGATTCCTATTATGGATGGCAGTGCCAGTCCCTTTGTGTTTTTAGTGCAGTCTGCGGGCATTATTGAACAAGACGCTGCAAAACAATTTATTCTTATCAAAAAACCGATCACGGTTCAGTTAGACGATAAGACCGCCACACTTAAACCTTTCAACGGTTTTAAAATAAGCTTTTCTATCGATTTCGATCATCCTGTCTTGAAAGAGCAAACCTTGGCCGCGAGTATAGATTTTTCAAGTACGAGCTTTGTTAAGGAAGTTAGCAGAGCACGTACGTTTGGATTTATGCATGAGGTTGAATATCTTCGATCAATAGGACTAGCGCGCGGAGGAAGTTTAGATAACGCGATATTGATAGACGACGATGATATTGTAAATAATGGCGGCCTTCGTTATAAGGATGAATTTGTGAAACATAAGATTCTTGATGCCATTGGCGACCTCTATGTTCTAGGAAAAAGCCTTATTGGTGAGTATGATGCGCATAAATCTGGGCACCGCTTAAACAATGTCTCCTTGAGAGCATTGATGGCTGATAAAGATGCGTGGGAAGTGGTAACGTTTATTAATAATCCCGAAGATGTTCCCATTTCATACAGTCAACCCAATTAAGTATGGTTTAATTCAAACAATTAAAGGTACAGGCATCATTCTTCAATGAAGATTATCTTAATAAGTAACAAAATCGATAAGGTCAGGACGCTTAGCCTCAATAGTTGGGCTAAATGTGCTTTATCTATTCTGTTGCTTGGGATTCCTGTGACTGCCGGCACTATGCTGGGTATAAAAATCGCTGATGGGCGTTGGGAATTATTGTTTGACAACAGTATCGCGCAGATGCAAAAAGAGATCGTATTACAACGAGAAGATGTGGATGCGGGTCGGCAGCAGTTAGATAACTCGCTCTCAGGAATGACGCTCAAATTAGCTAAAATGCGTTCACGTCTGGTCCGACTTGACGCTCTGGGCGAACAGTTAACCCAAATTGCTAGCCTTGAAGATGGTGAATTTGACTTTTCTTCTACACCTGGTCTGGGTGGCCCAATCCGAGCTCCTCTTATCGAGATCGCTAATCAAGCCGAAATTCAAGAAAAAGTATCAACGATGTTTGCCAAACTTGATGACTCAATCAGTAGCAGAGAATCACAGTTACAGATATTGCAGTCGATGTTGTCAGATAAGAAACTAAAAAGTGAAAGAATGGTTGCTGGGCGGCCGATTAAGAAAGGTTGGCTGTCCTCTGAATATGGTATGCGGATTGATCCGTTTCATGGAAAGCCGCAGTGGCATGCTGGCATCGACTTCGCTGGCAGAGATGGTGATGACGTCATTGCCGTCGCTTCCGGGATCGTTACCTGGTCGGGTGATCGCAGTGGCTATGGCCAAATGGTAGAAGTTAGCCATAGTGATGGCTACATCACTCGATATGCCCATAATCAGAAAAATGTTGCTAATTTAGGTGCCATTGTTCAAAAGGGTGATGTGATTGCCCAAATGGGTAGTTCTGGCCGGTCAACTGGCCCTCACGTCCATTTTGAAGTGTTCAAAAATGGGCGCACTGTCGACCCGGCATCCTATATTCATCGCACCTACCGCTAATACCTCTATACGTCCCTCATTACGATGAAGATAACTCAATCTTTGTGTTTTTACGCTATTAATTAATGGAATAAACGGTATGTTCGGTAAGCTAATAAAAAAGGTATTTGGTACCAGTAACGATAGAGATTTACGCCAAATGCGTAAAGTCGTATCGAAAATTAACGTTTTAGAAGATCATCTGAAAACCCTAAATGACGCCGATTTAAGGGCTCAGACAACGGTACTAAGAGACAGACTTGCCGGTGGTGAAACTCTCGACGAGCTATTGCCTGATGCGTTTGCAGTGGTCCGAGAGACAGCCACTCGTGTTATGGGCATGCGCCACTTTGATGTCCAAATGATCGGAGGCATCACCCTTCATGAAGGCAAGATTGCTGAGATGCGCACCGGTGAGGGTAAGACCCTCGTGGCGACCTTGGTGGCTTATCTTAATGCCTTGTCAGGCAACGGTGTCCACGTGATTACCGTCAACGATTACCTTGCCCGTCGCGATGCTCAATGGATGGCTCCGCTTTATCAAGGGTTGGGAATGTCGCTTGGTGTCATTCAATCATATCAGGGCCCTGATGCAGCTAATTCTTTTTATCTTGGTGAAGATGATGATGACGGAGAGCTTCAGCCTAGTGAGCGGAGGCAGTCCTACGCAGCTGACATCACCTACGGTACTAACAACGAGTTCGGCTTTGATTACCTTCGGGACAATATGGCGTTAAGGCTGGATGATAAATCTCAGCGCGGACTTTCTTTTGCGATTATCGATGAAGTCGACTCAATTCTTATTGATGAAGCACGAACACCTTTAGTGATATCTGGCGCTGCTCAAGATAGTTCAGAGTTATACAAGACCATGAACTCACTGACCGCTCAGCTTACCGCGGTAGCAGAAGCCGACGTAATGGCAGAGCCAGTGCCTGTTGATGAAAATGCCGAGGTTATCGGAGACTTTATCATTGATGAAAAGACCCGAGGTATTGAACTCACCGAAGATGGGCACCAGAAGATTGAAGAAATTTTAATTAAAGACGGCCTGTTAGAACAAGATCAGAGCCTATATCAAGCCACCAATCTTGGCTTGTTGCACCATGTGAATTCAGCGTTGCGTGCCAAGCACTTATTTAACCGAGACGTAGAATATATTATTCAGGATGGCCAAGCGGTGTTAATTGACGAGCACACGGGGCGTACCATGCCTGGCAGGCGTTTGTCAGAGGGACTCCACCAAGCGATCGAGGCTAAAGAGAATCTAGCCATCCAGCAAGAGAGTCAAACCCTTGCCTCTACGACCTTCCAAAACTATTTTAGGCTATACCAAAAGTTATCGGGTATGACCGGTACAGCAGATACCGAAGCTTATGAATTTGATCAAATCTACGGGCTGCGGGTCATGGTTATTCCAACCAATGTAGAGGTGAAGCGAGATGATCTCAATGATCTTGTGTTCCTTAGCCAAGAAGAGAAATATGAAGCAGTCATTGAGGATGTAAAAGAAATTGTAGCCAAAGGTGCTCCAGTGCTGGTTGGAACAGCCTCGGTAGAGGCCTCTGAGCTATTGTCTGGCTTCCTCAAAAAAGCCAAGATCAAGCACAGCGTACTTAATGCAAAGCAACATGAATTAGAAGCTAATATTATTATTAATGCTGGCCGCCCTGGTGCAGTCACTATTGCTACGAATATGGCTGGCCGCGGAACAGATATCGTCCTAGGCGGTAATCTTGATGCTGAATTAAAGCAACTTCGTGAAACCAAAGGATGCAACGAGGATAAAATTGCTGCCACCAAGGCCGACTGGACGGAGCGTCATGCCACGGTCATTGAAGCGGGGGGTCTGCACATTGTTGCTACTGAGCGTCATGAGTCCCGTCGCATCGATAATCAATTGCGAGGCCGTTCGGGTCGACAAGGAGATCCGGGCGTGTCACGTTTTTATCTGTCGCTTGAAGACCCTTTAATGCGATTATTTGCATCTGATACAGTTAGAAACATGATGCGTCGTATGGGCATGGAGCGAGGAGAGGCAATTGAGCATCGCATGGTAACCAACGCTATTATCAAAGCGCAGCGCAAAGTTGAGGGACGAAACTTCGACATTCGTAAGCATTTGCTTGAGTTTGACGATGTGGCCAATGATCAACGCCAAGTTATCTATCAGCAACGTAATGATCTGCTCGAAGACGATGACATCTCAGACATCATTACTAACGTTCGCGTCGATGTGACCGACCAGTGTATTAGTAATTATGTGCCACCTATGAGCCTTGAAGAACAGTGGGATGTTCCAGGTCTTGAGAAAGTACTGGCCACTGAGTTTGGTATCCAGTTACCGATTCAGCAATGGCTCGATGAGGATAGTCGACTTGACGAAGTAGAGTTACGCAGCAAGATCTTGAGTCAACTCCAAGAGGCTTATGTGGCACGTTATGCGCACGTTGGCGATCAGATGCGCGAAGTTGAACGGCAGATCATGTTGCAAGTTTTGGACAATCTTTGGAAAGAACACCTAGCCAGTATGGATCAGCTGCGCCAGGGCATTGGGCTAAGAGCTTACGCTCAAAAGAACCCAAAACAGGAATACAAGCGAGAGTCGTTTGACCTGTTTGGTCGATTACTTGAGAGTATAAAATATGACACCATCCGTTATCTCTGTCATATCGAGGTAGCCTCGCAGGACGACATGGATCGCCTTGAGAAGCAAAGACGTAAAGAGCAGCAGAACCATGAGTATCAGCATGCCCAGACGTCAGGATTAACAGAACAAGCAGGCGATGCTGAGCCGGCAGAAGCACGACAGCCGATCATGCGTGAGAGACCCAAGGTTGGTCGTAATGATCCTTGCCATTGTGGTTCAGGAAAAAAGTACAAGCAATGTCATGGTAAAATATAGGTAGAGTAAAAAAAGGGTATTTCTATGGCCACTGGCGACGCAGTATTTCCGATTATGCATCCAGTTACTGGATTCAAATTAGGCACCACCAGTGCCGGGATAAAAACACCGGGCCGAAGTGATTTAGTGGTTATGGAAATCGCCGAAGGTAGTTCTGTCGCCGCTCTTTTCACTAAAAATGCATTTTGTGCGGCACCAGTGATTGTTTGCAAAGAACATTTGGTTCGGTGCGCGCCTCGCTATCTGTTAATTAACACCGGCAATGCCAATGCCGGCACCGGAGAGCAAGGATTATTAGATGCTACCCATAGCTGTAGCGCTCTGGCTACATCGCGCGGGGTGGACATCAACGCCATCTTGCCGTTCTCCACAGGCGTGATTGGTGAATTTCTGCCGATGGACAAGCTTATGGCAGGATTACCCAAAGCGGTTGAAAATCTGTCTGAACAAGGTTGGAAAGAGGCAGCACAGGGTATTTTAACCACCGATACGCGCCCTAAAGGCAGTAGTCGACAATATGGTGATGATCATCAGGTGACCATCACCGGCATCTCTAAAGGCTCTGGCATGATTAAGCCCAATATGGCGACAATGCTAGCCTATGTGGCGACCGATGCCTTGGTCGATAATGAGTTATTACACCGTGCCCTAACCATAGCAACGGAAGTGTCATTTAATCGAATCACGGTTGATAGTGATACATCGACTAATGATTCCGTGGTTCTAGTGGCCACGGGTGCTAGCAATGTAGTTATTGACGAAGTCTCTTTTGATGCCTTTGTGGATCAACTGAGCCAAGTATTCACTGATCTGGCCCAGGCTATTATTCGTGATGGCGAAGGCGCCAGCAAATTTGTCACAGTGATAGTTGAGGGGGCATTAAATAAAGCTGAAGCCCTTGATACGGCTTATACCATTGCCGAATCTCCTTTGGTTAAAACTGCGTTGTCTGCTTCTGATCCCAACTGGGGTCGCATTCTAGCCGCCGTGGGTCGGTCTAACATTGTCGCCCTAGATGTTAACCTCGTACAAATTTTTCTCAACAATGTCTTAATCGCCGAGCATGGCAGTCGCGCTGACACCTACAGCGAAGAGGCGGGGCAAGAGGCCATGCAGCCTGAAGACATTGAAATACGCGTTAGCCTGAACCGTGGCGACTACAATGAGATGGTCTGGACTAGCGACCTTACTCAGGAATATGTGCGTATTAATGCCGAGTACCGAACCTAAGGATCCCCTATTAGCATGACGCGTGTACAGGTTGTTGCAGCCGTTATTGTTGGAGAGCACCACGGTCCTCCCCAGCATATCCTTATTTCTCGGCGCGCAGATCATCTGCATCAAGGCGGTCTATGGGAATTTCCCGGTGGTAAAATCGACGGCGATGAAACACCTTTTGAGGCTCTGCGCCGTGAGCTTAAAGAAGAGCTCAATATAGTCGTGACAAAAGCGTCGCCAATGATGGAAATAACCCATGATTATCCCGATAAAAAAGTATCTTTAGATATTTGGACGGTGACAGAATTTAATGGCCTACCGTTGGGTGTTGAAGGGCAAGAAATCCGTTGGGTGAGTTTAAACGATCTGCCTAATTTTAAATTCCCAGAGGCCAATCAGGCAATATTGGCACACCTTTGCGCTCAAGATTAGGCTGACTTAATAATCTATTAAGCGTCTAAATCATCCTCACCAAGCTGGCCATCTTCAAATGTTGGATCAACAGGAATACTGTAACTCTCGGTCGCCCAGTCACCAAAATCAATCTGTTGACAGCGATGAGAGCAAAACGGGCGATATTTTTGTGCTTTGGTCCATGCAACGTCTACTTTACAGGTGGGGCATTTCACAATGGTAGGTTCAGTCACGGCGGTTAAATCTCTTTTGATAGCTTGGCTAATGTTAAAAATGTTGCGTGTAAAAGGTTAACTCTATCAGCCATTGTGTCTGGGTTAAGAGTGTTATCAAATACCCAATCTGCTCGGGCTAATTTATCCTCTCGAGACATTTGGCTGTCGACAATACGTTGAATTTGTGCCGAATCATTATCATCTCTAAGCGCCGCCCGTTGCAACTGTAATGCCTCAGGTAGATCTACCAGTAACACCGTATCGACCAGCATATCTTGGTTAGCTTCAAAAAGTAGCGGTGACTCCAAAAGCACATATGGGCTAGTCGCTAGATGCAGTTGCTCAACAATCCAGTTGCGTATTAGTGGGTGTAATAGTGCCTCTAACCAGGTTTTTTGGTTAACATCTGTAAAAATAATTTGCCGTAGCTTAGCCCTATCTAATTGCCCGTCGGACAAAACAATGTCTTTCCCAAATTTAGCACTAATATCTGTCAGGGCAGGCATTCCCAGCTGAACAACAGCCCTAGAGGCATAATCTGCATCGACCGACTGAATACCCAGCGATCTAAAGGCTGCGGCCAGTGTGCTTTTGCCGCAGCCAATGCCACCGGTGAGTCCGACTATATAAGGATTCTTTTTCAAAGCATGCGCCTAAATAACTGAGTCATGTTCAGTCGGCGTGTTCTAGAAAGTAAACGCTGACAGATACCAAGTGATCATGTTATCACCCCAGATTAGAGCAATCCAACCTGCAGTGGCAAGAAAAGGGCCAAACGGAATTTGTAAGTTACGATCTTTACGACCGATGCTAACCATTAGCAGCCCAACGATAGCGCCGACGGCACTCGATAGTACTATTACTAACGGCAGAAGCTCCCAACCGAGCCAAGCGCCAAGTGCCGCCAACAATTTAAAGTCACCATAACCCATACCCTCTTTTCCGGTGATGAGTTTAAATAACCAATAGACACCCCACAGAGACAAATAACCAGCAATAGCCCCCAGAACGGCCTGAGGTAAAGGTGCAAAGAGCCCGTTAATATTAGCAAACAGCCCTAGCCATAAAAGAGGGAGAGTGATTTGGTCAGGCAGAAGCTTTTCCTTCAGATCAATGCCAGCTAGTGCAATTAAACAACAGGCTAAAATAACACTATAAAACGTGGTTACCGTGGCACCATAAAAATACATTAAGAGAGCAACAACCGTTGCGGTAAAAAGTTCCACAAGCGGATATTGAGCTGAAATAGAGGCAGAACAGGAAGCGCAACGGCCTTTCAAGAGCAAATAGCTTAACACCGGAATATTATGCCAGGGACGCACTCCAGTACCGCATTTTGGGCACCTAGAGGCAGGTCCTATCAAGGTAACATCGGGCTCATCAGTCACCTTGTTTTCGATGCCTAAGATATCCTGGGATTCAAGTGCCCAGCGACGGTAAAGTTGTTGCGGAAATCTTAAAATCACGACGTTCAAAAAACTGCCGATCAATAGGCCGAAACAAAAACCAACAGCGGCGAGCGTTCCAGAATATAAATCGGCGGACAGAAATGTGGACATAAATAAAGGTTCTCTTACAGTTCAACTAGCCTGCTAATCAGGCCAGTATAACAACATATGCCCAACGGTTTTAGATGGCGCTGCCGATAGTAAAAATAGGCAGATACATCGCAATCATGAGCCCGCCGACCACTAAAGCCAGTTAATGCAGCCGGTCAAACCCTCACGTCAGGAGATTCTTTGACCCGATGGATTTGTGAACCTCACAGTAAAACAGCAGTGGCTAATAAATACCTGCCAAGTAACTGTCAGGGATAATGACGAGGAGATACTTTTGGAAAGTCTCAGGTCCTAACGTTTTGTAATCAGACGCATGGACAAATCCACTGCCTGCACGTGCTTAGTGAGGCTACCGGATGAAATGTAGTTCACCGCAGAGCTAATGTACTGCTTGATGCTTTCATGGGTAATGTTACCGGACACCTCAATTTTGGTTTCGCCAACATTGAGATGTTTTAGATTTTCAATGTCACTGGGTGAGAAATTATCTAGCATTACCACATCGGCTTGGGCATCTAAGGCCTCGTTCAGCTCATCCAGATTCTCAACTTCAACTTCCACTATTTTCTCGGGTGCTATTTCACGCGCTTTTGCCACTGCTAGGGCGATACCTCCGCAGGCGGCTATGTGGTTCTCTTTAATCAAAAAGGCGTCATACAAACCAATGCGGTGGTTGTTGCAACCGCCAACAGCCACGGCATATTTTTGTGCCAAGCGTAGACCAGGTATGGTCTTGCGCGTATCCAGAATCTTCACCTCATTGCCTGCCGTTAGCCCAGCATATTGCCGTGCGAGGGTGGCGGTACCTGACAATAATTGTAAAAAGTTTAATGCGCTTCGCTCGCCAGTCAGTAAGGTTCTAGCATTACCACTGAGGGTAAATAATACTTGGTCTGGTGCGACCTGATCACCGTCTTGCACCAACCAGTTAATAGTCGTTTTAGGGTCCAGTTGCCGAAAGACTTCATCGACCCATGCTGTGCCACAGATCACCGCATGCTCGCGGCATAGCACTTCACCCTTGGCCTGTTGTTGCTCAGGTATGAGCATGGCGGTGATGTCGCCCTCGCCAATATCTTCACGTAGCGCGCGGGCAACGCAGGCTGGTATGTCGGCTAGGGTGTCCACAAGTAGCGTACTCAACGTCATCTAACTCCATTTTTACTGGGCGAGAATTGTAGCATTAATTCGGTGTTTGGCTTTAACCCACTGATCTGTTTCAATAACTCTACATTAGTGTGATACAGAGAAATAGACCCCATGCGTATTGATCAGGGCTGGCTATCAACAGCAACAGCATTGGCATCGCCCAATGCCGACTCGCGCCCCGATAAGTCTGACATTAGCCTGTTGGTCATTCACAACATTAGCCTGCCACCGGGGCAATTTGGCGGCGGCCATGTTGCTGAGCTGTTCACTAGTACCCTAGACCCCAATACTCATCCTTACTTTGCCGAGATTGCCAACCTTAAAGTGTCTGCGCATCTCTTGATCGATCGTGAGGGGGTTGTCATACAGTTTGTGCCTTTTGATCAGCGTGCTTGGCACGCTGGTGTGTCAGCGTTTGCTGGGCGCCCAGTCTGCAATGATTTTAGTATTGGTATTGAGTTGGAAGGAACCGATACTGACCCCTACACTCATCTACAATATGAACGCTTAGTTAAGATAACGCAGTGTTTAATTGCTGAGTACCCGGCATTAACCCATGACAGGATTGTTGGGCACAGTGACATTGCACCTGATCGAAAAACTGACCCCGGTCCTGCCTTTGACTGGTCTTATTTTAGGAAGCTTGCACGGGGTTAGGTTTGATCTCCATTCCATGGGGCGACTTTGAATAGCAGTAGCATGCCAGGAATAGCCAACACCGTGCACAGGTAGAAAAAGTTTTCCCAGCCCATGCCCTCAACGATAATGCCCGTACCGGCTGAGGCCACAGTGCGAGGTATAGCGGTTATGGCTGTAAATAAGGCAAATTGCGTAGCGGCAAACGCGGGGTTTGTTGTCCGAGCGATAAAGGCCACAAAGGCCGCTGTGCCTAAACCAACCCCAAGGTATTCAAAGCCAATCACCAGCCCCAGCAGCCACAGACCCTCGCCGACACGGGCTAAAACAGCAAAGCCTAAAATAGAGACAATTTGAACTACCCCAAATAACCATAGTGCACGGTTGATACCGGTTTTCAATATGAGTATGCCGCCTAAAATACCGCCAATTATGACGGGCCATAGGGCCGCTTGCTTAGCCACAATACCTATTTCAGTTTTGCTATAACCCATGTCAAGGTAGAACGGCGTCGCTAACGCGGTGGCCATACTGTCACCCAGCTTATACAGCAGCATAAAGGCCAAAATTAACAAGGCATGTTGGACCCCTTGGCGAGAAAAGAAGTCATGAAATGGGTCTACCACTGCGGCTCGCAGTGTGGTCGGCTGTTGATGAGAGCGCGGCGGCTCGGCGATACTGAGCGTCAACAGGATGCCCGCCAGCATAAAGGCCGCGGTAATGGGAAATACGGTTTGCCAAGGCAGGCTATCGGCCAGTATGAGTGACAATGAACCCGGGACTAAACCTGCTATTCGATAGGCATTAACATGAATGGAATTGCCCAGTCCCAATTCCTGATCGGGTAATATTTGCCGTCGGTAAGCATCTAGCACGATGTCTTGGGTTGCGCTAAGTAAGGCGATACCAAAACATAACCACGCAATCGACCAGATTTGTGTGAGCGGGTCTAAATATCCCAGAGCGGCAATAGTAATGAGTAATAGCACTTGAGTTATAAGCATCCAGCTGCGTCGCAATCCTGGCTTTAACGTCCCCAAGGACAGCGAGTAACGATCAAGCAGTGGTGCCCACATAAATTTCCACGTATAAGGCAGCCCGATCAAGGCGAAAAAACCGATTTCTTTAAGGCCAACACCCTCGGTGCGCAACCATGCGGGTACTAATGAGATCAGCAGATATAGGGGCATACCCGATGCAAATCCGGTAAAGATACAAATCAGCATGCGACGATTGAATAATGCGTGCTTGATACTCGGTGAATTCATCAATAATCCTGTTGTGTTACCAATGCGACCAGTTGGTTAGGCGTCAATTAAGGTTGCCATCTGTTTCTTTTAAGGTTAACGCGATTTTCATTAACACAAATACCCTCATCGATAAGGCGTTGTTTTTGCTCAGTAAAAGCCGCACTACTGTCTGGCAGGCTTATTCTACCTGATGCCGCAATTACTCGATGCCAGGGCAACTGAGTATTGTCTGGCAATTGACTCAAAGTTTTGCCGACCATTCGAGCACAGCCCGGCAACCCAGCAAGCTTAGCTACCTGGCCATAGGTTGCTAAGTAGCCTCGGGGTATGACCTTAATTATGCTATAAAGTCTTTGTTGGGGTGTCATAGTTTCCATTGCCTTAAGATTACGCTATTCGCCCGAATGTTGAAATAGTGAAAACTACCCCAATACTACTCTATAGAGCGAGTTAAAGGAGTTGCCTGTGAGGTACCTGTTACTGTTATTTATTGTCATGCCGGTGTTGGAAATGTGGCTATTGATCACCGTTGGTAGTGAGATTGGTGCACTGCTGACTATTGGTCTAGTGCTGTTGACCGCCGTTGTTGGCGCAGCTTTATTGCGAGAGCAGGGCTTTGCTACGTTGTGGCGCGGTCGCCAAAAACTACAAGAAGGCAAATTGCCAGCAAAGGAAATGGGAGAGGCTATTATTCTCGCCGTGTCTGGTGCTCTGTTACTGACCCCTGGGTTTGTTACCGATGTCATTGGGTTTGTTGGACTAATACCGCCCATAAGAGCCTTAATCGTGTCACGAATTTTGAGTAAGATGGTTGTCACAGGTTCTCCCATCGACGGGTTTCATCGCGATGGCAACGCTAACCAAAGTGCCGATCAGACTGAAAGTTCTGGCAATGTTATCGAAGGAGAGTCTTGGGAACGCAAGGATCTAGATTAAAACGCCTTTTTATCGTAAAAAATTGCTGCTTGCCCTTGAAAAAGAAAAGGTCTGGCACCATATAAAGCAACAATTGCGAAAGTAATCATGTCGCAAGTGAACTTTAACAACTGAAGATAGAATAATTGGAGAAGAGAACCATGAAAATTCGCCCATTACACGACCGAGTGATCGTTCGTCGCGAGGAAGAAGAACAAAAAACAGCAGGCGGAATATTATTGCCAGGCTCTGCACAAGAAAAACCTAATCAAGGTGAAGTTATTGCCGTAGGCAGTGGCCGTATTTTAGATAGTGGTGAGTTACGTCCGGTTGACGTCAAAATTGGCGATATCGTCGTTTTTGGTCAGTACGCGGGTAATGACAAGATTGATGTGGATGGCGAAGAATTAATCATCCTCAGCGAAAGTGATATCAAGGCTGTAGTTGAAGCTTAAATTTAAATTGAATTGTTTTTAACAGAATTTGGAAGGAAAAAATCATGGCAGCTAAAGAAGTAAAATTTGGCAACAATTCCCGTCAAGCCATGCTTGATGGTGTGAATGTTTTGGCCAACGCAGTGAAAGTAACCTTAGGGCCTAAGGGTCGTAACGTGGTTTTAGATAAGTCATTTGGTGCACCCACCGTGACTAAAGATGGTGTGTCGGTAGCCAAAGAAATCGAGCTCAAAGATAAGTTCGAAAACATGGGCGCGCAGATGGTTAAAGAAGTAGCGTCAAAGGCGTCAGATGATGCTGGTGATGGTACGACTACTGCAACAGTATTGGCACAGACTATTGTTAATGAAGGTCTGAAGTTGGTTGCTGCGGGTATGAACCCGATGGACCTAAAGCGTGGCATTGAAAAAGCAGTCATTGCAGCGACTAAAGAAATTGCAGCGATTGCAAAGCCTTGCGCAGAAAACAAAGAGATTGCTCAGGTCGGCACTATTTCTGCTAACAGTGACAGCCACATTGGCGACATCATTGCCGAGGCAATGGGCAAGGTTGGTAAGGAAGGCGTCATTACTGTTGAAGAAGGTAGTGGTTTAGAAAATGAACTAGATATCGTTGAAGGTATGCAGTTTGATCGTGGATATTTATCTCCGTACTTCATCAACAACCAAGAGAACATGAGCACCGAACAGGACAGCCCACTTATTTTGCTGGTGGATAAAAAAATCTCCAATATTCGTGAGCTACTACCTTTGCTTGAAGCGGTTGCTAAAGCGGGTAAGCCACTGTTGATTATTGCTGAAGATGTTGAAGGTGAAGCATTGGCAACTCTAGTGGTGAACAACCTACGCGGTATTGTTAAGGTTTCAGCTTGTAAAGCGCCTGGTTTTGGCGATCGTCGCAAGGCAATGTTAGAAGATATTGCTATTTTGACTGGTGGAACCGTGATTTCTGAAGAAGTTGGTCTTGATCTTGAAGGCGCTACTTTGGAGCATTTGGGTACGGCTAAACGTGTCAGCATGACCAAAGAAAACACGACCATTGTTGATGGTGCAGGCGAGCACGCCACCATCGAAGGGCGAGTTAAGCAAATTCGGGCTCAGATTGAAGACACTAGTTCTGACTATGATCGAGAGAAGTTACAAGAGCGCGTCGCCAAATTGGCCGGCGGTGTTGCCGTGATCAAAGTAGGGGCAACCACTGAAATCGAAATGAAAGAGAAGAAAGCCCGTGTTGAAGATGCGTTGCACGCTACTCGCGCTGCTGTTGAAGAGGGTGTTGTCGCCGGTGGCGGTGTCGCTCTCATTCGTGTCCTACAGAAAATCAAGGACTTACAGGGTGAAAATACAGACCAAACCGCAGGTATCGGGATCGCTCTTCGCGCCATGGAGACGCCTCTGCGTCAGATCGTCGAGAACGCAGGTGAGGAAGGCTCTGTTGTCGTCGATAAAGTTAAGCAAGGTAAGGGTAACTTCGGTTATAACGCAGGGTCTGGTGAGTACGGCGATATGATCGCTATGGGTATTCTTGACCCCGCTAAAGTGACTAGAACAGCGCTGCAGGCGGCTGCTTCGATCGCTGGACTAATGATTACCACCGAGGCTATGGTTGCTGATGCGCCTGATGAGGGCGGTGCTGCTGGTGGTGGCATGCCTGATATGGGTGGTATGGGTGGTATGGGTGGTATGGGTGGAATGATGTAAACCCATCCCCAAAAAACAAAAAGCCTTGCACTTACCTGCAGGGCTTTTTTTTTGAGTTCATTTTTTGATCTCGAGATATCCCTTGTACTAAGGAGGGCAGTGGCAAGCAAGCCGATGATATTTATCATCAAATACCGTGTAAAAACGCTATAAAACCCATAAAAAGCCTATCAAAAAATCCTAAAAAACCTATAATGAAGCTAAAATAAACCTATAGCCTGTAAGGGTATTAATTTCTAGAGGACTTGCTCATGACCGCCGAATTTATCAATCTACTTGCCCGTTGGGGACATCTTTTATTTGGTATCACTTGGATCGGAATGCTCTACTATTTTAACTTCGTGCAAGGTGGATACTTTAAACAAGCTTCAGCTGAGGGTTTAGCTGATGCAAAAGCTAAACTTGCGCCTAGCGCTCTCTGGTGGTTCAGATGGGGTGCTATGTTTACGTTTATCACCGGCCTTCTGCTACTAGAAGGTGTGATGCGCATGAATCAAATGAACAACTACATCGTTATCGGTGTTGTCATGGGTACGCTGATGGCGGCAAATGTCTGGATGATAATTTGGCCTGCGCAAAAAATTGCCTTAGGTCTTGTTGAAGGTGGTGATAAAGCAGCGGCGGGTGCCAAGGCGCTTCTTGCTTCTCGAACCAACACTTTATTCTCGGCGCCTATGTTGTTTGGTATGTTAGCAGGGCCACACTATGCGGGTCATGGTTATGGCACCGCGGTTGGCGGTACTGGGTTAACGGTTGCCTTAGTGATTATTATCGCTTTGGAAATTAATGGATTAAAAGGCAAGCAAGGCCCAATGACCACGGTTAATGGTGTGATTGGTTCTAGCTTGGCGCTCACCGCGATATTGGTTGCTGCACTTAACCTGCTTTAAAATTGCTTAGACAAAAAACCGGTGTTAGGTAATCTTCACCGGTTTTTTTGTGGACGCCATTTTTATATATTGATCAAGATCAGCGTATAATTTGGTGTAATGAGATAGTATTGAGTTTATCTCTGTTGAAAGATGACCATGGAATCAAAAAAAGATATGGATAAAAAGCCTAAAACGTCAATTGTTGCCGAACGGGACGATATGATTGGTCGCAACATACCAGAGTCGCGCGGTGACGGACCGACTTCAAGAAACGGCGGCCAGCCAACTACTGCAGGTATGCCTGGGCTGATGAAGTTTATTTTGATACTGACCTTTTTGGGTTTGATTGGAGCGGGTGTTTTTGGTGGATTGCAGTATCAGGACCTTTCCGCTAAGCATGAGTCACTATTGGCACGATTTGATTTGCTTGAGTCACGGCTTAGTAGTACAGATGAGTCGGTTACCCAGTCGGGTGCGGCGATGCAACTCAATATTAGCAAGCATGGTGAAGAATTAAAAAAGCACTGGAGCGAAATCAGGAAGCTCTGGGGCGTCACTAACGATATCAACAAAACAAAAATTGCCGACAATAAAAAAGATATTGCTTTTCTAGCGGCTAAGCGCGTTTCGGCTCAAGAATCTATTACAGCAGTGGGGACACGAATTGATAACGAGAGCTCTGCTATTAGCGATTTGAGCGTTAGCCAGTTGGGACTTTCTGCTGACATCGATAAGGTTAATGAGGTGTTGCGTGAGTACGCCGATGAGCTTAATCGACTAAAAGCTGGGTTATCGCGCACTGACCGTGATCAGGCAAATAATGCTGAGGCTATGGAAGCTATAGAGGGCTTTCGGCGCCAAATGACGCAAAAAATCTATCAGTTAGAACAGCGATTAGCGGCTCCGGTCCCTGAGCCTAAGCCTAAGCCTAAGCCTAAGCCTGAAACCAGCCCTGGGCAACCATTAGTCGAGGGTGGCTGAACGGTCCAAACGAGATAGTAACGCTTATTTATGAGGGGAAAGGATTTAATCTATGGCAAATACTTTCTACTGGCATGACTACGAAACCTTTGGCGTTGACCCCTCTAAAGATCGGCCATCACAATTTGCTGGTTTAAGGACTGACGAGGATTTAAACCCAGTGGGTGAGCCTCTGGTCATTTATTGCCAGCCTCAAAAAGATATACTACCGGCGCCTCAAGCCTGCCTTATTACTGGAATTACCCCTCAGTTGGCCATGGAAAAAGGGTTGTTGGAGCCTCAGTTTATCGAGGCTATCCACCGGCAGCTCTCAGTGCCAGGCACCTGTGGAGTGGGTTACAACAGTATTCGCTTTGATGACGAGGTCACTCGTTATGCTCTCTATCGAAACTTTTTTGATCCCTATCAACGAGAGTGGAAAAACGGCAATTCTCGCTGGGATATTATGGATATGCTGCGCTTGACGAGAGCGTTGAGACCCGAGGGCATAGAATGGCCAGACCATGAGCCTGGGCGTCCGAGTTTTAAGCTCGAGCATTTGACTGCAGCCAACGGATTGGCCCATGAAGCGGCTCATGATGCACTGTCTGATGTAACCGCAACGATTGCGGTAGCTAAATTGGTCAAAGACAAACAGCCTCGTTTATTTGACTATGTAGTAAACATGAGGAGTAAAAAAGCGGTTGGAGAGATGTTGAATTTGTCTGACCGAAAACCCTTTTTTCATATTTCAGGCATGCTCCCAAGAGCCCATATGTATGGTGCGATTATGATGCCGTTAGCTCAGCATCCGACAAATAGTAATGGCATTATTTGCATAGACTTATCGTTTGACCCTGAGGTTTTGATCAACCTAAGTGCAGAAGAAATTGCAGATCGAGTGTTCACAGCATCTGAGTCTCTGGGGGATGGTGAAGATCGCATTCCGCTAAAGGTCGTACATATTAATAAGGCTCCTGTAGTCACCACTCATAAATTAATAGATGAGGCTGCGGCGAAGCGCTTGAATATTGATGTTCAGCGCTGCGAATTACATTGGCAAAGGCTGAATCAAATTGATTTGTCCGCCAAGTTAGCGGCGGTCTTTAATAGTCAATCGTTCCCTGAAAAGCCAGAGGCTGAGCAACGTTTGTATAATGGTTTTTTACCCAATGCTGATAAGCATTTATTAGATGAAGTACGTCAGGCCAGTTTTAAAGATCTTACTGAGCATCGCTTTCATTTTAGTGATGAGCGCTACAATCAACTGTTGTTTAGTTATCGGGCGCGTTATTTTAACGACTCGTTGTCAGATCAAGAGCGCAGTGTTTGGGCAGAAAACTGTCGCTGGAGATTAACCGATGAGAAGTCGGGCTATTTAACCATGGAGCAACAGGGCGCTGAGATAGCAGAGTTATTGGCGGGCGAGGGTTTGTCAGCTGAAAAAGTCGCTATACTAGAGTCACTAAAGCATTGGGCTTCTCAGGTGAATGATGAATTTTCGTTATCGAACTAGAGTGCAGCGACGAAAAAGGCTAAAATCTCCCCCATCAACTTTTTGCCCCGAGGTTAAACCTTGAACTTTACCGGCGCGCATATCCTGTCAATCAACCAGTTCCAGCGTGAAGACGTCGATCGTATCTTTGCTGTGGCTGATCAGATGGAGCCTTATGCTCTTCGTAAAAAGGTAACAAGAGTCCTTGAGGGTGCCATTCTTGGCAATATGTTCTTTGAGGCCAGTACACGTACTCGCGTCAGTTTTGGTTCTGCCTTTAATTTATTGGGTGGTGAGGTTCGTGAAACAGCCGGTTTTGAGAATTCCGCATTGATTAAGGGTGAGTCTCTACAAGATACCGCGCGAGTGTTATCAGGTTTTAGTGATGTTATCTGTATGCGCCACCCTGAAGCGGGATCGGTAGCAGACTTTGCCACTGCTAGTCGAGTCCCCGTGATAAATGGTGGTGATGGTGCTAATGAGCATCCTACTCAAGCCCTGTTGGACCTTTATACCATCCGTAAAGAGCTTGCTGATAAAAGTCGTACAATCGATGGAATGAGTATTGCCATGATTGGTGATCTGCGCCACGGCCGCACAGTGCACTCTCTTGGTAAGCTATTATCTTTGTATGACAACATACATGTGGTGCTAATTTCGCCCGCCGAATTGGCCTTGCCGGAGTCGATTATCGAATCCATGCGCAGCTCAGGGGTTGAGGTCACTGTATCTCATGAAATGACCCAGAGTATAGTGGATGTCGATATCGTCTATTCAACGCGAATTCAGGAAGAGCGGTTCTCGACAAAGCAAGAAGCTGATCTTTATCGGGGTAAGTTTAGACTTAATCAAGCGATCTATACCGAATACTGTCAGCCCAATACGGTTATCATGCATCCACTGCCTCGCGATTCACGAGCTGATGCCAATGAGTTGGATATTGATCTAGATGACAATCCCAACCTAGCCATATTTCGCCAGACCGACAATGGCCTATTAGTGCGGATGGCGTTATTCGCACTGGTGTTAGATGTTGCCGATAAGGTTGATGAATTTTCTCATGAAGTACATTGGTATAATTCCCGCCAACGTCCAACGAAACGCTAGATAATAATAATTAGTCGACTAATAGCATGAATGATTTTGACGATATTCGTCCGTACCATGATAGTGAAGTGCCTAGCGCGTTAGCGCGTATGATAGCTGATCCTGAGTTAATGGACCTTTTGCTTTCGCGTGAGTTCCCGCGGATGACGAAAATTCTGCCAGGTATTTTCACACGGTTTGCAAGACCCTTTTTACGGCGAAAACTCCGAAAACTTATGGTTGAGGTTTCTACTGTGTCTGACTTTCAGGCGCATATGACCTCACGCCTCATATCTGTGCTTGATACAACGACTGATAGCTATGGGTTTAGCGGGCTCGATAAAACACCGTTGGATAAAGCTCATTTATATATGAGTAATCACAGGGATATTGCCCTAGATCCAGCCATGGTTAACTTGGGTCTTTTTAAAGAGAATCGATCGATGGTTAGAATTGCCATTGGAGACAATTTACTCAGTAAGCCTTTTGCCGCTGATTTGATGCGAATTAACCGCAGTTTTATTGTTAAACGGTCAGTCAAAGGTCGTCGTGAGAAACTTGAATCCCTGAAAAACCTTTCTCGCTATATTCGGTACAGTATTAGTCAAGAGAAGGTGCCTATCTGGATTGCTCAAGCTGAGGGCCGAGCGAAAGATGGACAGGACCGCACCGAAACAGCCCTGCTCAAAATGTTAGCGTTATCAAAGGATAAAGACCAGAGTTTTGCTGCTGCAATCGGTGAATTGAATATTGTGCCCGTAGCCATTTCTTATGAGTATGATCCCTGTGATGCTGAGAAAGCCAGCGAGCTTTACGCTCAGCAACAGGGCTTAACTTATACCAAAGATCCATTCGAGGATCTTGATAGTATTGTAAAAGGCTTTCTTGGGTACAAGGGTCGAATCCAGGTTAATTTTGGTGATCCCGTAGCTGATAAATATGAGGATGCAGATGGCCTTGCTGCTGAGGTTAATCGTCAGATTGCTCTCAACTACCAACTTTTCCCGACCAATATTATCGCCTGGACAATGCAGGTTGCTGAACGACAATTAGATGTTTTAGAGAGTTTAAAGAGCCTTTGGCCTAAGGAAGACTGGTTGCATGCTGAACAACGATTTAGAGACCATATTAGCGCGCTACCCAATGAGCATCGGGCCATTGCTGTGGCGGCTTATGCTGCCCCTGTTGATAATCAGCTGCACTATTTGTCACAGCAGGGGCACTAACGCTTGTTAGACGCCGACACTAGAGACATCATTCAGCAGGGTTATCGGAAGTTCTTAGAGACCCGAGGATTGCAAGCCAGATTAGGCCAAAAGCAGATGGTTGCTGCCATAGCCAATAGCCTGAGTGATGACGATGCAGACAAACGACTATCGGTTATTGAGGCGGGCACAGGCACAGGTAAGACCGTTGGATATCTTATTGCTGCTCTCCCTATTGCTCGGGCATTAAAAAAGACGGTTGTAGTCTCTACAGGAACTATAGCTCTGCAGGAGCAGCTCATCCATAAAGATATCCCAGAGCTCCTTGAGGCTTGTGACTGGGATTATAGTTGTGCTCTGGTTAAAGGACGTGGCCGCTATGCGTGTAATCTTCGCATGGAGCAGTGTTTAGACTCTATTAAAGCAAAAGATGCAGGTCTATTCTTGTTTGAGGACGAGCAGCAGTTTAACCCTAACGCACAGACCGAAACTTTGTTTCGAGAGATGTCCGAAGCACTTGAAGATGGCAGTTGGAACGGTGATAGAGACTCTTGGGATACCCATATTAAGGATATTGAATGGAGCGCTTTAACTGTCGATCGCCGGCAGTGTTCAGGTCGGCGCTGCAGATTCGTCAATCAATGCCCATTTTTTAAAGCGCGTACTGACCTTGAAGAGAGTGATTGCATTGTTGCTAACCATGATTTAGTGATGGCTGATTTAGCACTCGGCGGGGGTGCCATATTACCACCGCCAGAAGATTGCATTTATATTTGTGACGAGGGCCACCGGCTCGGCGATACGGCAATTCGACACTTTGGTGCCCAGTGCAGAATTAATGGTACGCTGTCATGGTTAGAGCGTATTCCTAAGCAGTGCAAAGGTCAGGCGCCCATTTTTGCTAAAGATACTGCGCTTGCTGAGCAGTTACCACGGATTGAGAAAGAAGCGGCAAAAATAACCGAATTACTGTCTATGGCTTATCCTCTCCTCAAAGAGCAGATGGATAAGGCTGATGATTATGAGGGTATCTATCGATTTTCCCACGGCGATGTTGGCACTGCCATTCGTGACATTGCTACACAGATTACCCAGCATACCAGTGGCTGGTTAGGGCGGCTTGAGGTCCTTGAAGATAGCCTTAATGAAGCCTTGAGCGATAAGCAATATCCCGTAGCGAGTCCTGACGTAGAGCTTTTTTATCAGCAAGTGGGGACATGGTTGTCTGGTGCTGAGCGTCTACTCGCCTTGTGGGATCGGTTACATAAAGAATTACAGCAGGGCAACATGCCAATGGCGTGTTGGCTGAAACTTGAGGACACCGGCGGCGGTAATGTTGATATCTCGGTGAATGCTAGTCCAATACAGGCGGCTGAGATTCTTCGTGAGCGTCTCTGGGGTAGCTGCTACGGCGCAGTCTTAACCTCAGCGACTTTACGCTCGCTAGGTAATTTTAACACGCTGCAAAGAGAAACGGGCGTTCCTGATTCCGCTCACTTCCTCTCTGTTGCGGGAGCTTTTGATTATGCTAAGGCAGCGTCGTTGAGAGTACCGTCTGATGCTGTTGAAGGTAATAATGTTGATGATCACACCCAGCATATCGTCGACAATATTGGATCTATGGTTGAGACAAAAGCTGGCACGTTAGTGTTGTTTTCCTCTAGACGTCAAATGCAACAGGTGCATGATGAATTGCCCAATGATCTCGTTAAACTAATATTAATCCAAGGCCAATATTCCAATCGAGAAATGGTTCGACTGCATAAAGAGCGCATTGATCAGGGTAGTACCAGTATGCTGTTTGGTTTGGCTAGTTTTGCGGAGGGGGTCGATTTGCCGGGAGATTACTGCCGTCATGTAGTGATTGCTAAGCTTCCCTTTGCCGTGCCAAATGAACCGCTACAACAGGCCCTAGCAGAATGGATTGAAGCCCGCGGGGGCAACTCGTTCTTTGATATATCGTTGCCACTGGCGTCACTGCGTTTGATTCAGGCCTGTGGAAGGTTATTGCGCACAGAGTCAGACACTGGAACGGTAACGATTCTAGATAAGCGTTTATTGACTAAACGTTATGGTAAGCAGCTATTGGATGCTCTACCACCTTTTAGGCGAGAATTAGGCTAGGAATCGATGAATACCTATCAACAGCTAAGTGACATGCTCAAGACGCTGGAAGAAGGCCTCCAGAGCGAAGAGTTATGGCTGGCTCAAACACCCTCTGATGATGCTTTACGTAGCGTTGAACCCTTCGCTGTTGATACGCTAACGTTTATTCAGTGGTTGCAGTTTCTGTTCTTACCGCAGATTAAAAAGAATTGCCAAGAAGCGGCTGAACTGCCCGCGGTCTGCAGTATCGCACCGATGGCTGAAGAGTACTTTAAATCTATTCAGATCAATGGCGATACTATCGTTTCTCAGCTGACCCAGATTGATCAGCTTATTACGAACGCTTAGGCTTCTTGGTATAAGTCTTTTTCTTTTTTAAGGGTGCACTTCCATCATTGCTCGGTGCACTGCGATCACTGCGATCACTGCGTTTTGATTTTGAGTCTTTATCAAAGGTTTTTTTACTGCCGGTAAAGACCTTCTTTGCTGGCTTTTTAGGCTCTGCAGTACGTTTATTCTCAACATTGCGAGAAATAGTTTTCTTGTCATCACTGTCCGCAATTTTCCGCTTACGTGGGCTAGCCACTTTCTCTGCGTATGGTTGCACGCTGTCACTGCTACTTTCACCTCCACTTCCACCAAGCACACTGATTCGCATGGGTTTGGCGCAAACTCGAACCTTTTTTAAATGGTTCAATAGGTCAGCAGGCATGCCCTCAGGTAAGTCCACTGTGCTGTAGTCGTCATGCAACTTGATCTCACCAATAAAGCGGCTTTCAATATCGGCTTCGTTAGCGATGGCGCCGACAATATTACTTGGAGAAATGCCGTCATTGTTACCAACTTCTAGTCGATAAGTGACCATTGGAACGCCATCACGATTAGCGTCGGCATCCTTCGCTTTGGACTCACGTTTAGGCTTTTCTGAGCGTTCTCTTCGCGGTTCTGCGCGCGAGTCACGGTTTTCTGTGCGCTGGCCGCGATGTTCTTTGCGATCACCACGGTCTTTGTTTCTATCACCGCGGTCTCTGTTACGCTCTCGACCTGAATCTCTGTCGCGATCTTTATTGGTAGGTGCAGTGATGGTTTCAAGTTTAGGGAAAAGCGGCCGTTCTTTTTGATTCTCAAAGACCAAGGCAGCTGCGACATGGGCCATCTCTAAATCATTTTCGTCAGCTAACTGCTGGATCAGAGAGCGGAACTTATCTAACTTAGGTAATTCCATGGTTTTCAGCAGTTGTTCAGTAAACTGCTGTATCCGCTGACCACTAACTTCTTCATTGCTAGGCATGGCCATTGGTTTAATGACTTGACGTGTTGATTTCTCGATAGAGCGTAATAAACGATTTTCTTTAGGCGTGATAAAAAGAATTGCCTTACCATCTCGTCCAGCTCGACCTGTACGGCCGATTCGATGTACATAGGACTCATTGTCATAGGGGATATCAAAGTTAATGACATGGCTAATACGCTCAACATCTAAACCGCGTGCAGCAACGTCTGTGGCAACAACAATATCCACTTGACCCTTCTTAAGACGATTAATGGTGCGTTCTCGAATAGCTTGGCTTAGGTCGCCATTGAGGGCTGCAGATGAAAAACCTCGCGCTTCAAGGCGTTCGGCAATGTCGACAGTTGACGATTTGGTACGTACAAAGATAATCATGCCGTCAAAAGACTCAACTTCGAGCACGCGTGTCAACGCGTCCATCTTTTGATGGCTTTTACAAGTCACATATTGTTGCTCAATGCGCTCTACAGTTTTTGTTTTATTCTCGATGCTGATGGTTTCCGCATCACCAAGGTATTTCTGGGTCACTCTGCGGATAGCAGGTGGCATAGTGGCTGAAAACAGCGCACGCTGACAATCATTGGGTGTCTTAGCAAGGATGGTCTCTACATCGTCAATGAAACCCATTCGTAACATCTCGTCGGCTTCGTCGAGGATTAATCCTCTGACTTGGCTCAGATCCAGACTGCGTCGGCGCAGATGATCGAGCATACGACCTGGCGTCCCTACGACAACTTGAGCGCCACGTTTAAGGCCTCGTAGTTGACCGCCTATATCTGCTCCACCATAAATAGGAAGGACATGAAAACCTTTAATATGCTTGGCGTAGCTTTGGAAAGCCTCTGCCACCTGAATCGCTAATTCGCGAGTTGGGGTCAAAACTAAGATTTGCGGTGTTTTTTGCTTATCATCCAGTTGGCTCAAAAAAGGTAGAGCGAAGGCGGCTGTTTTACCCGTACCGGTTTGTGCCGTTCCTAACAGGTTTTTACCGTTCAAAAGAATAGGAATACATTGCGCTTGAACTGGGGTCGGTTGCTCATAGCCGAGTTGCAGAACGGCTTTAAGTACAGGGGCAGAAATACCCAGTGATGCGAAGTCAATTGACGACATTAATTTACCTGTGGCTTGGGGTTTTTAAGCCCTGGATTATTAGGGCGCGCAGTATACGCCTAAGTAGTTCATTTTTATAGTTTATTTGCACTTCATTTAAGCTAAATCATGAATTGTCGTGAATGTTAGCTAATGATGATCGGAGCATTAAAAAACAACGTTTTAATCGCTAGTCACTCGAGACTACCGACCCTGTTATAGGGTGGATGTAGTACATAACCTCTATTTTGTAATTACTTAGTGTTTATGTCCTTATAAGCAAGGTGAATATGAAATATACTGCTGTTATCCCTATTAACGCATGGTGGTTTGCGTTTAAATACGCTTATGAGCGCACTCATATTTTTTTAAAGTGCGGTTGTACGATATATTTTATACCGCCGCTTAAATGACTAATAAATTTGGTTTAATCAAAAATGCCCACTGTGTTGTCTGGCTACATGACCCTAAGAGTCGATCTATTCATGATCTCTGACCATCTATGAAAATTATTATAGTCAGTGGTGGCTTTGACCCGATCCATTCGGGTCATATTGCCTACTTTAAAGCGGCTAAGGCATTGGGTGATAAGTTGATTGTTGCGCTGAATTCTGACCAGTGGTTGATCAACAAGAAAGGGAAATTTTTCATGCCCTTTGGTGAGAGAAAAATTATTATCGAAAATTTAGGCATGGTCGATGAGGCTATTGATTTTGAGGATGATACTCAAGGAAGTGCTAGCTTAGCGCTTGAAAAAGTTAAACAAAATTATCCAGATGATGTGCTTATTTTCTGCAATGGCGGAGATAGAACCAATGGAAATATTCTAGAAATGGATGTTTCTGGTGTAGAGTTCGTTTTTGGTGTGGGCGGAGAAGATAAAAAGAATTCATCTAGCTGGATTCTGAAAGAGTTTCAGTACCGAAGCGAAGAAAGAGTCTGGGGTAAATTTTATGATTTGTTTGAAAATGAATCTCTTAAATTAAAAGAATTGATTATTGATCCTGGTAAAGGCATGAGTTTTCAGCGCCATTTTTTTAGAAATGAAATTTGGTTCGTTAGCAAGGGTGCTTGCGTAGTCAATTACAGCAAGGATAATTCGGATAAATATGAAGAGTTAAATTTGGATCTAGAGCATGTTTTTCATGTGGAAAAAAAGGCATGGCATCAAATTTTTAATCCATACGATGAGCCATGTAGAATTATTGAGATTCAGTATGGTGAAAAAACTAATGAAGATGATATTGAACGTTTAAGATATTATAACAATTAAAGTTGATGCTATTTAACTAATTCCCTCTGAAAACTTAATGTTTATACAAAAAGCACAACATACTTCGACCATGATATTAGGAAAGTCTAATGAGTGAACTCCACCTCGTGCGCCATGCGCAGGCCTCTTTTGGGTCGGCAAATTACGATCAGTTGTCAGATCTAGGCCATCAGCAATCGCGTTTTTTGGGCGAGCATTTTAAGTTGCGGAATATGCGTTTTGACCAATTAGTGGTAGGGGATATGCATCGCCATCATCAAACGATGGATGGTATTTGTCAGGGTTTGGGAATAGATGGTAGTGATCGGTTAGTGCTGCCCGGGCTCAATGAGTACAACTTCGTCGACATGACGAAGGCTTATGGGATGATTCATGGTGATACTCCGTTGTTTCAAAGCGTGATGAAAGATCCTACCGATAAGAAGAATTATTATCGACTGCTACGCCAGGTTCTTAACGCATGGACGTCTGACAGTATCCCTGGGGTTCCTGAAACCTGGGTGCAGTTTAAAGCCCGAGTCCAAGGCGCTCAGGAGCAGATCAAAGCCATGGGAAGTACCGGCAACAGTATTTTGGCCATTGGTTCTGGCGGGTCAATAAGCACTTTTGTGGGCTTGGTCCTTGGGATTCCCGATGAAAATGTCTTTGATCTTAATCTGCAGTATAAGAATACTGCCATAAGTCATTTCTTTTTTAACGAAAGAAAGATGAATTTGACTGGTTTTAACAGTGTTACCCATCTGGATACTAATGAGATGGAACAATATATTACTTACGGCTAGAATTTATAATTACTCAAGGAATAAAAGGCATGGCAACAGAATTTGATATGAGCGGCAAAGTCGCAATGGTTACCGGCGCATCCAGTGGTTTTGGAGTGCATTTTGCAAAAATATTAGCGGCACGCGGTGCTAAGGTAGTCGTTGCAGCGCGTCGCATTGATCGTCTTGAGTCTCTTGTGGCTGAGATTGTTGCTGAAGGTGGCGAGGCGCTAGCCGTGTCAATGGATGTAACTAATTCTGAATCTATTGCGACTGCTTTTGATCAGGGTGAAGCGGCATTTGGAACGATCACGTTGGTGGCTAATAATGCAGGTATCGCAGAAGTTAAAAGTGCAATAAAGATCGATGAATCGAGCTGGGATAATATGATGGATACTAACCTTAAAGGGGTTTTTATCGTCGCGCAACAGGCCGCTAAGCGCATGATGGCGGCCGGTGTAGGAGGTGTTATTGTTAATACCGCATCGATTTTGGGTTTGCGCGTGTCCTTTGGTCAGTCTAGTTACTCAGCTTCCAAGGCGGCTGTGGTTCAATTGACCAAGTCACTTGCTCTTGAGTGGGCCGGTAAAGGGATTCGTGTCAATGCGCTTTGTCCGGGTTACTTTTTAACCGAGATGACGGAAGCGGCTTTTGCATCGCCTGAGAGTGTGGCCTTTCTTACTTCGTCGCCTGCCCGTCGTGCGGGAAAGATGGATGAGATGACAGGGCCATTTTTGCTGTTGGCCAGTGACGCGGGTTCTTATCTGCATGGTGTTGCATTGCCTGTTGATGGTGGGCAATCTATCGGTACTATGTAATTAAAGTAAAACAATGGTTGGCGTGATATGGGTATTAAAGATAATCGACGCGAATATGACTACGGGACGCTATCTCGAGAGAACTTGCGTAGTAATCCTTTTGAACAATTCTCTCTGTGGATGGATCAGGCTCTTGAAGCCGAAATTGTTGACCCTACCGCCATGAGTTTGGCTACCGTTGATACCCAGGGTAAGCCTTGGCAGCGAATGGTGCTGCTAAAGGGGTTCGATGAGCGCGGCTTTGTTTTTTACACTAATTTAGGGAGTCGTAAAGTTGCAGATATCATGTCTAACCCTCATGTTAGTCTGCAGTTTCCTTGGTTGCAATTGGATCGACAGGTGATCGTGGGCGGGAAGGCAGAGCCTTTGTCAGATAATGAGACCAGTGACTACTTTAAAAGTCGACCAATATCGAGTCAGCTTGCTGCTTGGGCGTCAGAGCAGAGTAGCCCTATTGCGTCTCGTGAGGTATTGGAGGCTCAGTTCAACGCTGTGCAGCAGCGTTTTGAATCGGGGGAGGTCCCTTTGCCAGAGTTTTGGGGTGGTTATAGAATAGTCCCTCGGGAATTTGAGTTTTGGCAGGGCGGCGAAAATCGCCTTCATGATCGTTTCTCATTCCAACGTGATGGTGACAGCTGGATTATCTCACGGTTGTCGCCCTAACTATTGGGTAACGCGTAACTGATACCGGTAATAATAAAACAACGCGGTCCGGCAGGGGTTTTTACCATTACTTCATCATCTAAACATTTTCCTACTAGAGCCTGAGCCATGGGTGAATCAATACTAATCCAATTAAGCGATGGGTCGATTTCGTCCGAGCCCACCAGTCGGAACGTCTGCGGCACCTCTTTGGCATCTTCATCTTCAACAGTTACCCAGGCAGCAAAGAATACTTTCGTTGGATCCCTAGGTTTGTCCTCAATAATCTTGGCGTTTTCTAACCGTTTAGTGAGGTAGCGGACTCGGCTATCAATTTCACGTAGGCGTCGCTTGCCATAAATATAGTCACCGTTTTCAGAGCGATCACCGTTCTTTGCCGCCTCATGAACCACCTGAGTAACCTGGGGGCGTTCGACTTTCCATAGTTGCCTAAGCTCAGCTCGCATATTGGCAGCACCTTCAGGTGTTATGTAAGGCGAACTTTTGGGTCTGGGTGGACGATAACGAGACATGGCTTAAATAGTCTCGACAAGGTTAAATACTTCTTGATAAAACGCTAATTCGGACTCCATGGCGCGAATGATATTGTTGGCTTTTCGAAATCCATGGCCCTCATCATCAAAGGTCACATAAGCGACCTTAATGCCTTTACTTTGCAATAGGGCCACCATCATCTCTGCCTGATTGGGTGGGACAACCTTATCTTGAAGTCCCTGTAAAAAGATCACTGGGCAGTTAAGACCCTCTATATGATTTATAGGCGATCTTTCAATATAGATATCTTTTCGTTCAGGGTAGGGGCCTATCAGGCTATCTAAATAGCGAGATTCAAACTTGTGAGTGTCGTTGGCCAGAGTTTCAAGATTACCAATACCGTAAAGGCTTGCACCAGCCTTAAAGGTGTCGGTAAAGGTTAGCGCTGACAGTACGGTGTACCCACCGGCACTTCCGCCTCGAATAATACAGCGTTCGGAGTCTATTTTTCCTAGACTTGCAAGGTGGCGGATGGCGTATTGCGCATCCTCAACGTCGGCAAGCCCCCATGCACCTGTCAAACCTTGACGATAATGACGGCCAAAACCGGTACTACCGCGATAGTTGATGTCCACCACAGCAAAGCCGCGGTTAGTCCAATATTGTATTTTAAGATTTAAGCTACTGTCTGTTGCGCCAGTTGGACCACCATGGCATATAGCAATGACCAAAGGTAACTCTTGTTCATCTCCGCAAAAATGAGCGTTGATTGGTGGGTAAAAGAAGGCATGTACTCTTTGATCGTCTGCGCTGGGAAATAGCACTGATTCTGGTGTTGATAACTCGCTGTTAGCCGCTGGCAGTGACGCTGGCGAGTAAATTCTATTTAGCTGTTTATCTGGACAGAAGCTAATTAATTCCGTTGATAGTCCTGGAGCACCGGCCATCATAAATAACTGTCCATGATGTGTGCAGATGCTATGCATGCTGCTGTAATGGCAGTCGATCTTGCTAAGTGTTTGTGCTGGTATATCGATCAGTCCGGTAAACCAAACGCCAGATTCAGTCCAAGTGCAACCAATGGTTTGGCTGTCAATGAAATCGTAGGTTGATACTCCTAGTTGCCATAAAGGCACGGCAAATTCGGCATCCTTAGGCAGTACTGTTTCTCGATGCCCATCTCTGAGGCGATAGATATTCCACCAGTTATGACTGTCTGATACAAAATACAGAAGATTGTCCGGAGACCACTGAGGCTGAAAGATAGCTTCGTCTTGATTGCCACCTGCGACTAGGCATCTATTTGTTAACTGCTTTCCACTGATGGATGCTTGCCATAACTGCGTGTTATCCCACGGCATGTTGGGGTGTTGCCATTCAATCCAGCAGATTGTGTTGTTATCGGGGCTAAGGCGTGGATAGGCATAAAAATCAGAACCCGCAACTAAGGTTTGGACCTCGGAGTGCTTTTGATCTAAGGCAAGAGCGGCAATGTAGTTGTCTGGTTCTTGCCCCTCAATATGGTGTTCACAGACTGCGATCAAACGCTGATTTTTCGTGTCGACAATAATATCGGCAAAGCGAAAAGGTCCTTCAGGACTAACCGGTGAGGGGTTGTTTAAAGACTCTAAATCGAGTTGATAAATACGTTGATCCAGAGCATTCACAAAATAGAGTTTTTGATTGGCCACTGTGTACGCCATACCACCGTACTCATGCACTTTACTATTACAACTGAACCGAGCTGGCAAAAGGTCTTTAATCGCCCCATCGGGAGTCTTACACATAATGACATTGCGGCCAGCTTCCCACGGCCGGCTTTCGACCCAAAAAAGTGTATCTGCACTGGAATGAAGGTGATTGAGTCCGGGTGCAGCGCGAGTGATCATTTCTGCACTAATATCAGATGGCCATGTACCAAATGGTTTTATCACCTTGCGCGTTGTTGCTTGAGAACTGTCAATATCCAAAAATCAGCCTCCTGCTAACTTGACATTATGGCCGCGTTTTTCCAGCTCTTTTTTGAGTAAATCACGATGATCACCTTGCACCTCAATAACTCCAGATTTAATGGTGCCACCAGTGGAGCATTTTTGCTTCAACTGTTTCGCTAAGGTCTTCAGATCTGGTTCTGGCAAGTCAATCCCTGAAACAGTAGTAACCCCTTTCCCTTTACGACCTTTGGTTTCGCGCCTAATGCGCACAATACCGTCCGTTAAACTTACTTGGGATTGTACGCTTTCCTGAATGCGGCCCACGTCGGTGGAATAGACTAATCGTGAGTCTCTGTTAGCCATTAATTACTCTCATTTATGAGTAGTAATTTACCAATATGTTTATTTGATTCCATTAGTTCGTGAGCTTGGGCGGCATGCGAAAGCGGAAATCTGTGATTAATGACGGGTTTGAATTTGCCCTCTGCAATTAATGGCCAAACCTGAGTTTCAACACCCTGGGCAATTCGTTTCTTGTCTTTCAATGGCTGAGCTCTAAGGGTTGAGCCGGTTAATACGATTTGTTTCAGCATTAGAGGCATGAGATCTATTTGTACTTTGGAGCCGCGTAAAAAGGCGATATTGACAATTCGTGCTTTTGGCGCGCAGACGGCAAAATTTTGCTGAACATAGTCACCGCCGACCATGTCTAGCACAACGTTAACGCCACCATCGGTCAGTTCGGCACAGATGCTGACAAAATCATTTTCACGGTAGTTAATAGCTTTGACCGCACCTAGTTTTTCGCAAACTCTGCATTTTTCATCAGACCCGGCAGTAGCAATAACCTTAATGCCCATTGCGCTGGCCATTTGAATAGCTGTGGTGCCAATCCCACTGGATCCACCGTGAACTAAAAGCCATTCGTTGGGTTTTAATTCTGCTCGTTCAAAAAGATTATGCCAAACGGTAAAACAGGTTTCCGGCAGTGCCGCGGCATCTTCAAGATCTAGACCTCCAGGGATTGGAAGGCACAGAGAAGCGTCTGCCACGGTGTACTCAGCATAACCGCCGCCGGCTAGCAAAGCGCATACTTGGTCCCCTATTTTCCAACGGATGACTTCATTGCCGGCAGCCACTACTGTGCCAGACACTTCAAGGCCAGGGATATCTGATGCACCAGAGGGCGCAGGATAAAAGCCGAGGCGTTGAAATACGTCGGGTCGGTTAACACCTGCCGCCGCGACTTTTATCACCACTTGATTGCCATTATGCGAGGGCATTGGACGCGATGTCGGCTGTAAAACGTTTGGACCGCCCGGTTGTGTGATTTCAATACTGATTTGGTTGATGGGTAGGCTCATCAATAACCTCTTAACGGTAAAGTGAGAGTTTAGCCGTATATGGCGTCACTTCTCAATGGATCAAACAAACCATTATATTTTAATGGCCTGCGGTCAGTTTTTTAGCTTTATCCCATAATCGGCCATCAATTGCCGAGAGTCCTAGGCCAATGAACACCATGCCAATAAAATATTCAGCATGCAGTGTTTCATTTAGCACGAACCAGCCAAGTAGACTGGCGGTGATGGGAACCAGAAATGTAACTAAGACAACATTAGTAGCACCTGAAGAGGCTAATATACGGAAAAATAAAATATAGGCTAAGGCTGTTGAAAAAACAGCCAGTGATAAAACTGCAAGCCAAACCTTCAAGCTTGGATTTGCCAGTTGATCAGGTCGTTCGATCAATAACGCCAGCGGCAATAAAATAATAGTTGCGCAAGTTACCTGCCCAATAACAGTGATAAACGGACTAATACCCATGGTTTTGAATCGTCTGCCATAGACGGTGCCAAAGCCATATGATGCCGCGGCTGCAATGACGGCTAATTGAGCGGTTGTGTTAGGCTCGAGATCTGTTAGTGATGATGGACCAATTAGCACTATCACACCTAATAATCCAATCACGACACCAGCAATTTTTGCCGGTGTCATCTGCTCATCAGTTAATAAGACACCTGCGATTAGCACGGTAAACAAGGGTGTCGTTGCATTAATTATTGAGGCTAAGCCAGATGTGATATGGGTCTGCCCCCAAACGATAAGGGAGAAGGGGACGGCGTTATTGAGTAACCCCAAAACAAAAAATGATCGCCATAGTTTAAGAGATCTAGGGATCTCATACCCAGCGATAATGAGAATGGCCCACAGTGTAATGGACGCAATACCAACTCTTATTGTAACAATAGTTAATGGCGGTAGTTCAGATACAGCCACAGCGATAAAAAAGAATGAGCCTCCCCATAGAAAGGACAATAGCAGTAACATTAACCAGTCTTTGGGAGACATTCTCTGGTTGATCATTGTGGGGTTTCCAAAATCATTAGTAGCTGGTTTTAATGGATATTAAGACATAGCTGCAATACTAACATTCCCCAGTAGGCTAAACGATCACTAATATAAGCACCTAATCATTGTTGCAATTGAGTGAGGTGGCGATAAGGAATTAGTTTAATTGGAGATTACTGCCTACAATGTGTGTATCTATTCGTACCTAGGCAATCATTATGGTTGAAGCATCCTTTAGAGAGAGAACTTATCGGGTCATCTTTGGGACAGATACGCCCGCGGGCCAGAAATTCGACATAGCCTTGATCTATGTCATTCTGCTTAGTGTGCTAGCCATTATCCTTGATTCGATCGAGTCCGTTAATAGTCAGTATGGTCTATGGTTGTTTCGGTTTGAATGGTTTTTCACTCTGCTATTCTCTGCCGAGTATTTAGTGCGTATTTATTCATCACCAAAACCACTACATTACGTGTTTAGTTTTTATGGGCTGGTGGATTTGCTGTCTATTGTGCCGACATACTTGGCGCTGATTGTGCCTGGTGCAAGCTATTGGTTAGTGGTACGTCTATTACGAGTGCTTCGAATATTTAGAGTGCTAAAACTAGTTCGTTATTTGTCGGATGCCAATATATTACTGCGTTCAATGTATGCGGCCAGACGCAAAGTACTGGTTTTCTTTATGGTAGTTTTGGTACTTAGTGTGATTTTTGGTAGTTTAATGTTTTTGGTGGAAGGCCCTGGTAATGGTTTTACCAGCATTCCGCGCAGTATCTACTGGACAATTGTGACTATCACCACGGTTGGCTATGGCGACATTACACCGCAAACGCCAGTAGGACAGATTTTGTCGACTATGATAATGCTGACGGGCTATAGCATTATCGCCATTCCCACGGGTATTTTTACGGCCGAAATCGCTCGCGAGATGCATGCTGAGATTAGCCATCGGCAATGTAATGTTTGCGATCGCAGCGGTCATCATCCCGACGCTGACTACTGTCATCAGTGCGGCGTCACCTTACCTGACAGGTTTGTCGAAAATTAATCGCCAGTGCGTCTATCCATTGTGGGGCGATAGCTCAAGGCTTCTTGATAGGGCCGGAAGACCATTAGAAAAGTGAACTTCGACTGATACTATGGGTGCTTCGATACCCAATTTAGCTCGACTTTTGATGACAGCCAGTGACATTCAACATACCTCCTTGTATGCAGCTTGTATTCCCTTGTAATCACATTGATCTATTTTTCTTTAATGATTAGTAGCGCTTCCAGTTCAGTGAGCTGTTGTTCAAGGGCGTCAATTTTCTCTCTGGACCGCAATAGAACTGCTTGTTGTGCATCAAATTCATCGCGGGATACGATATCTAGTCCGGCGATAGTCTTCGTCATTGCGGCGCGGAGTAACTGTTGCAGTTCTCCGCTAATTGATTGCGCGCCAGAAAGGGTATCAGTCACATTTTCTTGAAATTGATTGTATAGATCTTCTGCGTTCATTTGGTTGCTCCGCGGTGAAAGCCATTATTCAGTGTTTAAATGTTTATGTCAGCTTATTTCTCACCAAAGGTAGTGGGTTTTCGCGTCCATTATTTTGGCTATTCTGGTGCGCAGTGAATCACCCACCCATGAATTTACGCACCAAAATGACGCGATAAGCTTTTTTGGCCATGTCAAATTGCTTTGTATTTATAGTTTTAATAGTTGGCACGCAATATGCATAATCAAGAATACCTATGGGAATATTAACGCTAAATCCTTTATTTTTTTAATGACATAACTATCTTTGGAGATAAACAAATGAAAGCAATAAAAACGGCAATATGCGCTGCAACAATGATGACGGCTGTTACTGGAATGGCTGCGGAAGTATCTGGAAACGTCACTATTGGATCTGACTATTTTTTCCGCGGATTTGATCAATCACTCGGTGAGGCTCTTTCTGGCGGATTTGACGTTGCCTTTGAGAATGGATTCTACGTCGGCACTTGGGGTTCTTCGGTTGATGATTTTACTTCTACTGGCGGTTTAGAGCTTGATTACTATGCAGGATATGGTGGTTCTATTT
>CAWKZU010000001.1:0-191556 GCA_963854585.1 Gammaproteobacteria bacterium | reverse complement strand
AACGCTACCTTCAAACACGCAGTTAATGTCAATAAAATTGTCGGTGCCCGCGGTTAACTCACCACGCTGGTCGAAGCGCTGTGGATCAGCAAGGCTCGTACCAGACGCCATTAATGTTTCGGCTTGCTGCTTCTGGTGTGCTCGCTCTAACTGACTCAATTGAATTCTATTATTCACGCCTTCTACCTCAGTGGCCGACTTAGGATGAATACTACAAACCTCAACGTCGTTGTCTCGAGCAATGGCGATTAGGTCTGTCAGATAATACTCTCCCTGAGCATTATTATTCGTTATTTTTGGTAGCCAGGCTCTTAATTGGCTCGCCCGCAACGCTATGACGCCTGTATTGACTTCAGTAATCTCTAGCTGTTCTGCTGTCGCATCTTTTTGTTCAATTATAGACGCTATTGCCCCATCTTGATCGCGAACAATCCTGCCATAGCCGTCTGGCTTATCTAAATTGATGGTTAAAAGGCCTATGGACTGGTCAGTCACTGCATTAAGAATATCGGCGATAGTAGATGACAATATGAGGGGAACATCACCATATAGAATCAATACGTTCGCGTGATCACATAGGTATGGCGCCGCCATCTGAACAGCATGGGCAGTACCAAGCTGTTCTTTTTGCTGTACAAAAATATGTCCTGCATTAGCAAACTCTTGCTCTACCATTTCGGCACCATGGCCGGTGACTATGATCCTTTTTGCCTCAGCGATGGTCTCTGTCGCGGCCACTACATGAGCCAACATTGAACGGCCTGCTAGTTTGTGCAACACCTTGGGCTGCGCAGAGCACATTCGTGAGCCCTTTCCTGCTGCTAGGATTATGATATTGGTGTTAGTCATAGTGGTATCGCTTAAAATCTCAATGTAATCATCGTGTCAATGGTTTTACGGTACTGGGAATAAGGCCGCAACTCAAGAGTATTATATCTCTTATGTATACGGTGCCGCATTATTTCTCGCCGTGTACCCCGATGATTGGTCGGTTCTTTGTTTTACTTCATTTCGTAGATTGCTGGTTGTTTTTTTTTCGTATATTGTAATGGTTTAGTTACTGGGCTTAACAAACTACTGATCTATAAACTATCACTGAGATTTCTGAGGTCTCCAATGCCATTAAATATCAATACTAACGTTTTTATCACCTGCGCCGTTACAGGCTCTGGTGGCACCCAAGATCGTAGTTCTGAGGTGCCTCGCTCACCGAAACAGATTGCAGAAAGCGCTATTAGCGCCGCCAAGGCGGGGGCTGCTATTGTTCATTGTCATGTGCGTGACCCAGAGACCGGCGTGGGCTCACGAGACCCCAAGCTGTATCGAGAGCTTACTGAGCGGATTCGTGATTCATCTACCGATGTGGTACTAAACCTGACTGCGGGCATGGGGGGCGATGTGGTTTTTGGCCCTGCATCCGCACCTTTGCCGTTGCAAGAGGGTACGGATATGGGCAGCGCTGAGAGCAGAATAGAGCCTATGGCTGATTGCCTACCTGAAATATGCACCCTAGATTGTGGCACGATGAATTTTGCAGAAGCTGATTATGTCATGACCAATACCCCAGGGATGTTACGGGAGATGGGTAGCATGATGACTGAATTGGGTATTAAACCTGAGATTGAAGCCTTTGACACGGGGCACCTGTGGTTTGCCAAACAATTAGTGGAGGAGGGTGTTCTTGATAGCCCCGCGTTAGTGCAACTTTGTATGGGCGTTCCTTGGGGAGCTCCTAATGATCTGAACACCTATATGGCAATGGTGAATAATGTGCCTGATGATTGGACTTGGTCCTCGTTCTCTATAGGTCGAAGTCAAATGCCCTACGTTGCGGCTTCGGTTTTGGCTGGCGGCAATGTGCGTGTCGGCTTAGAAGATAATATCTGGCTAGAAAAAGGCGTACTTGCGACTAACGAAGCACTAGTTCAAAGATCTGTTACTATTATCGACGCCATGGGCTCTAGTATTATGACGCCACAGCAGGTCCGAGATCAGCTAGGCTTGACTAAAAGGACCCCTCGATGATTGAGGCGCTTGTCGCCTCAAAGACTCCCATTATCAAAAAAAAGATGCAGTTTGCCGTCATTGGTGGCGGCGTTATCGGTGGTGGTTGGGTCGCTCGCTTTTTACTGATGGGCTGTGATGTTAATGTTTTTGACACAGACCCCGAGGCGCGCAGAAAAATAAACGAGGTGCTCGAGAATGCTCGCCGGTCACTGCCTGGTTTGTACGAGCATCTATTACCCAAAGAAGGACGGCTTGTCTTTTGTCCGAGTATTGCAGAGGCTGTGAGCCGTGCTGATTGGATAAGCGAAAGCATTCCTGAGCGGCTAGATATTAAACAATCCGCATATCTAGAAATACAGGGCCACTGTCCAGAGGATGCAATTATTGCATCCTCCACGTCTGGCTTTAAGCCCTCAGAATTACAAGAAAACGCCTCTAGGCCACAACAAATTATTGTTGCGCATCCATTTAATCCGGTTTACTTGCTTCCCTTGGTCGAGTTAGTGGGCGACCCGCAAACCATTGAGCATGCCGCAATGGTTTTGTCTCAACTAGGGATGCACCCACTCAGGGTTCGTAAAGAAATTGATGCTCATATAGCTGACCGCCTGTTGGAGGCGGTTTGGCGAGAAGGACTGTGGTTGATCAATGATGGTGTTGCTACAACTCAGGAAATTGATGATGCGATTCGTTATGGCTTTGGCCTGCGCTGGGCGCAGATGGGAATGTTTGAGACCTATCGAATAGCCGGCGGGGAAGCAGGCATGGCACACTTTATTCAGCAGTTTGGCCCCGCCCTAGAATGGCCTTGGACCAAGCTGATGGACGTGCCCGAACTCACCGATGAACTCATCAACAAGATAGCCGACCAATCTGATCAGCAGTCTGGGCAATATTCGATTAGAGAGCTGGAGCGTATTCGCGACGACAATTTAGTGGCGATGATGCGGGCCTTAAAAGTCAAGGATTGGGGGGCCGGCAGCTTACTTAACCAGGTTGACCAAGCGCTAAGCCTAGAAACGGATATGCCCACCGCACCACCTGCGCTAGGCGACTCTGTTCGCACAACACACCGTGTTGTTCCGTCTAGCTGGGTGGATTACAACGGACACATGAATGACAGCCACTATGGCGAGGTGTTCTCGAAAGCCAGCGATGTTTTGTTACATGGTCTCGGCTGTGATCAGGGCTATATTGCTCAAGGGTATAGCTATTTTACAGTTGATCTGCAAATTAGTTATCTCGCCGAATGCTTAGCCGGAGAGCAAATTACTGTGTTTACGTCGATCACGCTAGCCGAGGGTAAAAAGCTCAAGCTGTCCCATGAAATGAAAAATGCCCAGGGTAATGTTTGTGCATCCTGTTCGCAGTTCCTGCTGCACGTTGATTTGAAGTCTCGAAAATCTTGTCCGCCATTGGCGACGGTTGCTGAGGCGTTAGCGAAGCTGAACTAAACAGTTTTCCAACAAGGGGGATCAAAATGAACGCATCTAATCTCATTCCGACGCCAGATAATTGGTCCTGGCCGCCAAGCCAGAGTATTACGTCCTGTCTGGTCAGTGATAATGCAGTGGTGGTGCAGTGGGACAATGACAGACGCTCTAAACTACACCCTTTGTGGTTGAGAGATAACTGCTGCTGTGCTCTTTGTTTGCATCAGGTTACTCGAGAGAATTTATTGGATTTGCGTGATATCCCTGAAGACATTCGGGCGGCCTCTGTTGAGGTTGATACTGAAGGAGCACTTTGTGTAACCTGGTCAGACTGCAACCATGTGAGCCGATTTAATCCCGCCTGGCTTTATGCCAATAGTGGCCACCAGCCATCAGCGCCTTTTAATTCTACATTTTGGGGGACTGCACAGCTCTCTGAGCCACCGACTTTTTATGCCAATGATAGTCTGATCAGTGATGAACTTTTATATGAGGTCCTCCTGTCTGTTGCTCGTCATGGTATAGCGCGGTTGAGAGACCTGCCGACGGATATAGGGCTTGTTGAAGCCTTTGCTCTGCGTATCGGCGCCATTCGCGAGACCCACTTTGATCGAATTTTTGATGTGATCTCAAAGGCCGACGGCGACAGCAACGCCTATACCAGCGAATATCTGGCTGCTCATACTGACATACCGACCCGAGAAGCTCCCCCGGGCATCCAAATACTCCACTCACGAGTTGCCGACGCCGAGGGGGGCGAAAGCTTGATGACCGATGGATTCAAGGTGGCACAAGATATTGAGCAAGAATTCCCTGATTACTATAAGACGCTCACGACCACAAAATGGTGTTATGCAAACCGCGCAGGGCCCAAAGACTACCGCTGGGAAGCCCCAACCATTGGTTTAGATGATCAAGGGAAGTTACTGGAAATACGAATGCTTCCGTTTTCTCGAGCGCCATTGCAAGGAAGCTTCGAGGACATTCAAAAGGCCTATGCCGCTTTAAGATGCTACATGGTAAAAGCCAACTCCCCAGAATATCAAATGCGCTTTTCTTTTAAAGCGGGTGATCTCATCATTTTTGACAACCGTCGTATCTTGCATGGCCGTGCAGCGTTTTTCCCAAGCACCGGAGACCGTTCGCTACGTGGCACATACCTTGACCGCGATGATGTTTTTTCTAAAATTCGACAGCTCCAACGCCAACTTTTATTAACTCGTTAGCCGCCCATATTGCGGGCAAAAAAAAGGGCGCTTTTAAGCGCCCTTTTTCACACTCAACTACACTATTTAAAACTTAAAGCTTACCCGAGTACCTATTGTACGAGGCCTATTGGTCATAACACGCTCATCCCAATTAACCGCATTACGGAACACCTCTCCTCGCTCGTCAGTAAGATTGCGCACATACATTTCAGCTACCCAGGAATCACGATCAACGCCGATTGAAGCGTTTAAAATCTGGTAGTCTTCCTGCTTAAACCGTCTGGTTGGAATGCTGCCACCATCAAACAGATTGTTGTACGATGAGCCCGTATAAATATAGCTTGCCTGGACAAACCAGTCTGTGTTGAACCCGTATCGAGTCGATAAGTTCCACTTCACCTCTGGCACACGAGGTAACTGGGTGCCATTTGCCGCAGTAGGTGCAGCCAGACCATCGCTAGCGTAGTAATCTTGGCTCAACTCAGCCTGAATATAAGAGCCGGCACCAGTAAGACTCCAGGTCTCCGATAGCATAATGCTGAAGTCAGCTTCAAACCCGTCACTCTTAGCTTGGCCAATATTATAAGTTAGGGTCACCGGTGATATTGATGTGTCTAGCCGCGAAAATTGGAAATTATCCCAGTCTTGCAGGAAGGCTGCCGCATTAAACTGCATACGCCCGTCCAGCAGGGTCGCCTTTACGCCCACCTCATATGAGGTTAAGAAATCAGGAGTAAAGTCACACTGAGCGCCTGTGGTGTCGTCTCTTCCCTGCCCACCATAATCCGCCGTGTTTCCAACTGAACAGAACCTATTAAGACCACCAGGACGATAACCCTCTCCCCAAGAACTATAGACCATTAGGTCTTCGTTCACCGTCCACTCGGCAGTCACGCGATACACTTCATCCTTTGACGCTGTTATACGATTAGAATCCGCACAGTCAGCCCCGTAGTTATTAAGTGGCCGATAGTTTCCTGAAGCTTCTTGTGCTGCAGCACTAGGTCCGCCTCCGCAAGGCCACCAAACCGTGCCAGAGAAACCATCCAAATAGCTCTCAGCATCGAATTGCCGCATGCTGCCAGAGACCGTTAGATTGTCTGCTATATCATAGGTGATCTCACCAAAAATGGCAGTCTCCTCATAGCTACGACGGAAATCTGTTGTCCAATAGATATCAGGAGCATCAATCGCTGTGACCATACCCAGATCAGCAAGCCCTAAAACATGCCATTCTGCGTCATCTCTGTTTTTTACGTCAACCGAGTAGTAACCAAGCTGCCAGCGCAAGGACTTACTGGGATCAGAAGCAAAGCGCACTTCCATTGTTTCACGCTGATAATTAGCATGATCTTCATACAATTCACGCGGATCAGAACAGCCGTAATAGGCCGCATAGCAAGAATAATATGGCTGTACATAACCACCAGAAACATAGTAATCGCTATACATTGAGTAGTCTGCATCCACCTCATAATCACGGTCGAGATCGCCATAGTTGAAGGTAAGAGTGCCTCCGCCTATTTCACCTTCTACCTTAAGAGAATACTGAGTCCACTCATCATCCAGGCTGTCAGGCATCATACGAAAAACCTGTAGATCGCCAACCGTTGGGTCGTGATCCCAAACACCATTAGCCTCTAGGTCTTGATGCATAATACCGGCTGTGGCTGTCCAGCTATCATTCAAGTCAACCCGCAAAGCGGCTCGAAATCCTACCGTGGTGGCCTCATTGAAATTGTCGCCGGCCACATTACCAATGTCGCCCTCGGTATAGTTGTTATAGGTAAAGTCAGGCGCCATGGCGGCGGCCTGCTCTGCTGTCGCGCCACCGGCTACTAGCCCATCTCGAATATAGCCATGAGAGAAGGTATGCTCGCCGCGCACATTATCAATAAAGCCAGCATCACGCTTGGAATAACCAACAAGTCTTAGCGCCACAGAATCTGATATTGGGAGGTTTATAAAGCCTTCAATGGTGTTACCAATATCGCCGCTTTTCGGAGAGTTGATATCCAAATCAAGCCCTGCTGAAAATTCCCCCGTGTCGGGCTGATTAGTAATAATTCGCATAGCACCGGACTGCGCATTAGCACCAAATAGTGTCCCCTGAGGGCCCGCAAGGACCTCAATGCGTGACACGTCATAGATGTGTGGATTCAAATAGGCGCCCGTAGCGGTAACCGGTTGATCATCCAAATAAACAGCAACACTGGGGTTTGCGCCCAAAGAGCTCTCGCCACCAGAAGAAATGCCGCGAATATAAACGTTGCCGCTGCCTGGCCCTAATCCGATGTAGCTGACGTTAGGGAGCATCGTCACATAATCTTCAAGATCTGTGATATTGAGGTTTCCAAGGGTTTCTTCCCCAAGGACAGTAATGGCCATAGGAATGTCTTGGACACTTTCTGCTCGCTTGGTCGCAGTTACTATTATCTCTTCCAGTTGTTGCGCGGCGGCGGCGGGTGCAAGGCCTACTGTCAGTGCCGCAATGATTGCTGCAAGTGGTTTGGGGGAGTATCGCCGCGCTTGTGCGGCTTTTAAATTACCTGTAAATCGGGCCATAATCTCAATCCTCTCATTGATAAGTGATGATTTCTTTTTTCTTATTATTGTTTATCCAGCATGACCACCCAATAATTAGTAGAACATGCCATATAGATCGTTTGTAACACTACATGAGATTATCCTAATAAGCGAATCTATACGGTGTTTAATAGCCCCGGATATTTATGCGACAAGAGAAGCTATCGAATCCACACGGATTAAAGCCCCTTGTCCCTGAGCGGCGGTTTGTAAGTTATGGCCGATACGCCGAAATATAAACGTCTGCCTCTCACTAACTTCACAAAAGCCGGCTGCGGCTGAGCTCTTTCAACCTGTACTCAATCCGCGACTTTTAAGCACGTTTTTGAGTACCCCTAGTTTGTTTTCATAATGACGCCACTGCTCTAAGCCGCCTCGAAAAATTGGCTGACGAACCTGCTCGGAGCTTGCCGAACGCACAGCTCTATCGTTCTCATGAAACTTTACACAGGCGTCTTCAAAAGGCAGGCCACAGTGCTCAAGTAACCGTGCTACTTGCCCCTCTAGGTCTGTCACAATATTTTCATAATGTACGGTAAGGCTTTGCTCTGGGATAACCGTCTGCCAATGCTCCATCAAGCGATGGTAGTCTGCATAGTAATGGCCAATATCCTCTAGGCTGTAGGTGAACGGTTGACCCTCGGCAAAGAGCTGCTTGAAGTTGGCAAAACATGCCGCCATTGGCGCTCTTCTTGCGTCAATGATCGTGGCATGAGGCAAAATTGCACGGATGAGCCCAATATGCATAAAATTATTAGGGAGCTTATCAATGAAGTATTTCCCACTGTTTCTATAAACCGCGCAGGCATCGAGATATTGCTGGCCTAGTGCGATTCGCTCTTCATTGCTTACGTCAGCCAAAAGCCTTGGATACCGTCGGGTCTCTCCACGCTTGCGACTGCCCTCAAGTTTGGCTGCAATACGGCTAATAAAATGCAGCTCTGCGGTAGCCTCTACCTGTGAATGGCTTGCCAGTATCTGCTCAAGCAGCGTTGATCCAGATCGTGGCAGCCCGACAATAAAAATTGGGCTCTTATCTGGATGCCCTCCCGAGGTAAACTTAGCCATAAATTTATCATCACATACAGCAATGGTGTCATTAACTCTCTGCGTGTTATCGTCCGCATCATAGCCGCTATAGCGGCGCTTTATTTCATTGCCCATCCTATAGGCCTCATAGGACCCCGCGTAATCCTTCACATCTTCGCGCGCTTTGCCGACAGCAAAAGCAAGATGATATTTGTCAGGACTATCGGTATCTAAGGTTTCTAGCTGATTGGACATATCCTGAACTTCAGCAGGCGTAAACTTAATCGTTTTTAGATTGGCCAAACTCCAATAAGCATCACCGTGCCCAGAGTCAATGGCGATAGCTCGACGGTAAATAGTCGCGGCTTTTTCTCCCTGTCCAGAATAACGCAAAGAGTGCCCGTAGCTAGTCAAAATCGTAACGGCATCGGGTACCCGCGTTAGCACATCTTCATAAACAACGTGTGCTTCATCGAAGTGTCCGGCGCTTGAGGCCACAGCCGCATGTAATGTTTTATAGGCAATATTGTCAGGGTCCACTTTAATCAGGCGGCTCACTTCAGACATTGCGGCGTCAAAGTTGTCCTGCCGAGAGAGTGCTAGCGCGTATTTGTGTCGTGCCATGTGGTAGTCAGGCGCCAGCTCTAAGCATCTCCTGTAGAGCCCCACAGCTTCTTCCATAATGCCAAGCTTATAGCCAATATCTGCTAGCAACCTAATACCATTCACATCGGTAGGGTGCACTCGCAAATATTCTCTACAAATCCCCTCTGCCACCCCAACTCTGCCCGTAGCAAACAATTCCGTGGCTTGTCGCAACGCGGGATCTACCTCTCGCGTTAACACGGCTCTAGCATGCGCTTTAGCCGCAGCGCCCTCATCTCCTTGTACTAAAAGTACCTCACTTAGTGTTCGCCAGGCCGCCGCGAACCCTGGATCTATCTCGACCGCTTTCTGTAATTCCGCAACGGCAGCCGATATCTGTCCACTAGAATAGCAAGCCAATGCTAGTTCATACCGCCCTTGCGCAACATTTGGCGCCAATAGTAAAAACTCAGACAGCCTTCGGATAGCCTCGTCTAGAGAACCTGTAAGCCTCAGTGCAACGCCAAGTAAAAACAAGGCCGGCGGATGGCTTGAATCAGCGCTCACTGCCCTTGTTGCCTCTTGGAGTGCTTGCTGTTTATTGCCTGCCTGTAAGTTAACGCGAGCGGACTCAACAAGCGTTTTAACATTGCCTTTATTGTTCATATTTACAATCGCCTTACTGTTCATAAGAGTACGGTGCCTACATAAATTCCTGCCGCCGATTAGCCGTCATCTTAATAAGCATTAATATTGCACTTGTTCTGCCAGAATAGCGCGATGCCTTTTGTGGCATCTTGCCTGTTAAGTAATTAAGTATACACATGAACCTTTTTACAAGTATATGCCGAGCGGAGGGGGAGTTAGAAAATGCTGGCCTTTTATTTAGAACAAAAAAAAGAGCAGCCTAGCTGCTCTTTTTTTAGTTTGATCGTCTCAACCGCCTAGCTTTTTACGCAGTGTCTGTACCGTCCTTAACTGCGCCGTCGCCTCAGCTAGCATGGCTGCCGCTTTGGAATATTCTATCTCACCAGACTGGTTGGCGATGGCCTGTTCGGCAGTCTTAACTGCCTCAGCAGCCGCAGCCTCGTCAATATCGCCAGCGCGCACGGCTGTGTCTGCTAAAATCGCAATACTTCCCGGCTGCACTTCTAAATAACCACCAGAGAGATAGTAAACTTCCTCTTCTCCATTTTCCTTGACCAGCCTTACTGGGCCAGGGCGCAGATCACTGAGCAATGGTGCATGACCGGGAGTAATTCCCAGTTCACCCAAAGACCCTGTAGCAACAACCATCTTTACAGATCCTGAAAATAAGGATTCGTCGGCGCTTACGATGTCACAATGAACGGTTATAGCCATTTCTTGATTGCCTTTGCTTGCTGCAATTTATAGGTTTTTCGCTTTTTCTACCGCTTCGTCGATAGAACCAACCATGTAAAACGCCTGCTCTGGCAAGCCATCATACTGGCCATCCAAAATGCCCTGGAAACCTGCAATAGTGTCTTTAAGAGAAACGTACTTACCTGGCGAGCCGGTAAAGATTTCAGCAACGTGAAAGGGTTGCGACAAAAAGCGTTCGATTTTACGCGCTCGTGCGACAGCCATTTTGTCTTCCTCTGAAAGCTCATCCATGCCCAAAATCGCAATAATGTCTTTCAGCTCTTTGTATCGCTGCAGTACCGTCTGAACGCCACGAGCAACTTCGTAATGCTCAACGCCAATAATCAAAGGGTCTAGCTGACGAGAGGTAGAGTCTAATGGGTCTACCGCTGGGTAGATTCCTTTAGACGCAATATCCCGACTCAGTACAACGGTAGAATCCAAGTGGGCAAATGTAGTGGCAGGAGAAGGGTCAGTTAAGTCATCCGCCGGTACATAGACCGCCTGAACTGAGGTAATAGAACCTGTCTTAGTAGACGTAATCCGCTCCTGAAGTGTACCCATTTCTTCTGCCAGTGTCGGCTGGTAGCCTACGGCTGAAGGCATTCGGCCCAGCAGTGCTGAAACCTCTGTCCCTGCTAGTGTGTAACGGTAGATGTTATCAATAAACAGTAATACATCTTTACCTTCATCTCGAAACTTTTCAGCCATAGTCAAACCGGTCAAGGCAACTCGCAATCTGTTTCCGGGTGGCTCATTCATCTGACCATAAACCATAGCAACCTTAGACTCGCTTGGGGTCTCGATGTTAACAACACCTGACTCCTGCATCTCATAGTAAAAATCATTACCTTCACGAGTACGCTCACCAACACCGGCAAATACAGACAAACCACTGTGCTCAGTGGCGATGTTGTTAATGAGTTCCATCATGTTAACGGTTTTGCCTACACCGGCACCACCAAACAATCCAACCTTGCCGCCTTTAGCAAAAGGACACACCAAATCGATAACCTTGATGCCCGTTTCTAGTAGGTCGTCCGAAGCCGCAAGCTCGTCATAAGCGGGCGGTTTGCGGTGAATGGCCATACGCTCTTTTTCACCGATAGGGCCTTTCTCATCAATTGGATTGCCAAGAACATCCATGATACGCCCCAAGGTTTCAATTCCCACTGGAACTGAAATCGGTGCGGCGGTGTTATTAACACCTAACCCACGGCTGATGCCTTCGGAGGATCCCATAGCGATTGCTCGCACTACACCGTCACCCAGCTGCTGCTGAACTTCTAGGGTTAACCCCTTGTCGTCCACTACCAAGGCGTCATAGACGTTGGGTACCTGATCACGGGGAAATTCCACATCAATCACGGCGCCAATAATTTGTACAATACGTCCACTACTCATGTCCGATTCCTCTTAACTAAACCTTTAAAATTCGTTGGGCTTTAAACAGCCGCAGCACCACTTACAATTTCTGACAGCTCTTGGGTAATCGCTGCTTGGCGCGCTTTGTTATAAAGCAGTTGTAATTCATCAATCATGTCACCGGCATTGTCGGTGGCGTTTTTCATTGCTAACATTCTTGCGGCCTGTTCACAGGCTTTGTTCTCTACGACACCTTGATAGACTTGAGATTCTATATAACGAATCAGCAGGCCATCGAGTAATTCTTTGGCGTCTGGTTCATAGATATAGTCCCAGTGGTGATTAAGCCGATCACCCGCCGTCGCCGCTAATGGCAACAACTGCTCGACAGTCGGAGACTGTGTCATGGTGTTAACGAATTCGTTGCTGACAACAAAGAGCTTGTCGATACGCCCCTCATCAAACGAGTCCAACATGACTTTTACGCCGCCGATTAAATCCGCCGCCTTGGGTTCATCACCAACATCTGTAACGGCCGCAACAACATTGCCACCAACGGATCCGAAGAAACTAGCGGCCTTATTACCAACCACGCAAATGTCGACTTCAACATCTTGATCAGACCAAGCCTTGATTGACCTTAGAGCTGCTTTGAATAAATTAATATTCAGGCCGCCACAGAGACCACGATCTGTTGAAATGATTATATAAGCGACGCGCTTAACATCACGCTCGTTCAAATAAGGGTGCTTGTACTCGGAAACTGCATTAGCAATATGACCAACCACATCGCGGATGCGCTGAGCATAGGGTTTCCCCTGCGCCATACGCTCCTGTGCTCGACGTCTCTTACTGGCAGCGACCATTTCCATGGCGCTGGTTATCTTCTGAATACTGCCAATACTAGAAATTTTTGTTTTAACTTCTTTTCCGATTGCCATATCTTATGCCTGTCCGATTACTCTGGCTTACCAGGTTTGAGTTGCAACAAAATTTTCTAAAGCAGCTTTAATCCCCGCTCCAATGTCATTGTTGTAATCACCTGTCGCGTTGATTGTCTCCATCAGATCGCCATGCTCAGCTTTCATATAGGAAAGTAGCGCCGATTCAAAATCACCGATTTTGTTGACCTCAACTGCCTTTAAGAAACCATTGTCTGCCGCATAAACCATCACGCCCATCTCAGCAATACTCTGAGGCGTATACTGCTTCTGTTTCATCAGTTCGGTTACGCGCTCACCATGGTCTAGTTGAGCTTTAGTCGCGTCATCAAGATCAGATGCAAACTGAGAGAAGGCCGCCAGCTCTCGGTACTGAGCAAGAGCGGTACGAATTCCACCCGACAGTTTCTTAATAATTTTTGTTTGCGCCGCACCACCCACTCTAGATACAGAGATACCGGCGTTCATCGCAGGTCGAATGCCGGCGTTAAACATATCGGCCTCTAGGAAGATCTGACCATCAGTAATCGAGATTACATTGGTTGGTACAAATGCCGAAACATCACCAGCCTGCGTTTCAATAACAGGCAGAGCGGTTAAGGATCCTGTCTGTCCTTTCACTTCACCATTAGTGAACTTCTCTACATAGTCAGCATTAACTCTTGCTGCACGCTCTAATAGGCGAGAGTGAAGATAAAATACATCTCCAGGATAAGCTTCTCTGCCCGGAGGGCGCTTTAAAAGAAGCGATATCTGGCGATAGGCCCAAGCTTGCTTGGTCAAATCATCATAGATAATGAGGGCATCTTGTCCGCGATCACGGTAATACTCACCCATAGAACAACCAGCGAATGGCGCCAAGAACTGCATGGCTGCTGGGTCTGCTGCAGTAGCGGCAACAACAATAGTATGTTCCATCGCGCCATGCTCTTCCAGTTTACGCACAACAGCGGCAACAGAAGCAGCTTTTTGGCCAATAGCGACATAAATACATTTAATGCCCGAGCCTTTCTGGTTGATGATGGCATCAACAGCAATAGCAGACTTGCCAATCTGGCGATCACCAATAATTAACTCTCGCTGGCCACGACCGATGGGTACCATGGTGTCAACAGCCTTCAAACCAATTTGCACCGGCTGATCGACTGACTGACGCTCAATAACACCGGGAGCAACCTTTTCTACTGCATCGGTAAGAGCGGCATTAATCGGCCCTTTACCATCAATAGGGTTACCCAAAGCGTCAACAACTCGACCCTCTAATTCTGGGCCTACCGGAACTTCCAATACACGACCGGTGCATCGGGCTTTCTGGCCTTCGGCTAAGGTTTGGTAGTCACCCAACACCACGGCGCCGACAGAGTCGCGCTCGAGGTTAAGTGCCATACCGTAAACTCCGCCATCGAACTCAATCATTTCGCCATACATTACATCGGCTAGGCCATGTATACGAATGATTCCGTCCGATACGGAAACAATGGTGCCCTCATTTTGGGCTTCTGATGAAACATCAAGGTTGTCGATACGACTCTTGATAATTTCGCTGATCTCTGATGGATTCAGTTGCTGCATGCTTAGGCCTCAATCCTTAGGAATTTAGTGTCTCGGCAAGTTTGGTCAAACGACCGCGAATGGACCCGTCTATAACGGTGTCCCCGGCACGAATAACCGCACCACCCAACAGGCTCTTATCTAAACTAACCTGCATATTTACTTTACGTTCTAGTTTTTCACTCAGCGCCTCAGTCAACATCTGCTGCTGAGCAGCGTCCAATGTCTGAGCTGAAGTTACTTCCACATCAATCGCTTTTTCACGATTAGCTTTCATAATTTCAAACTGCTGAGAAATTTGCGGTAATAATGTTAAACGTCTGTTCTCAGACAAAATGACCACAAAATTCTGTCCTGCTGCATTAAGAGCCTCTCCGCAAATATCAATAACGGTTGCCGCCTGTAATGCCGCAGTTGAGCTCGGCGAACCCAACAACTTAACAACCGCGGGCTGTTGGGTTACAACTGCCGCAGTGGCTAGGCTTTGTGCCCAACCTTGCAGATCCTTAGCATCCACAGCAAATTCAAACGCTGCTTTGGCATAGGGTCTAGCTAGGGTGCTCAGTTCTGCCATGGTAAACCTCGTTTAGAGCTGCGTAGCCAGCTTGTCGACCAACGCGCGATTAGCTTTATCATCAATCGACGCCTCGAGAATCTTCTCGGCTCCTGCAATTGCTAATCCAGCCACCTTAGAGCGAAGCTCCTCTTTGGCACGATTAATTTCTTGCTCGATCTCTGCTTCTGCCGCAACCTTAAGCCTATCGCCTTCAGCGACAGCCAGCACCTTTGCTTCATCAACAATCTGATTTGCGCGCTTATTTGCCTGATCAACGATTCCAGCAGCTTCTTGCTTGGCCTCTTTCATCTGGTCTGTAGCTTCGCTCTTAGCTGCCTCTAAGTCGCGCATAGCGCGGTCAGCGGCATCAAGACCGTCAGCGATTTTTTGCTGTCGCTCTTCCATGGCGCCAATAATGACCGGCCAAACAAACTTCATGCAAAACCACACAAAGATTGCGAACGTCACCATCTGCCCAAAAAGCGTTAGATTAATATTCACGCCATCACCTCATTAATTAAGGTTGGTTTAAGAAATATTTGTTGTTACGCGCCTAAACCAGGAGCGACAACAAAGATCAAGTACATAGCGATACCAACACCAATAATAGGCACAGCATCAATCAGACCAGCTAACAGGAACATCTTCCCCTGCAACATAGGGCCCAACTCTGGCTGGCGAGCGGTTCCTTCAATCAACTTTCCACCCAACAACCCCATACCAATAGCTGCGCCTAACGCGCCCAATCCGAGCATAATTGCCGCTGCAATAATTACAAGTTCCATCGTAGACTCCCGATTTCAATAGTTATAAATAAAAACAAAGTTAATGGTCTTCTTCGTGCGCCATACTAAGGTAGACGATCGTAAGCACCATAAAAATAAATGCCTGCAGAGTAATAACCAAAATATGGAAAATCGCCCAACCCCACTGCATTAACCCACCACCCAGAGCAAACACACCACCACCGACCGTCAACAAACCTAACGTCAGTAACACTGTTCTACCCGTAGAGATCTTTCCTTTGAGGTTCATCCAACAGACCCCACAAACCAAGACAAAAATAACCAACCAAAAAGCACCATTGGTTTCAGTACCAAATAATTGTGCATTCAAACCACCGAAGACCAGCCCACTGCCTGCGCCTGCAGCAAACATCATGGCAATTAGAATAAAGATCATCTCGCCGGCGTACATGTTACCAAACAACCGCAACCCTAGAGAGAAGGGCTTAGCCAGCAGGCCAACCAGCTCCATAAATAAATTAATCGGGATAAAAGCCCAATGATTAAAAGGATGCATCGTCAATTCTTTAATAAAACCCGTGCCTTTAATCTTGATATTGTAATAAATCATTAGGATGAAAACGCCTAGTGCCATACCCATAGTAATATTTGGGTCGGTCGAAGGGACGATTTTCTGATAATCCACCCCAGCTAGCACCATCAATTTAGGCACCAGATCCACCGGCAGAAGATCCATCAAATTCATCAAGAAGATCCAGACAAAAATGGTCAGAGCCAGCGGCGCTACCATTTTGTTACGACCGTGAAAACTATCTTTAACCGACCCGTCAATAAACTCGACAATCATCTCAATAAAGTTAAGCATTCCAGAAGGGACGCCTGTCGTCGCTCGCACTGCCGCTCTTCGAAACAACCAACAAAACAAAACCCCGAGACCGATAGACCAAGCCATGGAGTCAACATGAACAGCCATGAACCCCATCGCGGCAGCTTCACTTGCCCCGTGCGCCATAGTCCAAGTGTCCGCGCCCAAAACTTCCAACCCGTTTTCGGTGTGCCGCTCAAAGCCGGCCGGCAATTTTCCATAGACCAGATTTTGAAGGTGGTGCTGGATATATTCAGTTGTACTTGCGGGATTCTCGCCTGACATCTACTTATCTCAACTCATCTTAAACCTAAAGGTCGCACCGAGTAACATCACTCGCGTGCCATTTAATTTTTTATTTTAATGCTTTTGCAATTAGTCCTAATTGCAACGGGATCATGGCAACAAAAGCAACCAAAAAACCAAAAATACTCACGCTATCAAACAGTACAAAGGTTGCAATACACCCCGAAGCGGTCAGCAACACCTTGCCAGCTTCACCTCGGTACATTGAACTCAACACCTTGTCCGCTTGGTTTGCTCCGGCATATTTAAATGCCTGAAAGGTAAACCACGCCTGAGGGAGAACCTGACACAACCCTCCAAAAAAAACCGATAACGCCGCATTTAAACTAAACCAAAACGCTCCAAACGTTAGCGCCAGTAACACCAACAGCTGAATAAGCGAAACCTTAAAAACCGGCGGTCTTGGAATGGTCGTCATCAAAGGGTCTTGCCACCTTGTCCCTAACATCTTTACCGAGCCATCGTAACCCACTCGTAAGCGGTGGGCATTATAGGTTTACTCGGAGTGTTATTCAACTCAAACATGCGGGTTATATATTAGTAATTCATCTTCTTGATAATGCTTACCGGCCTATTTTATGTGGGCAAGAATTCCCTCTAGCTCATCAACACTGTTGTATTTGACCGTTAGGGTTCCTGAGCCTTTTGAGCTGTGCTTAATTAGCACCGCTGCGCCAATTTTTTCAGACAGATCTTCCTGTGTTCTAATAATGTCAGCATCAGCTGTATAGTGCTTAGCCGAACCTGGCCCGGCAGCTCCAAGCTGCATCCTCTTTACCAGAGCCTCAGTTTGCCGAACCGTCATTGAGTTAGCCGCGACTTCTCGCCCAGCCTTTATCTGTTGTACTCCATCTAGGGCGAGCAAGCACTTAGCATGACCCAGCTCAATCTCCCCTAATTCCAGTTGCCGCTGGACAGCAATGTCGAGCGATGCCAGGCGCATTAAGTTAGCCACGGCAGTTCTAGACTTCCCCACCGCTTCAGCAACCTGCTGCTGTGTTAATTTAAATTCATCTTGGAGCCTTATTAAGGCCTGGCTTTCCTCTATGGCGTTGAGGTCTTCGCGCTGTATATTTTCAATTAACGCCATCGCGATCGCTGTTTCATCACTAATATCACGAATAATAGCTGGAATTCTATCAATTCCGGCTTGCTGGGTTGCCCTCCAGCGCCGCTCACCGGCGATTATTTCATATTTATTTTCACCCAACGTGCGCACAACAATGGGTTGCATAACCCCTTGCTGAGAAATGGAGTTAGCCAGTTCTTGTAAGGCTTGAGGGTTTAAATCTCTGCGCGGTTGATATTTTCCGCGCTGTAAAAACTCAACGGGTATTTCAAGTAAAACCCCATCACCAGACGTTTGCTTTCTGGTTTCCTCGCGCGCCTCGACCTGATCTTCACTAAAGCCCAGAAGCGCATCCAACCCTTTCCCTAAACTTTGTCGTTTTACCACCATTTTATTGCGCCTTCGCGGTGTCTGTATGCGTTGTTTTTTGTTCTTTATCTAGCCGGAGTATTTCTCCAGCCAAGGCAAGATAGGCTAAAGAGCCTTTTGAGTTGCGGTCATATGCCAACGCAGGTAACCCGTGACTCGGCGCTTCCGCTAGCCTTACATTGCGTGGAATACTAATACGATAGACCCTGTCGCCAAAATACTTTCTAAGCTGCGCTGATACTGCATTAGTAAGGCTGCTACGCGGATCATACATAGTTCTTAAAATACCTTGAATCCGTAACTTTGGATTAATAAGCTTGGCAATTTGCCGAATGGTGTTGTTTAAATCAGACAGTCCCTCTAGGGCATAGTATTCGCATTGCATGGGTATTATCACTCCATCACTAGCAACCAACGCATTCACCGTCATCATATTCAGTGAAGGTGGGCAATCAATTACAATAAAGTCGTAATTACTACCGATTCTATTCAGCGCGTGGCGTAGCCGCGTTTCTCGACCAATTTCCTGCATTAACTCTACTTCTGCCGCCACTAAATCTCTGTTTGCTGGCAATAAATCATAGCCACCCGCTTCAGTGGTCACAATAACCTCTTCAATTGGGTTCTTCTCTGTTAAAACGTGATAGACACTCAGTTGACAGTTTTGTTTATCAACACCAGACCCCATAGTTGCGTTACCTTGAGGGTCAATGTCGACGAGCAACACACGCTGCTTATACGCATAAAGAGAGGCGGCCAAGTTGACGCTTGTTGTCGTTTTGCCAACACCGCCTTTTTGGTTTGCTATCGAAATAATCTTGGCCAAGGTTCTATTTCCCGCTAAATATAATTTATGTTTTTACTATTTTTATCAAATGCCGCTGACCTTCAACGCCGGGAACATTTATCGAGTGCAACTTTTCGACCTTATAGTTTTTCGGTAGTTCTCTCAACTCTGTTTGTGGTAACTTACCTTTCATTGCTAAAAAATAACCGTTTTGATTGAGAAGATGGTGACAGTTTTCAACCATATCACCTAAGGAGCTAAAGGCTCTACTTAAAACACAATCATAAGTTTGTTTTGGGTGAAAATCCTGCACTCGTTGATTTACTTCCGAAATATTATCTAGCCCTAATTCTAATTTGGTTTGGAATAAAAAACGCGTTTTCTTACCGTTACTGTCAAGCAAGGTAAAATTTTTGTTTTGATTCATAATCGCCAGAGGAATACCTGGTAGACCCGGTCCAGTGCCAACATCAATGAAGCGATCACCCTGGAGCTCTACTGAAATTGCTAGGCTATCTAAAAGATGGAGGTTGATCATATCAAATGGATCGCGAATGGCTGTCAGATTGTAAGCTTTATTCCAGCGCTCCAATAGATCTAGATAGTTTAATAGTTGGTTTATTTGTTTTTCGTTACACGATAAGTGCAGTCGCTCTAAGCCGAGTTTAAGTTGATCCTGTTTTTGAAGTTTAGACCCGCTCATGGAGTTCTTTGAATTCATGATATTGTCTTTTTATTACGCAGCGCGTTTTTTTAGCTGTACCAGTAACAGTGAAATGGCGGCGGGTGTGACACCAGCAACCCGAGACGCTCGAGCTAAAGTTTCAGGAAGTGCATCGCCAAGCTTTTGCTTTACTTCATTAGATAACCCTTTGACTTTTTCGTAATCAAAATCAGCGGGTATAGCGGTATTTTCATGTCTTTGTAGTCGGTCTATTTCCGCTTGTTGTCGACTGATATACCCTGAGTACTTAGCATCAACCTCTATTTGTTGGGCAATATTTTGATTAGGTTTGTTATCTGGAAATAACTCTCCAATAATCTTGTGGTTTAGTTCTGGCCTTTTTAATAGGTCAAACAGAGAGTATTCGTGCGAAATAGGGTGGTCTATGTGTTTAGATAGCTTTTTAGCGCTTTCACTGCCTGGTTGTATCCAGGTGTTTTTCAACCGCTGACTTTCAGTTTCAATAGCGTCCTGCTTTTCACAAAAACTTTTCCATCTGTCGTCAGTGACCAAACCAAGCTCCCGTCCCTTTTCGGTAAGTCTGGCGTCTGCATTATCTTCTCGAAGCAGTAATCGATATTCGGCACGACTGGTAAACATTCGATAGGGTTCATCGGTTCCCATGGTAATTAGGTCATCAACCAACACTCCCATATAGGCCGTATTTCGGGTAGGGCACCAACTATCTTTTCCCTGTACTTTCAATGCTGCGTTGATTCCCGCCAGCAAGCCTTGCGCCGCAGCCTCCTCATAACCAGTAGTACCATTAATTTGACCTGCAAAAAACAAGCCCTCTATCGACTTTGTCTCTAAGGAATATTTAAGATCTTGAGGGTTGAAGTAGTCATACTCTATGGCATACCCCGGTCTTGTTATGTGCGCTTTTTCAAATCCGACTATAGATCGAACCAACTCCAACTGCACGTCAAACGGTAGGCTGGTTGAAATACCGTTAGGATAAAGCTCGTAGGTATCAAGGCCTTCTGGTTCTATAAAAATTTGGTGTTGGTCTTTGTCGGCGAACCTAACCACCTTGTCTTCAATAGACGGGCAATATCTCGGGCCAACACCGTCAATCACGCCCGTGTATAGAGGCGACCTATCCATGCCTCCTTTGATTATTGAGTGTGTTGTAGGGTTCGTGTAAGTTATCCAACAACAGGTTTGTTTTGGATGTTGAGCAATATTGCCTAGGTAGGACATCACCGGTTCTGGCTTATCGCCCCACTGTTCTTGGAGCGGTTTAAAGTTTACGCTTCTAGCGTCAATTCTTGGTGGAGTGCCTGTTTTTAAACGCTCAACCCTAAAAGGTAATTCTCTTAAGCGTTTTGCCAGGTTTTCAGAGGGCGGGTCTCCAGCTCTACCCGCTGAATGGTTTTCTAATCCTATATGGACCTTGCCGGCGAGAAAGGTTCCTGCCGTAACGACGACTGTTTTTGCTTTAAATTTCAAGCCCATCTGGGTAATAACACCAACAACTCTATCCTGCTCGATGATTAAATCATCGACGGCTTGCTGGAAGATTGTTAAGTTTTCTTGACTCTCAAGAATTCCTCTAATAGCCGCTTTATACCTAACTCGGTCTGCTTGAGCTCTTGTCGCTCTTACCGCTGGGCCTTTTCTTGCGTTTAGAACCCTAAAGTGAATCCCACTAAGATCCGTTGCTAAGGCCATTGCGCCACCTAAGGCATCCACTTCTTTCACTAAATGGCTTTTACCAATCCCGCCGATAGCGGGGTTGCAAGACATTTGCCCTAAGGTTTCAATGTTATGTGTTAGTAATAATGTTTGGGCACCCATCCGCGCAGCAGCAAGGCATGCCTCAGTTCCAGCATGGCCTCCACCAACAACAATAACGTCAAATTCACTTGGGTACTGCATAGTCTTAGCGGTTACTTAATTCCACGGCCGATTATTATACGTTATTCACAGCGTTTTAATCGATTTCGTTTTCGGGTTTATTTTACGTATTTCAGCTGTTCTTTAATGATATAAGTAATATTAGTATATTTAAGTTATTAGTTTATTGTTATTGTTATTAGGTAGGCGCTAAATTGTGGATTAAGCTTTTATTACTATATTTTTCAAGTAGTTAAACAGATATTTTAGCTGTATAACAGGGGGTCTTTTCTGTTTTTATAATGCGCACAGCTATGTTTGGTTTTGTATTAAAAAACACACTTTAGCGGTTATAGAAATAAAAGCTGTGATTTTGTGGGTAACTTTTTTATTTTAACGGTAGTTCTTAACAGGTTGTTGTTGGTTTTAGTTAAATGTTAGTTGTTAGTGTATTAACTATTAATAACCTGTGGATTTTAATTATCGTCTGAATCGTTGGTCTACTGGGCGTTATTTTGCATATTTACTGAATAAATCATTGAACTGTGGGGTTAATTTCTTTAGAATCGCCGACCCTGAAACAGTAGCTCAAAGAAAAGTGGACATAACGTCATGAAAAGAACATTTCAACCTAGCAACCTAAAGCGGAAGCGCACACACGGCTTTAGAGCTCGCATGGCGACACCAGGTGGCCGCGCAGTGTTAAACCGTCGGCGCGCAAAAGGCCGCAAGCGTCTTTCAGCGTAAGGTTTGGGCTCAGTGCCCAGCTTAAGGTTTAATAAAGAAAAGCGATTACTTAAGGCCTCTGAATTTCAAGAGGTCTTCGACACCAATACATTCAAGATTGCACACCCAAAGCTTTTAATGCTAGCCAAGTTTAACTGTCGTGACAATTCAAGGCTGGGTCTAGTGGTGGGCAAAAAAAACATTTCTACGGCGGTTGGCCGTAATAGTGTTAAGAGAATAGTGCGCGAAACATTTAGACTTGAGCAGTTTAGCCAGCCAATAGATGTTGTTTTTTTAGCGAGAAAAGACGCTCACAAGCTTGGCTCTGATGAGATGACCTTGTTGTTGCAACAATCTTGGTGCAGACTTCGGCAGCGCTGTGATAAACAAGAGAAAAAAAATGCGTAAATTGGCCCTTTTAAGCATTCGTTTTTACCAGCGAGCAATTAGCCCGCTGCTTGGCAGTAACTGCCGATTCCACCCCTCCTGTTCTTGCTATGCAGAGGAGGCTTTTGATCGATTTGGATTTATTAAAGGCAGTTATTTAACAGTATTAAGGATAGTAAAGTGCCATCCTTTTCATCCCGGTGGTTTTGACCCTGTTGGAGACGATAAAACAGCTCAAGTGACCTCGCATAAAAACCAAAAAGAGTTATAAATAGTATGGACTGGCAAAAAACAGGTTTAATCGCGGGCATGGCTATTGTGTCGTGGTTACTAGTTATTCAGTGGAATCAATTTCAAGATAACCAAATAGAGCTTTCGCAGGCGACCTTAGTTCAGGAGCCTACCTATTTCTCTGACAGTGAGCCTTCAGGATTCTTAGAAAACGGCAACGTGGATTCAGAGTTGCCGTTATTACAACAGCCAATATCGATTCCACAGGAAAATCCAGAAAGAAACAGGGACTTTATTATAGTCAAAAACAATGTTGTTGAGGTCACCATTGATACTCTTGGGGGCGATATTGTGGACGCTAAGTTATTAAAGCACTTAGATAAAATGCCCAACCTAGGCGGAAAGCCTCTAGCTATCTTGCAACAAAACAAAACAGTAACTTATATTGCGAAAAGCGGGCTGATTGGTCCAAACGCTACAGATAAGAATAACAACAGGCCTCAATTTGCATCGTCAAGCAACCGCTATGAAATACAAGACTACCAAGAAACAATGAACGTTGATTTAACGTTAAATATGGATGGAGTAAAAATCGTTAAGCGGTTTCAGTTGAGCCAAGATGGTTATGATATCAGCGTTCAATACCTCATTAACAACCTAACCAGCTCAGAGTTTAATGCCAACTTTTATGGCCAAATAAAGAGAGATTCAAAGCCGCCAGGTGGGAGCGCTAGCGCACTTGGCGTGCAGCCCTATTTGGGCGCTGCTCTTCGCGAACCTGAGACCAACTATGCTAAATATGATTTTAGTGATATCGAAGAGGCCAGCGTAAAAGCGTCGATTACTGGTGGCTGGATAACGATGATACAGCATTATTTTATTGGCGCCTGGATACCACCAACAGATGACCAAAATAGGTATGAGCTTCGAAAAGTTAAAGACGAAGACGTGTACTTAATGAGCTTTATTGGAGCGCCTATAATTGTCGATGCGGGGCAGTTTGGTAGTTATGAGGCTACTTTTTACGTTGGCCCTAAAGACCAAGAAGAGCTCTCAAAGCTTGCGGAGTATCTCGATTTGACTGTCGACTACGGGTTTTTGTGGATGATCGGAAAGCCTATCTTTTTTGCGATGAAAGCGATTCATGGTGTTATCGGTAATTGGGGTTGGTCGATTATATTATTAACGCTTCTGATAAAATTACTGTTATTCCCTCTCTCGGCGGCAAGCCTTAAATCAATGGCGAAAATGCGTAATTTGCAACCGGAAATGGCTCGTCTTAAAGAGCTTTATGGTGATGACCGGCAAAAGATGTCTCAAGAGACTATGAGCTTGTATAAGAAAGAAAAGGTGAATCCAGCGGGAGGTTGTTTTCCGATGCTGCTGCAAATGCCGGTTTTCTTATCACTTTATTGGGTGTTGCTAGAGTCCGTAGAAATACGTCATGCGCCTTGGGTGTTTTGGATTCAAGATTTATCCGCCAAAGACCCTTATTTCATTTTGCCGCTTGTGATGGGCGCGAGCATGCTGCTGATGCAAAAAATGCAACCAATGCCGACGGATCCAATGCAAGCTAAAGTAATGCAGTTTATGCCTATAGGATTCACGTTTTTGTTCATGACCTTCCCGTCTGGGCTAGTGCTTTACTGGACAGTCAATAATTTATTGTCAATGGCCCAGCAGTGGTATGTTAATAGCCAATTAATCACTAAGAAGAAATAACAAAAGATTCACAAGGCCCCTGCGGGGCTCCTTTGAATCTGGCATACTTTTAATATGTTTCAAAACAACAAAGACACTATTGTCGCTATTGCCACCGCCGCTGGTCGCGGTGGGGTGGGCGTCGTTCGTCTTTCTGGTTCAGATGTTTTACCGTTCATTAATAACTTGATAGGTAAACCTTTACTCCCTAGAAGAGCAACTTACAGTGTTTTTTCCGATGCGGAAGGAGAAGCTATTGATGAAGGCGTAGCGCTTTATTTCCCTGGGCCTTCTTCATTTACGGGCGAAAGCATACTCGAACTTCAAGGGCACGGCGGCATGGTGGTCCTCGATCGGTTAGTGCGACGCTGCGTGGAGTTGGGGGCTAGGGTGGCTCGCCCTGGAGAATTTAGCGAACGTGCTTTTTTTAATGACAAGATGGATCTGGCTCAAGCGGAAGCTATTGCTGACTTAATTGATGCCTCTTCTGTCGAGGCTGCTAGGTCAGCAGTCCGGTCAATGCAGGGTGAATTTTCGCAGTTAATAAATGAGTTGGTAGAGACAATGATTCAAGTGCGAATATTTGTCGAAGCGGCCATCGATTTCCCTGAAGAGGAGATAGACTTTCTCCAAGATAAGATGCTGGCGGCAAACCTCGACCAGCTTTCTACTGATTTAACAGCGGTCTTAGCGCAGGCGCAGCAAGGTGCAATACTGAGAGATGGGCTGACAGTTGTATTAGCAGGTAAACCCAATGCGGGCAAGTCCAGCCTGTTAAATGCGCTGGCCGGAATAGATGCGGCTATAGTGACTGCGGTGCCGGGCACCACAAGAGACGTTTTGAGAGAGCGGATCACCTTAGGTGGCTTACCGCTTAATATTATTGACACCGCCGGCCTTCGCGATAGTGATAATGAGATAGAGCAGGAGGGGGTGCGCCGAGCCTGGAAGGAGATAGCGAACGCTGATCAAGTGCTATTTGTTGCTGATGCCACAGATGCAAGCAACCCTAAGCTGGAGGAGCTATGGCCGGAGTATTTTCAGCGAAACCTAGGCTCTACTCAGTCTGTTACCTTACTGCTAAATAAAATTGATTTATCTGGCCATCTGCCCGGCGAGATCGACGCGACAACTCTCGCTATTTCAGCAAAAGATAAGAGTGGATTTGATGCTCTGGCGTCACATCTGCAAGCAAAGGCGGGCTACCTAGGCCATGGGGAAGGGTTGTTCTCTGCCCGGCGGCGCCATTTGATCGCTCTTACAAATGCACTAACGTTTGTCCACAATGGTATTGAACAACTCAAAGGCGCCGGCGCCGGCGAATTGCTGGCGGAAGACTTGCGTCAGGCTCAAAATGAATTGTCAGAAATTACCGGGAAATTCACGCCAGATGACCTTCTTGGCCGAATTTTTTCTTCTTTTTGCATAGGAAAGTGACCGGCACTCCACTTTAGGTCACGATAGTTTTCCTGCCATGTCGGGTTTCTCCATGAATGGGTGTGAATAGAAGATAAACACTGTTTCTTAACTGTATATCCACAGGTTATCCACAAGTATTGGTCAAAAAACAACCAATTTTAATTTTTTTATTGTTAGTAAAAAAAATATTGCATTTACTTAAGTTGCTGTTTTTTATTGATATTTTTATTTTAAAAAAAGCGGTGGGGGTTTTTTTAGTTGTGGATAATCGTCGTTTTGTTATATACACTCGAGTTAAAACAAGAATAAATTTTAATTTTTAAAGATCGACGGTCTTTTAACTTTGGTTGGGATAAATTGACACCTAAATTACTCAAAAGAGCTGCTGTTTTTTGTGTTGGGGTAACCTATAAAAACAGCCTTTCCGTTGCCTGTGTCACTAGGGGTTTCAGTCATGGAATCTAATGTAGACACTATGGTTTGGGCCGAATGCCAGACCATGCTCCGTAGCGAATTGCCAGAACAGCAATACAACACCTGGATACGTCCTCTCACCATTCAATCTTCAGAGGGAGCGTTTGATCTACATTTATTAGCGCCGAATCGATTTATTGAGGATTGGGTTAAAAATAAATTTCTATCTAGGATTGAGGAGTTGTTAGCTCAGCTGGGCGGAAAATCGGTTAAAGTTGATATAAAGGTTAGTAGATTAGATTTGGAGGGTTTTCGCGCGGGAGCAGTGCCGGACCGAGTGTCGATTCCTGTGACTGCGACAGCCCCAGTAGAGCCCTATCGTAATAATATTGTAGCCGCGCCTGCGATTATTAAATCTGCTGCTGAGAGTAGCTTAAAGACCAATCTCAATCCAAATTTCACCTTTGACAGCTTTGTTGAGGGGAAATCAAATCAGTTAGCATTTGCAGCGGCACGCCAGGTTGCTGAGAACCCAGGCGGCTCCTATAATCCACTGTTCATTTATGGTGGGGTTGGGCTTGGTAAAACGCATTTAATGCATGCGGTAGGCCATGCGATGAGGGCAAAAAACCCAGAGGCGAAGATTGTCTATTTGCATTCTGAAAGATTTGTTGCGGACATGGTCAAGGCACTACAGCTAAAGGCTATCGATGAGTTTAAGCAGTTCTATCGCTCGGTAGATGCCTTGTTAATTGATGATATCCAGTTTTTTTCGGGTAAAGAGCGCTCTCAAGAGGAGTTTTTCCATACGTATAATGCTTTATTGGAGGGGGGTCAGCAGATGATTTTGACCTGTGACCGATATCCCAAAGAGATAGACGGCGTTGAGGAGCGCTTGAAGTCTAGGTTCGGTTGGGGCTTAACGGTTGCTGTCGAGCCGCCAGAGCTTGAAACCCGTGCTGCTATTTTGATTAACAAGGCGGAACAGACGGGGATGGCGTTGTCTAAGGATGCTGCGTTCTTTATAGCTCAGAGAATTCGGTCGAATGTGAGAGAGCTTGAGGGCGCCTTAAAGCGAGTGATGGCGCATGCGCAGTTTACTGGCCGAGTCATAGATATTGATTTAATTCGTGAATCCTTGAAAGACTTATTGGCACTTCAGGATAAGCTAGTTACCATAGATAATATCCAAAGGGTGGTTGCGGATTACTACAAGCTTAAAATGTCCGACATGCTTTCGAAGAGGCGCAGTCGCTCGGTGGCGCGGCCTAGGCAGGTTGCTATGTCGATTGCGAAAGAATTGACGAGTCATAGCTTGCCTGAAATTGGCGAGTCCTTTGGCGGTAGAGACCATACAACGGTATTGCATGCTTGCCGCAAGGTTAAAGAGCTCGAGGGCGTGGACAGAGAAGTGCAGCGAGACCTTAAGAATCTATACAGAGCCTTATCTACTTAAACGTTAGCAAAGAACATAAATAAAGTAGGAGATAATACAAGATTATGAAATTTAGCTTATCGCGTGAAGCTTTTCTTAAGCCTTTGCAGTTTGTCGTGGGTGTTGTCGAGCGACGACAGACATTACCGATCTTATCTAACGTGCTGTTAAGTTTAGAAAATGGCCGGTTATCAATGACGGGCACTGACCTTGAGGTCGAAATCGTAGGCTTTAGCGACAGCGGCCCGGATGGTGAGGATGGCGAGGTAACGGTATCTGCTCGTAAGTTGGTTGATATTTGCCGGTCACTACCAGATGGAGCGCAAATTAACTTTTCCAGTGGCGAAGGTAAGGCGACGCTTAAAAGTGGAAGAAGCAAATTCACCCTAGCGACTTTGCCGGCCAATGAGTTCCCGTCAGTTGATGAAGGGGAAAAGACAATAGAGTTTGTGGTGAAAGGCTCTGTTCTTAAGGGCTTAATCGAAGCGACTTCGTTTGCTATGGCTCAACAAGATGTCCGGTATTATCTAAATGGCATGCTCTGGGAGCTAACCAATAACAATCTTAGAGCCGTGGCTACAGATGGCCACCGCATGGCGCTTTGCGATGGCGCTTGCGACGTCTCGGTTGAAGAGACAATCTCGGCTATTTTGCCGCGCAAAGGAATTATAGAGCTATCTCGGCTGTTGGGTGAACACGAAGTTAGTGTGGCTATGGGATCAAACCATATTCGGGTTACCGGCGAGGACTATTGCTTCACGTCTAAGCTAGTCGATGGTGCCTACCCAGACTATGATCGCGTGCTACCTAAGGGCGGAGATAAAGAAGTCGTCGGCGATAGGGCTGAGCTTAAGCAAGCGTTCGGACGCGCGGCTATCCTGTCGAATGAGAAGTATCGTGGGGTGCGCATCTTGCTGTCGGGTGGCTCGATTAAGATGGTTGCCAATAACCCTGAGCAGGAAGAAGCGGAAGAAGAGGTTTCTGTGAATTACTCCGGAGAAGATCTTGAGATTGGGTTTAATGTTAGCTATCTACTTGATGTGCTTAACGTTATTTCAAGTCCTGAGGTGCGCATTACACTGTCTAACTCCAATAGTAGCGCTCTTGTTAGTGGCGCAGCAGACAGTGGCGCTGTTTATGTCGTTATGCCAATGCGCCTCTAGCTGAGGGGCCTTTGGCTGTATGGTCAAAAATGAGCGCTCATGTACCTTTCAAGCATAGACATACTTCAAGTACGAAATCTCACAAGCCTCCAACTGGAGTGCCATCCAGCTATTAACGTTATTTATGGCGCCAACGGTAGTGGCAAGACTAGCATTCTAGAGGCTATTTATCTTTTGGGCCGTGGCAGGTCTTTCAAACATCGCGATTTACGATTGGTGGTAAATCATGAGGCTGACGAATTGGTTGTCTCGGCTAAGGTGGAGCGCCAGAAGCCCAAAGGTAGTCACCGACTAGGCATAAGGCGCACGTCTAAGGGGCTTTTTGAGGCTCGTCTCGACGGGAGGGCGCTGCAGTCGGCAGCTCAGCTTGTTGAGGAGCTTCCTTTGCAGTTAATAGATGCGCACAGTTTTAACTTGTTAGAAGGCGGCGCCCTTCAAAGACGGCAATTTTTAGATTGGGGAGTGTTCCACGTGGAACATTCGTACACTGATCTGTGGCGGCGTTTTCAAAAAGCATTAAAACAGCGAAATCAACTACTTCGTCATGGTAGAATAGACGAAGATTCGTTGCGAGCCTGGACAACTGAGTTTATACCGCTGAGTGAGGAGATTACGCGTCATCGCAGAGCCTATCTCGAGGGGTTGGTGGAGCATGTTGAGGCTGTTTCGAAAGAGCTTGATGGTCTAGGAGACCTAAGTTTTGATTATTATCAGGGATGGGCTGATGAGGCATCTCTTGCAGATGTGATGGCGGCAGATCAGGCGAGGGACTTGGCCGTGGGAACTACGAGCCACGGAGCCCACAAGGCTGATATGAAGATTAGGGTGGATGGGGTGTTGGCGTCAGAATGCCTGTCCCGAGGCCAGATCAAGCTGCTTGTTTATGCGTTAAAATTAGCGCAGGCTACCTTTTATAGGGATAAGACCGGCGAATCGTGCTTGTTTTTGTTGGACGATTTGCCTGCAGAGCTGGATTACCTCCATCGCCAGCAAATTGTTGGTTTTTTGAGAGGGTTAGATTGCCAGGTATTTATGACCGGCGTTGATAAAAGAGATTTTCAGGTGTTGGTGGAAGGGATGGCGCATCATATGTTCCATGTGGAACATGGGGTTGCTACAAAAAGCGAGATAACGGGAAACTAAAAGGTTATGACTGAAGAAACAAATTATGATTCGTCGAGTATTCAGGTACTAAAGGGGCTGGACGCGGTTCGCAAGCGGCCTGGCATGTATATTGGCGATACTGATGATGGTACTGGTCTGCACCATATGGTTTTTGAGGTGGTAGACAACTCCATTGACGAGGCCCTTGCTGGGCATTGTTCAGAAATTCGTATTGTTATTCACCCAAATGAGTCGATCACTGTATCCGACAATGGGAGAGGCATTCCAACGGAAATGCACGAAGAGGGCGTTTCCGCCGCCGAGGTCATTATGACCGTGCTTCATGCGGGCGGAAAGTTTGATGATAATAGCTATAAGGTCTCGGGCGGCCTTCACGGAGTGGGGGTGTCTGTTGTTAATGCGCTCTCAAAGAAGATGCGCCTTACCATTCGCCGTAATGGCAAAGTCCATGAACAGACCTATACCCATGGCGTTCCTGATAGCCCTCTTTCGGAGATCGGGGATACTGAGGAGACCGGGACAGAGGTTTTCTTCATGCCTTCAGAAGATACTTTTACTAATATTCAGTATCATTTTGAGCAGCTTGCTAAACGGCTACGCGAATTATCGTTTCTAAATTCTGGTGTACGCATGGTTCTGCATGATGAAAGAACCGGTAAAGAAGAGGTTTACGCGTATGAAGGCGGATTACACGCTTTTGTTGAGTTTCTCAATACTAATAAGTCGACTGTTAACGAAATAATGCACTTCAACAGTGAGCGCGAAGATGGAACCAGTGTTGAGGTGGCGTTGCAGTGGAATGATGGATTTCAAGAGAATATTCTCTGTTATACCAACAACATCCCGCAGCGCGATGGCGGCACTCACCTTGCCGGATTCCGGTCGGCGCTGACCCGTGGACTGAACACCTATATAGAAAAGGAAGGAATTAACGGCAAATCGAAAGTTAATACTACGGGTGACGATGCTCGTGAGGGGCTAACGGCGATTGTTTCAGTCAAGGTGCCGGACCCGAAGTTTTCTTCTCAGACTAAGGATAAGTTGGTTAGCTCAGAAGTAAAAACAGCTGTTGAGCAAGAAATGGGAGAGAAATTTACTGATTATCTCCTGGAGTTTCCGCAGGAGGCGCGAGCGATTGTCAACAAGATGATAGATGCGGCAAGGGCTAGAGAGGCGGCGCGGAAAGCTAGAGAGATGACTCGCCGCAAGGGTGCGCTCGATATTGCCGGGTTGCCAGGAAAGCTGGCTGATTGCCAAGAAAAAGATCCTGCTTTGTCTGAAGTATATTTGGTGGAGGGTGATTCTGCGGGAGGTTCGGCTAAGCAGGGGCGGTCACGTAAGACGCAGGCTATTCTTCCGCTGAAAGGAAAGATTTTGAATGTTGAGAAGGCTCGCTTCGACAAAATGTTATCTAGCGTCGAGATCGGTACTTTGATCACCGCTCTTGGGTGCGGTATCGGGAATGAGGAGTTTAATATTGAAAAGCTTCGTTACCATACTATCGTTATTATGACTGACGCTGACGTAGATGGGTCGCATATCCGAACCTTATTGCTGACGTTCTTTTTTCGGCAAATGCGGGAATTGGTCGATAACGGGCATATTTTTATTGCTCAGCCGCCGCTGTATAAAGTGAGTAAGGGCAAAAATGAGCAATATGTTAAAGATGACGACGCGTTGCTGGCTTATTTAACTCAAAAAGCACTCGAGAGTGCTAGTCTGCATGTTAATCCGGAGGCGCCGGCGATTAACGGAGAGTCGCTGGAAGCGCTGGTCGGAAAGTTTAGGCATGTTAGTCGTCTAACCGAAAGAATGTCCTTGGTTTATCCCCTTAGTGTCCTTGAGGCGCTAATTTATGTGCGCGGACTTGATATCAAACTTCTGCAAACGTGTGGCGATATGGAGGCTTGGTGTGCCGAACTCCAGGAAAAGCTAATGGAAAGTGATAATGGCACGCACCGTTACAAGGTAGGTGTAATTGAGGATAAAGAACGCAATGTGTTCTTGCCCAGTATTGAGATTACGGCGCATGGTGTGCCGCACTATCACACCTTGAGTAGAGATTTCTTTGGTTCAGCAGAATATACGTCGATGGTTGAGCTGGGTAGCACGTTGCAAGGATTAATCGAAGAGGGCGCTTACGTTAAGCGTGGGGACAGAGATCATCCCGTTGGAGGATTTAAAGAGGCCCTAGATTGGCTGATGGCGGAATCTCGCAGAGGGATCAGTACTCAGCGGTATAAAGGCCTGGGGGAGATGAATCCCGAGCAGCTTTGGGAAACTACAATGGACCCAGAGGTGAGGCGAATGTTAGTGGTAACCATAGAGGATGCTATTGCAGCCGACCAGATGTTTACTACGCTGATGGGCGACCAAGTGGAGCCCAGACGAGAGTTCATTGAAAAAAATGCGCTGTCAGTGGTGAACCTAGATGTTTAAAGGCGCTTAGGCGCCGGGCGCTACTTAAGTGACCTATCAATCCAGCTACGCGCGGTGTCCGTCAATGCTCGGGCGCTATTATTAGACGTATCAATTGTTGGTCCGATGTTTAAGCAAACGGTGCCAGGATATTTGAGGAACTCATTAAGAGCCCAGTGTTCGCCGGCATTGTGAGACACAGGCAAAATAGGGACCCCAGCTCGCGCGGCTAGAGCCGCGCCTCCCGTTTTAAACTTTCCTAATGCCCCTGGCGGCATTCGAGTACCTTCTGGATAAATAACAACTTTGAGCCCTTCTTCTAGCCTCAGTACGCCCTGTTTAAAGATGAGGCGAATGGCAGAAGCGGGGTTGGATCTTTTGATAGCAATGGGATGCAAAAGCGCCAAAGACCAGCCGAAAAAGGGGATCCAAAGCAGCTCACGCTTCAATACAAAGCTCGCTGGTTGTAGTAACCATTGCAGGTAATATGATTCCCAGGAGCTTTGATGGTTACATAAAATAACACAGGCTCCCGGAGGGATGTTTTCACGGCCGGTTATCTTAACCTTAATGTTACAGGTTATGCGGAGCCAAAATAACGACAAAAAATTTCCAGTCGCTGCCACTGCGTGCAGCTGCTTAGCGGGAAGGAAGCAGGTTGCGCAGCAGGCCAAGCCGAAGACCAAAACGACGGCAATAAACCCTATATAGAACGCGCATGCACGCAGACAAAGAAACATCCTTGGGAGGGCGCCTATGGTCTGGCACTTACCCACTATTTGCCGGTGACTAGCTGTGAAATATCAGCGACGTTAAGAAATAAATCTCGCAGTCTTTTGAGCAGGCTTAGCCGATTTTCACGCAGAGCCGAGTCTTCTGACATTACCATAACCTCATCAAAAAAGTGATCGACGGGCGCCCGCAGAGAAGAAAGGTCCTGTAGCAACGTATTGTAATCTCGGGACGCCAATAGAGGCTTGCAGCTATCTTCAAGCGCTATTATTGTTCGTGCTAGGCTTTTCTCTGCTGACTCAAGGAGTAGAGCTTGGGCTAGAGGCTCCGGCATGCGCGTGCCTAGCTGCTTTGCTAAAATATTAGACACTCTTTTGTTGGCTGATGAGAGGGCATCAGCCTCCGGCAGTAGGCAGAATTGAGCGACGGCTTTTATTCGAGCGTCAATGTCCAGTGGGTTAGTAAACCCGAGAGTGGAAACGGACAAAAAAACCTCGGCGCTGACACCTTGATCACGATACCAGGATCTAAAGCGCTCTAATACGTATGTAAGTACTTGCTTGCACGTTTTGTCTAGGCTAGGCGCATCTAAGTCAAAGTTCGCTGCAGCAAGAGAGATCGCCTCTGTCAGATCAATGTTAATTTTTCTATCTAAGATAATACGTAAAATTCCGAGACTAGCCCGTCTTAGCGCAAAAGGGTCACGAGAACCGGAGGGTGGTTGCCCAATACTAAAGATACCAACCAGCGTGTCTAGTTTGTCAGCAAGAGACAAGGTCATTCCGACGTTGTTAGTCGGAATTTTATCGCCAGAAAAGCGTGGTAGATACTGTTCCAGTAGAGCTTCCGCTACATCCATCTGTTCACCGTCATGAACAGCGTAATAACGCCCCATTACGCCTTGTAGATCGGCAAATTCACCCACCATGTCTGTTACTAAATCGGATTTACACAGTTCGCCCGCTCGGCGCGCGAACGCAGGATCTGCACCCGTAAAGCAGGCCAATTGTGAGCAAAGGCTCGACACGCGGACTGTTTTATCGAAAACAGAGCCTAGCTTGTCCTGAAAAACCACCTTTTTTAAGGTTTCTCTACGCTGCTCCAGTGATACAAGCCGATCGTTCCGGTAAAAGAATGCCGCGTCGGCCAATCGGGGACGAATGACACGCTCATTTCCAGCGATCACTTGCGAAGGGTTGCTGCTTTCAATATTGGCCACAGTGATAAACGCAGGTAACAACTGATCATTGTCATCAATCAGGTGGAAATACTTTTGATGCTCTTTCATCGAAGAGATAAGCGCCTCGGAAGGCACCTCCAAAAAATGTTCCTCAAAATGCCCCATCAAAGGCACGGGCCATTCGTTCAACGCACTCACTTCATCTAATAAGGCCTCGTCAAGGACCGCGCACCCATTAATCGTTTTAGCTAAACTCGCGACTCCCTCGCGAATAATGGCCCGGCGATCAGCGAAGCAAGCTATCACGAAATTGTCCTTTAGCTGTTGCTCATAGCTAAGAGGTGTTTTGATCGTGATATCGCCTGAACCATGGAAGCGATGACCCTGACTCACATTGCTAGACGTAATCCCTAAAATTGATTCTTCACAAGTTTTTCCGTCAAACAGCAAGACGGCCCATTGTACCGGGCGGACAAACAGCTCTTTACTGCTGCCCCAGCTCATCCTCTTTGCGATGGGAAGCCCTAGCAAGGCAGCATTAATCAGTTCCGAAAGAAGGGAGGCGGTTGCTCTTCCTTCTTCGATTTTGCGAACACAAAGTTTTTCTTGCTTGCCGTCATGTTCGACATTGTTTACGAGCTCAGCTAGGGCTAAATTATTTTTTGTGGCGAAAGCTTGTGCAGCCTTCGTCGGCGATCCACTGCCATCAAAAGCAACTTTAGTAGGCGGACCCCAATTTACGACCTCATTATCAGGGGCCTTTACATCTAAGTTTCGCACCAGAACAGCAAGCCGGCGAGGCGCGGCAAAAGAGGAGACTTCATCGAATGCAAGGTTAGCACTTTCAAAGCCCTTTAAGAGACCAGAGGTTAGCGCTTCCGATAGCCCTAGCAGTGCCTTTGGCGGTAATTCTTCGGTACCTAGTTCAAATAGGAAATCGCTACTCATTTTGACTCTCCTGCATGACGAGCTATAACTTCGGCTGCAATTGAGGGATCGGCCAATGGAAAGCCCGCCGCTAGGCGAGACTCAAAGTAACCCTGTGCAACACCTCTTGCGAGGGTGCGAACACGTAAAATAAAGCGCTGACGTTCTGTTACGGAAATGGCCTTGCGAGCATCAAGTAGGTTAAATGTATGGGACGCCTTCATTACCATTTCATAAGCGGGTAGGGGCAGCCCCTTCTGAGTTAAACGCTGACAGTCTTTTTCATATTGATCAAAGCTCTCAAACAGAAATGCAACGTCCGCATGCTCAAAATTATAGGCCGACATCTCAATTTCATTTTGCAAGAAAACGTCTCCATAGCTAACATCGCCCTGAGGGCCATGTGCCCAAACCAGATCATAAATGCTATCAACCCCTTGTAGATACATAGCAATACGCTCTAGCCCATAGGTGATTTCGCCAGTAACGGGGTAGCACTCAAGACCCCCAACCTGCTGAAAATAGGTAAACTGAGAAACCTCCATTCCATTTAGCCAAACCTCCCAACCTAAGCCCCAAGCTCCAAGCGTTGGCGATTCCCAGTTGTCTTCAACAAAGCGAACGTCATGAACTAAGGTATCCAACCCAAGCTCTCTCAAGGACCCCAGATAGAGCTCTTGAAAATCCTTAGGAGAAGGCTTCATTACTACTTGAAACTGGTAATAGTGCTGAAGCCGATTTGGATTTTCACCATAACGGCCATCGGTAGGTCGCCTTGATGGCTGGACATAGGCGCTATTCCAGTTTTCGGGCCCAAGCGAGCGCAAAAATGTTGCTGGATGAAAGGTACCCGCACCAACTTCCATATCAAGGGGCTGCATAATCAAGCAGCCTTTTCCTGCCCAGTAATTTTGGAGTCTGGAAATCAAATCCTGAAAAGTATCAGGCGGCGCACTGAGTTTGGCCACAACATTCACCCACGGTAATAAAATGTTCAATCAAGCCGCAATTATAAAGCCGCACCACGATAAAGATAGGGGATAAGTGCCGCAAAGGGCTTAATAAGGTAGCTTGCTTGATCAGGCAGTAGATATAATGCAGGCAACAATGGTTAAATATAGAAAGGCAATTGTCGGAATAGATGGATAAAAGAGTGCACCCAAATAACAGAAGCAGGCGTTATTCTCTGTTCTTCGCGTGTGTTGCGGTTACCACCACCCGTGAAAACAACCCAAGATAGGCAACAATGAGAAATAAGTTAATTCTATGTATTCTTAAGAGCATCTCCTGGCTTCCGCTTCCGGTGGCGCGAGTCGTGGGGAAAGCACTTGGTGCACTAATAGTTATTTTGAACCTTCAACCGTTTAGAACGGCCAAAATTAATCTGGCTCTTTGTTATCCCGAGATGTCAAAGCAAGATATTAAACAGCTTAGTGCTAAGCGCATGTCACATTTAGCGCAGGCCCTTTTTGAAACCCCCAAAGTTTGGCGTGCCGGCAACGCCGGAGTGGGGGACAAAATACTAGCCATTAGGGGGCTAGAGCTTTTCGAGACATCATTGTTAGAGGGGTTGGGCACTATCTTAGTTATTCCTCATCAAGGCAACTGGGAGGTGATTGGGTTGTGGGCTTCTCAACAGGCTGCAATGACGTCCTTGTATGACCCGCCAAGAATGGTGGAGTTAGAAACGTGGATAAAAACATCTCGCGAACAAGCTGGCGCAACCTTAGTCCCGACGAATTTACGTGGAGTCGCTGCCCTCATCAAAGCGCTACAAAGAGGCGAGATTACAGGTATCTTACCAGACCAACAGCCACCGCCGAACAGTGGCGATTTTGCGCCCTTCTTAGGGATACAAACGCAGACTATGACCCTTATTCATAAGCTACTGCAGCGAACGGGCAGCCGCGCGTTAATGTGCACTGCACTTCGTGTTCGAGGAGGCTGGGAGATACACTTTCTACCAGTTGCGAGACAAATTTATAGTGACGACCAACAGACAAGCTTAGCCGCGCTTAATCAGGGGGTTGAATCCATTATTGCGTTAGCTCCCGAGCAGTACCAATGGGAATACAAGCGGTTTAGGGCTCGGCCTGATGGCGAGCCTCCCGTTTATCCTTAGAGTACAACTGCTGTTTTACCGACACCTATTGAAGATGAAGAGATAATTTTGACTATATTACAAGACGCACAATTGATCCTACCCCCGACCTTTATCTGGCAGGCCCTTGGGGCGGTGCCGGACAAAATAATACCTCCCTATTGGAATGACTGGCTGTCTGACCCCGGATCTTTAACCCAGCGCTTGATTGAGGCCAGCGAAAATCGCTTTGCGGTTGAAGTCATCGATCAGGTTGAAACTACGCCTACCGCGAGTGAAGCGAAGGCGCTCCATATAGACTGCGATACGCCGGTGTATTCGAGGCAGGTCCTACTTCTTGGCAATGGTGAACCTTGGGTTTTTGCTAGAAGCATTATGCCATTATCGACTTTGACGGGACGGCTGGCATTTTTGCGGGATATCGACAGACAGCCTCTCGGCGCGCTATTGTTCAGAGATCCTAGCATGACGAGAGAGCCTGTCGAAGCCGCTTTTTTGTCGATTCAAAGAGCACACTTGCCAGACAAATTAAGCCATATTGAAGGCCCTCTTTGGGGGCGCAGATCAGTATTTAGGCTTGACCAAAAACCGCTATTGGTCAGTGAAATATTTTTGCCAGAATTTAAACCGTATAATCAACACCCTTCTTTAGGATTCTCAACATAACATGAGGACATCAAGCAAAGCCCCTCCCGCAAGCGCGCCAAACCCTTGGTTGCGATTAATGCGAATGGACAGGCCAATAGGCGTTTATTTACTGTTATGGCCAACGCTCTGGGGACTTTGGTTTGCCGCAGAGGGCGTGCCATCGTCGAGGAATTTAGCAATATTTATCGTTGGCTTGCTTGTTATGCGGGCAGCGGGTTGTGTTATTAATGATTATGCAGATCGCCATGTGGACGGGCTAGTGGAGCGCACCAAGACGCGGCCCTTGCCTGCTGGAGAAATAAAGCCAAAGCATGCCTTGATTTTATGCGCCAGCCTACTGATAGCGGGCCTGATTCTGGTACTACAGACTAATCAATTAACTATCTTATTGTCTTTTGGCGGAGTCGCGGTGACGGCGGTGTATCCGTTTATGAAGCGCTTTACTAACCTGCCTCAAATAGGTCTTGGTGTGGCCTGGGCCTGGGCAATCCCAATGGGGTTTGCCGCTGAGCGGGAGGGGCTGCCAAACGAACTTTGGCTTTTATTCGCTGCCGTGGTGGTTTGGACAATCGCTTTTGATACGTACTATGCGATGGTTGACCGAGATGATGATGTGCAAATTGGTATTAAGTCGACAGCTATTCTGTTTGGACGACATGACCGAACAATTATTGCTATTTTACAGATCGCAACGCTTGGGTTGTTAGTGTTGGTGGGAGTCGAATTTGGCCGCGGCTGGATTTATTGTGTGGGATTGGCCGCAGCAGCAGGCTATTTCTATAACCAGCACCGCACAACGCAGCAGCGAGATAGGCAGGCTTGTTTTGCTGCTTTTTTAAATAACCATCGAGTGGGCATGGTGGTGTTTATGGGCATCGCTCTGGACTATTTACTCCTTGGTTAGTAAGCCGAGGAGTTGTTGCTCTTTTGCCAAACTAGTAGTCGATTATTAGCCGGCATAGGGTTGTCCTCGCGCAAAACCATTCCTTGGCTGGCGGCCAAGGCATTTAAATCGTTGAATTCTTTAATGCCCTGCTGTTGGTTTTGAGCCTTAAGCCGGGCATTAAACGCGCGATTACTTTCAGCCTCAATCACCCCAGAATATTGCATTGGCCCGTATAGGCCGAATATGCCGCCATCAGCTAGGGCCGAGGCAACGCCACACACCATCTGTTGAGCCTCGGGCCAAGACATGATGTGAGCGGTGTTCGCTGAGAATACGCCATCATATTCGTGTTGTGGCCAGTCAAATTGGGAAACGTCAAGAGTGATTGGAGCGACTAGGTTGTTGAGGGCGGCCTCGGCTAACCACTCTTTGATAGCGGGGTGATTCTGTATTCTGTCGCTAGTTTGCCAGCGGAGATGCGGCATCTTTTTGGCGAACCAAGCCGCATGCTGTCCAGTGCCGCTGCCTATCTCGAGAATAGCCCTTTTGTCAGCAAAGACGCGCTCTAGGATCTGGCAGATAGGAGCGCGATTATTCTCGCAAGCTTGGGAAAACGGTTTAGGCATATTTGAAATTCAACCGCGAGTGAAAACCCACTTGTCGCCCTCACTCATCGCTTCGTTAAAAGCGTAGCCGGTCGAATTAAAGGCTTTGATATCATCTACGCAGGTGATTTTATTGGTAATAATAAAGGCAGACATCAAGCCTCGTGCTTTTTTAGCAAAAAAGCTAATAATCTTATATTTGTCCGTTTTATAATCCATGAATATTGGGGTGACGATGCGGGCGTGAAGGTTTTTTTGCTTGACGGCCTTAAAGTATTCGTTGGAGGCGAGGTTTAAAAGTACGGCATCAGCCCCTTTGAGCAGGTCATTTAGCTCCGCGGTAATAATACCATCCCAAAAGGAATAGAGGTCGCTACCGCGCTGGGTGGCAAATTTGGTTCCCATCTCAAGGCGATAGGCTTGCATCAAATCGAGGGGACGAAGAATCCCGTAAAGGCCTGACAAAATGCGCAGATGGTCTTGCGCCCACTGGAGTTCGGCCTCGCTCATGCTATCGGCACCTAATCCTTGATAAACATCGCCTTTAAAAGCGAGCACGGCCTGACGAGCGTTACCTTCATTAAACGGCGCGCTCCATTCTTGAAAACGCTCATAGTTCAGCGCGCCTAATTTGTCGCTCAAGCCCATAAGCCTACAGACATCCTGAGGCGACAATTTTTTCAGGCCCTCTAACAATTCCTGCGAATGTTTTAAGAGAGCGGGTTGTGTATGAGCTGTGGCGCTTACAGGGCTTCTGTAATCGAGTTTCTTGGCCGGCGAAATAACGGTTAGCATCATTTTTAGTTACCTGATGAAAAGGATAATTTTACAATTGGCTTTAGTATATCAAGCCTGCCAACAACTGTTTAGCTAATTAAAAGATGGAAACTGTCGATATGTGTTTGTATGAAGCACCTGCAAAATAATTAACCAACAAATAAATTGCCTTGCCCCCGGTGTAGGCGCATTAGAGCCGGGGTAGGCGGGCTTATAATTGCCTTTTATCCGCGGGGTATTGGTATCGGCCTGGTTATTCAGTCGGTATACTATCAACCGCTCGTCATTAGGAATCTTAAGCCCCTTGAAACCACTGATAATAGTACTTAATACTATTGAGAAATTTACCGAGATCACTGGACGCCTTATTGCATGGCTGACGATGGTCATGGTGGCGCTAGTCGTGCTGGTGGTCGTCACACGGTATTTTTTAGAGGTCGGTTCGATTGCTCTTCAAGAGTCGGTTACTTATTTGCACTGCCTGGTATTCTTGATGGGGCTGGCTTTTACGCTAAAGCATGATGGCCATGTGCGAGTAGATATTTTCTATAGAGGCTTTTCGCCAAAGTCCAAAGCCATGGTTAATCTCATAGGTGGGCTTGTGTTTTTAGTGCCGGTCTGCCTGTTGATATTTTTCACTAGCTGGGACTATGTTTTAGCCAGCTGGGCAATTCACGAAACGTCAGTGGAGAACAATGGACTTCCGTTTGTTTATTTGCTGAAAACTCTAATGTTGCTCATGCCTGTTACCTTGTTATTGCAGGGTATTGCTGAAATTGTTAAAAGTGGTTTGGTGGTCAGTGGCGTGAATATTTCAGCGACGCAAATAGTTGAAAACAACGAGCCCATAATCTGATGGCTGAGTTTATTCCCTTTTTAATGTTTTTAGCCGCCTGCTTGGTGCTTATGGCCGGCTACCCAGTGGCTTTTTCGTTGGCGGGTACGGCGCTACTTTTTGCGATGGTGGGTACTTTTACCGGCCATTTTGACATGGCGTTTATACAGGCCCTGCCGAATCGTTTGTTTGGCACCATGGAAAATACCACGTTGATTGCGGTGCCGCTGTTCATCTTAATGGGGGTGATGCTTGAGAAATCAAAGTTGTCAGAAGATCTGCTTGAGAGTATGGCCGATCTCTTTGGTGAATTTCGCAGCGGCCTAGGTATTTCGGTTGTGTTAGTTGGCGCTTTGTTAGCGGCCAGCACCGGTATTGTCGGCGCAACAGTGGTGACAATGGGGCTGATGTCGTTACCGACGATGCTCAAGCGAGGTTATTCTGCCTCCCAAGCCACTGGGCTCATTGCCGCCACGGGGACGCTGGGGCAAATCATTCCGCCGTCTATTGCGTTGGTTTTACTTGGCGATACGCTCTCTAGCGCCTATCAACAGGCGCAATTAAATATGGGGATCTTTACTCCTAAAACGATCTCTATTGGTGATTTATTTGTGGGTGCCCTTATTCCCGGGTTATTACTGGTAATATTTTATTGTGTCTATCTGGTGCTTTTTTCTCGTCCAGCGGCAATTGAACATGAGCCGCAAAGTGTAGGCAGGGCTAGCCTATCAAGGGCGATGAAAAACTTACTGCCACCGGTGTTTTTAATTGTGACCGTGTTGGGCTCGATTCTTACTGGGATTGCGACCCCAACAGAAGCTGCCGGCGTAGGAGCTTTTGGTGCTACAGCACTTGCCGCGATTAAAGGCCAATTGAATTTCACCAAGCTCCGCGAAGTCGCCATTAGTACCACCCAAGTTACGTCTATGGTGTTTTTGATACTCATAGGTGCAGCAGTATTTTCGTTGGTCTTTCGAGGCTTTGGCGGCGAAGAAATAGTCGAGAATTTTTTCACTAATTTGCCAGGTGGGCTGTTTGGCGCAACTCTGCTAGTCATGGTGGTGATTTTTTTACTGGGCTTTATCCTTGATTTTATCGAGATTACCTTTGTGGTTGTACCGATTGTCGGCCCTGTTTTGTTGGCTATGGGCCTTGACCCTGTATGGTTAGGTGTGATGATCGCCATCAACTTACAGACCTCCTTTCTAACCCCGCCATTTGGATTTGCACTGTTTTATTTGCGCGGTGTGGCTCCCGACTCGGTTGAGACCTCTGACATGTATCGCGGCGTGGTGCCCTTTATCATAATGCAACTATTCTTAATGTTGTTGCTGTCATTGTGGCCAGCCTTGGCTACTTGGTTGCCTAGTTATATTTATAACTAGTTAGATTTTTAGTGCTTTAAAAATGAGTGTTCTAAGTGTCTCTTTTTCATTGACCAGATGATGATTACCGTCGGCGATCATCGTGACTGACAATGTGTTAAATTTTTGTCTAAAGGCCTTGAGGTTATACACCCAGTCTAGCGTTTTGTCGTTGTCTCCCTGAATAATGTTGATGGCAAAATCGTTGGCTGGAGCATGTTCAAATTCTGACATCCAGTGATTCATTGCACCCACCCATTTAAGAGGCACCGACTTTGGCTGTAGAGGATCCCGGGTGCGTAAAAAATGTAAAAAATCACGGTCGTGAGAGCTGGGACGAAAAACACGCTTAATAGATTTAATAAATAGTCGGGAGAGAAAATACATGCGACGGCTTTGTTTCCATGCCCACGGCTGTAATAGGGGTGCAAATAAGTTAAGGCTGGTGAACGGATATTGCTGGTGATCGGTTTGGTTGAGCAGGTGTTTGAGCAAAATGGCCCCGCCCATACTTTGGCCAATACCATGAGTTGGCCCCGGAAAGTGTTTATTAGAGAGGGCGATTACCTGTTCAAGTTGCTCCACATACTGGCTGAAATTATTGATAGAGCCTGGATCACCACTGGACAAGCCGTGACCCATTAAGTCAAAGCAGACAACGTTGAGCTGTTGTTGCAAAAGATATTCAATAAGATGGTTATATAAACCAATATGATCCATATAACCATGCACAACTACGACTGTACCCCTGCTTATAGTAGGCCTCCAAGCCGCGATGAGGGTTTGTCGATCAGGGGACTTGCCGACGATAAGTTGAACGTCGTTAGAGGCTTTAGGTAGTTGATAAAATGTCAGATACTGCTTCAGTTTGGCGCTTGTGCTGTCTGAGCTAGACTCCTCACTACCAAAGTCGGGCAATTCGCTTCGCAACCAGTCAATCTCTGTTTGAGTAAAATTTCCGCGTGGATCTTCCATAGAGCAGTCCAATAGTGTGTGCGTTGCGAGTCACTATATTGTCAGAATATTGATGAAATACAAGTAAGGCGTTGGTGCTAGGTTAACAAGCAGGGAAGTCTAAAGAGAGACAATAATAGCGAGCCACCTGCGCTGAAGACGCAGGTAGAGTATTTAGACCTGTGATAGCGTTCCTGGCTTATTCGTCGGTCGACAGAGATATGTCGTACACACCCGCTTCGCGCGCTTGATCTGAAATCTCAACGAAGATCTCTGTTTTAGCTTTTGGATGTGAACTAATGACCACTTTCGCTTCGGGCTTCTCGGCATGCATTCGCTCGACGTTGGCTCGGACTGCACGGATATCAATGCGGCGACCTTCAAACGTCAGTTCATTGCTTTCGGAGACCCGAAATACGATATTAGTATTTTCGGAGTCTGGTGGTGGCTGGTCAGACGTTGGTGGACGGCTAACGCCCAGACCTGACTCGTTTACAAACGACGCAGTTACAATAAAGAAAATAAGCATGATAAAAACAACGTCCAACATTGGCGTCATATCAATTTCATTTTCGTCTTCTGATCTACGTCTTTTTCCTAGAGCCATGCGCGCCTATTTCCTTTTAGAAGCTTTTTTTAAACAGGAATCGGCATTTTACTGATTTTTTTGTAAAATGCTAGTTTCCGAGCTAACCTTTGAACCCCTAATATATACTATTATCGATGTTAAAAATGGAGTAAGAGCGCATTAATTTTGCCAACCCCCGACAGAAGCGAAGCTAGAGTTACCCGATGCCTGAATTACCTGAAGTTGAAACTACTCTAAAAGGCATAGAGCCTTTTATAAAAGAGCAAAAAATAAATAAATTAATCGTTCGTCAAGGTTCTTTACGATGGCCTGTGACCGCGGGAATCGAATCTATTGTAGAGGGTCAAACGGTAATAGCGGTGTCTCGGCGAGCTAAATATCTGATTATGCAATTAGAGCGTGGGTCGATGCTGGTCCATCTTGGTATGAGTGGTAGCTTAAGAGTCGTCGGTGAGGACACTGAGTGGCGCAAGCATGATCATATAGAATTACAGTTAGTTAATGGCGCCTGTCTACGCTATCACGATCCACGACGCTTTGGGTCTTGGCTTTGGTCTTTGGGCGAACATCAACAGTTAGCTCACTTGGGGCCAGAGCCATTATCAACGGACTTCGATGGTGCTTTACTCTGGCGCAAAGCAAAAGCCAAAAAGATGTCTGTTAAACCTTTTATTATGGATAATAAAATTGTGGTTGGGGTCGGCAACATTTATGCATCCGAGGCGCTTTTTCGCAGTGGTATTCGGCCAGATAGGCCGGCAGGTAAGATTTCAAAGCAACGCTATGAGTTACTAGGGACTAATATAAAGGATGTACTCGCCGCCGCCATAGAGCAAGGAGGAACCACTTTACGTGATTTTGTTAATAGCAGCGGGGAACCGGGATATTTCCAGCAAACCTTAGCGGTCTACGGCCGTGCCGGCAAAGGTTGCATAACCTGTGCTGGGGTTCTCAAGGACATTCGGCTTGGCCAGCGCAGCTCGGTCTTTTGTCCCCAGTGTCAACGTTAAGGTGCGCAGGGGGTAAGGTTGTTATTTGAATTTTTCCAGCAGCGCTGCGGCAACATGAGGTGGGACAAATTTACTCGCATCACCTTTGAGTGCAGAAATTTCTCGAATGAGGGATGAGGAGATATAAGAAAACTTCTCCGAAGGGGTCAAAAATATACTCTCAAGCTCAGGGCTTAAAGCGCGGTTCATGTTCGCCAGCTGAAACTCGTACTCGAAGTCAGAAACAGCCCTAAGACCCCGCATCACAGCTTCTGCATTACAATCCTTGACGAAATTAACAAGCAAATAATCAAACCCTATAATTTCTACGTTATCTAAGTGTGCCACCGCGACTGTTGCTAGATGAATCCGTTCATCAACCGTAAACAGGGGGCTTTTTTTCTGATTACTAGCGATACCTATTACAATTTTGTCAAAAAGTTTGGACGCGCGCTCAATGAGGTCAACGTGACCATTGGTAATGGGGTCAAATGTGCCAGGATATACGATCGTCTTCATAGCTATATTCCATTTCCGGATTTTCTTTGAGGCTGCATATTACTTAATTTAGTTGCTAGGCTCAATGCGCGCGAACAAACAGTATCTCACCTCGCCTGCATACTTGTCCTGCACTTGTTGCCAATTTAATGGCGGCACGAAAGTGTTGTCACTTAAGCTTAGCTCACAGTAGATCATTGCGCTGGTAGTTAGCCAACCATTTTTCTCCAACAAGTGGCAGCTTTGATTGAGTAAGTCATCTTCAAAAGGTGGGTCTATAAACACGATATCGAATACTTGCCCTTCCGATGGCTGAGCCAGGAATTTGATGCTGTTGATATTAATTATGTTGATATCGGCTGACAGTGCTATCTTGGTTGACTGTAGCTTTTTAGTCGCCGCCGAATGACTCTCTAGGGCCGTACAGTGAGCCGCGCCGCGAGATAAGGCTTCAAAACCGAGTACGCCTGAACCGGCAAAAAGGTCTAGACATCGGGCTCCTGAGATATGTGTAGCCAGCCAATTAAAAAGAGTCTCTCGGATACGGTCACCGGTGGGCCTTAAACCTGGAGCCTCGGCAAATAAAATCTTCCGGCTACGCCAAGTACCACCAATAATTCTGACACTGCGATCCGCTTTTGATGTGGCCTTTAGTCTTTTTGTTGCCAATTTGGAGCCTCATTTGAACTACTTTTAACTACTTTTTCCACCGTAAATGGTAGGATACACCAAATACCAACAACCTAAGTATACCGATTAAAATGGATTCAAAACCAACGAACGGCGATGACGAGAAGATGCCTAAGCGATCTTTTCTCGATCGCTTTAAGCGCAGTCAGGTGCGCTCCGAAGAATCTAGCCAAGAGTCACCAGAGACTCAGATACCTGTTGCCAAGCCAAATTTTGCGCAGCGTATGCGCTCCGCTCTGTCTAAAACGGGAGAGGGCATCGGCAGTATTTTTCTGGGCAGTAAAGTCATTGACGAAGAGCTATTTGAGGAGCTTGAAACCTCTTTATTAATAGCTGATGTAGGCATTGAAACGACCGCCAAAATTATTGCTGATTTAACAGCGCAGTCTGACCGTCAATCGCTTAAAGATGGCGCCGCACTGAAGGCCGCGTTAGAAAAAATATTGATCGCCCGGTTAAGTGTCAGTGAAAAAGCTATTGATTTTGAGAGACAGGGTAAGCCCTTTGTCATGTTGGTGGTTGGAGTGAATGGGGTTGGTAAAACGACAACGATTGGAAAGCTTGCGCAACAAATAAAAGGACAAGGCCGGTCAGTGATACTGGCGGCAGGCGACACTTTTAGGGCGGCAGCGGTAGAACAGTTGCAGGTTTGGGGTGATCGCAATCAGATACCGGTGGTGGCGCAGCATACTGGGGCAGATAGTGCTTCGGTTATTTATGACGCCATTCAAGCAGCCAAGTCAAGGGATGTCGATGTCATTATTGCCGACACGGCGGGCCGCTTGCATAATAAAAGTAATCTAATGGAAGAGCTGAAAAAGGTGAAGCGAGTAGCCAGCAAGATAGATGACACAGCGCCCCATGAGATTTTACTAGTGCTTGATGCGGGCACTGGACAAAATGCCTTGGCGCAGATGGCCGAGTTTAATCAGGTGGTTGGTGTTACCGGGTTAGCTCTTACCAAGCTTGATGGCACGGCCAAAGGAGGCATTGTTTTTGCGCTAGCAGATAAATTCGCGGTACCAATTCGTTATATTGGTGTGGGAGAAGGGCCGGATGACCTGCAACCTTTTGTTGCGGAAGATTTTGTCCAGGCATTGTTAGATACTAAGACTTAACGAGTATAGTTATGATTCGCTTTGATAATCTGAGCAAACGTTACCCGGGTGGTTTGGAGGCTTTAAGTAACGTTAATTTTGAGCTGGATGCGGGCGAAATGGCCTTCCTCACCGGCCCCTCAGGTGCGGGTAAAAGTACGCTTCTCAAATTGTTGATGCTGATGGAAAGGCCTACTTCGGGCACTTTGTTGATTAATGGTAAAAACTTAAACCGGTTGTCCAGATCGGCAATTCCAACCTACAGGCGTCAGATTGGAGTGGTTTTTCAAAATCATCAGCTACTCACTGATCGAACTGTTTTTGATAATGTAGCGCTACCTCTTCAAATCTCAGGTTACCCTGCCTCTGAAACGGGGCGTCGTGTCCGGGCTGCTCTTGATGGGGTTGGCTTGCTCGATAAAGAGACGCACAACCCGATGACCCTGTCCGGAGGCGAGCAGCAAAGGGTAGGTATAGCTAGGGCGGTGGTACATAAGCCCAAGATTTTGATAGCGGACGAGCCCACAGGAAACCTAGACCCTAAATTGTCTGCCGAAATTATGGCCATGTTTAGACGGTTTCAAAGTGTTGGCGTTACTGTGTTGATTGCAACCCATGATATTAATTTGATCAATACTATGGATGAAAGGATTATGCATATAGAAAACGGCATGATCACCGATGATGGTCTTCACCATGACCGCCACTGAAAAACCGAGCCGAGAAACGCGACAGCGCGGAGCGACGGGCCAAAAATTTCGTCTTGGTGACCTTTGGCGCGGATATAGAGCACATCATCGTGCAACACTAATCAGCAGTCTGAGAAAAATGCTCCGCGAGCCTGTTCAAACATTGCTGACGGTTTTGGTAATTGCGATAGCACTAGCGTTGCCCTCGGCAATGTTGCTGGCGCTCAATAATGTGCAAAAAATAGGCGGAGACCTGGAGTCTTCCTCGCAGATTACCGTATTTGTAGCAAAACCTGCTAGTACTGCGGCGATCGATGGTCTTGCTTTGCAATTAGAGGATTTAGAGGGAGTAATCTCAGTAACCTATGTGTCGGCTGAGGAAGCTCTGGAAGAATTTAAAGCGTTATCGGGATTTGGCACGGCACTACGGTATTTGGATGAAAATCCGTTGCCAGCCGTTTTTTTGGTGCAACCATTGTTATCTGGGGAGGCCGGCGTAAGTCAGGCTGAAAGATTAATTGCGGGTATTGAAGAGCTTGAGTCTGTTGAAGATGTTCAGGTTGATATGCTTTGGATACAGCGGTTAAATGCGATAACCCAGATTGGGGAAAAGCTAGTACTAGCTATTAGCATTGCTCTTGGCATTGGGGTGTTATTGATTGTGGGAAATACCATACGCTTGGCCATTCAAGGCCGACAAGAAGAAATTATTGTGGTTAAGTTAGTGGGTGGCACAGATGCTTATGTACGCCGACCATTTCTTTATACGGGCACACTCTTAGGCCTATTTGGCGCCATTATCGCTTCTTTGATGCTGATTGCTGGTGTTATTTGGGTTGGCCGCTCAGTAGAGGTTCTGGCCAGTCTATATCAGAGTCAATTTGAGCTTGTAGGGCCTGGCCTATTTGGGATATTGGCGCTCTGTGCTATTGGTGCTATGACCGGTTTGGTCGGTGCTTGGGTCGCGGTAATGCAACATTTACGTAAAATAGAGCCAAAATAGGGTATTTAACCTTCCAAAGCCTTGTGAATAGGCGCTTTTAAGGCAATTTAAGGTGCTTTTTAGGGCTAGGAACTCGCCAGCAATTAGTGTTACTATTGTCGACCGACGATATTAAGAGAAAATTATGAGTAAAGCGCTCCAAACAATGGAATGGATGACTCCCGGTGCAAACCTGAATGCGTACATTCAGGGTACTGCTACTGTGCCCATCTTATCTATCGATGAGGAGAAGGCTTTGGGCGAAGCTTTATATTATCAAGATGATCTTGATGCCGCTCGTAAACTCGTTATGTCTCACCTTAGATTCGTTGTACACATTGCTCGATCTTACAACGGTTATGGACTGCCTCTGGCTGATCTCATCCAAGAAGGTAATGTTGGTCTGATGAAGGCAGTGCGTCGATTCAATCCTGAAAAAGGTGTTCGAGTCGTATCTTTCGCCGTTCATTGGATTAAAGCAGAGATCCATGAGTTTATTTTGCGTAACTGGCGTATTGTTAAGGTTGCGACAACTAAGTCTCAGCGCAAGTTATTCTTCAATTTACGCAGTGCTAAAAAAGAGCTAGATTGGCTTTCCGCCGAGGAGGCAAAAGCCGTCGCAGACGACCTTGGTGTTCCGGTCAAAGATGTGATGGAAATGGAAATGCGATTGACGTCAAGGGATGCAACTTTTGATGCTCCGGTAGATGACGAAGAGAGTACTTACTACTCACCATCTCTGTATTTAGAATCTAAGGGTGCAGATCCTGCTGAACAAATTGAAAATGAGAATTATGAAGGCGATAACAATTTCCGTCTTAGCCAGGCTGTAACAAGTCTTGATGAGCGTAGTCGTTCAATACTGCAGCGCCGGTGGTTGGATGACAAAAAATCAACCTTACATGAGTTAGCGGCTGAGTATGGTATTTCTGCTGAGCGTATTCGTCAGTTAGAGAAGAACGCAATGAAGAAAGTTCGCGTATTAATGGAAGCTTAATTTAATAAACTACGACAATAAGCCGCACTCTATAACCGTGCGGCTTTTTTATTGCTATGAATAAACTACTTTGGCTTAGGCTTATTGGAATTAGCGGCGCAGTGTGTGTAATGCTCGGTGCATTTGCCGCGCATGGCTTAGAAACATGTTTAACTGAGCGCTACATGGACATTTTCCAGACGGCGGTCTTTTATCAATTTTTGCACACGTTGGCGCTTTTTGGCCTTGTCTGCTTGCCAGACCAGCTAGTAAATCCCAAAATTCGAGATTGGGCGGCAATAAGTTTTGCTCTTGGTATTTTCATATTTTCTGGTTCATTATATCTTTTGGTTGTCACTCAAATAGGCGCACTTGGCATGATCACTCCCATTGGCGGTAGCGCTTTCATCATTGGATGGCTACTACTCATCTTTGTCGTTAAGCGAGCTCAGTAAATGGAGATGAGGCCGGAGTATAGAAAGAAGTCTATTCGCAGCTATGTGGTGCGAGCGGGACGCATGACTGATGGCCAGCGCAAGGCATTTGAAACCAGCTGGCCTACCTATGGTTTGAGATTAGCCGACGGTGCTATTAATACAGACGAGGTGTTTGGCCGCTCAGGCCCCAAGGTATTAGAAATCGGTTTTGGTATGGGCGACTCTTTATTACAAATGGCTCTGGCTGAACCTGATACTGACTTTATTGGTATTGAGGTGCACCCCCCTGGGGTTGGTACTATAATTAATTCAGCTCGTATAGAAGGTCTAGCCAATTTGCGTGTTTATCTTGCCGATGCAAATGATGTGCTTGAAGAATGCTTTGCGTCAGAAAGTATTGATCGATTGCAGTTGTACTTTCCCGATCCGTGGCACAAGAAAAAGCACAACAAACGACGTATTTTCCAACCGTCGTTTTTGCAACAAGTCAGAGAAAAGTTGCGGCCCAATGGGGTATTACACATGGCTACAGACTGGCAGCCTTATGCTGAACAAATGCTGGAGACTTTGAATGAGGCTGAAGGGTTTGGAAATTGTGCCGGACCGGCACAATATTCACCTAGGCCTGCTTATCGACCGCTCACCAAATTTGAAAAGCGAGGTGAACGATTAGGTCATGGAGTTTGGGATTTGATCTTTAAAAAAACTAGCTAGTGTTGCCAGACGCTGAATGAAGATAGACAATGAAATGAATAACATAGTTGATGCCGTCACTTAAATGGCTTAAATTAAATCATTACTCACTAACAGAAGAATACTTAATAAAGGAAATAAAATGAATCTAGTAAAAATTCTCCCTCTTACCGCCCTACTGGCATTAAGTGCCTGTGATTCTGAGGCCAAAAAAGAGGTCTCGTTGGATACGCAAGAGCAAAAAATTAGTTATTTGATGGGATTAGATAGTGGTAAGAATATTCTAAGTATGGACATGGGTTTTGATCAAGATGCCTTTCTTAGTGGCCAAGACGCGGGTTTAACTGATGCGCAGCCGAGCTTATCAGAGGAGCAAATTGATGAAGCAGTCGCCATTTTTAGAGATCAAATGATGGCGAAAGAGCAGGCAATGCAAAAAGAACAAGAGGGAATGGTCGCACTCCAGTCGGATACTAATGCGATTGAAGGAGCCGAATTTTTAGCCCTAAATGGTGCCAAAGAAGGCGTTACTACGACCGCTAGCGGTCTCCAGTACAGAGTGCTAACAGCAGGCACAGGATCGACACCAACAGCAGAGAGTACCGTTGAGGTGCATTATGCTGGGCGACTACTTGATGGCACTGAATTTGATAGTTCAATCAAGCGTGGCGTTCCAACGCAATTTGGTGTGACTCAAGTTATTGCCGGTTGGACCGAGGGATTGCAGTTGATGACCGAGGGATCTAAATGGGAACTTTATATTCCTTCAGATCTGGCATACGGGCCAGGGGGAACCGGACCAACCGGACCGATTGGTCCCAATGCAACACTCATTTTTGAAGTTGAGTTGCTCCAGGCTAATGTGCCTGACGAGAATTAATTATTTCGATTCTTTTGACGTTAAAAAAGCCCCTTTTGTAGGGGCTTTTTTTATGTTCATTATTTTTATTTAGATGGTATCTGGCTTTGGTTCGTTGAGCAATTTGCCGACATGGGAACTATGAAGTACATCGATTAAATTATCTTCCTGGTCAAAACGTTTAGCTAAGGTCCCTCCAATACTGGCAAGATCAATAACAAGTGATTCTAGGTCATCTGTAATAAGATATTTCTCGTTAAAATCAAGGATCAACTCTGTTGATGGTTGAATTTTTTCAATAATTTTATTGCCTTTCTTAAGGCCCGATTTATCTTTAAATAAAGTGCCCTCTTGATTTAGATAGTCAAATATTTCGAAATGTCCCGCGGAGGTATAATCTACCATCATCTCGCAGAAGAGCTTTAATTCTTCACTGTGATTACTACCTGCTTCAGAAAAGTCGGTAATCTCCGTTAACTCACAATACATGGCCAGAAGTTCACGGCGGTCCTCCAGCCATCGATCGATAATGTCACCGGCGTTATTCCAGTGAGCTTGCAACGTTTGATTTTCCGTAACCATAAGTTTATTCCCTAGTTGACTCAGTTTTACTTGAGTTTACAGCTTTTCTAGTGAAAGCATATTTTTTAAGCCATAAATATCTGGACCATTGGCACTAAAAACAGTGAAGTCCAAATGCCATTTAAGCCCATTCCTATAGTTGCAAAGGCACCACAGCGGAAGCTTTTCTCGAAGGCCTTGAGCGTTCCGATAGCATGCGCGGTGACACCAAGAATAAGACCTTGCCAGCGCTCGTCTTGTAACCTAAACACCTTAAACACTTGAGGCGCGACCAAAATCCCTACAATCCCAGTGAAAAGCACTATCGGAGTAATCAGCGTGACGAGCCCCCCTAGCTGCTGAGTAATAACCATAGCAATCGGGGTAGTGACTGATTTAGCGGCTATAGACAACATCATAATGGGTTCGGAAGTCAGCCACAAAGCCAAAGAAAGGGCAGAAACGGCAGCGAAAAAACCACCAAAAAGCACTGCAATAGTTAATATCGGTATCACTTTAGACATTTGCTTTAAATATTTAGAAAGAGGCACAGCCAGAGCCACGGTGGCAGGGCCTAGCAGCCAACTCAATAGGCCGTTGGCCTTGTAGTACTGGTCAAAATCAACGCTCATGAGAACGAGCAAGACAGCAATAAAGGGAGTACCAATAATGAGTGGGTGCAATAAAGGTTTTCCTGAACTACGCCGATAGATCGACATTCCAAGCCAAAAACCCGTCACTGAGAGAAGCATTATCCAGGAGGAGGCTGTAATCTGCTGCCATTGCAGGGCAAGCAAATCAGTCATTTTTATCCGCTCCGATAGTTTTGATCAACACCGCCATGAAAATGATCGCCAGCAGAGTACTTAAGGCGATCACAACCATTAGTAGGGGTATTTGTAAGCTGATAGCGGGGCCAAGGAAAAATACGCCTACGCAGGCAGGTATAAACAACAAAGAAAGATTTTGAATAAGCCTGCTACTGATAGGTCCAACGATTGCGGCTAATCGGCTAGGATAAGCGAGAAATATTAGTAGGAGCAACATGCCCATTAATGACCCTGGAACGATCACGCCAGTCCTCTGGACGACTAACTCTCCAAGCCATTGGAAAATGACCAAGACAGCAAGTCCTGCGATTAATTTCAATCCTTTCGAAATAATTGATATAGCCCTATGCCGGCCAGTACGACAAAAATAAATAATACCCATCCCGGCATGCTGACACCGAAAAGTTCCCACTGTACCTTGGCACAGTTACCATCGCCGCGTATTAGCATGGTAATGACCTCGGACGCAGGGAAGACATCAAATAGATAGTCTACAGGCGGGCCACAGGTTGGCACTTGTTCTTCCGGCAGATTTTGCAGCCATATCTGCTTTGCTGAAAAAAAGGCGCCCGTAATAGCACCCGCAAACCCTAGAGCAGCATAGATTTTTTGACCCTTCTGTTGCGGGTTATGTAATGCCGATATCAAAAAGATAACACCAACAAGAGCAACAAATACGCGTTGAGTAATACACAGATAGCAGGGCTCCAGTCCAAGGTGCTCTTGGAAATAAAGCACCGCAATAAGTAGCGCACCACCACAGCCAAGGGCGATCAAAAAATTGACTGTTCTATTATTTGGGTAAACCAAGTGTCACTCCGTAATTGGTTGGGTCTTACTCTGGCTTATTATGCCATTAGCGGTAATAGCCAGCGAGGAAATCATCAAAAGAGAGAGTATCGCTAGCCTCTATCTCAGTTTGTCGCCGTAAAGATTCCTCAGCCAGTTGCCTATATTTAGCCGTTGTCTCTGCGCTTGGGGGTTTAGCTTGAAAATAGTCGCGATGCTCAGTGGCTTTGCGCATGGCCATAGCGTAATAGGTTTCGCCATTGGCCCTCATCTCTTCTAACAGCATTGCCGCTGGCGTGGTGCCGTCATCAGTCAACTTTAGCATCATGACATTAAAGGCCTGGCTATAGGCATTGGTTTGATGGGCACTATCGAGAAGGTCAGCGACCGGTCGCATTTCATCAAATAATAATTGGCCCCATTCTCTGAGGAGAATTTCAGAATCACCAACGAGCAACTTTAGCTCAGGGTCTCGACCTTGGTATACAGTTAGGTCTATATTCTGCGGAATCAGCGCGTACTCTACATTGTTAGTTTTCGGGCTGTCTTTGAGTAGACAAAATAACAAGAACGTATCAAGAAAGCACATCGTTTGCATGTCAATACCGCAAGGTAATAGCGGGTTAAGGTCGACACAGCGAACCTCAATATATTCTACTCCACGCTCTGTGAGTGCATGCAGTGGGGTTTCTCCAGAGGCTGCTGTCCGCTTTGGCCTGATGGAGCTATAGAACTCATTTTCGATTTGTAGCAGGTGAGTATTTAACTGTTTGTGATTGCCTTCACTGTCCTTAAAGCCGATCTCTTCGTAGTCAGGGTACGGCTTCTCTAGAGCCTCTTGCAGTGTTTTTGTGTACTGCGACAAATCGTTATAACACACAGTCAAAGAGCTCTGAGCATCGCTTTGATAACCCAAATCGCCCATTCGCAATGACGTAGCATAAGGCTGATGCAGGCTATGAGAATCACTACCAACAGGTGTTAATCGATGCTCTTGATTACGCACAAAGCTGCGACAAACTGCCGGTGCGGCTCCCAGTAGATAGAGTAGCAGCCAAGAATAGCGCCGAAAATTACGAATCAGAGAAAAATATCCATCAGACTTAAAATCTTGCAGTGATTGCTGATTACCGGCGGCATCTCTCAAATCTTCCCACAAAGAATCTGGCACAGAAAAATTATAATGAATTCCCGCAATGGTTTGCATAAGTCGACCATAGCGATTACCTAGACCTTGCCGATAGACGTTCTTCATGGTGCCGATATTTGAGCTGCCGTATTGACCGAGGGGTATGCTGTCATTATCGCTCAGCTGGCAGGGCATGCTGCTGACCCACAGTAATTCATCCCCAATCTCTTGGTACGTGACCCGATGAATTTCTTCTAGCTCCTTTAAAACACTATCCATCGATGAAGAAGGGGCGGTGATGAACTCAAGTAGAGCTTCAGAAAAGTCGGTGGTGATAAGCGGGTGGGTTAGCGCCGAACCCAGTGTTTTTGGGTGGGGCGTTTGCGCCAAGTTGCCGCTAGACTCAACACGCAGGCTCTCTTTCTCGATGCCTCGCATAATGCCAGTTAATCGATCTGCTCGGGCTGGATCTCTTAATAACTCGAGATTGGTGTCTAAAGACAAATGGCTATCCCCTTTTAAGCAGCGCTGGATTGATCATTGTTTGCAGCTATCAGTTGTTTACTGATAGCGTCAACAGAGAGTAGTGGCAATCCGTTCGGCCCCAATTCGTACTCAACGACCTCAGCCCTTAAGCTAGCATCCTTAGCGTTGAGTTCAACCAGTTGATTAAGCGCTATATCCCTATGCGGAGTGGTAAAAATATGCTTGGCAACGATCTCGGACGTCCACTGCAATTCCTTGTCGAGCATGTCATTATTCTGCGCCTGCAAAACGTAAGTTTTCATGCTATCTCCGTGACAGACATATGGTTTTCGGGCACAGTGTAACCTATACATATACCGAATAAAAAGGGGAAACAATGAGTAAGCAAGCCTTAGTTCCCATTGCAGATGGAACTGAAGAAATAGAAGCGGTAACGATCATTGATCTGCTGAGACGAGCGGGTATAGAGGTCACCGTTGCCAGTGTCAGCGAACAGGGAGAGTTGCAAATAACCGCGGCTAGGGGAACTTATATTGTCGGTGATTGTGCTATCGAAAACTGTGTAGGCCAATCATGGGATTTGATTGCACTTCCAGGTGGCGTGGTTGGATCAGAGACTTTGGCTGGTTGCGATACCCTTGATAAGTTGCTTCGACAACAAGCGTCTGACGGGAAGTTGTTTGCTGCGATCTGTGCGGCGCCTGCGTTAGTCCTGGGGACAAAAGGACTGTTGGCGAATAGAACTGCCACCTGTCATCCAAAGTTCCACCAGTCTTTATTAGCCAAAGAGGTAGATGTTGAATCTCGCGTTGCGGTAGACGGGAACTGTGTAACCAGTCAAGGTCCTGGCACGGCCATAGATTTTACTCTGGAGCTTGTCGAGCAGCTCTGTGGCGTGGTGAAACGGGAGGAAGTTGCCTCGCCTCTAGTCCTTACCACATCGGCCACCGCATATTACTAAAGGCTTAATTAACTACCATGTTAGCGTCGAGGGCATGGCCCGTTATTTTTTGCTTAAGAGTGGCTCCAGCCATGTAAAGGCATGGCACAAATAGTAGTGTTACTGCCGTAGCAAATAGCACTCCGAAAGCGAGCGAAGCAACCATTGGAATAAGAAACTGAGCCTGTACGCTGGTCTCAAATAAAATGGGGGTAAGACCAATAAACGTTGTAAGTGAGGTCAGAATGATGGGTCTAAAGCGTTCAACACTACCTCTGACCAGAGATGTATAGACGTCTTCTCCCTCTTCGCGAAGTTGAATAATTCGATCGATCAATACTAAATTGTCATTAACGACCACCCCAGATACAGCCAACACCCCCACCAGTGAGAGCAGGCTGAAGTCTAAGCCCATTAAGAGATGTCCAAAAATAGCACCCATAATACCGAAAGGAATTGCCGATAAAACGCCCAGGGGTTTTAGATACGATTTAAATTCGATTGCCATGAGAGAATAAATCAGCAAAATGGCTAGACCAAAAAGCTTAAGCGCCGCACTGTTAAATTCTTCTTGATCCTCGATTTGACCATCTTTTTTAATCGATACCTCAGGAAATAACAGCTGCATCTCCTCGGCAACATCGCCATACATGATGTCAGCTATCTCACTTACAGTTAGCTTGCCGGTGGAAGGCAGAGCACTGATAACAATACTTCGCTCCCTGTCTTTGCGTTTGATCCTAGAATATCCGGGCACGTAACTAGCTTCTGCGACGGAGTAAAAGGGCACCTCTGCACCACTTGCTGTTCGAATACGCATATCTGCAAGTGTATCTACCTGCGATCTAGCATCTTTTGGATAACGCACCATCACGCGCACATCATCGCGGCCGCGCGGGACTCTCTGAGCTTCGGCACCATAAAAGCCCTGACGCACTTGCGTGGCCACTTGAGAAAGGCTAACACCAAGACTATCCGCATTAGGACGCAAACTAATATCAATGTCCTCGCGGCCAGAATATAAGTTATCACGGATATTTCTGGTGCCGGACAGCTGCTCTAGTTGCTGCTTTACAAATTGCGCAGCATCTGCCAATTGACCAACATTGGATGCCGTTAGTGACATAGAAAATCGAGACTGGGGAGGCCCCAGAGTTATATCAACATCAAGCTTTTTAGCATCTGGCACCGGTCCCATATAATACTGCCATCGCTCAACTACCAGCTTGGGGTTTATTGTACCGCTGACCTCGGGGCTGAGTTCGAGTAGCAGCCGAATATTATCTCCCCACATGAAGGATAGCTGGTTGGCGATCAGCCGGTCGGTTATAACGGCTTTTTGAATATCGGGATCTCCAGCAAGTTGCGTTGAAGCTCGCTCTGCTCGCTTTATGATTTCTAACTTAGCCTCTTTAGAGTGACCATCGGGCATCTCTAAGCGCATCCTAATGAAGTCTGAGGCAACATTCGGCATTTGTACCTGCCTAACATAGCCCGCCCCGACTAGCGTGAGCGATAGGACGAAGGCTAACAAGAATAACACCAACGTTAAGCTATGCCAGCGCAATGCTTTTTCCAGTAGAGGCCGGAATACATTTTGACCTACCCGCTTCAAGCCAGAGGCACACCACAGGCGTGCCTTGTACAATGTGCCTAATTCTGCGGTTCGTTCTTTTTCCGGCTTCATTTGCGCCAGGTGTGAGGGCAAAATCCACAGCGACTCAATTAATGAAAAGCTAAGTGCAATGACTGTAATAGCAGGTATAGCCCAAAGTAATTGTGCCCACAACCCAGGTAAAAAGAAAATCGGTGAGAAGAAAATCATGGTGCTTAACACGGCTAAAAATACGGGCTTTGATACTGCCTGTGCGCCCATTTGCGCAGCAGTAAACCTGTCATATCCTTCCTCTTGATGCCGAAAGATACTCTCGCCGACGATAATCGCATCATCGACAATAATCCCTAAAATCAGCAGGAATGAAAACATTGATAGCATGTTTATCGTCAAACCGACCCCGGGCAAAATCCAGAGTGCACCCATGTAGGCAACACCGATACCTAAGGCCACCCAAAGTGCTAGCTGCGGGCTTAGGAACAGCATAAGTATAATAAAGACCAGGATCAAACCGCCTATGGCATTCTTAGTGAGCAGTGTCAGGCGGCCCTCAAACAGCATTGAAAAGTCTCGCCAAGTATCCATTTTAAGTTCGTTGGGCAAAAAGGAAGCGCCTGTTGCGACATAGTCCTTAACGGCTTTGGTGGTTGCCATCACGTCGGGGTTTTCACCCACGCTGATAGCAAGGAAAATAGCGGTTTTACCATTAAAGCGGGTCAGCGAATTTCGTTCTTCAAAAGTGTCTTTAACGACAGCCACATCGCCAATAGTAATCTCTGTTCCGTCGTCGCGACTGGTTACGATGATCTTGTTAAAATCGTCTTCATAGTAGGCCTGACCCCGCGTTTGTATTTGAATATCACCACTGTCGGCGCGGATAGTACCCGCGGGTAAATTCAGGGAGGTGCGACGAATTGCGGTAACAACATCGTCAAAAGAAAGCCCATAGCGACGCATATCAATTTCAGATAGCTCTATATCAACCTGTGGCTGACGAACACCCCATACTTCGACAGAATCAATATCGCGCATGGCGGCAAGATCATCACGAATACGTTCGCCATATTCTTTCAGCACGCGCTCTTCAGCATCGCCATATAGAGCAATTCTGATGACCTCCTCGCGCTCTACTAGCTCAGTAACAATAGGACGTTCGGCGTCTGTAGGAAAGGTGGTGACAGCATCGACGCGACTCTTGATGTCATTGAGCATTTTTGTCATTTCATAGTTCGTGTCAACTTCGACCGTCACAGATCCTCGGCCTTTGCGTGCTTCTGACGATAAACCTTTGATACCCTCTAGGTTATAAATGGCTTCCTCAATACGCACCACAATTTGTTCTTCGACTTCTTTTGGCCCCGCTCCAGGATAGGGCATATTGACGGTAATATAATTCACCGATATGGAGGGGAAAACCTCTTTTCCAATACCGTAGGCACCAAAAAAACCTCCGATTAAAATCAGTATCATCAACAGGTTGGCAGCCACAGGGTTGCTTACAAACCACTTAATGGACGCATTCAAAGTATTGATTCCTCTGTGTCGGCGCTCTGGTTCTTGACCAAGACCTCTTTCTTAGGCAGTACTTTCATACCATTGATGGCTAGGGGGATACGAGAAGAAACAATGCGCATACCGGGTGTGAGGCCAACCGCAGTGATGCTGTTAGCTTGGGTCTGAATGACTGAAACCGACTGATAATGAACTTCATTGTCTTGATTAAGAATGAGAATCTCATTACCCCGATACACGGCGGTTTTTGGAATATTTACTGCGTCAGCAATAATTTTTCCTGTAATCTCAGCTTCAACAAAAAGTCCAATATTTAAGGGAGGTCTATTGCCTGAAACATCTGATTTAAAGGGGTTCTCTACCTCCGCCACTGCATAGGTCATTCTGCTTTTTACATCAATGGATGCATCGGTTCGAACGATTTTGCCTTGCCACTCATAAACCTGATCACCGACTCTGCTGCGCAAAATAACACTGGGATAGTAAATGGTTTTGTTGTCTTCGAAATTCACGGGCAGTTCAACTAACGCAGCCTCTCTATCAGACAGCGGCAGGCGCACTTCTACGACATCAGTGCTATAAACCTTTGCAATTCGAGCGCCGGGATTAACGTACTGCCCAAGGTTAGCAAATGTCTGGCGAATGCGGCCTCGAAAGGGCGCGCTAATACCAGTGCGAGCAAGGTCTAGTTGCGCCTTTTTTAGATCGGCTTGCGCCGATTCAAGACCTGCCTTTGCTGAGTTTAATTGTGGTTGCCGCAAAAAAAGAGCATTTGCAGTTGTATCCTTGAGGTCTCGCCATTCACGTTTAGCTTGTCGCGAGCGCCCTTGTTCCAGAGCAACCAATTCAGCAGCCTTAGCCACCTGAGCTTTTGCTCGGGTCACCGAGAACTCATAATCTTCTGGCTCAATCTGTATGAGTTGCTCACCGGCCTTAAAAAACCCACCATTGGCATATTGATCAGCTGTTGAAATAACGCGTCCAGCGACCTGTGAAACCAAATCAATTTCGCGTTTTGGTGCGACTGTGCCCTGAGAGCGAATGGTCACAGCAAGGGGAGAAGGTGAGATCGTCATAACCTGAACTGAAAGTGCCGGTTTCGGTGCTCGTGGCGTGCGCTGAGGTTTAGGACTGAAATAGTAGAGTGAGGCTATTATTAATAGCCCTGCGATTAAAGCGCATCCTGCGATCAGCTCCTTACGGCTTAACAATGACATTAACGAATGACCTTTAAATTGAGTCCATTGTGACGATCTAGACAAAAGTCACTCATAAATTCTTATTAGATGGGATAAAACGCACTAGAAGCCGCATGGTTGACGCAGGTTAGTGCCTAAAAATCCAGATATCACGTACTTTTATCCTAAAAATACGTTAAAAAACCGGCAATGGATTGTTTTAGCTGGCGTTGGCTTTTTGGTGTTCATCCTGATCTGATAAGTCATTAAACATATCTCGGTCTAATAGACCTTCACTATCGGCTACCACTGCGGTGACCATGCCATCTCCTGACACATTGACGACAGTTCTCATCATATCCAGCAAGCGATCAACACCGATAATCAAGCCAATGCCCTCGACAGGTAGGCCAACTTGCTGCAAGACCATGGCTAAGGTAATTAACCCTACACCTGGCACACCGGCAGTGCCAATGGAGGCTAATGTGGCCGTTGCAACAACGGCTAAGTATTCGCTCATAGTCAGGTCAAGACCATAGGCCTGAGCAATAAAGACGGTCGCAATGCCTTGCATAATTGCGGTGCCATCCATATTGACTGTTGCCCCTAAAGGAATCGTAAAAGATGCAATTGAATTGTGTGCGCCAACTCTTGTTCGGGCTACATTGAGAGTGATTGGCATCGTTGCATTACTCGATGAGGTACTAAAAGCGAATAATAGTGCCGGGCGCATATTTTTAAATAGGGTTAGTGGATTTAAGCGGGTAAGTAGCGCAAATATACTGGTATACACAACGCTGGCATGGAGAAATAGAACGAACACTATCGTGCCAAAGTACAGTGCCAGATTAATAATGGCTGAGAACCCTTGGCTGGTAAATAATTTCGCCAACAGGCAAAACACCCCATAAGGCGCAAGGTTCATTAAAATAGCCACCATTCTCATAATGACATCACTAATCATCTGACAGCCGCGCAAAACGGTTTTTCCAGAATCACCCGCCTGTAATATAGCGACCCCGACTAGAATGGCGAAGACTATAACTTGCAACATATTACCCTCGACCATTGCCTGAAATGGGTTAGAGGGGAAAATTCCAATAAAGACGTCTTTAAAGGATGGCGCGGGTTTGGCGATATAGTTAGCCGCTTCAGCGGTATTGATGCCTACGCCAGGGTCGACGATATTAGCGATGGTCAGGGCAAGACTCACTGCGATTGCTGTCGTCACTAAGTAAAGGCCGATGGTTTTAAGGGCTACCTGACCCATCTTGACGTCCTCGCCCATCGAGGCAGAACCGCACACCAAAGAGAAAAATACTAGAGGTACTACTAACAACTTTAAAGAAATGACGAAAATCTTACCTATCACATCAAAAACATTATCTACAAACCACGAGATAAGAGGCGTTTGTTCAGGATCAGCTCCACCGAGTGCATTTAGTACTAAACCTAGAATTATGCCAAGTACCATTCCTGATAGAATTTTTGATGAAAGTTGCATGCGCGCTTAGAGCTCCGTGTTAGCGATTAAAGGTGCAGTTTGAACCGGCTCGATGACCAGAGTACAAACCTTGAAAAAAATTCAGGGACCCGCACAAATATTACCCCGACCACGATTATATTCATGATGGCTACAGTAATGAAAAACTCCATAATACTCCAGCCCAAAAAGCTTAGGAAAAACATTCCCAACAGGCTGCCACCGACCATAAACGCGGCGTTAATAATAGCATTTACAGAGAGAATGCGTGCCCGCTTGTTACTGGCAGTTCGCTGCTGAACCATTGAGTTTAGAGGTACGATAAAGAAGCCGCCAAACATGCCAATCATTACTAAGTCGATGAGTATATGGGTTCCGCCGCTCAGGCTGAAGAACTGACCCGGCATTACTTCACTGAACGACGCATTTGCTTGCTGATAGGCGATGGAGGTAAAACTTAGATCAAAGGCAAAAATACTGAGACCCAGGGCTCCCAGCGGAACAATGCCTGGTTCGACAGCGCCTTTAGACAAGCGGTTACACAGTAAGGAGCCAATAGCGACGCCAACAATGAATGCGCCGAGTAAAATGGAGATTAGGCGGGGGTGGCCATTCAATATGGTTACTGTGTAGTTGGGTACCTGGGTCAGAAAGCAACCGCCATAGAGCCAAAACCAAGAGATCGCCAGAATGCAGTAAAACACCGTGCGGTTCTCGCGCGCCATGCGGAAATTACCCGATGTTTCGGTCAATGGATTTAGGCGTAGCTTTTGCCCAGGATTTTCTGAAGGGGCCTCTGGAATCTCTCTGCTACTGACCCATCCAATCAGGGAGACAAGAACAATGAGGCCACTTAACATCGCAATGCCGTTCTCCAGCGTTACCATCCATCCTCCAATCAATGTGCCAAGTAAAATAGATCCAAAGGTACCCATGCTTATCTGTGCATTACCTGCCAATAACTCATCATTGTTTAAATGCTGAGGGATAAGAGAATATTTTGCAGGGCCAAAAAATGCTGATTGGGTGCCCAGCAAAAATAAGATGACCAGCATGAAATTAAAATTCTCAGTCATCAGAGCGTAGGTGCCGGCCAACATAATAAAAATCTCAGCAAGCTTAACTCTGCGCATCAACATTGCTTTGTCATAGGTATCTGCCAATTGGCCGGCCGTCGTAGAGAACAGGAAAAAGGGTAGGATAAATAAGCCAACGGCCAAGTTGGTTGTGAAGTTAGTGCTGCTATCTGACCCCGCTGCCGCGGTGCTAACGACAATCACCAAAAGGGCATTTTTGAATAGGTTATCATTGAATGCGCCGAGAAATTGAGTAATAAAAAAAGGTAGGAACCTTCTTTGAGTAAACAGGTGAAACTGACTTTTCAGCTGATTAGATTGTTCCATTGAAACCTCGTTATTTAGCGTAATGACTTGCGCCTAAAAAGTGCAGAGACACGTAAGGCTGATCTCCTACCACCCAACTGTCATGCGGTTCTTTAGGAACGTAAAACAAATCACCTTCATGCATCTCTACAACAGGGCCATCAAGAAAAGCTGCTGTAGCACACCCAGATATTACCATTCCGACATGCTCAACATCACAAAAATCTTTACCCAAAGGTTGGCCTACATCGGAGGACCACTTCCAACCCGGCATATAAGTCGCACGGCCTATAGTCATACCGCCAAGGGTCACCGTTTCAAATTTGCCTTTGTCAAAGGTAGTGACTTCATCCGGGTTATCAAACTGTTTCAGAACCATATCCATTTTTGTACTCCTAATGCCACATCACCCATTTTTATGTGCTTAAGTTGAGGCTGAGAATAGAGGTTTTTCGACTGCCTGTCTGCCTGCGTTGAGGGTCAGAAAAACAATCTAGCTCGGTGAATCCAGCCTTTCTCATCATACCAGCGGAGGCTAGGTTCTGTTCATGCCTGGATATGAGTAACTCATTTGCGCCGAGGTCTTTGGCCGTTATTGCGATCTGTTTAAGCAAAGTGCTACCAATACCTTTTCCGTTCCACTGAGAATGTACAACCACTTCAGCCACATAAATCACATCATTTCGGCCAATAGGGTGATCAAAAAAATCTGGGATATCTCCGAGTTTACAAAAAATGGCAAGGCCAACAATATCCTCTCCATCCTTGGCTACCAGACAGTAATCAGCCCCTACAGCAAGGCGCTTGAATTGCTGATTTATGCCATCCTCGGGAAGGTAGTTCCATTGATTGGTGCCGTTTTGCACGAGAAAATTTTGTAGGTAGTCAAGCTCATTCGATAAAGCAAAATGTGTCGTTAACATGATCGAATGCTCTTTAATGTTAGGTCAGTAAGGCGGCAGTTTTCACCTGAGCATAAACCTTATCGCCCTCTTTAAGATTTAGATTATAAGCTGATTTACACGTAATTCTGGACAGCAGAACAGTTTCATCGGCAATTAATCGCACCGTCATCTGAGATTTGCTTTCTTTAGCAATCGCATCGATAGTGACAGGAATAATATTGAGAATGCTCGTATTTTTTTGCGGCTCAAGCGTAATGCTGACATCACGGGCGAGGACCTGTAAACGGACTTTTGAGCCCACGATTAAAGGTTCAGCCGCTACTGAAAATTGACCGCCTAGAAATGCCACAGAGGCTATGCCAAATTCTTCATCGTAGTGCGACACGGAGGCTTTAATAATACTTTCAGCACGAGATTGATGAGCCATCGGCAGATCCAGAGCGGTGAAGATTTCAGTCATCTTGCCGGAGGCTTTTATCTCACCATTATCAAGCAACAGCATGTGATCGGCTAAGCGAGCAACCTCGTTGCGTGAATGGCTCACATACAGAACTGGGATGTCTAGCTGCTGATAAACAGATTCAAGGTAGGGCAATATGCCGGCTTTTTGATCGTCCCCCAAGGCTGCCAAGGGCTCATCGAGTAACAACATTGACGGGTTTGCGGCTAACGCGCGCGCGATGGCAACTCGCTGTTGTTCACCGCCTGATAACTGCCATGGCATTCGCTTTAGCAGGTGCTCTATACCAAGCAAGTCTATGGTTTGTTGCACGACGACTGCAGAAGATTCATCTTTTGCACGCTCCAGGCCATAGTTGAGATTAGCTTCCACAGAGAGATGGCTGAACAGGCTGGGTTCTTGGAAGACATAGCCGATTTTACGTTGGTGTGTTGGCAAAAATACGCCATTCCCTTGCCATAGGGCATCACCTACTTTGAGGTAGCCATTATCGGCGTGCTCCAACCCTGCGATAGCTCTTAAAAGTGTTGTTTTTCCGCTGCCAGAGGGGCCGAATATGGCTGTTACGCCAGTTTCAGGAATAACAGTGTCGATGTTGAGAGCAAACTCACCACGTTGAATATTAAACCGCACGGCTATCGTCATGGTTGGGCTACCGTGTAGCGACGGTTGGCACCATAAACAATAATCAACAACAGAAATGAGAACAGTAAAAGGCTGCCGGCCAACCAATGTGCTTGACCATACTCCAGAGCCTCAACATGATCATAAATAGCAATTGAAGCGACTTGCGTACTCCCAGGAATATTGCCGCCAATCATCAACACCACCCCGAATTCACCCAAGGTATGAGCGAAGCCCAGCACACTCGCAGTAATAAATCCGGGCTTAGCCATGGGCATGGCAATGGTAAAAAACCGGTCAAGTGGTGATGCGCGAAGTGTTGCCGCTACCTCTAAAGGTCTTTGGCCAACAGCAGTAAAGGCATTTTGCAGTGGCTGCACAACAAAAGGCATGGAATAAAATACCGAGCCAATCACAAGTCCGGTAAAGGTAAAGGCCAAGGGCGCACCACCTAACATATCCACAAGGCCGCCGATCGGACCATTAGGGCCCAGTGAAATTAGCAAATAAAAGCCTAGCACCGTCGGGGGTAAAATAAGTGGCAGGGCAATAATGGCTTCGATAATATACTTAAATCGCCATTGGCTGCGTGACAGCCACCAGGCCAGAGGTGTACCAATAATCAATAAAACGAGCGTACTCACCGACGCCAACTTAAGGGTCACGAAAAGCGCGGTTAAATCCTGTTCACTGAGGATCATGGTAAGTCATATCCGTAATTTTGAATAATCTGTCGAGCTAGGGGGCCTTTTAAAAACTTCAAAAAGTCCTTCGAAGCTTGTTTGTCGTTTAATAATACTGCTTGCTGATCAATCGGGCTATAAAGAGATTGGTGCGGCATCCAAAATGATCCTTGCACAGATCGCTTAGGATTGGCCGCTTGCGAATAGGCGACAAAACCCAACTCAGCATTGCCGCTGTGCACAAATTGAAACGTTTGGGCGATGTTCTCCCCACGCACTAGCTTGGGTTGCAGTCTTGGCCATACATCAAGCTTTATCATAACTTGCTGTGCAGCCAATCCATAAGGGGATAATTTTGGGTTAGCCACCGCCAAGTGGCGAAAGTCTTGACCTATCAGCAGGGTATTTTTAATGTCATCGATTCCAGATTTCGATGTCCACAGAATTAACTTCCCTCTGGCATAGGTCATTCGGCTATCTGCCTGGACAAGGCCTTGAGTTTCTAAAAGCCGCGGGCGCTCCGCATCGGCAGCCAGAAAGACATCAAAAGGCGCACCATTTTTGATTTGCGCATAGTGCTTACCCGTAGAGCCAAACGAAAGTACGACATGATGAGCCGTTGTCTTTTCAAACTCCACCGTGAGGGCTTTCATTACAGTGGAAAAATTGCTGGCCACGGCCACTCTAATTTCATCAGAAAGTGCGGTTGTGCCAGCGCTCCACAGAGTCAATATAAGTGATAAATTAATGGCTAGTTGTTTGATTGCAACGGCATCCGAATAATGAGTGTGCGTATCTCTATGCTACTGCTTGGAATCTGAGGCCGCAAGCGATGTGTTTCGACCGCGGCGAGATAGAGTTTAACCAAACAGCCAACTATGCATTAAGCGCCCAGGCGTCAGTGTGAAACTACCTGCCACCAGAAGAGCGCCCACATATAAACCAATCATTTTGCGCCTATGTACCCCGATATTGCCAGAACGTATCGTCGTATAGGCGGTGGGTACTGTGTATATAACAAATAGACTTAGCAGATGGATGTAACCAAAATGATTTAGAAATAGAGGGCCGATAACGGCTTCCATAAAAAGTGTAACGATGGCGGTAAATAGCATTAGCACCATATAAATTTTACCCAGCAACCTGTGGGCGGATGTTCCTTTACGATTCAGTAGCAGGTAAGTACCGATGACGAAGGCTGGTGCTAAAGTGCCAAGATGAAGATAGGTTAATTGCATATAGGTCATCACAAGCTCTTTTAAGTCAGTCTACTATTGGGCTGCGTTGTTGCCACTCGATGCTCGGCTTCCCCAGGGAGAGGGTGGCTCAAACGTTGATATATACAGGCTCTCTACTTTGTCTCTAGCCCACGGGGTCCGACGTAAAAACTGTAAGGACGACTTAACTGACGGGTTGCTCTTGAAACAATTAATGTTGATACGCTGTGCAAGGCCATCCCATCCGTGAAAGTCAACGAGACGAGTGACCACCATTTCTAGAGTGATGCCGTGCAATGGATTGTTAGGTTGTTTTTCAGTCATTAGAGACCTCACCACTGTCGGTTAATAACGAGGCCAGGAAGTTTTCATAATGTTTTAACACCGAAGAGGGCGCCTCTACTTGGGGATAGTGACCGATCAAAGGGAGTTCCGCGAGATAGTCTAATCGGCAATTCAGTGCTTTGTAGCGAGCCACCATATGGGCACCGGATACAGGATCCACTGAGCCATTAATTACCGCCACTGGAATAGTAGATTGTTGCATAGCTGCCACCCAGCGCTCTCGGTGTTCAAGTCGGTCACGTATATAGGTAATGGCATTATGAAAAACATGTTTTCCATCGTTGACGTTAATTAACCACCAAAAATCTTCTAACTCTTGGTTTGAGGGTTTAGTTTGTAGGCCAAACACTGAGCTAAAGCCACGCCCAAACTTTGCAAACCCCGTTAAAACATTCAAATATCGACCCAGCGGGCTCAAGAGCAATTTTTGTGTGAGTAGCGCTCGGTGTGTTTCGGGAAACAACCCGCCGTTAAGAAAGCAGCAAGACAGCCATGCTCCTACTCCAGCACCCTCTAGCTGCCGCGCCAACAATTCCTGCGCTACCGTATCGCCATAGTCATGGGCTAGTAAATGAAAGCTTTTGAGCCCCTTTATTTCAACTAAGGCTTCAACAATGTCGGCCTGGCCATGAATGGTATAAGTACGACTATTAGGCTTATCTGAGAAGCCAAAGCCCAACATGTCCAAGGCTATTAAACGATAGTTTTTTATCAGCTCACTCCAAATGGGCTGCCAATCCCAACTAGAGGTTGGAAAGCCGTGTAGTAAGACAATAGTCGGTAGACTGGAATCCCCTTCATCAACCACAAAAATTGAATGGCCAAGCACTGCTTCTAGCTTACCCCGAGACTGCCACTGTTTTGGGCTGACGTAATCAGGACTACCACTTAACATTATTAAACGCTCCAAGCATGAGTTATCAGTACCCTCAGGTCACGGTACCATTGGGTAGAAGCTTGACCTTAATTTCTGATAAGTGCAATACTGAATACATTGAACTGTTTTGTACGCCTATGGTCGTGCAATTTAATACTTATGACCATGGCGTGTCGATAGACGCGCGTCCGCTTTGATCAAGTTCTGCCACTTTCCTCATGGTAGCCACTTTCCGCCCACGATAATATTAGTCGATAGATCATGCCATGTGTCCAGAACTACTACGTATTTGCTTCCATAGGAGGAAGGCCGTATGACAACCATAAATAGCACTCAAACCTCAATAGACTCACGCCTAATGCATGCGGACATTCAAAATATTGATACCCTGATTAAAAATGCTAAAGTGTTTAACAATGGTGAGGCAGCGGTCATTGAAGATGTGGCTGTGAGTGACGGACGAATTGTCGCACGCGGGCCTAACCTGAATGAGGCTAATGCAAGCCGAGTTATCGATGCAGAAGGCATGTGGTTGATGCCGGGGTTGTTCGACATACACACACATTACGATTTGGAATTAGAAGTTGCTCCAGGCCTTCCTGAGTCAACTCGTCACGGCACCACCTCTGTCGTCATCGCAAACTGTAGTTTGGGGCTTGCCTTTGGCGCACAGCGCGATGGCGTCAATGACCCCATTGTGAGTTGTTACGCGCGGGTTGAAAACATTCCCAAAGCAGTGCTAAAAAATTGTGCTGACAACATCACTTGGGACAATCCAAAAGCCTACTTAGACCATTTAGAGGGCTTAAATTTGGGCCCCAACGTAGCAGTATTATTTCCCCATTCAATGCTGCGTATAGACGCCATGGGGTTTGATAATAGCGTTACTCGAGATCCTACACGCGCTGAACTCAACAGTATGAAAGGCACCCTCTCGGACGCCCTGAAATGCGGTTATGTAGGCTTCTCTACAGATGCCTTACCGGTTCATTTCTTAGCAGCTCAGCCTCACTGCGAAAAGGCCATTCCAACCCAGTTTGCCAAATATGGTGAGCTAAAGGCGTTAACTCAGGTGGTCAGAGAACAGGGCTCTACATGGCAGGCAACACCGCCAAAAGATAGTGTTATAGATACTTTAAAGACCTTCTTACTCACCAGTGGCCGGTTACACGGCAAGCCGTTAAGAACCACCGTGGTTGCCGCCCTAGATGTTGCCAATAACTGGAAGCTTTCCAGAATGGTAAAGACATTGTCAAATGTACTTAACTCCTCGTTAGTCCAGGGTGAATTTCACATGCAAGCGCTGGGTGCACCTTTCAAAATTTGGTCAGACGGTGCCATCACGCCCATTGCAGAAGAAATTCCAGAGCTGCGGCGACTCAATGAGACTGATATTGAAGACCGCGAAGGGCGCCGTAAAATTATGTATGAGCCGGGCTATACTCAGTCCTTTAAGTCTATGTGGATGCGCGGAAAGCAAGGCTGGAATCTTGATCGGCTAAAGCGCAAGCTTAACATTGAAGACTTTGCCTTTAATCGAACCCTAGCTGACATGACAGTGGAAAGATGCCCACAAGAAAACTGGCAGGGCATGGACTTTCAGGCAGTGTTTGATCGTGTCGGTGCCATCAAGCAAGACCAGTATGCAGAGTCTGTGACCAAAGCTGAGCAAAAGCTAATACAAAAAGACTTCTCCTGGATTGCTGACGAAGGCGACTTTATGCTGCAAATGCTAAGAACCTTTGATACCGACTTGAGCTGGAGTACCGTCACAGCAAACCGAGACATCAAAGTGGTGCGTGAACTGCTCATGAACCCCAAATTGCTGCCAGGCTTTAACGATAGCGGTGCGCACCTAACCAACATGGCTTTTTACGATGTAAACCTGAGAAGCCTAAAGTTGGCCGCCGAGGGTGGCGATGGTGATGTCAGCTACATGGTTAAGCGACTCACTAAAGATGCTGCAGACGTGTTTGGGGTAGCTGGTGGGACCATTCATCAGGGCGATATTGCAGACCTAATTCTCATCGACCCAGAGCAGCTTGCCAATTATGACGGCGAAAACAATGTTCAGCGCGTACACCGTGAAGAATTTCAGCACGAGCAACTCGTTAATCGCTCAGATAGTGTTGTTCCGTTGGTCATGATTGGTGGGCACACCGCGTGGGAGAATAATAATTTTGCATCTGACCTGGGGCAAAAGCCTATGGGCCGCTTGCTAAGGGCAATTTGAGACACCCAAAGGTTAGCGTCTGCCAGATTCTTATTGTCAACACCTTTATTGACTATGTTTTAGGTGTTTGATGCGCGCTAATGCTAATGCTAAGGCAAAATCCAAAATAACAATACTGTTGGCGGCAATGCCGGCATAACGCCATGACTTAGATGGCCACAGCAAAGGTCTTTTGTAAAGCCGCCAAAAATGGCGCTCACCCAGTATCAGCGTAGCTGAAAGGACTATTTATAGGAGCTTACAGCGCAGTCGTGCTTATATCAGCAGGTCTGTGGTTTATCTGCGACGCCACATAATCAGCCCAACACCCATCAGCAACTGCCAGCCACCGTAAATAAGTAGCGACATTAGTGCCAAGTCTGCCGTGGTATTTACCTGCCCAGCCACTGCTGGAAACAATGACACTTTGATTAAAAAGGCCAGATTAATATTTCTAACCACTACCTCCATTTCAATAGCACTATTGTCTGCTCTACTCAGGCCAAAAGTTTTGGTAATAAAAATACCGGCCAAGGTCAGACTAACAATAAATAGCGATAGCCACACAAGGTCTGTCGAAGCCGCATTAGAAGGATCAAGACGTCCAGCACCTAAAGATCCGAACACAATAATGGCAATGCCTAACAGAGAACCCCTTAAACAAAAGGTAGAAAAACTCTCGGCATAGCTTGGGTATTGGGCTAAGAAGCGCATGCCCAGCAGCAGGGGTATCAACACATAAAAGCCAATCTCAATGGCCATTTGCATGGCTGGCATTGAGAAATTGTCAGGCATAAAATCAGCAATTAAAAAGTCTAGTATTAATGGGGTTGTTATAAGGCAGGCAAATGAGGTCAATATGGTGATACTAATTGAAAGTGGCACACTACCTCGGGCCAAAAGTGTAAAAACATTCGACACCGTACCCCCGGGAATAGAGGCAATTAGGGCAATACCAATAACTACTCCGGCGGACAATTGGGTAAATGTAATAAACCCGAAGGCAATTAGCGGCACTACTAGCAACTGCATCATCAAACCCAGACTAACCGCTTTTGGGTGCTGCACCACCTCACCGAAATCCGAGGTTCTCAGGCCAGCCCCCATGCCCAACATAGCCAGCGATAACTGCACCGCAGCAACCCAATATTCATAGTCTAGATAAAGCTCAATCATGTTGTTATCCTTTTAATCGTCTTTTTATCAACACCATTATTGACTATGTTTTTAGGTGTTTGATGTGCGCTAATGCTAAGCCAAAACCTGCTACGCCAATGCTATTGACACTAATGCCGGCATAACGCCAAAACTCAGATGGCCATAGCGAAGAATCTTTTGTAAAGCCATCAAAAATTGCACTCACAGCGGCTATTGCCAGTAGCCCTGATGCCAGTAAGTAAGGTACAGGCTTGTTATTGCGCTCACCCAGTATCAACGTAGCTGAAAATACTATAATTAAGCCTATGGCGGTCATTGATGCGGTTGGTCCAATAGGTTGAAGATCGCTTGCGAGTTGCCATAGGCCAGTGATGTTCCAGATTATGCAAAGTGCTACGTGTAACAGTTGAACCTTGGGTGCTGGGCTACGGAAAGTTTTAAACATTATTTCTTTCGCAGTTTAAATGGCTGTCAGTTAGCGTGTCTATCCTTGATTTTTTCATGCTCATTCCTTGTTGAGTGTTGTCGTGCATTGCTGAGCTTTTTGTTCCAGAGATAAAAGACGTTTTTTCAGAGCTAAACCGCCGGCATAGCCACCTAACGTTCCATCGCTGGCAACCACTCGATGACAGGGAATAACAATAGCTAGGGCATTAGCACCATTGGCGGTACCCACCGCTCTAACAGCATCTGGATTATTAATGGCGGTAGCCAGCTGTTTATAGGAAAGCGTCGTGCCATAATCAATGGCCTGCAGTGCGCGCCAAACGGTTTTTTGAAAATCAGAGCCGGCGGTTACCAGTGGAATATCAAAGTTCTGTCTTTTTCCTACGAAGTAGTCGTTTAACTGCACCTTGGTCATTTCAATCACATCACAGGTTTGCTCAACAAAATTTGCATTTAGTGACTGTTGAACGCGGCTATCCAACGCATTGCGCATGTTGCGATAGCGAAAATCACAGAGGCACAGCGCATTATTATAGGAGCCCAAAATAAATTCAGCATAGGCATGTTGAAAGTACTGAATGCTAATGTGCGACTCTACGTTATTCACCCTTGCGCTCTTGCAGTGCTACTAAAATTTTATTGGCCACTAGCTGAGCCTGAGTATAGGCTATGTTGTGGTTGCCACCCTCAATAGATTCAATGCGCAGTTGCGGAACATCTGCCGCCATAGCGCTGGCACCTGAGTAAGGCACAACTTGATCCGCCGTCCCCCATATAGCCGAAACCGGTATGCCTGCTGCACCAACTATTTTGTAGCGGTGACTCAGATCATGCATGGGGTAATGGCGAAGGGTGGATAGCAATGAACCGGTATAGCCTTTAAACGCAGCTTGCGCTTTAAACTTCTCATACAGCGCCTTCGGGGCTAGGCCTTTTACTATTTCGCTTTCAATAGCATCGCCGGCATATTGATTGCCAAACACGATGGCAAGCCATTCACCTATGACCGGTTTAGCAACCCATGCTGCTGAGCCTGGGTCGCCCATATAGCCTGCTGGGGCAATTAGAATAAGCTGTTTAATTTGCTCGGGGTACATGGCTGCATAGTCAATAACATTAGCGCCGCCCATGGAGTAGCCCACCAATGTGAGCGGCGTTTCAAGGGCTAGACCTGTAATTAAGTCAGAGATTTCACTCTGGTAGAGGTCAGCATTGTAAGGACCTGCTGGCCGATCAGAGAAACCACGGCCCAGGTGGTCAAAGGTAATTACCTGATAACCCTCTTTAACCAGGGATGGGGTAATCTGCTCCCACACAAATTTTGGTGTACTAAAACCATGCACTAATATGATAGCTGGCGCGTTGATGGGGCCTTCGCGAGTGTAGGAGAGCGTGCCCTGTTTAGTTTGCAAATAGAGGCCACCCAGATTGTCACGCGCTTTTTGATCCAGCTCGTTTAAGCCATTAAGCGCCATAAAATACGCGCCAAGCGCCAAGGCAACTACAAATAGGCCAGTATAAAGTAATCCTGTAATGACTTTTTTCATATTGCTACCTTATAGAAGTGTCTAGGTGAAAACTAAGCTTGCTCCCAAAGTTAACATTAAGAGGCCAATGAAAACCTCAAGTATTTGCCATGCTCTTGGTTTTTCAAACACTGGAATCAAAATGCGCGACCCAAAACCGAGACTATAAAAGAAAACAAAAGAGGCGGTGACAGCACCTAGAGTAAAGGCTTCTATGTCCGCTGAAAATTGTGTTGAAATAGAGCCTAAAAACACCACGGTGTCGAGATAAACATGCGGATTTAACCAGGTGAAACCAAGGCACATTAGGGTAATTTTCCATACCGATTCGGGCGCATTATCGCTGGGTACCAGGTTATGTTTTTGACTATAGGCGGAGTAAAAACTCATTGCAGCATAGATAATTAGGAAAGCGGCACCACCATAGCGAGCTATCTGCTCGACCCAAGGATATTTAGCAATAAGCGCGCCAAAACCCATAACCCCAAAAGTAATGAGTATGGCGTCAGATACTGCGCAAAGGCTACAGACCAAAAAGACATGCTGTTTTTTTAGACCTTGCTTCAGCACAAATGCGTTCTGTGCTCCAATGGCTAAAATTAGTGATAGCCCAAGTACAAAGCCGGAAATATATGCTGTCATATCTGTATAAAACCTCTGGCGCGTTTTAGCCGTGAGTATACCTGATCAAAAATTTTGTGACCCATCGCGAAAATTTTACCGTAGAATTCAGATAGAATAAAACTAAGAAATATTAAAGGAATAAAAATAACAGCTGGCTAAACACAGGTTCACCTAGTACGAGGAAAATCTGAGTAAAGTTGAGCGGTAGAATAAAAGAGGATAAGTACTAGGGTTAAACCCAGTCTTTTTAGAAGATCAACGATGTTTATAGTTCATCTTTGGAGGGGAGTGATGGATGTAAAATTTAATCCATTGAAATACATCCCAGATCCCAGCTTGCAAGCTTACTTTATGGTCGTTTTGTTTACGGTTTGGAGTGTCTCTTTTGGAGTCATTGCGACTTATCATTTTGGTTGGTTAGGCTATAGCATCATCACGAGTATCATTGTCCATCTAACTATTTTGATTCCGATTTTAGTAACCAACGCTGTTTTTGTTGATGCAGAACGCACAGGCGAGACATGGTTAGAAGAGTGGAACGAAGAGCAAAGTCGGTATGCATTATTTACAAACAGGCTCAAAGCTAAAAATCTTGTGCGATGGAATCTAGATAAAGAAACGTAACCAGATTTCGGGTTTTAAGCCCTCACCCCTAACCCCTACTTGATAGTGGGGGTTAGGGTTCAAAGCATAACAAAAGCCCCCTCTTATGTGTCCGTCTCTACTATCTATTTAAACAGTAGCAGGCCATCTAAACCTTTTGAATACAGACCTGCCATTGCCCAAAATTCTTCCCCGTTAAGCACGCACCCATGACCGACTATCGACTTTCAGAGTAAGATTGTGATAGGCTCGCATGTCAAACGACATGTAAGCGGATTGGGAGATTATTTTGGCCTCAAAAATCACACGAAGAGATTTTCTAAATGGCATAGCTGTTGGCACTGGTGCAATTCTATTGATGCCCGGACAAGCTATAGCGCAAGCATCTGGGTCGCTAGTCTCTACAAAATTATCTGGCAATTATTATCCGCCGACGCTCACAGGAATGCGTGGCAGCCATAAGGGATCCTATGAGGTTGCTCATGCTTTAGCTTGGAAGGGACAAAAACCAGCTCATTTTGAAGAATTAGATGAGCACTATGACCTGGTAGTGGTTGGAGCAGGTCAGAGTGGTCTTGCGGCTGCCTGGTATTATCGAAAGAAAATGGGCCCTTCTGCGAAAATACTAATATTAGACAATCACGATGACTTTGGTGGCCACGCTAAGCGTAATGAATTCCATGAAAATGGTCGCATGGTGCTGAGCTTGGGCGGCGCTCAAAATCTTGAGCCCATGTCTGGTTACAGTGAAACAGCTGTTGGCTTGTTAGAGGATATTGGTCTTGACCAGAAGGCGCTAGATTCAATAGCAATCAATACGCCTGATAATTTCGCAATTGGTGGGAAGATATATGCCAATAACGCCATGGCGATTCCTTCTGCAGAGGGTCATAAAACCGTTAATGGACATTGGATGAAGTATTTCCATGGGGGTGAAGGGTACAGAGAAGCCGTTAAAGAGCTTCCTATTCCGGGAGAAGAGCAAAACAAATTGATTGCATTTTTTGGGGGCGAACGTGACTTCCTCGATGATTTGTCTCTCTTAGAACAATATAGATATGTTAAGTCAGTTAGTTACAACCAATTTTTGGTGGAGCGCGTCGGTTTAGCTGAAGAAACCTTGCCGATACTCGGTTCATTCCTGAGTGTTTTAAGTGGTCCTGCTGGATGGAATCATACGGTCTTAGAAGCTCTAGTTTTAGGTTGTCCAGGTCTTAAAGCTATGGGCTGGGTAACAAATCGGCTCAGCGATCTTGCTGGCGCTTTTGTTTTAGGAGATGAGCCATTCGCCTACATGCTTCCTGATGGCAATGCCTCGGTTGCTCGGTTGTTGGTCCATAAGCTCATACCTAATGTGGCACCGACCATGAAGGGCTTAGAGGATGTTGCCGTCGCACAGTTTAACTATACAGCTCTGGACCTTGAAAAAAACACGACTCGACTAAGGCTTAACAGCACTGTGGTCGGTGTCAAAGAGATCACTTCAAAATATGTACAGGTGGACTACGTTCAAAAAGGTAAGGCTCTAAGAGTAAGCGCTAATCACTGTGTTCTTGCTTGTTATAACGGGCTTATTCCGCATCTTTGCCCTGAGATGAGTAAAGAGCAAAAAGAAGGGCTGAGCTACGGTGTCAAAGTCCCTTTTGTGTATGCCAATGTACTTCTTAAAAATGGTCGCGCTTTTGCCGGGCTTGGCGCTACCATGACGCAGTGTCCCTATGACCCCTTTAAATGGGTTAGCGCCGCCCCCACCATGACCGCAGGGGGCTATCAGCCACCCCAGAATCTGGACGATCCGATGGCAGTATTTATGATGGCTTCGCCAACGCCTGCGGATGTCAAAGATATGTCTGCACGCGAGTTATTTAGAGTGGGTAGGCACAAGATTTATGCCACACCTTTTAAAGCCTATGAGCAAGAGATTCGTGCCCAATTACAGTCAATGCTGGGCCAGCATGGATTTAATCATGAGACTGACATTGCCGCCATTACGGTCAATCGAATTCCTCACGGTTACGCTTATATGTATATGGGGTTGGATGACCCTGAGTGGGAAGAAGGGCAGGCACCCCATGAAATTGGGCGAGCACAATTTGGACGCATCTCTATTGCGAATTCTGACTCAGAGGCTATGCCATTAATGCAGGCAGCTTTTGATGCAGCTTGGCGCGCTGTAGAAGAGCAGTCGGTTTAACATGTTGTGGTAGAGAATCAGTAAGACGACAAGCGTTTCAGTTTAGCAGGGAGTGCCGCATTTAATGAGAGCTGGTGCAGCCGTTGAGGGGCTTGGATAAGACCATCATCATGCTTGCGGATAAAAATATTACCCGCGTTAATAACATAGCTCTCATATTTGTCTCCTAATGTTTATATGATGTATCAGGTTTTCTTTTGGCCTTAAGTCGACTTGTCTTTTTGATAACTCAATCGCCGCCAGTGAGCCGGTGTCTCGCAGTTTATTGAAATTCTTCCACTAGAATATCTACCATGGCAACGAACTTGTCCGCTTTGATCAAAATTTTCCTCTTTCATCATGGTGGCCACTTTCCTCCCACGATAATATTGAGTAGATAGATCATGTATCGATGGAGTGTTGTCATTCTGATTGGTGTTGATTAACTTTTTTACTATGATGTTAGGTAAATACAGCGTGAAAACAAACTTTGATTTTATTATTTTGGGTGCTGGGTCTGCTGGCTGTGTGTTGGCTAACCGGTTGAGCGCTAACCGCGATGTTGAGGTGTGCCTGATTGAGGCCGGTGCTAAAGACACTGACGTGCGCATTCATGTGCCGCTGGGCTTTGCCTTTTTTGGCGATAAGAGTACTTTAAGCTGGAACTATGACACCGAGCCGCAAAAAGGCTTTGATAAGGTGCCTGTTGAGTCCCCTGCTACGGCGGTGGTTGATTCTGCGGGCGGTGTACACAATGTGCAGGCCGAGCTGATGGAGCACCGTAAAGGCTTTCAGCCACGGGGTAAAACCTTGGGTGGGTCTAGCTCTATTAATGCCATGTTGTATGTTAGAGGCCACCGCTGGGACTATAACCATTGGTCTGAGTTGGGTAATGCCGGGTGGTCTTATGATGAGATACTGCCCTATTTTAAAAAGGCTGAGCACAATGAGGTATTTGATGATGCCTTTCATGGTCAGAACGGGCCTTTAAATGTCTGCAAAACTAGGTACAGCAACAAGCCCACTGATCAGTTTGTTGAGGCTGGGTCAAAGCTGTATGCGTACAACGATGACTTTAATGGTGCCGAGCAAGAAGGCATTGGCTATTACCAAGCCACCCAAAAAGACGGCAAGCGTTGTAGTACTGCCCGGGCGTACTTGGTCCCGGCTATGGATCGCCCCAATTTAACTGTGTTGACCGACACGCAGGTTAATAAGCTGTTGTTAGACGGTGATAAAGCCGTGGGTGTGCAGTGCTTGACCCCGCAGCAAGAAATGGTTGATTTTAGCGCCACCAAAGAGGTTATTTTGTCCGCAGGTGCCTTTGGGTCACCGCAAATTTTATTGCGCTCGGGTATTGGTCCGGCTAAAGAAATCACTAAGCACGGTATTGAGCACTTGGTAGACCTGCCTGGTGTGGGCCAAAACCTACAAGACCATTTGGACTATTTGTCAGTGCACAAGCATCCCTCTTCCGAGCTGATTGGAATATCGTTGCGGTCAATCTTTTATACGGCCCCCAAGGAGTTGCTTAAGTATATTTTAAAGAAAACCGGTTTGTTTACTACCACAGGGGCTGAGGCCGGTGGTTTTATACGTACCAGTGATGAGCTAGACGTGCCAGATGTGCAGCTGCACTTTGTCCCCGCCATGGTGGTGGACCACGGCAGAACAAAGTTGTGGGGTCATGGTTTAAGTTGCCACGTGTGCCTGCTGCGGCCTAAATCTAGAGGTACGGTTAAGTTGCAGTCTGCCGACCCCCATGATGACCCGTTGATTGATCCAAAGTTTTTGAGCCACCCCGATGACATGAAGGTGTTGGTGGCGGGTTACAAGAAATTGATGGCGATTATGAACACTGGGCCCATTAGCCAATACATAGCGGAGTGTTTGCGGCCGGTGAATATTAACGATGACCGCGATATTGAACGTGCCATAAGAGAAAGTTCTGATTCAGTGTATCACCCGGTGGGCACGTGCAAAATGGGCAGTGACAGTGATGCAGTAGTTGATGAGCGCTTGCGAGTACACAAGGTGAAAAACCTGCGGGTAGTGGATGCGTCTGTTATGCCTACGCTGGTTGGTGGCAACACTAATGCACCCACGGTAATGATTGGCGAGAAAGCTGCAGATATGATTGTACAAGACTGGCAGGCTGCCGGTAAGGAACGTTTGGCCGGCTTGTAATAGAGCGGGTTAAACCTACTTAAATAGAAACCTATTAAGAAGTATAAATAATAGAAGGAAGAAATTATGTCTGACGCCGATACCTTTAAAAAAAACTGGCCAGCTATTTAGAGTCTATGAGGTGAAATATGCGAACATTTACTGAAGAACAAAATATGTTTCGGGATGCTTATCGTAAGTTTCTTGAAGCCGAGATTGTTCCTAATATGGAAAAATGGCAGGAACAGGGCATTGTTGATCGTGAGGCTTTTAAAAAGGCGGGCGATCAGGGATTTTTGATGATCTGGCCTGATGAGCGATACGGTGGTCTGGGTGATTCCGATTTTCGTTTTGAGCAAATTATCATGGAGGAAACCCACAGAGTTGGGTGTGCGTCATGGCTCAATACGTTGCACAGCCGTTTGGTGGGTAGCTATTTTGAGCATATTGGAAATGACGAGCAGAAACAGCGTTTCTTGCCCGGATGCATAAAGGGTGAAAAAATTCTGGCTATTGCTATGACTGAGCCCGATGCCGGTAGTGATTTGGCAGGTATGCGCACAACCTTGCGTGAGGATGAGGATCATTTCATTTTGAATGGTTCCAAGACCTATATTTCGAACGGTATCAATGCGGATTATGTTGTGGTTGCGGGTAAGTCTGACCCTGAGAATAATCCACACGCGATGACTCTTTGTGTTGTTGAGCGCGGCATGGAAGGTTTTGAGCGTGGACGCAATCTCGATAAGATGGGGATGAAGGCCCAGGATACCGCTGAGTTGTTCTTTAACAATGTGATTATCCCTAAAGAGAATGTTCTGGGTGAAGTTGGCCGTGGATTTTTCTACTTAATGCAGGGGCTCGCAGAAGAAAGGTTGATCGCGGCTGTGGGTTCCATTGCCAGTGCCCGCCGAGCCTTTAATCTTACTCGTGAATTCGTTATGGAAAGGAAGGTATTTGGTAAGCCTCTGTCCTATATGCAGAATACACAGTTTAAAATGGCAGAGATGGATACCGAGATTGAAATTGTGGAAGTCTTTATTGATCATCTTGTGGCGGAACACAATGAAGATAGGCTAACGGCTAATATGGCCGCCAAGGCGAAGCTTCAATCCACTGAAATTGAGTGGAAGATGCTTGATTTGGGTGTACAGCTACACGGCGGTGCGGGCTATATGAAAGAGTATCCCATCTGTAATATGTTTACCGACGCGCGTATAAACCGCATCTTGGCGGGCAGCTCCGAAATCATGAAGCTGATTATTAGTCGTGATATTTTTTCTGAAAGCTATAGTAGTAACCTTGACTGATAAGAGGGTTGATTAATGGATATTAACGGTAAAGTTTCCATCATCACGGGTGTTGCGTCTGGTTTGGGTGACGTGACTGTGCGTTGTTACGTGGCTAGCGGTGCGAAAGTTACTATCTTTGATATGGGTGTCAGTATCCGGATATAGCCGAAATAAATTGTTAATGCCGCCAGTGTTCTCTGTGAGAACTGTGGTGGCAACTTTAATAGAGCATAAAACCATGACTGATGTTGAGACGATTAATTACACGGTGACCAACAGGATTGCCACCATTAAACTGAACCGCCCTAAAGCCATGAATGCTTTTAATGAGAAGCTTCGAATGGACTTGACGGCGGCTATCGAAAAGGCAGAGACCGACGAAGATGTACGTGTCGTTATCCTGACGGGAGAAGGTCGCGGTTTTTCAGCTGGCGCTGATTTGATGGACGGTTTGGCCGGTTACGACGACATTGAGTCGCAAATCCTGAAGGAATATAAACCATTCCTTACGACTATTGATCAATCCCCAAAGCTCTATATTTCTGCCGTTAATGGCGCCTGTGCGGGTATTGGCATTGCGTTAGCGATGACCTGTGACTTTACCGTGATGGCCGATGATGCCTATCTCTATCTGGCATTCGCCGCGATTGGGTTGATCCCCGATGGCGGTGCCAGCTACCATCTGGTGAACGCCATGGGTTACAAGAAAGCCATGCAGTTGTTTGTTGAAGCGGGGCGTCTGCAGCCACAAGAATGCCTCGAGTACGGCTTGGCGAACAAGGTTGTGCCGGCCAATGAACTGTTAAACCAGACCCAGGCGTGGGCTGAGAAGTTGGCTCAGGGGGCTCCGTTAGCGCAGAAGTTTGGAAAGCAAGTTTTGAGGTCTGCAGCGAGATCCAGTTTAACCGATGTGATTGATCAGGAAGCTAAAATTCAAGTGATTACAACCACCAGCGAAGATCATATCAATGCGACGATGGCATTTTTCAAAAAAGAGAAGCCTGTTTTTATCGGCAAATAATGAGAGCTTAAGCTACGAGACAACGAATAGCAGTCAGTTATCATTGTCATAGTTCAGGCTTGATCTGACAGCTATCTTTTGCAATACAGGTACTATCAGATCAACACTTCAAGTAAGTTCTCCATAAAACTGGATAAACGGCAGTAAAAGAGGAAATACCATGCATGAGTCTCTGTCTCATCATCTTGAAAGTGGTGTTGCCCACATCACACTGAATCGACCTGAAAAAATGAACGCCCTTAATCTGGATCTATTTGATACACTGGTCGAGACACCGTAGGGACGATAAAAAATGACCCTCGCGCCCGAGTGGTTGTGATTGGCCGGTGCGGATATGCGCTATATTAATCCAAAATCCAAGCTAAGCATTATGGAAATTAAATGGGGGCTGGTCCCGGATATGGCCGGGACTAAACTGTGGAGTTCGTCTGTGTGTGAAGACATTATTCGCGAGCTCACTTACACCTGGCATGTGTTCAGTGGTCAGGAAGCTGGCGATTACGGTTTTGCCACCCGGGTGTGTGATGACCCTCTGGCCGCCGCTTTGGAAACCGCCGAACAGATTGCAGGAAAAAACCCTGAAGCCGTCCGCGCCTGATCAACAACCAGCGCCAGTCCGATGTGGCTGCAGGATTGCTGATGGAGTCCGTTGAGTAGACTGCTCTGATGGGTACGGCGAATAAAATGGAGGCGGTAATGGCGAATTTTGAAAAATGGGATTCCAGATTTTCGGATCCTGCATAGAGAAATTTTTAGCGGTTCGTGGCGCTTGCAAACCTAGTTTGTTGACCGAAATTAACAACTATATGTCCGGTTTACGTATTCTTGTTTCTCTCAGTCTTGATTAGAATACTCAATGACAATACTGTCGGACTAAACACGTAAAGCAGGACTGGGCATATGGCGATACTGGACGTACTTCGTCTCTCTCTATTCACCCTTCTCAGCATGTTCCACTCACCCGGACGTTTGATCCAGCGCCGTTGGATGACAGAGTTCGTCTGTCGCCTGGTGAAAAGAATGCTGAGCGAATCGAAGGGCAAACCCATCGATTGGTTGCGACACCGTGCGGGTGTAATGAAGATTCGTTCTTCAGCAGAAAAAAACGTCACATTCGAGACTGTGACATTGGCCGGGGTCGCCTGCCAGTGGTGCCGCCCCAAAGTCGTGCCTGAACCTCGTCATATTCTGGTGTATTTTCATGGTGGTGGTTATGTTATCGGTTCGGTAGCGGGCTATCAGAATACCTTGGCGCAATTGGCAGAAAGCAGCGATGCGCATGTGCTGGCCGTTGATTACCGGCTGGGGCCGGAGCATCTCTATCCTGCAGCACAGCAGGACTGTCTGGCGGTGACCCGACAGGTATTGACGTCCTTCCCCAACACGCCGGTGCTATTAAGTGGTGATTCCGCCGGTGGCGCACTGGCAGTAGCCACATCCCTGGCATTAGCTAACTCATCGGGTAACCGAAAGCCCGATGCTCTGGTACTCCTGTCTCCATGGGTACACCCGGGTTGCAGCACCGGTAGTATAACCACCCATGCGGAAAATGATGTGCTAGACGAAGCGTTACTTCAGGGCTGGTTAACACTCTACCTGAAGGGAGACAGGCCTCGAAAGTCTCAAGGCTATAATGTGTCCAGTCTCGCTGACCTCGTTTTCACCGACGTAGACTTGGCGACCTTGCCGCCGACTTATGTGCAAGTTGCGGGAGCTGAGATATTTTTTGATCAGATCATCGCCTTCGTTGAGCGTGCCAAAGCTGTCGGAGTTGCGGTATCACTGGACGTCTTTGAGGCCCAGTTCCATGTCTTTCAGACCCTTAGTCCTCTGGTTCCGGATGCGAAGCGTGCACTGGTGATGATTGGGCATTATATTAAAAGCGTTCCAGTACTGGGTTCCAAGCCGTAGCCGAACTTTGCTATAGACTCTCGGTGTGTAGTTCAAAATCGGACTAGGTCTGGAGGTTACACAGCTTTTGATACAGTAGGGTTTATGAAAAAGGAAATGACGGAGTAGCGTGCAGCCCTTGATGGGTTTGCCCGCTCACTTTTTTTGAACAAACTTTTAGAGAGATTACGATGCCTTATAAATGTATTAACTTTGATAGGCAGGACGGCGTGGCTCATATCGAGCTAAACCGACCTGACAAAGCCAACGCTATTGATCCGACCCTTTCCGGGGAGTTACATGATGTGGCAAAGCTGTGTAGCAACGACGCGGAAACTCGCGCCGTTTTGTTGTCCGGTGCCGGGCCTATATTCTGTGCGGGGGGAGATCTTGGGGCCTTTGCTGCTTTCGGAGCGACGCTTCCCAGTGCCATGGAAGATATGGTGCAGCACTTCCACCCGGCGATTGAGCTTTTGTCTACTATGAATGCACCCGTCGTCACAGCAGTGACCGGCGCAGCTGTGGGCGGAGGTTTGTCCCTGGTTCTTGCTAGCAGTTTCGTTGTCGCCACCAGTGATGCGCGATTTTCGATGGGCTATACCGGAGCAGGACTAACCCCGGATGGCGGCGCTACCTATTATTTACCGCGGATACTAGGGTTGCGCCGAGCGGAGGAGATGATGGTTACCAATCGCCAGCTGTCTGCGACCGAAGCGCTGGATTGGGGTATCGTCAATCAGGTCGTAGAAACCTCAGAGCTTATGGAAAAAGCCCAGGCTATGGCCGCAAGACTGGCCAAAGGACCAACAGCTGCGTTTGGCGGTGTTCGTAGGATGTTGCTGCAAAGCTCTGACAATGACCTGCACTCCCAACTTGGATTAGAGGGGAAGTCTATTGTCGAGTTGGCCGCCTCCAACGATGGCAAGGAGGGGATTCGCGCTTTTAGCGAAAAGCGTAGACCTGTCTTTACTGGCAATTAACCCGCGCTCAGAGCAGTCATGTCTACTAGACGTGTGTCTAACAAAAACATATCCTGCTTTGGCGGCAGATAATCGATAGCCACTAGCCAGTAGCCGGTTCTTAGACTAATTTGAATGCGGGAGGGGGCGTTTACTCCTCTTATACTCAATGATGTGTGACTGCTTTGCCGGCTCTTTGAAGGCAGTATTTTGCTTCAACATCTATCACCTTTAAACTGTCATAAATGTCTGGCCAGTATCAATCTCCATGCCGATCTGCCGGGAAAGCTCTTGTTACATCTGCCGTACGTAATTTATCTCCATGGGCATGGAGTCGCTTGTACTCCTGCTATCTTTAATCCATCAGTTTGCTATCGTTCACTCTCTTAAACAAATACTTAAGTTCTTGGTATTTTAGTACAATTTTAATGGCTGAATTTATGGCCAGTGTTTTTACCTTTTGTTGCATTGCGCCTATTTCTTTTTTGCTTATCTCTAGATCGCCACTAGCGATTAATATGTCAATCTCAAGATCCGACAGGCCAATAAGCGTACTCATTAATTCGCGGGTATGTTCAGCAAGTGCGGAAGCGGGCTGAATTTGAGGTGGCGGAATGTTGTCACTAAAAGCGACGGGGCCATTTTCGGTTTCAATCGCTCGTCCGACTGTGGGTTGGTGCAGCTTCCGAAAGAAATTTCGCGAATTATAGTGGGGGTTTTCTATGAACTCTGACAAACGAAGCATGTTTCCTGCGGGAACTCCCTGCTTTTGACAAAGATTCATAACCTCATAGGGAGATCTGGACCTACACCAATTGGCGACAGTCTCTTCGATGGCAGTACGGTACTCGAGTCGACCTGCCGTAGTCTGATAGCTAGAATTATTGCCAAGGTCGCTCCGCTTCATCGAGCGACATAATCCCTGCCACTGCTCATCACTGGTTACCGAAATTGCGCACCACTCATCTTTTCCTGCGCAGGGATAAAGGCTGTTTGGCGCATCAAATTCAGATTGATTTCCCATTGGTTTTAAGGAACCAGGTGCAATGGATTCACGAAGGAATTCGCTGGCAAGCACATTGATTATGCACTCTGCCTGAGAGATATCAATAAATCCTCCCACTCCCGTTGTCTTTCGCTGAATAAGTTTAGCCAGAATAGCTGTTGCACTGACTCTTGCGGCAAAGTGATCCGGAAAGACGGTTAAACAGTCTCCAAAGCCCATGTCTTTTTCAGGGTATCGCCAAAGGCCCGACAGAGCGGTGCTCGCTCTAACCAAAGGCCCATAACCCATGGTCCGGGCCTGAGGGCCGGCGCTGCCCATTGCGCTACTTTCGGCGCAAATAATGCCAGGGTTGATCTCTCTTAATATCTCATACCCTAACCCCAGAGATTCCATAGTGCCGGGTTTGAAGTTGGAGATAACCACGTCGGCATCTTTGGCCAAGCGTAAAAAAAGCTCTCTTCCTTTATCGCTACGCAGGTTAAGACCTAACGATTTTTTATTTCGATTGGCTTGAGCAAATGAGATGGGAACGGGATTGTTGTCAATACTCTGGCGAAGTCCATCAGGGTAGGCCTTGTTTTCGACTTTGATCACGGTTGCGCCCTGATCGGCAAACAGCCGTCCCAGATCACCACCTGCGACGATGACACCAAGGTCCAGTACTAATATTCCCCCTAAGGGTTTTCTCGATTCGCCCCCGGTTACCGGTAAAGCGTCTTTCACCTTCGGGCTTGACAACAGGTCTTGAGTATTAGCACCGAGTTTAGGTGCAAGGGTATTGATACCTATTCGCCGTCCATCGATACAGAAATAACCTGAAGGGGCTTTACCCTTTTTTCCGCCGATGTCGATTTTAGTGAATAAGTTGCGCTGGTCAAAGTGATCGTTATCAAATACTTCACCGGGAAGATTGATCGATGCAATGGGTATGCCTCGCTTTTGTCCTTGAGCGAATAAATGCTCACGGGTCTGATTCTCGAACAAGCTAGCCATTAATTTATTGATGGCATCAATATTCATAAGACGGTTCATAACGACCCTAAACTTAGGGTGTGTAAACGGATGATCAGGGCCAAGCCACTCTGACATACTTCGCCACTGCCTTGGGTCTAAAACACAGGTTCTGATATGGCCGTCAGCACATTTGAATATCGGGTAGAGCAGGGCCACAGACGGCAATTTTCCGGGTATGAAGTTAACTTCGGGTCTGCCATGAGTGGCGACCTCTATCGCTGTGCGGCCAGCGGCTGCGTTCCCGGATGCGCCGACGCCTGGATCGAAGGTTTGCGCTATCGCATCATTAATCGAGAAATCCAGTAAATCTCCCTTGCCATTGTGTGATCTCTGCCAATAGGCCAGCAACGCAACCCAGGCTGCTTGAATGGCGGCGGTTTCCAGCGCTAGCTCACCGGGTGGCAACAGAGGAGGGGAACCGTTGGTTCCGGATCGGGATAGAACGGTAGACATCGCCATATGAACGGATTCAGTGGCAGTGAAATCTTTATAGGGACCTTGTAGCCCGAAATCCGTGATCGAAAGTATAATAAGGTCAGGATAAATGCTTCGTAGCTGGGCATGACTTGTACTCAGCATTTCCCAAATATTTTTGTCACCGCCATCAATCAGCATGTCACTGCTGCGAACGAGCATGAGAAAATTATTTCTTCCTTCCTGATTTTCAAGGTCTAGCTGCACGCTCAATTTGTTGGCATTGTGTGTGGCGAAGTACAGACTCTGTGAATCGACGACAGGTGCTCTGCGTCGAGATGACATACCTGTAGGAGGTTCTACAAGAATGACTTCTGCGCCCAGGTCGGCCAACATGCGACCACAGCTTTGCCCTCGAAGATCGCAAAGGTCGAGTACACGAATACCGGTTAATGGCCGTTGACTGTTTGGCTGGGGTTCATTTTTTTCGTTGAGTTGCATTACCTGCCTCTGACTTGGTTGTGTGCAAATACCCGATAGAACTGGATTTTTCTTTTATATATCGAGTGACGCGACCGCAGCAACTTCGTTCTTTTTGGTAGTCTTTTCCGTTTTGATAGGAAATTTCGTAGTGATAAAGTCAGCCATTTTCGGTTCTTTCATTTCCTTTTCCCACTGCTGCCAGGTGTATGGCCAGACGGCAGGGTCGCCATCATCATCTAGGTACCAACTTTGGCAACCTCCCACCCAAACTGTTTTCGACATACCCGCTTTTAAGTATTCATTAAAGCTTTTAAATGCCGATGGCTCTGCATCAATTTCGTCGAACTCACCCTGCTGCCAGCGACCGATAATCTTGAGAATATAGGCGCATTGCACTTCACTCATGGCAATGACTGAATAGTTGCCAATAGGGGTGTTGGGTCCCAGCATTAAAAAGAAGTTTGGGAAATTAGGTAAAAACATAGAGCGGTAGGCCTGAATCTTCTTTGACCAGGCATCGTCAATTTTCAAGCCCCCCTTGCCGCGCATGTCCATAGGTCGCATAAAGTTAAAGTGATGGAAGCCAGTGGATAAAACTAATGCGTCCAGTTCATGCTCTTTACCATCGCGTGTTTTAATGCCTTTTGGTGTGATTTCAGCAATACCTTCGGTGACTAAATCTACATTGTTACGCTGGACAGCATTATAAAAAGTTTTATTAACAATAAGACGCTTACAGCCTACTTTATAGTCAGGAGTTAATTTCTTGCGCAGTGATTTATCTTTAATACTCAGCTTGAGGTTTAACTTAACACCTGCGCTCAATAAGGCGCGATGAGGTTGGTGACCAGTCACTGCTTTCGTGAATACCGTCCCTGCCCAGGCATAAAAGCCTTGTAGGCGCCGTAGGCGGTTTGGGTTGTCACGCAGCTTTTTTTTAAATTTTTCCGAAAAAGCTTGATTGGCCATAGGAATAATCCATTGTGGTGTGCGCTGGAAGACCGATAGCTTACCTGCGGCTTTTGCCACTTCAGGAATAACTTGTGCTGCTGTTGAGCCGGTACCAATAACGCCAACCCGCTTACCTGTTAAATCGACAGTGTGATTCCACTCGGCGGTATGAAACATATCACCACCAAAGGTTTCTATGCCTTTGATATCTGGTTTCGCAGGGTGGTGCAGAATGCCGGTGCAATTAATTACAAAATCGGCCACATAAGTGTTGCCCTTGGACGAAGTGACTGTCCATTTGCCCTTGTCATAAATGCTACGGGTGACGGCTTCATTGAACAGTATCTTTTCCGTCACGCCATACTTGCGACCCACACGCTCGAAGTACTCCCTTATTTCTGAGCCATAAGCACACAGGCGAGACCATTCAGGGTTAGGCTCGAAGGAGTAGGTATACATGTGCGACGGTACATCACAGGCAACACCTGGGTAGGTATTTTCTCGCCAGGTTCCACCGAGGCTTTCCTTCTTCTCCAGAATGGTGATGTCGGTGATGCCAGCTTCTCTCAGCTTGATGGTCATCAGGATGCCGGTCATACCAGCACCGATAAGCATCACTTTGGGGCTTCGAAGTAGGAGCTGAGGCGGAGTTGAGCCATTCATAGATGCACCTTCAATTATATGGGCTGGTTATTAGGCTTGAACAAGATATTAGGAATTGTCGCCTACGTAGAACATTCGAGATCATTGCCGAGTCATTCACAAATATTATCCCGATCACTAGCTTATTAACATGATAAAGACGGCCTGACTTGATCAAAGCGGACAGTTTTGATGCCATTTATGTTGAAGAGGAAGGAAGATATACCAGGTGTATTATCGATTGTTAAGGCGATAGTCTTTTGGCGAAATCGATTCCCAGGTCTTGAAGGCGTTAGAAAATGCGGATGCCTCACTAAACCCAAGCATCTCAGCGACCTTTTCGATGGGCAGGCTGGAATTGAGGTAATCTTTGGCAATCTCTGATCTTATTTCGTTGAGAATGGTTTGGTAATTGGAACCTTCACTAGACAATTTTCGGCGTAGTGTTCTGGTAGTGCATTCCAATGTCCGTGCAACTTCTGTCGCGGTGGGGAAATAACCGGGTTGGGCCAGTATTATTGCGCGTATCTGTGAAACAAACTCAGATCTTTGCCTGAGCCTAGCGATAATTTTGTTGCATTCGTTAAGGCAGTGTTGTGAAAAGGCGGGGTCTTTTCGAGGTTGGACTAATTCAGTAATACTCTCATCAAAAAGAATTTCATTTTGATGGTGTCCGAGCTCAACCTGACAGCCGAAGTGCTCCTCATAAAACTTGAGGTCATTCTCATCCTTGTGCATTAGCCGAATTTTGCGAATATCGAATTTGAAGCCTAAGGATGTCTCTATTGTCTTGCGGGCGGCCTCGAGGGCTCTATCCGAGAAGATTTGCAATAGTGACTCCGGCGTATCGTGCTGCTCCTGAAAGGCAAGCCCTAAAAGACTACCTTCATTAAGCTTAGAGTGTTTGAAGTGACCGAATGCGAGCGGGTCGTAATCCAGGGCGATAAGTATTGCCTCACCAAACGTTCTCGCCGTCAGCATGGCATAGCCAAGCATGCCAAAGCTCTCGACTCGATAGGAGTGGCCGATTTTTAATCCGATGTACGGATCTTGACTGATATGTAAAATATTTTTATAGAGTAAGTACTCCTGCTCAAGTGTTAAATAATCCTCAACGACATCAGTCCCTATTAGCTGATTGAGGTGCAGATCAGTCCCTTCCAGGCAGGCTTCTTGGGAAAAACCCAAAGCTCGCATCCCTTCGAGAACCGGTTTTACACTGTTGATATGGATTTTGGTGGAGGCCGCTGAAGATTTGGCTACTGTCACTCTAGGATCTCCTGCTTGGTGAATCATGAGGTTATTCTGCTAGGACAGAAATGGTAGCGAATTTGTCCGCTTTGATCAACCCCGGCCACCTTCATCATGTTAATAAGCTAGTGGTCGGGATATCATTTTTTAATGTTAGCTAGGTGTTTTGAGAGATTTTCGTCAATTGCCAATAGCTTTTTTTTTGTAGATTAGGAAAAGTAAGGGCATTTATCCTTCCTGTATTCCTAATATTCGTTTTATCCACCTGTTTTATAGGAAAGAAGCCTATGGCTATCCCAGCTCAGTTAAAAAATAAATTAGCCTTACCTGCCATCGCGGCACCTATGTTTTTAGTTTCATGCCCTGATCTTGTCATAGAAGCCTGTAAAGCGGGTGTTATTGGTTCATTTCCGGCTCTCAATCTAAGAGATTCGGCGGGTTTGGAGGATTGGTTGATAACCATTAAAGGAGCGCTAAAGAAATTTGAAGAAGAGACTGGAAAGACTGCGGCCCCCTACGCGGTTAACCTAATCGTTATCCCTAATAAGCGATTAGAAGAAGATTTGGCTTTATGTGTTAAGCATGAAGTACCTTTAGTTATAACTTCATTTGGGGCAGATCCAAAGCTCGTAGAAGCGATTCATTCCTATGGTGGGCTAGTATTTCATGACGTCGTGAAAGGTCGTCATGCTAAAAAAGCGGCCAGTATGGGAGTGGATGGAATTATCGCGGTTTGTGCCGGAGCGGGAGGCCACAGTGGAGCGCTTAGCCCGTTAGCGTTGATTGCTGAAATAAGAAGTTTTTTTGATAAAACCATTATCATGGCAGGTTCCGTGAGTCGGGGGCAGGATATCGCTGCAGCTCAAATGTTGGGGGCGGATATGACGACATTGGGCACTCGATTCATTGCCACTAAGGAGGCAGCGGCGCAAATAGAGTATAAGAAAATGATTGTCGATAGTAGCCCTGACCAGATTGCCTACACATCTAAAATATCCGGTGTCATGGCAAATTTCTTAATACCGAGTTTGAATCAGGCGGGCATGGATGATAAAGGAACCCTGCTTGTTAATGCAGATACTGATCAGGATCGAGAGGCGTGGAAAGACGTTTGGTCGGCTGGACATGGTGTGGGTTCGATCGATTCGGTTTTATCGACTGAAGAGCTTGTCGCCCAATTGAAACAGGAGTATCTCGCTGCTATTGAAGCCTTTGAGGTCAATAGCTCGAAGTTTAAATGATTATAGAGAAAAGCATGTCACAACATAAAAAAGCGCTGGGTATGGTCGACATGACCTTGTTTACAGTTTCTGCCATCTTGTTTCTCGATACCCTTGCCGGTTCAGCTAGTATGGGTGCTGCTGCGCTGACGTTTTGGTTATTTTTTTCCGTTCTCTTCTTTTTACCCTTTGGACTGATTACCTCTGAAATGGGTACAGCCTATCCGGAGCAGGGCGGCATCTATGCCTGGGTGCGTGACGCGCTTGGCAAGCGCTGGGGGACCCGCGTGACCTGGTTGTACTGGGTCAATCTGCCGATCTGGTCTGCCTCGATATTTGTGATGTTCACTTCAATTCTTTCGCAATTGTTCTGGCCTGATCTGGAGCTGGGTGGCCAGCTGTTGCTGGCAATACTATTTAATTGGGTGGTTATTGGCTTTACCTGCATGCCCTTAAAATATGGCAAATGGATTCCCAATGCTGGCGCGCTGGTCAAAATGGTTGCTTTCGGGGCATTGATAATTGCCGGCGTTCTTCATGCGCTGGACCCGGCCAAGCCGCTGGCCAATGACTTCTCTCTGCAGGCTTTTATACCAGAATGGGGCTCAGGCGTGCAGTACATCGCCATCGTTATATGGGGCATGGTGGGCTTTGAGCTGATGAGTGCCGCCAGCGACGAAATGGAAAATCCGGTGCGTGATATTCCCCGGGCCACGTTATTTTCCGGGCTGATTATTATCTTCGGTAATGTACTGGGTATCTTTGCGGTACTGGCAGTGATTCCTGCTGAGGACATCAATATGGTCGAGGGATTGGTGGACACCTTCCTGGCGCTGTTTGGTGATAGTGGAATGGGTCGGACACTGGCGATAGCGATGAGTGTCTGCTTTATGTTTTCGTTGTTGTCGAATGCGGTCACCTGGTCATTGGGTGCCAATCGCACAATTGCTAAGTCTGCACAGGACGGAGAGATGCCGGCATTTCTGGGTTACGAACATCCCAAGTACGGCACACCAGTAGGTGCCGGCATTGTCGTTGGCGTGCTGGTAACCCTATTGCTCGGGTTTTATGGTCTGGTGGCAACCTCTAACGAAGAGCTGTTCTGGCTGCTGTTTGCGGCGCAGGGCGTGATCTTTATGACACCTTACATGGGGGCAATCGTTGCCTTTATGCACGCACGTATTAATGACCCGGACAGAGAAAGGCCGTTCCGGATACCTGGGGGCAAGCCTGTTGCCTGGCTGGTTACCGTACTCTGCTTTTCCTGTATCTGTATGAGTGTGTTGCTCTTCATGTACGTGCCAGGTGAGGGCTTCGACTGGCCGGTGGTTATCGGCGGTGTAACAGCCCTCGCACTGGGAGAAATTACGCTGCGTTACTGTGAGAAGCGATCCTAGTTCAAGCGCTCTCCCAGGGACTGAATCAGGGCGAAAAACACTGGGGCCAACAGGTAACCAAACAAGGTTGCCGTCATTTTGCCGCCGAAACTGGCATAGCCGATGGCTAGCTGCTCATGTCATGGCTACTGTCACTCTAGGATCTCCTGCTTAGTGAATCATGTGGTTATTACGAAGGGATAGAAATGTTGGCGAACTTGTCCGCTTTGATAAAGTCAGGCCACCTTCATCATGTTAGCAAGCTAGTGGTCGGGGTACCATTTCTTAACGTCAGCCAGGTGTTTCGAGAGATCTTCGTTGTTGACCCTAAGTGCCGGGTGACGGGAACATTGAAAAGTTGTTATGCAAAAGGGCGTAGCCAAGTCACGGAAATGTATACCAAAGGTAGTTAACATGAGTATTTGTAATGAAACCATACTCATATTAAATATAATTTGATTACATTATTGTCGCTAGCGTATCGGACAGTAGTATGTTTTAGCTGTTTGGTTATCCTAGTCAATTAAAAGAACAAGGCCTAACTCGATGGCCCAAACTCAGGTAAAAGTATGCAAACTAAAAAAATAGACATCCCGGAACAAGCCCAGATTGTGATTGTTGGCGGCGGCATCATTGGTTGCAGCCTTGCTTACCACCTGACTAAATTTGGCTGTAAAGATGTCGTGGTTCTAGAGCGGGAACAACTCACCTCTGGCACAACATGGCATGCAGCTGGGCTTGTTGTCTCAGGCCTTCTCAGCGACGAAACCAGCGCAGATATATTCACCTATGGTCGCGACCTATATAGCCGCTTAGAAGAAGAAACGGGTCTTGCTACCGGTTTTAAATCAGTAGGTTACTTACAAATCGCCTGTGATGAAGAAAGACTCGAAGAAATGCGTCGTTCCGCCGCCTTTATGCGTACCCGAGGCATAAATTGTAATGAAATTACTGTCGATGAAGTTCGCGAGCACTGGCCTAAAGCTAAGCTTGATGATGTCATTGCTGGCTTTTTTACCTCAGAAGATGGCCGAGCTAACCCTGTTGACCTAACCATGTCTCTCGCCAAAGGTGCTAGAAATCAGGGCGCACGCATTATTGAAGGCGTTAGCGTTACTGGTGTTCATAAAGAACAGGGCCGCGTAACGGGCGTATCAACTGACCAGGGTGATATTGAAGCGCCGATTGTTGTTAACTGCGCGGGCATGTGGGCCCGCCAGTTTGGTGAAATGGCTGGCGTAAACCTGCCGCTACAGGCAGCAGAGCACTATTATTTGATCACAGATAATATGGAAGGTATGCATCGAGACCTCCCTATTCTCGAAGACCCTGATAGCTATGCCTATTACCGAGAAGAAGTCGGCGGCCTAATGATCGGCCTTTTTGAGCCTGTCGCCAAAGCCTGGAATGTTGATCACATTCCTGAAAACTTCGCCTTTGGCGAGATTGATCCAGACATGGACAGAATGATGCCTTTCCTTGAAAAGGCTTATGAACGGGTTCCTGAAGCCATTGAACTGGGCATTCGTAAGTTTTTCTGTGGACCGGAGAGTTTTACCCCTGATCTGGCCCCTCTGGTAGGCGAAGCCCCCGAACTGGAAAACTACTTTGTTGCCTGCGGCCTCAACTCACTCGGCATACTCTCTGCCGGTGGTATTGGTCGCCTGCTAGCACGCTGGATTATTGATGGCCGCCCAGACTGGGATGTCAGTGGTATTAATGTGAATCGCTTCCACAACTGCCAGAGAAACCCCAAGTACCGAGAAGATCGCTTGGTTGAAGTATTGGGTAAGATGTATGAACCCCATTTCCCCAACCTTGGCATGAGCAAAGCCAGAAATGTAAAGCAGTCTGTACTACACGAGCGCCTATTAAAAGCGGGTGCCCATTTCAACGAAAGCGCAGGTTGGGAAATTGCTGATTGGTACGCCACTGACGGCAAACCCGGTGTTGTTGAGCGCTATAGCTGGGGAAGACAAAATTGGTTTGCCGATCATGAGGCTGAGCACCATGCCGCACGCAACGATGTCGTGCTGATGGATATGTCGTTTATGAGCAAGTTTCTTGTTCAGGGCAATGATGCCTGTAAGGTGCTCAATCAAATTTGCTGTAATGAGATTGATGTAGAAGACGGTCGCATTGTCTACACGCAATGGACTAATAAGGCTGGTGGACTCGAAGCCGATTTGACCGTCACACGATTAGCTCGAAACGAGTATATGGTTATCGCATCAGATACCACTCACGGTCACGTGAAAATGTGGATGGATCGCAATATTCCGAAAGACAGCCATGCATTTGTCACGGATGTCACATCAAGCTATACACAGTTAAATATTCACGGACCGAAGTCACGAGAGCTATTAAAGACTCTTACCAGTGTCGATGTAAGCAATGAAGTTTTTCCATATCTAAGCAGCCAATACATAGATATAGACTATGCCAGCGTGCTGGCTATTCGTGTCACCTATGTCGGTGAGCTAGGCTGGGAGTTTTATATTCCCTCTGAACATGCCATCCAGGTTTACGATCGTGTTGTTGAAGCCGGTAAAGCCTTCAACCTAACCCATGCAGGCCTGCAAACACTCAATAGTTTGCGCTTAGAAAAGGGCTACAGAGATTATGGCCATGATATTGATAACTGCGACACACCACTTGAAGCAGGCCTTGGCTTCGCGGTAAAACTGGATAAGCCCGACGGATTTATAGGCCGCGATGCACTCGCCGCTCAAAAATCTGAAGGTGGTTTCAGGCGCCGCTTATTACAATTCAAATTGGAAGACGCGGAACCTCTGCTCTACCATGCTGAAGTGATTTATCACAACGGCAAATTTGCGGGTTATATTCGCGCTGGAGCCTATGGCTTTACAATAGGTGCTGCCGTGGGTCTTGGATTTGTAGAATCCGACGATATTATCACCGCCGATAACGTGAATAATGATCTGTGGGAAATCGAGATTGGCAATAAGCGATATAAGGCCCTAGCCTCATTTCGTCCATTGTTTGATCCAACAATGGAAAGAATCAAATGCTAGCTCAAGCAATCAGTGGCGCTTAATGTATTAATAAGAAGGCATAGACAATTATGACTAACACGACTGAATATATATTAAAAGCCACCTGTCCAGCCGCCTGCGGAATCGTCGCTGGTGTGAGCGGCTTTCTCGCCGAAAGAGGATGCTACATTTCTGAACTCAGCCATTTCGATGACAAACAAAATGTGAATTTATTTATGCGCACCCGTTTTCATATCGACAATGGCGATGCGACACAAGAGAGCATTCAAGAAGAGTTTCAAGCTATTGCCGATAAGTTTTCTATGGATTGGCAAATAATTCCTGCCAGCCAAACCGTTCGTACATTGATTATGGTTAGCCAGTACGATCACTGCTTAGACAATTTACTCTATCGCCTTCGCAAAGGCGAACTCAATATAGAAATTACGGCTGTTGTATCCAATCACCAAGGCTTGCGCCCCATGGTAGAGCGAGAAGGCATTCGCTTTATTCACTTACCAGTGACTAAAGACACTAAGCCTCAGCAGGAAGAAAGGTTGCTGGAAATTATTGAAGAGACAAACAGCGAACTCACTATTTTGGCCCGCTATATGCAAATTTTGTCAGACAACCTATGTACTGAACTCTCAGGAAAAGTAATCAATATTCATCACTCATTCCTACCGGGTTTTAAAGGTGCCAAGCCTTATCACCAAGCATTTGATCGCGGCGTAAAACTTATTGGAGCAACCGCTCATTACGTAACTGGTGATCTTGATGAAGGGCCTATTCTTAGCCAGTCTGTACAGGAAGTTGACCACACTTACACACCAGATATGCTTGTCGCAGTTGGCCGAGATACAGAAACCCAAGCGCTGGCTACTGCAGTAAAACTCCACACAGAACATCGAACATTTCTCGATGGCAACAAAACAATTATTTTCAAGTAAGGGGCAGAAGTAATGGCAATAATTTAGGATGTCCGGCCACCTTCATCATATTAATAAGCTAGTGGTCGGGATACCATGTCTTAACGTTAGTAGGGTGTTTCGAGAGATCTTCGTTGTTAACCCTAAGCGCCGGTTGGCGGGAACATTGAAAAGCTTTTTATTGATGGCTTGACACAAGTGTTGAGTGGACAGGTAGAGTAAGATATTCCTATTTGGGAAAACAAAATCTATTTAGAAAATCCTCTGCTGTGCGATGGCGATGGGCCCATTGCAAAATATCGAAAATGGTTTACACAATTTTATGCTTAGTCGTTTTGAGTACTTAAAACATAGTGGGTTATTATGCCTTTAATACATCGTATCGATCATCCGCATGTTGATGGAGTGCGTGTTGGAGCCGTAGACCGTAAAGGCAACTGGCGTTTAACGGGGACATGTATTGTCTATCGCATCGGTGATGCCTGTATAGATACAGGGCCTTCGAATGAGTGGCGATTGGTTGAGGCGTTTCTTAATGAGCGCAAGGTCAAACAAGCGCTGATTACCCACTATCATGAGGATCACAGCGGTAATGGTGGTCACATTCACGATACCTTTAATGCCAACGTCTTGTGTCATGAAAATAGCCATAGCCGGTTAAAGAACGGTTTTGCGATAGAGATGGTGCGCAAGCTTACTTTTGGCCAAGTGTCTCTAGTGTCAACAGAACATTTTCCAGACCGAATCGCCGTAGGCGAAGGAATCGAGTTGCAGCCACTGCACTTTCCTGGGCACTCAGATGATATGACTTGCTTCTACGAGCCAGAAAGAGGCTGGCTGTTCTCAGGTGATTTGTATATTGCCAGTCAAATCAAGTACATGACGAGAGAAGAAAACGTCAGTCAGATGATTGATAGCTTACGGGCGGCGATGCAGCTGGACTTTCAAGAGTTGTTCTGTGCCCACCGTGGAATCGTTAGTGATGGACCAGCCGCCTTAGCAAAAAAACTCGATTTCATTGTCTCGTTGCGAGAAGAGGTTCATTATTGGCGCGATAAGGGTTTGTCTGTGCGAGCGATAACGCGACAGCTGATTGGCAAGGAAGATATAACAGCCTTAGTTAGCGGCTTCAATATGTCGAAGCGCAATGTAATTACGGCTTGTTTGCGTAGCTTGGAGGAGGAAGAAGAGGCGTAATCAACGGCAACTTAAATAGAACGGTGGCTTTATATTCTCTAGGCGGCCCATCGATAAATCTCCTTTATGCTTTAGGATAGAAATGGTAACGAACTTGTCCGCTTTGATAAAGTCCGGCCACCTTTATCATGTTAATCAGCTCGTGATCGGGATACCATTATTCAACCGAACCGCAGAAAATCAAGAAGGGTACGTTATGATTAATACAGTTTTCAAAGATGGAATTTTCGAAGGTAAGGTAGCATTGGTTTCTGGTGGTGGTACAGGTATTGGTTTACGTATCGCTAAAGAGCTTTTACATCTGGGTGCTAGTGTTGCAATTGCCGGGCGTAAAGAAGAAAAACTGGCGGTAGCCATGGAAACGTTAGCGGAGTACGGTGATCGCGCTTTAAGTCTCGTGTGTAATATCCGTGAAGAAGATCAAGTGAATGCGTGTATTGATACTGTTGTAGAAAAATATGGCAAGCTTGATTTTCTTGTGAATAATGCCGGTGGACAATTCGCATCACCCGCTGAATCGATAAAAGCGAAAGGATGGCGTGCGGTAATTGATACTAATCTAACAGGTACTTTTTTAATGTCGCAAGCGGCATTTAATAAAAGCATGAATACAAATGGTGGCGCTATTGTCAATATCATCGCTAACATGTGGAATGGTTTTCCTGTTTTGGCGCATACCGGCGCTGCTAGAGCCGGTGTTGATAATTTGACAAAATCCTTGGCCGTTGAATGGGGTGCACGTGGTGTAAGAATTAACTCTGTTGCACTGGGTGCTATCCATTCTTCAGGTTTGAATAATTATGACCCTGAGTCTCAGAAAACCTTTCTAGAAATGACAAAGAAAAATAAACCCTACCGTTTTGGTACTGAAGCAGAAGCGTCGGCAGCTGTGACCTTCTTGCTTTCACCTGCGGCGATGTTTATTACCGGTGAAACACTCAAAGTGGATGGTGGAGCGCCTTTAGATTCACCGCTGTTTCCGAATGTGGATCATGGCAAGATGCCAGCGTTTGATGATAAATAACGTTTAAGTCGCAGGTGAATATGAAAAGGGGCCTATGTGCAGGTCATCGTTTGAGTTGGTGTAGGTGCTCTGGTATGCACTTTAGTTATGGCGAGGTCTGAAAGGTTTTAAGGTCTCTTAGCCTTTCACAGCTGCTCAGGTGTTGTTGCATCTCTTGCTGAACCCAGTGTTTAGAGGCAATCAAGGCCGGGTTGTCATTGAGAACCTTTTTATTTAAGAAAAAGACTTTATCCCGGCCCGCGTAAACATAGGGCGGGGGTTTGATTAACTTACCCTAGTATAAATACTCTGCGGCTACTAAGTCATCACTTAAAATAACCCCTTCACTTTTACACTGTTGATATGGATTTTGATGGAGGCCGCTGAAGATTTGGCTACTGTCACTCTAGGATGTCCTGCTTAGTGAATCATGTGGTTATTCCGAAGGGATAGCAATGGTAACCAACCTGTCCGCTTTGATCAAGTCTGGCCACCTTCATCATGTTAATAAGCCAGTGGTCGGGATACCCTTTAGACTAAATTTATATTTTAAAAAAAATTACATCAGAAAATAGTAGTTAGACAAACAAAAATATAGCAAAAACTAGGGGGTTAATTATGAGTAGATCAACACTATTTAAAGCCAGTGGGGTAGCTTTAGCTATTGCCGCTATTTCTAGTGGCACGAATGCCGCTCAACTGGAAGAAATTATTGTTACCGCACAAAAGCGCGCAGAGAGCTTACAAGATGTTCCCGTCTCTCTAGTGGCCATTAGCGGTGCAAAAATTGAAGAAGCTGGAATGCACAGCTTCGCTGAACTATCAGCATATATTCCTAATTTGGAAATTACAGAAAATTCTTTAAACACGATTATTTCTATGCGTGGTATCGGTGTTGGCGCAAATCAATCGTTTGAACAATCAGTAGGTGTCTATGTTGATGGCATTCATTACGGAAAAGCTCGCCAAAGCCGGACTGCCCTTTTTGATATCCAACAAGTTGAAGTACTAAGAGGCCCTCAAGGTATCTTATTTGGCAAAAACACCCTTGCAGGTGCCATTAACGTCATTACTGCAACACCAGAGACTGATGAAGAGTTTGGTGGCAAAATATCGGCCAGCAAAGAATCCTTCGATGGCACAACAGTAGAGGGCCACTTGACGGGTTCAATAGGCGACACCATTGGTTTGCGCCTCGCTTTTAAAGACCGGTCTAACGATGGTTCCTTTGAAAATACCTATGCTGGGGCAGTCATTAAGACAGGGCCTTCGGCTGATGAATCTATGTGGCGCGCCAGTGCAACATGGGAGCCTACTGATTCAACCCGACTAGAACTGAAGCATTCAGAGAGTGATAACGTTCGTCTCGGTCAAAACTCTCTTACCACCATTTTTGATCCAGTGGCCAATTTAGGCGCTGCCGCAGGTCTAATGTTTGGCGTCATGGCCACGATTCATCCTGGGTACGGTGCAATTGTTGGCCCAGCCAATCAAAACCCCTATCGTGACGCACAAGCTATTGGCGGTTGTGCTTTAGAAGCCAGTTTAGGTATGAGTTCAGCGGTTTGCGCTGCTGGTGGAGAACGACCTGAAGGCACTGACACTACGACTTCTGATTCGTCGCTTAGCTTTGAGATGGAATTAGACAACGGCTATACGCTAAGTGCAGTGGCAGGTAAAGGCGATTATCAATATCAAGATGGTCTTGAAGCTGACTGGCTTCCATTAGAATTTATTGGTGTAAGTAATATTTCAGAATACGACCATACGAGTCAGGAGTTCCGTATTGCCTCTCCGGCTGACGGGCGCTTCTCTTGGCTAGGTGGTGTCTACCTAGACCGGTCAGTACAAGAAGTTGATCGCGCTGCAATTGTTGATGGTACCTTCGGATTGCCTGCAATCGTAATGAAGACTATCCTCGGCGGTGGCAATCCTGCCTTTGGACTTGACACGTTCCTAGCCTTTTCTCCAGCGCAAATTGCTGGCGTAAACGCCACAACACCGGTTCCCGGAACGCCATTTACACTGCAAAGCCTCTATGATGCAACAGGCTGTGCTGTTGGCGCTCCTACATGCGCAGACTACACGCTCAAAGTGGGTGTTGAAGGCTCAACAAAGTTCCAACGTGCAGGTCGCATATCGAACTGGAGCCAGGATACAAATTCGCGGGCTGTCTTTTACCAGGGAACGTTTAATCTGACGGATTCGGTTGCTATTACCGCCGGTGCTCGATACACAGAAGAAGAAAAACGAGGCCATGCCATGATGGCTCATTCGACTAATTCTACTGGAATTGCTACACCGAACAATAATCCTTTATTGGCTGGGCTGATGGGCGCTTTATTTGATACCTATGCTCATGAGTTTAATGAAAGTCGATCTACCCACCAATTTTTGCCGGCAGCCAATATTGAGTGGACACGATCAGAGGACAGCATGTTTTACTTAAGCTACTCAGAAGGATTCAAGAGTGGTGGATTTAACTCTGCAGATGATCAAAACCCAGCCTTCACGGCTGAGGGTATCCAACCGACCGTGCCAGGAGTAGGTTTTGAGTATGACGATGAGAATGCCGAGTCAATCGAGATAGGTGGAAAACATATCTTACTCGATGGAGGCATGACGTTGAACTGGGCTATGTATGACAGTACTTATAAAAACCAGCAGGTCTCTACCTTTGTCGGCCTTAGCTTTGTTGTCACAAACGCCGCCAGCACAGAGGTCCGCGGTCTTGAAGTTGATCTACAATGGCAAGCAACTGACCATCTGAAACTGGGTGCGAGCTTTGCATTAAATGATGGTGAGTTCGGCAGCTATCCAGGAGCGGGCTGTACAGCACAGCAAGCCTCAGGGCTACTTGGTTTAGGACCATTGACTGCTGATTCTCCAGTTATTTCGTTCGAGGGTTGTACAGCAAGCTTTAAGGGTGATGGGTCTCAAAATGCAAGTGGTAGCATAGATCTAACCGGCTACAAAGTGGGTGTTGATTACAACGGTTCACTGACTGCTGATTACGTCCGACCTGTCATGAATGGCATGCTGTGGATGACCAGCCTGGACGTTAACTTCACCGACGGCTACCAGATGATAGGCGGCTCTACTGATCCACGTACTTATCAGGATGCTTTCTCTAAAACTAATTTCCGAACTGGGTTAAAGGGCGAAAATTGGGCCGTGATGTTTTACGGCAAGAATGTATTCGATAAAAAGCATTCTACTGGTGCATTTAACATACCGTTGGCGTCAGGTGCGATTTCTGAATACATTGATCCAGGAAGCGTTTGGGGTGCAACGGTTAATTACAACTTCTAATCTATATTTAGAAAAGTAGCACCACAAAAAAGGACGGGCTTGCCCGTCCTTTTTTGTGCCTGATTATTAAATCTATTAAATGTCCTAACTTTTAAGCCTGCACTCACCAACATACTCTAACCGCCTTCTGACTACGTCACCTTATCAGCACGTATTCTATTCTCAGTAGATGAGCTATGTTTACCGCTCTCAAATCTATTTAAAAGGTACCTCTTTATTCTCTCCTTAAATTGCGACAAAGCATGTCAATTGGCATGCTCTACAATTAAGTCATCACTTAAAATAACCCCTTCACTTTTACACTGTTGATATGGATTTTGATGGAGGCCGCTGAAGATTTGGCTACTGTCACTCTAGGATGTCCTGCTTAGTGAATCATGTGGTTATTCCGAAGGGATAGAAATGGTAACCAACCTGTCCGCTTTGATCAAGTCCGGCCACCTTCATCATGTTAATAAGTCAGTGGTCGGGATACCATTTCTTAACGTCAGCCAGGTGTTTCGAGAGATCTTCGTTGTTAACCCTAAGCACCGGTTGGCGGGAACATTGAAAATGTTGTTATGCGAAAGGGCGTAGCCAAAGCACAGGAATGTAATTAAAAGGTAGTTAACATGAGTATTTGTAATAAAACGCCCATTATCATAGGCGTAGGTCAAGTTACCGAACAGGTTCCTGCGGATTTGACGTCCTGCTCTTCACATGCCGATTTAGCCGCCCAAGCATCCAGTCGGGCAATGAGCGATGCCTTGAATGACTCCCTAGCCGAGCACATCGATACCATCGCCTGTGTACGAACATTTGCCGATTCGGGTCCATCGATCAGTACATCGGCCTCTTCCACCACTTTTGGTGGGTCTAACAATTTCCCCCGCTCTGTGGGCAATCGGATTGGCGCCAACCCAAGCTCGGCCGTGTACGAGGTTGCTGGTGGGCAGTCTCCACAGAAGCTGGTTGGAGAGTTTTTCGAGAAGTTAAACGCGGGTGAGTGTGACATGGTGTTGCTCGCTGGCGGCGAAGCGATGGCGAATATCAAATTCGCATCAAAGAACAAGGTGCAGCTTAATTGGCGTGAAGAGGTTGCGGGGCAATTGGAGGATCGAGGAACGTTCGGCGTTAGCCACTTGATCACGCGTATGGAGTTTGAACATAAGTTGATGCAGCCGGTTCAATTCTATGGATTGATGGAGCAAGCACGCCGAGGCGAAAAGGGGCTGGGTACTAATAGCTATAACCAGCAAATGGCCAATTGCTTTTCCAAGTTGTCGCGGATAGCCGCTGACAACCCCTACGCCATGAATACCAAGAGTTATGAGGCGGAAGAGCTAATTACCGTTACGGATAACAACAAGATGGTGTGCTCACCCTACCCTAAAAATCTGGTTGCCAATGATGGCGTTAACCAGGGGGCGGCGCTGCTGTTGACTACCGTTGGTAAAGCGAAAGAGCTGGGGATCGCAGAAGAAAAGTGGACCTATTTGCATGGCTATGCCGATACTAAAGACCGTGTAATACTGAAACGCGAAAAAATTGGACGTTCTCGGGCCATGGAGTTCGCTCTTAAAGGCGTGTTGGAAGCGGCGGGTAAAACAAGTGCCGACATCGATCACTTCGATATATATAGCTGTTTCCCTATTGTGGTCGCGGAGGCCTGTGAGGTCATGGGCATTGAAGAAAATGATCCCAGGCCCCTCACCCAAACGGGAGGCCTCGCCTACTTCGGTGGCCCCGGAAATAATTACACTATGCACGGCATTGCCTCGCTGGTAGAGACTTTGAGAAAAGATCCTGGCAGCTTTGGCATGGCATCTGGCAACGGTGGCTGGATGTCTAAACACTCTGTTGGAGTCTATTCAACCTCTGCGCCGGAAGACGGATGGACATCGTGTGACAGCAGTAAGTTACAGAGGGCTGTAGACACACTCCCTGAAGTCGAAGTGGAACACAACCCCCAGGGCGAGGCGGTTCTCGAAGCCTATACCATTAACTACGTAAAGGGTAATCCGCTCAACAGCATCATCATTGGCCGGTTAAAAGGCAGTAATAAGCGCTTTTATGCCACTAACCCTTTCCTCGATTCCGATACGCTGCAGCAAACCTTGAAGGGCGATTGTCTGGGGCAGACTATCTTTGTTGAGGCGGACCCAAAAAGTAACCGTTACGCGTACAGTGAACAGCGACTGCTGGAGTTCTCGCCGAAGAAGGTAGATGAGTTTCAGGACAGCTATGAATTTTGCAAAGTGGAAAGAAACGGCCACATATTAACAGTCACTATTAATAGACCTGAGGCAAGAAATGCCTTGCATCCGCCCGCCAACCAGGAGTTGGAAAACGTTTTCAATGCCTTCGAAAAAGACAAGGATCTTTGGGTCGCTATTATAACGGGAGAAGGGGATGCCTCTTTCTCTGCGGGTAATGACTTAAAGTATATGGCCTTAGGCGGGGAAGTGTGGGTCCCTAAAACAGGCTTTGCAGGTATTACATCCCGCACCGATAGAACCAAGCCTATTATTGCCGCCGTTAATGGTATGGCGCTGGGAGGTGGGTTAGAGATCGCCATGGCAGCTGACATTATCGTGGCGGTCGATCATGCCCGTTTTGGTTTACCTGAAGTGAAGATGGGCCTTTTTGCGGGAGCCGGTGGTGTGCAACGGTTAACCCGGCATATCGGACGCAAGAAAGCGGTTGAAATGATTGTTACAGGCGAGCCAATTGCGGCGCAAGAGGCTTTGGATGCAGGCCTGATCAACTACGTGGTACCAGCTGATCAGCTTATGAAGAAGGCTGAGGCGATTGCATTAAAGATCACAGAAGCATCTCCAACGGCGGTCTCCAGCAGCCTTCAACTGCTTAACGAAAGCTCTCGTTTTGCCAGTACGGATGACGCGGTCACCTTCTCTCATACGGTGTTCGATAATGTTCTCAATAGTGACGACTTCTATGAGGGCTCGACGGCCTTTGCGCAGAAGCGTAAACCTCGCTGGATCGGAAAATAGGAAATTTATTATGAGTTATTTATTACCACTTCAGCAGTTTTCTCAACGAGTGAAACTGAATCCTGATCAACCCTATTTGCATCAGCCTGTCGACAGTCTATGGAATACCTATTCCTTTAAAGACGTTGATACCATGGCAAGAAAGATTGCCTCAGGACTGTTGGATCAAGGCTACCAAAAGGGTGATCGAATCGCCATTCTGGCGAAAAACTGTGCTGAGTGGGTCGTGGCAGACCTGGCAATCATGATGGCCGGAATGATCAGTATACCCATTTACACGACGGCCAATGTGGATACGATTAAATACGCTATCAGTCACAGTGGCGCAACAGCCATCTTCATGGGTAAGCTTGACGATACCCGTGCGGCGGAGGAGGCTTGTCGGGACCTGAAGAAGATTGCCTTTCCCTATCCAACGGTTGAGTCCGAGTTTAACTGGAATCATTGGCTGGAAAACTATGCTCCACTTATAAAGATTGATAACCCTGCCAGTGATAACACTTTAACGATTGTCTATACATCGGGCAGCACCGGAGACCCTAAAGGTGTTGTGCTTGCACACGGCCATCTTGCCGTCGGAGTTAAGGGGGTCGATGACTTCTACTCTGCCCCACAAAATCGGGTGCTCTCCTATCTGCCCATGGCACATATAGCAGAGCGAGCTTTGGTGATCATGGGGTCAATATACTATTCCGTGGAAATTTTCTTTAATGAAAGTCTGAATACCTTTGCGCAAGATCTACACCATGCACAGGTCACCGTATTCTTGGCGGTTCCAAGAATATGGACAAAGTTACAGTTCCAGGTGTTGGCAACCCTAAAAGATGCTGAACTACAGCCGTTATTGGTATCGAATCAGGGCGCTATGATTGCAGCACAAATCCGTGAAAAACTAGGGTTCAAACACTGTAAGCGATTTGCATCTGGCGCCGCACCCATTGCACCCAGTCTTCTGGAATGGTATGGCCGAATTGGCATAGATATCTCCGAGGGATATGGGATGACTGAGACCGGAGGGCTGGTATGTAGCAATACGCCATTTTCTAAAGATCGGCTGGGAGGTATTGGCATACCGGTCAAAGGTCTTGAAGTGAAACTCTCTGACCAAGGAGAGATTCTTGTTCGTGGAGCCTCTGTGTTTAATGAGTATTATAAAAATCCAAAAGCGACTCAAGAAACCTTTGATCAGGGCTGGTTAAAAACCGGGGATCGAGGGATTGTGGATGAAAATGAAGGCTGGAGAATCACTGGCAGGCTTAAGGAACAATTCAAAACCGCTAAAGGTAAATATGTTGCTCCTGTGCCGATTGAATTGCTGGTGTCAGAAAATACCTCTATTGAGCAGGTTTGTGTAACGGGCTCTGGGATGCCTCAACCCGTGGCGCTTGTGGTTTTGAATGTAGAGAATGGCCATAAAAACCAGGAAGTTGTCGATAGTCTTAATTACTCCCTCGATAAGTTGAATGGCGAGCTCGAATCGCACGAAAGATTGGCAGCGTTGTTTGTCGTTGAAACCCCCTGGACGATCGAAAATGAACTGCTGACGCCAACAATGAAACTAAAAAGACACAATATCGAGAGACGATATCGGGAAGTGTTGATGGCGACAAATCCAAACGGGGTCGTATGGGAGACTGATATCTAACTGGCAAGCTGATTTATTAGGCAGAATAAATGTGGCGTGCATAGCCGTCTTTAGATAAAAGCCGATAATCATTTTAGAACCTAAGTTAATATTTTGGAGTTAATATGAACAGTAACGAGACAATAGTTGCACAAACTGCGAACCTGCAGCGTTTGCTTGATAGTCAACGGGCGGCCCAATTAAAGGACCCTTATCCTACCTTTGAGCTTCGTCAAGATCGTATCAACCGCATGATCGATATGGTAGTTCGTCATGAGCACCGCCTATTAGAGGCGGTGAAGGAAGATTTTGAAAATCGTTCTCATCTGATGACGCGTGTGTCTGATATTGTGTCGACATTAGAGAACCTCAAACATGTTCGTAAACATCTCAAGCGGTGGATGAGGCCGGAGAAGCGTAAGAGTAAATTTCCCCTAGGGTTACTGGGAGCTAAATCCAAGGTAGAATATGTGCCGCTCGGCATCGTGGGCAATATCTCACCCTGGAATTTCCCGATAAACCTCGCTCTTGCACCGAGTGCGGACATTTTTGGCGCGGGCAATCGAGTCATGTTGAAACCTTCTGAGCTTAGCCCCCAGACCTCCCAGGCGATGGCAGAGATCATTGCTGGCAGTTTTGATGAAACAGAGTTCGGAGTGGTGTTGGGTGGGCCAGAGATATCGGCAGAATTTTCCAAATTGAAATTTGATCATCTATTGTTTACCGGATCAACCAACATCGCGCGCCTGGTTGCTCAGTCCGCAGCACCGAATTTAGTGCCAGTAACGTTGGAACTGGGAGGAAAGAATCCTGTGGTTATTTCCTCTACTGCAGACATTAAGGTGGCGGCAGACAAAGTGATGTGGGCGCAAACCTTTAATGGCGGTCAAATTTGCCTGTGTCCTGATACGGTGTTTGTACCTGAGCACTTGGTGGAAGAGTTTGTGACGGCATGCCAAGCGAGTGTAAAGAAAATGTATCCTGATATTGCCAATGATGAAAACTATACTCATATCATTACCCAGAGGCATGCTGACCGCCTCAGGGATATGGTTGCCGAGGCCAAAACTACCGGTGCTCGGGTAGTCCCATTATACGATACTCAAAACAGTGGGCGTCGGGTATTACCGTCTTTGATTTTGAATGCCGATACGAACAGCCGGGTCATGCAAGAGGAAATCTTCGGAGCTCTTTTACCGATAGTTGGGTACACACAGATGCAGGAAGTGGTTGACTATATCAACGAACGACCAAGACCGCTTGCCTTATACTATTTTGGACGCAATAAGCAAGAGATAGAAAAGCTCACTTTTCAGACTACGTCCGGCGGCATGGTGGTGAATGATATGATGGCGCATATCTTCCAGTCAGACCTACCATTTGGTGGTGTGGGGGAAAGTGGTATGGGGAGCTATCACGGCTTTGATGGCTTTAAAAACTTTAGTCATGCTAAAGCCGTTTATGTCCAGTCGAAGCTGGATCCTCTCAGGCTGCTTCGCCCGCCTTATGGGAAGTTTTTTGATTCCTCTATTCGCAGTCAGACAAAACCATAAAAATGATGTTCCTCAGGTATACGACACTACGTTGATCTGAATCTTCCAAACCTAAATATAGATAAAAAGGAAAAGTTATGAACACAAAAATCACACTAGATTACCAAATTAACCGGTTGGGCTTTTGGTCCGTCATCCTAATAATCGTCTCGGGGGTGGTCTCTATGTATTTGCCACTGGATATCCCCGCAGGGTCCACAGCGGAACACGCAGACCGTGTGGCCTGGCTGATTACCAACCGAGGTGCATTTATCGCCGGCTGGGTAAACCAGATTGTCGCTATGCTCCTTGCGACCTGCGTTTTATTTGGGATTGCCTGGCAGATTAGGGGGGGGAATCCGCTGCGCGCGATACTCGCGGCGATGGTGGTTCTGGTGTCCGTTGTTGGCTATATTATCCCGAAGTTTATGGCGGTGTGGACCATACCTCAGTTAGCAGAGGTCCTTTCAAGCGGTGTGACGGGTGCTGGTGCTGAGTTGGCTGATCCACTACTTCGCATACTGAATGGGGGCGTCGCGTTTTCGCTATACGAGTCTCTCGAGAATCTTGGTTTCTGGATGTGGGCGGTTTTTGCTCTGCTGGTGGCGGTTCCACTGTACGGCGATTCAGTGGCTTCAAAAATTGCGGCGCTTACTCTGGGATATATTGGTATCTCCTATCACGTTCTCTTGGCAGCGTTGCTGGTCGGTATTGTAGATCTGCCTGCGATTCACGGCTACTTCGAATTTTCGTTCAATATCATAGTAATCGTATTTATCGCAATGGGCTTTGATTTCAAAGCAGCGATGGCTGCTGCTCGATAGATGGATGGGCTTGTGATCATTAAATTGGCTGCTTACTTTTTCAGTACACTGACCCCCTGCTGGTAATCAGCAGGGCTCGGCGAAGAGCTGTTGATCTTTACGAGTCGTCATCGCTTGCCTCCGCGTAGTCTGTATTGATGATGATAAGCTCACGATACTTTAGCATAGCCTAAGCTAAACCCATTGGTCGAGCGGTGTTCAATGCGAAGTAATCTTTCACTGCATAGGTGCTACTTTTCCATCCTTCGTGGTAATTGTTTCGACTTTGCCTTTTCGGTTCGACGTTATTACACGCGACTTAAAATTCGCGGCGAGGCGCAGGATAAGTGCTAGTAAACCTAAAAAGGTAAAGGCAATATCCGCTACCTTAGAATTCTGACTCAGTGCTTGTGCAACGTAAGTTCCCCAGATCGCCGCCCAAAAGTACCAAATACCTATCCAATGTAGCCAATGCCATTGAGCACGGCTTAATCGTCGGCGTACAGGGAAAAATGAAGTGACCGTTAGTGCAAACAAAAATAAGTAGCTGGCACTGCGCCCCAAAAGGTCAATGGTCTTGTGTAATTCATCCCAGTAATAGGCAGGGTATAACGCAAATAATACCGCAATGAATACTGCCTGCCAGGCGAACCCAGCGGCAAAGGATAAACCGGTATAACGACGGTTACGCAACAGCCATTTTGAAAAACTGCCAGGGTAAAGCACTACCAGAGCTGACGTAGAAAATGCGATAAATATCCAAGGGGATGCAAATCGTACAGACAAGCGTATCAACTGCACGATTGATTCAGGCGTCGAGAACCCAATCATAATCATCCCTGTGATCATTCCACCTAGAGTCAAGCCCGTGATCATAAAAAATAGCGGCCAACCGTTGATTAGTCTGTGACGCAGCAATCTCAATCTTTTATCTCCCATTTTACTAATTCCTACTTATTCGTCATCGCAAGAAATTATGCGCTGCTGCTTAAGACCTCGTGGGGGCTAATAGCGCTCGCCAGACTAATCAGATGAACTATTGTCTTCAGTATTGGTGACGGTGTTCATAACCCTGTTAGCTCAAAAAGTTATTTTGGTTTTAAGATGGCATCCCAGGCATCCATCACTTAATCCTATAATTACCGACATCGACAATCGTGCTAATATCCCCAAATAAAAGGACTAAATATCCGGCAAACTAGAAAGCATGTCGAATGACATGTTCTCGCATGTCTATTGACATGTCAATACTTAGGGAAATCTCTATGAGTGAGCGTAAGCTTCAAATACTGCAGACAGCGATCAAAATTATTGCCGATTCTGGCTATGGTAGCTTAACTATGCGCGCTCTGGCTCGCGAGAGCGGCATCAAATTGGGTGCTTTGCAGTACCATTTTCGAACACGGGAGGTCATGCTGCGCGCTTTAGTTGCTTATATTAAGGCTGAGTATAAAAAGAACTTTGAACTAATGAGATTAGATGTCAACTCCCTAGACATTAATGACCTGTTGACGTTTCTGCTGACTGATCCTGTCGGTGGTCTATTTCAGGAAGATAGGCTGTGGCCGCAACTCTGGGGAATGATGCTGATTGAGCCGTTAGTGGCAGATTTGGTCGATGACCTCTACAGAGAATATATTCAAATATTAGAGAAAAGTCTGGAGCGTAGTGGCAGCGCCGCACCTCATGCAGAGGCACTTTTGATAATGTCTATGGTAGAAGGGACAACATTGTTTGTTGGTAAAGATAGACCTTGGTCGGATGAAAATACGACTGTCTTTGAGCTCGTTAGGGAGTTTGTCCAGGACAAGTACAAAAAATAAATATGAAGTCGGTCTTGCCATAGCGGCTCGCCGAGAAGCTCCACTGCCTTGTCTTAATTTACCTTTCACAGCGGCAAGAATAAAGTAGGAAAACCCCGTTAAATCGCATAACACTTTACATGTCATCCGACATTCTTTAGCGTTATGGTCTATAGCAATGTTGCTGACTTAGGCACAAAGACTATTAGTCATGCTCTAGTGATGCAGGTTTACTCAAAGGCTTTTTTATTACATTTAGGAGAAGATAATGAGCACAACTGTTTCATTAGATCACCAAATTAACAAGCTAGGCTTTTGGTCAGCTATCACTACCATTATAGTAGCCGTGGTATCTGGATTTTTACCACTAGATGCCCCAGGCGGATTTGGGGCAGACCATGCGGATCGAATTGCTTGGTTGACGGCTAATAGAGGCGCTTTTATTTTGGGCTGGGCCAATCAGATCGTCTTTATGCTTAGCTCGTCAGGCGTCTTTTTTTGTATTGCATGGCAAGTTTCCCGCAATGACCCATTGCGAGGCCTAATCGCCGCAGTCGTAGTGGCGATGTCGGTTATGGCCTTCATTATTCCTAAGTTTATTGCGGTTTGGACTATACCGATGCTGGCGGATACCGTTTCTGCAGGAGGCCCCGGCGCTCAAATGGCGGATGCATTACTTCTCATATTAAACGTCTCCGTACCTTATTCGTTGTATGCGTCTTTTGATTATTTAGGATTCTGGTTGTACGCGGTTTTTGCTTTGCTGGCAGCAGGCCCCCTCTACGGACCTAACTTGAGCGCTAAAATTTCGGCTGTGTGCCTTGGTGCCTTCGGCATTATCTACCATGGTATTTTTCTGGCATTGTTGCTTGGAAATATCGATCCAGTAGATATTGAATATAGCGTTACCGCCCCGGCCGTGTTGTTGATAATTGCTATCGTTGCGATGTTATTTAATTTTAAAAGCGCCATGGAATCACGAGCTTAAACCCATGATTTAGGCTGTGTGTTCGTGCGGAACTGCAAAAGCACACAGCCTAAGCTCACAAAATTTTTATATTTTCTCAATACCAAGCTCGTTCCAAAGATCATCCACACGTTGCTTGACCTTATCATCCATCGCGATAGGTTCACCCCATTCACGGTCAGTTTCTCCGGGCATTTTGTTAGTGGCATCCATCCCCATTTTAGAACCTAGGCCGGACACGGGTGAGGCAAAATCAAGATAGTCGATGGGGGTGTTTTCAATCATTACCGTATCCCGCACCGGGTCCATGCGCGTTGTCATAGCCCAAATAACATCTTCCCAGTTGCGCACATCGATATCATCATCAGTGACGATCACAAATTTGGTATACATAAATTGCCGTAGGAATGACCAAACTCCCATCATTACTCGCTTAGCGTGACCGGGGTATTGCTTTTTCATGCTGACCACAGCCATACGATACGAGCAGCCTTCAGGTGGCAGGTAAAAGTCGACAATCTCAGGAAACTGCTTTTTCAGGATAGGCACGAACACTTCGTTTAATGCGACACCCAAAATAGCCGGTTCATCTGGCGGGCGGCCGGTATAGGTACTGTGATAAATAGGATTTTCACGATGAGTAATACGATCGATGGTAAATATCGGAAACGACTCTACCTCGTTGTAGTAGCCAGTGTGATCGCCAAAGGGCCCTTCATCAGCTTCATCGCCATGCAAGAAGCCTTCAAGAATGTATTCTGCATTGGCAGGCACTTGCAAATCACTGCCAAGGCACTTTACCACCTGGGTTTTTTCGCCACGCAACAGGCCTGCAAACGCGTATTCAGATAGTGTGTCTGGCACGGGCGTTACTGCACCCAATGTTGTTGCTGGATCAGCACCCAAAGCAATGGCTACAGGGTAAGGTTTGCCAGGGTTTTTCTTTCGAAAATCACGATAGTCCAGTGCACCGCCACGGTGAGCCAACCAGCGCATGATCAGTTTGTTTTTGGCGATTTTTTGCATACGATAAATGCCAAGATTTTGCCGCTCTTTTTCTGGACCGCGAGTTATCGCTAGGGCCCATGTAATAAGCGGTGCGGCATCGCCGGGCCAACAGGTCTGAATGGGTAGTTTATCAAGGTCAACCTCATCACCTTCAAGTACGATTTGCTGACAGGGTGCCTTTTTTATCACCTTGACGGGCATGTTGAGTACTTGCTTAAAGTCATGGCGTTTCTCCCACAAATCTAACAAACCTTTGGGTGGTTCGGGCTCTTTCAAAAAGGCCAGTAGTTCGCCAATATCACGAAGGGCGCTAACATTTTCTTGTCCCATACCTAAAGCAACTCGTTCGGGGGTGCCGAATAAGTTGCACAATACGGGGACGTTGTGGCCTTTGGGATTTTCGAACAGCAGAGCCGGACCTTTTGCGCGCAGTGTACGGTCGCTGATCTCGGTCATTTCTAAATAGGGATCGACTTCTTGGCTGATACGCACCAGCTCTCCCCGTTGTTCGAGAAGAGCAATAAAGTCGCGAAGATCAGCGCTTTTCATAATCGATGAACTCGATATCTCTGTTAAGAGATTGTTACTTACGTTTCATGGCACCAAAGAATTCGGTATTGTTTTTGAATCCTTTAAGCTTCTCAACCATAAATTCTGCAGCACCTATATCTTCCATATCATGGAGTAGTTTGCGCAGAATCCAGACGCGTTGTAGTTCTGATTCCTCAATCAATAGCTCTTCACGGCGCGTACCAGAGCGACGTACATTTATCGCCGGGTAAACACGTTTTTCTGCGATCTTACGATCGAGAATTAATTCCATGTTACCTGTGCCTTTGAATTCTTCGTAGATGACTTCGTCCATCTTGGAACCAGTCTCCACCAGCGCAGTAGCGATGATGGTTAAACTACCGCCGAATTCAATGTTGCGCGCAGCACCAAAGAAACGCTTAGGCTTTTCTAGAGCATTGGCATCAACGCCACCTGTAAGCACCTTGCCTGATGAAGGTATTACCGTGTTGTAGGCTCTTGCCAGACGTGTAATTGAGTCAAGCAGGATGACTACATCCTTCTTATGTTCTACTAAACGCTTAGCTTTTTCAATGACCATTTCAGCGACTTGCACGTGGCGAGTAGGTGGCTCATCAAAGGTGGAGGCGATAACTTCACCGCGAACGGTTCGCTGCATTTCAGTGACTTCTTCAGGACGCTCATCGATCAATAGTACGATGATGTAGCACTCTGGGTTGTTGCGAACAATCGACTGAGCGATATTCTGCATCATAATGGTTTTACCGGCTTTTGGCGGTGCAACAATCAAGCCTCGTTGACCCTTACCAATCGGAGCCACTAGATCAATAATACGGCCTGTTAAATCTTCGGAAGATCCGTTACCTGCTTCTAACGTTAGGCGTTCATCAGGGAATAGAGGTGTTAGATTGGTGAAAAGAATTTTGTTGCGCGCGTTTTCTGGCGCGTCATAGTTGATAGTATCAACCTTGAGCATCGCGAAATAGCGCTCACCATCTTTTGGTGGTCTTATTTTTCCCGATATAGCATCGCCGGTGCGCAGGTTAAAGCGCCTTATCTGGCTGGGTGATACATAAATGTCATCTGCGCCAGCTAAGTAAGAAGCGTCTGAGGAACGTAAAAACCCAAAACCATCAGGGAGAATTTCAAGCACCCCATCGCCATAGATATCTTCACCGCCTTTAGCGTGTTTTTTAAGTAGGGCAAAGATAATGTCATTTTTCCGAGAACGAGCTAGGTTGTCGAGGCCTAAGGCTTTTGTCATTTCTAGTAGTTCGGGAATAGGTTTGTGCTTTAATTCTGAAAGGTTCATAGATAGGTTATTTTTAAGGTTGTTATGCAAATAAATTGCGGAATGTTAGCTGATAGCTAGTTTGGGAAATGGATGATTTAAAAGCCTGGTCGGCGCAAAGGGTTATGTTCAGAGACGTCAGATGCGGCTGGAATTTGTTCTTAGAGCTTGAGTATAGCGATGATCATAGAAAGCGCAAGGAAATATTTCGGGCCCAGTGAACTAGGCCCAAATGATATTTAGACTAAACTATCAACGAATTCGACTAATTGGCTTTTAGATAGAGCACCAACTTTGGTTGCTTCTACAGTTCCGTTTTTAAATACGAGCAGAGTTGGGATCCCGCGAACATTAAATTTAGCGGCAGTCTCCGGGTTGCTGTCTACATCAACTTTACAGATCTTTATTTTTCCTGTGTATTCGTCTGCGACCTCGCTGAGGATTGGTGCAATCATTTTGCAGGGGCCACACCACTCAGCCCAGAAGTCAACCAAAGCAGGAGTTTCAGACTGTAGGACATCAGTTTCAAAGCTGGCATCAGTAACGTGAACAATATTTTCGCTCATTGAGTGAGTTCTCCAAATGGGTATTTTAACAGCGATATGCCGATCAGGACATGATCATACCATCGACTTTGCTTGGGCTTCAAATGATATGCACAGTTGACTGCAATTTTGATTTAAAAGTAGAGCCCATTAACGAAAGCTAGTGGGCTCTACTGGTCTAAATGTCATCAAATTGTTAGCCGAATATCATTGATGCCCAGCTCCTGAAGCGGCCAAGGAGTTGCCTCGTCATCCAACGGGCAAACTCTGCGAGACTCTTCTTAAAGATAAGTATTGGGTTGATCATAAAAACCAAATTAGTTAGTGTCTTGATGTGGTAATTAGCCCGCGGGGTGTTTAGGTTTTGCTTAACCCACAAAAAAGGGCTTGGTAACTAAGGTTAACCAAGCCCTTTTCGTTGTAGCCTTATAACATTACGCTAAGTCAAACCGATCAGCATTCATTACCTTGTTCCAAGCGGCAATAAAGTCTTTCTCGAATTTTGCTTTTGCGTCTGCTGTGGCATAGACCTCACAGATTGCGCGAAGCTGAGAGTTAGAACCAAAGGCAAGATCAACCCTTGACGCGGTTCTTACCTTCTCACCGCTGGCGCGATCAGTACCCTTATAACTGTTGCCACCATTGGCCTCCCAAGCAACACCCATATCTAGCAAGTTGACGAAGAAGTCATTGCTAAGTGTACCTGGGTTGTCGGTAAAGACGCCGCGATCATCTGCACTAATGCCCAGAGATCTAAGCCCACCAACGAGTACGGTCATCTCTTTAGCAGTTAAGCCAAGGAGTTGTGCTTTATCGAGCATCATTTCTTCAGCACTAACTGAATACATTTTTTTCAGGTAGTTACGGAAGCCATCAGCATTAGGCTCGAGTACATCAAATGACTCAACATCGGTTTGCTCTTGTGAAGCATCACCTCTGCCAGGAGTAAATGGAACGCTAGCGCCAGATGCTTGCTCAATGGCAACATTACCGGCCAGTACAATGACATCGGCGATCGAGGCGCCAGACTCTGCAGAAATAGCTTCGAGTGCGACCAATACTTTAGAGAGTTGCTCTGGCTTGTTTGCAGCCCAGTCTTTTTGCGGTGCAAGACGAATACGCGCGCCGTTAGCACCACCACGCATGTCCGAACCACGATAAGTAGAGGCACTTGCCCAAGCCGTTTCAACCATTTCTTGAACACTTAAACCGCTAGCGGCAATCTTTGCTTTAACAGCATCAACATCATAATCTGCAGCACCTTGAGGCACGCGGTCTTGCCAAATGAGTTCTTCGGCAGGTACTTCTGGCCCAAGATAGCGAGCAATGGGGCCCATATCTCTGTGCAGCAACTTGAACCAAGCGCGAGCAAAGGCGTCTGCAAATTGGTCAGGGTTTTTGTGGAACCGCTCGGAAATTGCACGGTAGGCAGGATCTTCACGCATGGCCATGTCAGCGGTGGTCATGAATGTAGTTACGCGCTTAGATGCATCTTCGGCGTCTGGTGCCAGATCTTTTTCATCGGGGTCAATTGGGTGCCATTGCTGCGCACCTGCAGGGCTTTTCACCAGCTTCCACTCATAACCAAGAAGAAGGTCGAAGTATCCGTTGTCCCACGTAGTGGGGTTCGCAGTCCAAGCACCTTCAAAACCACTAGTGATCGTGTCACTGCCTTGACCCGAGGCATGGGTGCTCTTCCAGCCAAAGCCCATATCTTCAATAGGTCCGCCTTCAGGTTCAACGCCAACAAGTTCGGCATCGCCAGCACCGTGTGCTTTGCCAAAGGTGTGGCCGCCAGCCACTAGGGCAACAGTTTCTTCGTCGTTCATTGCCATGCGAGCAAAGGTATCTCTCACGTCAAAAGCACTGAGAAGTGGATCTGGGTTACCATCCGGTCCTTCTGGATTAACGTAGATTAGACCCATCTGTACCGCAGCTAATGGGTTTTCCAGCTCGCGCTCGCCGGTGTAACGCTTGTTATCTAACCACTCTTCTTCCGCACCCCAATAAATGTCTTCTTCTGGGGCCCAGATATCAGGACGTCCACCACCAAAACCAAAGGTTTTGCCGCCCATAGATTCAATAGCAACATTACCCGCAAGAATAAGCAGATCGGCCCAGCTTATTTTGTTGCCATGCTTTTGCTTAACAGGCCACAGAAGTCGTCTGGCTTTGTCGAGATTGCCGTTATCAGGCCAGCTATTGAGTGGTGCAAAACGTTGTGCACCAGTGCCGCCGCCCCCGCGCCCATCACCCGTTCTGTAGGTTCCGGCAGCATGCCAGGTCATACGGATGAAGAATGGCCCATAGTGACCATAGTCTGCTGGCCACCAGTCTTGAGAGTCTGTCATTAGGTCATGCAGATCTTGTTTCAGCGCTGCATAGTCAAGTTTTTTGAACTCTTCGCTGTAATCAAAATCTTCATCCATAGGATTAGACTTGTGATCGTGCTGGTGAAGAATACTTAAATTTAACTGATTGGGCCACCAGTCACGATTACTGGTTCCGCTTGAATTATTGCTTGTTAAGCCACCGTGCATAACGGGGCATTTACCTTGGGTATCGTTGCTCATCTTTATTACCTCTTTTGCTCGCTCTTTCGCAAAAAAGCGATGTTAACCATTAGTGACCTAGGGTTTTATTTGGGTGTCAATTAACACCATAACGAGGTCCTTTAATATTACAAGTGATTTTTAAGTGGCTTGCTTGTGTATGATCACAATCTCCCTCAACCATACAAACATTTCATGTATTGATAAATATATTAATAAGAACCATGATGTTCGATTAAAATGAACACTAACTAATTGGGTAAACAGATAATGGTTTCACTTAAGCAGCTGAATTACGCGTTGGCAGTGTCGAAAACGCTGCATTTTAAGCGCGCAGCAGACGCCTGTTTTATATCTCCTTCAACGCTCAGTAATGCTCTTACTGAGATGGAAAAGCAATTAGGCATTCAGATATTTGAGCGGGATACTAAAAAAGTGCTAATTACTGAATTGGGTAAGCAGGTACTGGAGAAAGCGCAAACCATCATGCTGCAAGTTGATGATATTGAGCACTTGGCAGAAACACAGCAAGCGCCGTTAAGTCGGCCGATGTCTATCGGTATTATTCCGACAATCGCACCCTACCTCTTGCCTATTATTTTACCCGCCATTAACCGGCAATATCCTGCGTTACAGTTGACCATTATTGAAGGGCAGTCTGAGGTGTTGGCGGGGAAAGTTAAACGCGGTGAAATAGATACCGCTATATTGGCCTTACCGTATGATCTTGAGGGGTTACTGACGTTCACTTTTTGGCAGGAGGACTTTTATTGGATTAGCCACAAAGATCATCATCTCGCCGGGAGAGATCATATCTCCGCCGGCGAATTAGACCAAGCAGAGCTTATGTTGTTGCAAGATGGCCATTGCTTAAAGGACCAGATTCTCGACACTTGCATGATAGCTAGCAACTCTTATCACAGTGTGAGTGCTGCAAGTCTAGAGACATTGATTCAGTTAGTTGTGGGAAAGATGGGCTCTACATTGGTCCCGCAGATGGCATTGGCGACCTTAATGGGGGCTAACGAGTCTCTTTCTAATGTGCACCTTAGTGAACCTGGACCTCACCGCGAGCTGGCGATGATCATGCGACCCACCTATGCGGGTGTGAACAACATAGAATTGCTTAAGACGTTATTTAACAGACAACTATCGATGCGATTTAGCTAGTGCCAGTATTCAGGCTTAGAGGCCAAAAACAATCTTTTCACTTTTTAGTAAACGCTCCATACCTAAGACTAACGCGACTGAGATAATCAGCGTTGATAGACAAGAAACGGTCAGTTGCAGCAGGGGAATTTCTTTACCTTTCATTAAATCGATCAGAGCTTGTAGCTGCCCAGTCACTGGTGCCCAGCGCAACTCATCTGTTGCTAAGTCGAACGTGACGGCGTAGGACATTATCATGGGAACGAACAAGACAAAGGAGATGTACGTCTGAGCTTCTTTAAAACTCTTGGCCATAAAGGATACAAATAGTTGCATACTTGCCGCTAAAATTGCAATAAAGGCCCCGACTATGAGTGTGGCGATCATGAAACTGAAGCTAATATCTACACTAAACCCAAGTTCTTGCCATGGCACCATGGGATAGATAAGTTTTGACATTATTAGCACCAATACCAGCCCTAACATGCCGAAAGCACTTACCGCACAGACTTTGGAAGCAATCAGTTGTTGCAGACTGATGGGGTGACTTAACAAAAGGGCCAGAGAGTTACGCTCTCGCTCTCCCGCGCTGGTATCAATAGCAAGATTCATTCCTGAGACAAATATCGATAGCAGCATAAACAAGATAATCATTCCTATCAGCTGACCACCTTTAGATTCGGAGGAGCTTTGATCTTGCATCTTTACGTTCAGTGAGTTCATTATTCTAGGGTTAATCCCTCGAGCAATAAGCCTTAAACCAGCCATCTCGGCACTATAATTTTGTAGGGTTCTTTGGGTTCTGCGGATAGCGCTTTGCAGGTTTTCCTCTGACCCGTCCGCGATCAAGATAACCTCGGCAGGTTCAGCGCGACGCATTTGTTCGGCATAGCTATCGCCGATGATTATTTCAATAGCTTTGCTTTCTGCTTTGTCATCGCTATGCCTAATGCCTTGGTTATCTAGAAAAGCAATAAGGTCGGGTGCGGCGTCGGCATTGCTAATCGTAATGCCTAAATCTTCAGCACTTGTTATTTGATCGATCAGTAACATTATCATGGCGGCCATGAATATGGGCACGAAAATAGCGTAGTAAAGACCGGCCATGACTGACCGTTTATCTCTTGCGGCGTCGACTAATTCTTTGCGGAGCAAGCTAAAAAATCGGCTATTCATGCCGCGATCCCCTCGTCGGTGCCAATGAGAGCGATAAAGGCTTCTTCCAGGGACGTTTGGTTAGTTTGCTCACAGAGTTCCTGTGGGCTGCCGATGGCGACTGCCTTTCCGTCGGCCATAACGACTACACGATCACAAAGGGAGGCTACTTCTTGCATTACATGGCTCGAAAACAAGATGCAGTGCCCCTCGGCCTTAAGCTTACGGAGCATGTCTCTGAGCACTCTTGTACTCATTACATCTAGGCCTCGAGTCGGTTCATCAAGGACGATATTTTTCGGTTTGTGAACGATAGCTTGGGCCAGTGCTGTTTTCATCCGCTGGCCTTGGGAGAATCCTTTACATCGCCGATCAGCAATATCCTCAAGGTGTAAGTCATCGATAACTTTGTTCGTGGCATCTACTGCTCCACGTCTAGATAAGCCGCTTAGTTCGGCAAAGTAACGGATATATTCCCGCGGGGTTAGCCTCTCATAAATTCCAAATGGATCTGGAAATAGCCCTAACTGTTGCTTTGCCTCAACAGGCTTTATAGCAACATCGATGCCGTTGATTGTGGCGATTCCTTGGTCTGCTTTTAGAAGTCCGAAAATAGTCCTCAAGCATGTCGTTTTCCCTGCACCATTGGGGCCTAAAAGCCCAGTTATCTGGCCATCTTCCGCATGGAAACTTAAGCCGTCTAGGGCTTGTACGTCACCGATTTTTTTTGATAGGTTAGAGACCGAGATCATAGTACTTCCTCAGAAGTTATCTTTAGCGGTTGTTCAGTGGATGGCATGAATATGTCGATGCCGCTAGCATTGAGATAAAAACCCCTTTTACGGACGTCTTTCAGGCAGTCGCCATTTAACTCTAAGATAGAGCTCTCCTCAACTAACTGAGCGACTATACGATTGGCGCAAGACTGCATGGCCACACCATGAGCTGCATAAGGGGCAATGAGATGCTTGGCATTTTCCATGCCGGTCATGGCAAGCTTTGCCCAATCAGGGGGTGTTGCCGGGTCCAACTCGCCCGACAGAAGCAGGGTAGGGATATTGGAAGAGACGGGGGCAGAAAAACGCTCGTCGACTTTATCACTGGGCCAGACTGAGCACACTTGGGATAGCTCAGAGAACATCGTTTCGCCTATATAGGACTGTGCAAGCTCTGCTCTTAAATCAGCAGAAAGTCGATGTATATCTTCACTGCAGACCACAGACGCATGCATACCCATGGCTATGTCCATGCCCTCCATGGTTAAAGAATAGAGTCCTAAGATAGCTTGATAATTCCCTTTGCCTGCCTGGTCTATTGCGTGGGGTAGCAGAACCCTTGTTTTAGGTGAATACAGGGCAAGGCGAATGACCCCAAGAAACTTATCATGGGTCAGCAAAAACTCTGTCGGCTGAGCTGTCATTGGGTGGAATATTTGCGTTTTGATAGGCTTTAGCAACAGTTGGGATTTGATATTAGCTAAGGCTTCTCGAATAGAGGGAAATTGATTTTGGCATTGGTCCTGATTTTCACAGTCACTAATTAGTAGGTTGAATGCGCGATCAATAGCCAACCCAATGGCTAGAACAGATTGCTGCATAGGGACAACGCCGTCTAAGGTAACTGTGGCTAGTGCTTCAGCGTACTCGCGCATATATAGCTGCGCCATGCGCGATCCATAGGAAATGCCATAGACATGTAACTTGTCGTAATCAAGAGATTTTCTCACTGCCTCAAAATCATTAAGGGCGTTGGTGCTAGTATATTGAGTGACATCGCTATCAATTGAGGCAAGACATTTCTTGGTTTCTGCGACGGTATCAAAATCATCTCCATTGATGAGTAGTGGTGAGATATCTTTATCTTCGGGACAGTGCAAAATATTGGAGCGGCCCGTTCCGCGCTGATCGATGAGCAAAATATCTCTGGTCTCTCGAATCTGTCCAAATGTGTTATCAAACAGTGGGGCGTTATCGATTGCCGACTGGCCTGGACCACCCGCAATGGCGAGGAAAGCCTGATTAGGATAAATATTTTTAACCGCCGGAATTATCGCGTAATGAATGTTAATTTTGCGGCCGTTGGGGTTATCTGGATTTTCTGCGACTTTGACATAGCCACAGCGCAGGCGCTCTGAAAGACCGTCTACATAGCAGTGGTCGTTCTCTTTATGAGCCGGTTGAGCAAGAGTCACTGTTGCCAAAAAAAGGGCGACAATCGTAGTCACTATTTTACCTAAAATGGCGGGCCTTTGATTAATGGGCAAGACAAAACTCCTGGTTACTGGCGGGGAAATCTCAAATAACTATACACAAATAAATAAATCAAGACCACTTCAGAACGCCTGCAATACCGTATTTAAAAATTGGTAACCCAAGGGGGTCGTGCGATAGTTATTTGAATTTGGCTCTAGTAACCCAAGAGATTCTAAGTGGCTAGTCACTTTCTGAATAGACTTGGGGTCTATTCCGGTTCTAGCCTTGAAATAATCGATAGGTACACCTTGTTTTAAGCGCAAACCGTTCATCATAAATTCTAATGCCATTTCATCAGGTTTAATGGCGTTACTTTGGCTGATAGCAGATCCCATACGATCTAAATAATGATCGGGCTGCCGAGTTTTCGCAGTTCGAAGCACTTGCTGTTGTTCGGGAAGAGTAATCTTTCCGTGAGCACCTGCACCGATACCCAAATAGTCGCCAAACTGCCAATAGTTCATATTGTGTGCTGCTTTTTGATTATTTAGGGCAAAGGCGGAGATCTCATACTGCTCAAACTGATTTTCTTGTAGCATGACCATGCCAGCTTGTTGTATATCGGCTAGACGATCATCAATGGGCAACAGTGGTGGTTTTGAGAAAAACTCGGTATTTGGCTCTATAGTGAGTTGATACCAAGATATATGCATGGCACCGGCATCAATAGCCTGTGTGAGATCAGCCTCAGCCTGACTAATGGTCTGATTGGGCAAACCATGCATAAGGTCGATATTGAAGTTATCAAAACCCACCGATCTGGCTGTGGCAATTGCCCTCAGGGCCTGACCAGCATCATGAATTCGACCAAGGCGGTTAAGGTGTGAATCGTCAAAACTTTGCACTCCGATCGATAGTCGATTAATGCCGGCACTGCGAAAATCAGAAAATTTGTTTTGCTCAAACGTTCCGGGGTTAGCTTCTAGGGTGATCTCAATATCTGACTCAAATCCTATCAAGCCTTCTGCAGCAACTAGGATGGCTTCGATTGCTGGCCCAGAAAAAAGACTGGGGGTGCCACCACCGATAAAAATTGAACGTAATTTTCTGCCCTGTACCCAATGCAAATCAGCTTTGAGATCTTCGATTAGGGCGGCAATATAAGGCTGCTCGGGAATATTACCCTTGGCTACATGGGAGTTAAAATCGCAGTAAGGACATTTTTTAACGCACCAAGGGATATGAATGTAGAGCGAGAGTGGCGGTAGATGAATCACAAGCTCATTTGCTGTAAAAATTGAGCAATGGCTTTGCCTCGATGGCTAAGGCTATGTTTGGTTGATTTATCTAGTTCCGCAGCATGGCAAGCCATTTCTGGAACATAGAAGATTGGATCATAACCGAATCCGTGAGTGCCTCGATGTTCTAAAGTAATACTACCCTCCCATGTTCCTTGGCAGATAATGGGCGTAGGATCTTCTGCGTGGCGCAGATAGACAATAACTGCTTGGTAGCGAGCGCCGCGCTGGTCGATGGGAATATCCGTTAATGCTGCTAATAGCTTTTCGCGATTGGTCGCGTCAGTGGCGCCATCACCAGAGTAGCGCGCGGAGTATATGCCTGGCGCCCCTAGAAGATAATCAACTTCTAGGCCGGAGTCATCAGCAATAGCGGGAAGGCCTGACAGCGCAGAGGCATTTCTAGCTTTTAGAATGGCATTTTCGACAAATGTTAGACCGGTCTCTTCGATATCTGAAATATTTAAATCGCCTTGGGGGGTGATGCGAATCTCTAGGCCGCCTAATAGCTCTTGTAGCTCTTTAATTTTGCCAGGGTTACCGCTAGCTAGTACGATATTTTTTGCATTGCTCACTTTAAATGTCCGCATTGTTGGTGATTAGTCATGGTACATTTTTTTTTGAAATTTGAAATCATAGGTATAGCTTGGCTTGCCATTGTTAGGTTTAACCGTAATCTTAAAGGTTAGATAATCTTCATTATCAAATTCAAAGGGTGCGAGGTAATAGAGTGCTAGCCCCTCTTTAATAGCAACAAACTCTAATGACTGACTTTGTTGCAAGATATTGAATACCTGGCCAGAAACGCTCGAGGGCGTTCCAACTGCTAGGGTTTCCATAACGGCAATATTAACGATGCCTTTACCTTTACCTCTGACAATATTGTTTGCCACTGCAATATTGGGATCGATAAAGGAACTATTAAAGGCGCTGAAAAAAATTTTGTAGTCACCATGCTGTTTGTAGAGTTGTTTTTCAAATGCCAGCCCCATCAGCGGCATAACCAAAAGCATAGCTACCAGAATGATCCTTTTCATTAGTTTGATCCTCCTTATGATTGTTGCCTGACTATTAAACCCTATTTTGCTAAATGATAAACCGCTGTTTTGGCAAATAGGCTAGGGCAGAGGTTATTTAATCCTAGAAGTTGACTGCCGACAAAGCTTCTTTTTAATATTTTAATGCTGCGCTCAGAACAGAGTGCTTCGAAATCCTTATAGGTAAATAAGTGGATATTTGGTGTGTCATACCATTGATAGGCAAGTTGCTGTGTGACCGGCATGCGCCCTCGAATCGACAAAAAAACGCGCGTTTGCCAATGACCAAAGTTAGGGAAGGTAACAATGCAACGGTTGCCGATTCTGAGCATTTCATCGAGAACCAAGTGTGGATTCCGCAAAGCTTGCAATGTTTGGCTCATAAGGACAGTATCAAAGCTGTTGTCGGGAAAATTCTTTAAGCCTTTATTTAAATCTTGCTCGATGACGTTAAGGCCTTTTTGAATACACTGGTTGATAGAATCAGGATCAATTTCTAATCCATAACCTTGAACCTGATAATCATCGATTAATCTTCGCAGTAGTGTGCCGTCACCGCAACCGAGATCTAGTAAGCGAGATTTAGGCTCGATCCACGTGTCAATAGGTACGGTGTCGTTGATCATGATGAGCTTTCTTCGAGTTCATTTGAAACTCGGCTGAGATAAAGACTAACGGCTTTTTGATATCGCGAGTTAGGCAAAAGAAAAGCATCATGCCCTTGATCAGATTCGATTTTGATATAAGAGACTGCTTTACCTGCACTCATCAAAGAGTCGGTAATTTGTTCTGAGCATAGTGGTGAAAACCGCCAATCACTGCTGAATGAAACGATCAAAAATTGACATTGGGCATGACTGAAGGCTTTAGCTGGGTCGTCGTTATAATCTTGGGCTAGGTCGAAATGATCGAGCATTTTGGTAATCAAAATATAACTATTGGCATCAAATTTCTGAGAAAATTTATCACCCTGATAATTCAGATAACTGGCGACTTCAAATTCACCCACCTCTTTCTCAGTCGTCCCTATATCACCACCATTCACCAAACGACCAAACTTTGTACCGAGAGCATCGTCAGACAAATAGGTTAAGTGTCCAATCATACGCGCTAGCGCAAGGCCCTGTTTTGGACTAGTTTCGTGATCTAAATAATGGCCCTCTTTAAACTCAACATCGGATTGTATGGCGCGGCGTGCAATTTCATTAAAGGCAATATTTTGTGCTGACAATTTCATAGCCGCCGCGATCACAACAGCATATTTTAACTTGTCAGGGTAGGCTAGTGACCAACACATTGCCTGCATGCCACCCAAACTACCACCGATTACCGCAGCCCAACACTCGACTTTTAAGTGATCCATCAGATATTTTTGAGACTCAACCCAGTCTCTTACTTGTATTGACGGGAAGCTGTCACCATAGGCCTTGCCGGTTCTAGAGTTATTGGAGGTCGGCCCAGTACTGCCAAAACAACTACCAATATTATTGGGACATACGACAAAGAATTTGTTGGTATCTATAGCTTTGCCTGGACCAATATAGTGATCCCACCAACCAATTTTTCCCTCTGTATCAATTCCGGCAACATGATGATCACCGCTTAACGCATGACAGATAAGAATGGCATTGCTGCGCGCTTTATTGAGAGTTCCGTAGGTTTCAAAAACAAGAGAATGAGAGGGCAAAGTCGCTCCACACACCAAATCCATGGGCCTATTTATGACTACTGTTTGAGGTACAGTAACGCCGTGTAGGTTATCAGGACTGGAGGGTGGTGAACTATCTGGAGACATAGTATTAAAAACAACGGCTTGGTTTTAGGGTTTTTTTAAAGACCAAGTGTACCATTAGATTAACCTAGCATAGGCATTATTAATGGTTATAACCTTTTATGAATCCGCCTAGAGTTGTCATCTTGGTTTGGGTTTCCTGCTTAACATGAGTGAACCCTGGCAGGATCAAAGGGGTATTGATATGAAGGACTTTGCGCCCGGAAGATTAACCGTTCATCACTATTATTTTGGATTTCGCCGTACCGAATTGTTTTGCAAGGTAACTAATTAATTGGGATAACTAGGAAGAATGCAGGAAAAATTAGATTAAATTACTCAGTAGTGGCAATACTTGGCCTCGAATAAACATCAGTGTAAATATCGCCACCATGGGCGAAATGTCAATCATGCCGATCGGTGGAATCACCTTTCTAAAGGGCTTCATATAAGGATCTATTATTTGGCTAATGACCCTGACCGTCGGGTGGTTAGTGGTCCCCACCCAGCTAGAAATAGCCAGAATAAGAATGCCGTAAAAATAAATCTGGATTAAGCTAGCTAATAAAGACAATGCCGCGACAAACAGATAGGTGGGCAGTTGCTCAACCAAAACTTTTTCAAAGCCTATCATGATAATAAAGAACGACCACTTAACCAGAATGGCGCTTATCAGTGCCGCAGTATTAAATCTGCCAAAGGTTGGAAATATTTTGTGCAATGTCTCAACGACTGGCGCAGTGACTTTAAATATCGTCTGCGATATGGGGTTAAAAAAGTCAGCTTGGACTAATTGTAGCAATAGTCTCACCAACAGCACGGTGGCATAAAGATCAATGACTAACCTAATAATATTAACTGCACCATCACCCATTAAGTAACTCCTTTATTAAATCGACTACTCTGCAAAATCTTTGGACATTTCTTCAGCTCGTTTAAGCGCGCTGGTCATGGCGTTCCGAAAAATAGTTTCCAAGCCTTCTTTTTGAAAAGTGCTTAGAGCACGCTCTGTAGTGCCTCCCGGAGAGGTAACCTGTCGTCTAAGTTGTGAAGGGCTGCTGTCCGATTGATGGGCCATCTTAGATGCGCCTAGGGCTGTATGAGACGCAAGCTCGCGCGCTATATCTTCAGATAATCCTAGCTCTTGACCGACCTGCTGCATAATCTCTAAAATGCGGAAAAAATAGGCTGGTCCGCTTCCCGATACTGCAATCACTGCATTTATCTGATCTTCAATATCAACCCAGCAACAGTAACCCACGGCTTGAAAAATATTGGTGACCATATCTTTTTGTGGTTCTGTTGTGAACTGATTGGCAAATAGGGCTGTTGCTCCTGCTAGAACCAGTGAGGGGGTGTTGGGCATAGCTCTAATTATGGCTACTGATGAACCAAGCCAACCCTGAAGAGACTCTGCTGAGATACCTGCCGCTATTGATACCACCACCGCTTGATCGTTCAAAGCTGGTGCTAGATCCATTGCGACCTTGCGCATAATTTGAGGTTTAACGGCTAACACCACTACGCTTGCATTAGACACAGCAGCTTTGTTATCTTCGCCCACAGTGACGCCAAACTCTACCTTTAGTCGCTCTCTGCTAGCCTCGTTAGGCTCACTGACTAGAATATCACCAGGCTTAAAGCCATTGGCAATAGTGCCGCCGATTAAGCAAGACGCCATGTTGCCGCCACCAATAAATACGATTGAACTCATACATCACCCTGCTGTTGTGCTTCTTGGGCCAAAAATATCGGTGCCCACTCTAACAATAGTTGCACCCTCAAGGATAGCGGCCTCAAGATCTGCAGACATTCCCATTGAGAGGGTATCCAATTTTTGAGAATTGTCCAGTGACTGGTTTATCTCATCTCTTAATTTCCGTAGTTGACGAAAGGGTATACGCTGTTCCTGTTCGTCTTTTCGAGCTTCAGGTATTGCCATTAGACCGCGCAATCTTAAATTGGGTAGCCTAGCTATCTCAGCGACCACTGCTAGCAAGTCACTTGATTTAAACCCTGCTTTGGTTGGTTCATCATCAATATTCACTTGCAAGCAAATATTGAGAGGAGGCATAGTTACAGGCCTCTGAGCACTTAAGCGCTGGGCAATTTTCAGTCGGTCTACGCTGTGCACCCATGCAAAGTTCTCAGCTATTTGACGGGTCTTATTAGACTGGATCGGGCCAATAAAATGCCAGTCTAGTGTTAAGGACTTTAATGCAGAAACTTTTTTTAGGGCTTCCTGTAGGTAATTCTCACCAAAACTTGTCAGTCCGCTGTCATATGCTTGCTTTACCTGCACAGACGTTCGGGTTTTACTGACAGCCAGCAATGTGACTTCAGAAGCCGGTCGTTGAGCTTCGCTAGCAGCTAATTTGATCCGCGATCTGAGAGCGGCTATTTTGTTGCTTTGATCTTGCATGGAGGCTGTCTTTATACGTTGTTTCGGGATTGGTGGGTGGCACTAAGGTTGCTGGCCTAAACTAGGATCATTAAGCCAGCTTTGCAATATTAATGAGGCAGCAATATGGTCTATTTTTGTTAGATCGTGGATTCTTCCTTTTTGGTTTTCCGCCTGATCTCGCACAAATGATTTTGCTTCTTGGCTTGTAAGCCTCTCATCGACCATTTGTACCTCGACATTAAAGCGGCCCACCAGTCTGCGTGCAAATTTTCTAGATCGACCACTTAACTCACTTTCACTATCATCCATATTCAGAGGCAGACCCACCAGTACTATATTTGGTTCCCACTCCTCAATGACCGCACTTATCTCTGACCACTGCGGGACCCCGTCAACCGCTTTAATAATGGCAATACCCTTTGCGTTGTTTGTCAGGGTTTGCCCATAAGCCACACCAATTTGCTTAAGGCCGAAGTCAAAAGCAAGTAATGAAGAAGGTTTTTTGAGATCAGGCATGTCCAATATCCATGGACAGCATGTCAAGTTTTATACCGATGGATGCTGCGGCTACCACAGCGCGATTCTCGCACTCAGTATTAAAAATAATAGCCGATTTGGCTGGGATCGTTAACCAACTATTAGTGGTGAGCTCTTGTTCCAATTGGCCTGCATCCCAACTCGAATAACCCAAAGTAACCAGGGCATTTTGAGGACCTTTACCAACCGCAATATCACTAAGAATATCCTTTGATGCGGTTAAGCTAACATCATCCGAAATATCAACAGTAGACTCCCAGCGTTGAGTGCAGGCTCGATGCAAGATAAATCCACGGTCGCGGGCCACAGGACCACCGTCTAAAATCAGATGATCACCACAGCCTTCGTGATAGTCTAAGTCTAGCTGCTTAAAGATAGCGTTGACCTTAATATCCAATTGTTGGTTAATGATGAGGCCCATGGCACCATCCTGGCTGTGCTCGCAAATATATACCACTGATTGAGAAAAATTAGGGTCACGAAGGCCAGGCATAGCCAATAAGAAGTGGTTTTTTAGGCTGGTAACGGTTCTTTTTGGGATATTCATGGTTCTCAATATGAAGGTTTACGCACCGAAACTCAACTCTAGACTCCGCACGCCAGGCAGCATTTCGACTTAAGCCCCTAATCTTTTTGCAATTGCACGCATTAATTGACCACCTATATCGGTATTTTTGGCATTATCAATTTCACGAACACAGGTTGGGCTAGTAACATTAATTTCTGTTAGATAATCTCCAATGACATCTAAACCAACGAACAATAGCCCTTTTTCGACTAAGGTGGGGGCAATCTGCTGGGCGATCCAGTGATCTCGCTTACTTAAAGGTTGAACCACACCGCGACCCCCAGCTGCAAGATTACCCCGAAATTCTCCTGCCGCAGGAATTCTAGCTACACAATAGGGAACTACTTCCCCGTCTATGATCAGTATTCTTTTGTCGCCACTAAGAATTTCAGGCAAATACTTTTGAGCCATGATGGTATTTCGGCCATAGTTGGTTAGAGTTTCGATAATGACATTGAGGTTTTGGTCACCCTGCTGGACCCGAAAAATTGAGGTTCCACCCATTCCATCAAGGGGCTTATAAACGACTTCTTTGTGTTCACCTAAAAATTGTTTTAACAGTTCTGGATCGCTGCTCACTAGCAGCGGAGGTGTACATTGTGGAAACTCGGTGGCAAACACTTTTTCATTACAGTCGCGTAAACTTTGAGGCTTGTTAACTATTAATGTGCCAAGGCGCTCCGCCGCCTCTAGGATGTATGTGGAGTAGATAAATTCGCTATCGAACGGCGGATCTTTGCGCATCAAAATAACATCTAGATCACTGAGAGGTTTAATAATGCTCTTGCCTAGTTCGTACCAGCTATTGGCATCGGCATGTGCCTTAAGGGGAGACATTTTTGCGCCAGGTCCGGTGCTGTCGATAAATAGACTATTTTGCTCCATATAAAATAGCTCAAAGCCTTGATGTTGGGCAGCAAGCAACAAAGCCAGAGTAGTGTCTTTGTGGTAATTAATAGACTTGATAGGGTCCATTACCACGCCGAGGAATTTGCTCATAATATCTATGCCTTTGCGTATAAAGTCCAGTATGATTGCTACCTTAGTAGGACGAACCCAGTCAGGCTTTTGCTATGTAGAGCATCTAACTAACCACATGTTGGCAGTTATTCTCCGAATGACAATGTTATTAATCGCACAACGGGGATTAATAACATGATAATCCATATATTCACGTAATAAAGGAACTATTACTATGAATCTCAGCGATCTACTATCCCTAAGTATAAAATAAGGTGCCTCAGATTTACATCTTTCGTCAGGACTTTCGCCTATTTTGCGAATTGATGGCGATCTGGTTCGAACCGACTTGTCGGCAATGATCGGCAGATTGCTACTATTGAAGAACTTAACCTAAAGCCTCGAGGGTTAGTTTTTAATTTGGTTAAGGGAAATAATAACGACAATTTTTGTCAACTAAATAGTGCTCGCGTCGTTATTACGAGAAAGTCAACAGCTAGATGAGGAGATGATAAGGATGAATAAAGGAATTGTTTTTGTAATAGTATCGCTTATATCTGTTTCCGGATTTGCCGATCATCATAAAGGCGAGCGAGATAAAAACCCTGGTCATGAGCGGGGGAGAGGTGGCTTATTTAAGGAGGCCGATCTTGATAAAGATGACAAGGTATCTCTCGCGGAGCATGAGGCGATGGTCCAACGAATGTCTGACAGAGGCCGTGCACGTTTTCATCAGATGGACTCGGATGGTGACGGCTTTGTCACCAAAAAAGAATATCGTAAGGCGAAGAAAGAGAAAATGAAAGCTAAGAGAGGGAAGAGAAAGGCTTTGGACAAAGAGTGGAAAGCCATGGCAGAAGAGTAGCAAGGAAAGAGATATTTTATCTATAAAAAGGTCGCTTAATTAAGCGACCTTTTTTGTAATTTTGCCCCGGTCTGCAGTCGCAGTATATAATGATTTCTAAATTGTACTTATATGACTAACCAAACTCAGGTGCCCTATGATTGATTATTTAATTGCCCCGTCTATTTTAGCGGCTAATTTTGCTCGTCTAGGAGATGAGGTCGATAATGTACTGGAGGCAGGCGCTGATATAGTCCATTTTGACGTCATGGATAATCATTATGTGCCTAATCTGACTATCGGGCCAATGGTGTGTAAGGCATTGAGAGATCATGGCGTTACCGCTCCGATTGATGTCCACCTTATGGTAAGCCCAGTAGACGACTTAATTAGAATGTTTGCCGATGCCGGTGCGAGCTATATCACATTTCACCCAGAGGCAACCAATCACATTGATAGGTCTTTGCAGTTAGTGCGAGAACTTGGCTGTAAGTCTGGCGTTGTGTTAAACCCTGGCACGGGCCTTGATACTGCGCAGTGGGTGATGGATAAAATCGATATGTTACTGTTAATGTCAGTTAACCCAGGCTTTGGTGGTCAGGCGTTTATTCCTTCAACAATTGATAAATTAAAACAAGCCAGAAAAATGATCGATAGCAGTGGGCATGATATTCGGTTAGAAGTTGACGGCGGCGTAGGCGTTGCCAATATCGCTGAGATTGCCGCGGCCGGCGCAGATACTTTTGTTGCTGGATCAGCCATTTTTAGCCAGCCAGATTATTCTGAAGTTATTGGTAAGCTTCGCGCTGAACTTGCTAGTGTAAAGTAGTCCTGAGAGTTGGCGTTATATCTTTAGCGGGCCGGCCAGAGGCCAGGGGCCAGAGGTTTATTGATATCGTGATATTGGTTATAATGCTAAGCTCATTCAGGAGGTTTCTTTTGAAAGACACTTTGTATGTTCATTTTGATTTGAGTTTTTGCTGTTGGCGAGACTAATTAGCCTTGGGCATGTTGCGTGCCTGCATAAACTAAATTACAAAAGAACCAGGAAGCTGTCATGAATCCCGATACATTTGCCACCTTGGCAACCCAAAATTTTAATCGAATTCCCATCACCCGTGAGGTGCTCGCTGATCTAGAAACACCCTTGAGTGTGTATTTAAAGTTGGCATTTGGATCAAATTCTTATCTTTTCGAGTCCGTTCAAGGCGGCGAAAAATGGGGCCGTTACTCCCTCATTGGCTTGCAGACATCTACCGTGCTTAAGCTATATGGAAACCGGCTGGAGATTATCCGCGACGGCAAACCCATTGTAGCCAGAATGACTGATGACCCACTGGCCGAAGTGGAACGGTTCCGAAATCTATTTAGTATGCCGGACCTGCCAGATTTACCTAGATTTACCGGCGGGCTGGTTGGCTACTTTGGTTATGATACGGTGCGTTATGTTGAGCCAAGATTGGCTAAAAGTGCGCCGCCAGATCAACTTGGTACGCCGGATGTATTATTGATGGCGTCTGACGAGGTAGCTGTTTTCGATAATCTTTCAGGCACGATCATGCTTGTAGTGCATGCAGATGCTAAAGATCCTAATGCTTTAGCTGACGCTGAAATTAGGCTGGATGAGTTAGAAGCTAAACTAGCCCAACCAAAGCCTGACTTGCCACCTATGAATATGGATAGCGATGACCTTGCGGAAGGCGCCTTCGTATCAAGCTTTGGTAAAGATAATTACAAACGAGCCGTTGACAAAGTGAAGCAGTACACCCTGTCTGGGGACGTCATGCAGGTGGTTCCCTCGCAACGATTCTCTGCCCCCTTTGAAGAAGCGCCGATAAACTTGTATCGTGCCTTGCGCCGACTTAACCCTTCTCCCTATATGTACTTCCTCGATTTAGAAGACTTTCATATTGTCGGCTCTTCCCCTGAGGTATTAGCGCGATTGGAAGACGAGCAAGTGACGGTGCGTCCTATCGCCGGCACGCGTCGGCGTGGTGAAACGGCAGTCGATGATCAATTATTGGAAAAGGAAATGTTGGCCGACCCTAAAGAAATTGCCGAACATCTTATGTTGATTGATTTGGGTCGTAATGATGTCGGAAGAATTAGCCAGCCTGGATCTGTGGAAGTGACCGAAAAAATGGTGGTTGAACGCTATTCCCATGTTATGCATATTACTTCAAATGTGGTGGGCCAGGTGAATCCAGAGATGAGTGCAATTGACGTCTTGAAGGCAACCTTACCGGCTGGAACCTTGAGTGGCGCGCCTAAAATTAGAGCCATGGAAATTATTGATGAACTAGAGCCGGTGAAGCGAAATATTTATGGCGGTGCCGTGGGCTACATTGGCTGGAATGGCAATATGGATATGGCTATTGCGATCCGCACTGCGGTTATCAAAGACAAGATGTTACATGTTCAGGCTGGCGGTGGTGTTGTTGCCGATTCAGTTCCTGAGTTAGAGTGGGAAGAGACGATGAATAAAGCTCGAGCAGTCATGCGCGCAGCAGCAATGGTTTGTGGGGTAGTCAAATGATTTTAATGATTGATAATTACGATTCTTTTACCTACAACATTGTTCAGTATTTGGCTGAATTAAAGGCAGATGTTCAGGTCTTTAGGAATGATGAAATTACTATTGCGGATATCGAAAAATTAGCGCCAGAAAAGATAGTTATCTCTCCAGGGCCCTGCACGCCGAACGAAGCAGGTATTTCGGTTGAGGTCATAACTAGCTTTGCCGGTAAGTTACCCATTTTAGGTGTTTGCCTTGGCCATCAAAGCATTGCCCAGGCGTTTGGTGGCAAAATTATCCGCGCCAAGCAGGTGATGCACGGTAAAACTTCAAGAATCTGTCATCACAATAGCGGTGTCTTTCAGGGCCTTGGTGCGCGCTTTGTGGCTACCCGTTACCACTCATTGGTGATTGAGCAGAGTAGTTTGCCGTCCTGCCTTGAGATTACTGCATGGACTGAAAATGAAGATGGTTCATTAGATGAGATCATGGGGATACGGCACAAAGAAATGACTATTGAGGGTGTTCAGTTTCATCCTGAATCGATTCTTACAGAGCATGGACATGATTTATTACGTAACTTTTTGGAGGCTTAGTCAGTGGAAATTAAGCAGGCGTTACCGTTAATTATTAATCAGCAGGATCTAACTAGAGACGTGATGCGCGACGTCATGCGTCAGATCATGTCTGGTGGAGCCAGCGATGCCCAAATAGGTGCTTTTTTAGTCGCGCTGCGCATCAAAGGCGAGTCCATTGATGAAATCACAGGCGCTGTTGAAGTGATGCGTGAGCTTGTCACAGGTGTTGAAATTTACGGGGATAATTTAGTTGATATTGTGGGCACTGGAGGTGACGAATCTAATCTATTCAATGTTTCTACGGCTTCAACCTTTGTTGTGGCAGCGGCCGGTGGGCGCGTAGCAAAACATGGGAATCGCTCGGTAAGTAGTAAAAGCGGTGCCGCTGATGTGCTTGAAGCGGCAGGTGTGAATCTGAATCTGAATGCCGAGCAGGTAGCGCAGTGTGTTGACCAAATAGGTGTTGGGTTTATGTATGCACCTTCTCACCACAGCGCGATGAAACATGCCGTTGGACCTAGAAAGGAGTTAGCACTAAGAACTATTTTTAATATTCTTGGGCCTATGACGAATCCGGCGGCGGTTAAACGACAGCTTATAGGCGTTTATGACCGAGCTTTATGCCGGCCTATGGCAGAGGTGCTTGGTCGATTGGGATCAGAGCATGTAATGGTAGTGCACTCGGCAGACGGATTGGATGAGATTAGTATCGCGGCAGAAACATTTGTTGCAGAGTATAAAGGCGGGCTACTTACTGAATATAGCGTATTTCCAGATGACTATTTTAATGAGCGACAATCACTAAGCGGATTGTCTGTTTTGGATGCCCAAGAATCGCTTGCCATAATCACTTCGGCACTTGTCGGAGAATCGCCGGCCGCGGCTAACTTGATCGCCCTTAATGCTGGCGCGGCACTCTATGTCGCTGGATGTGCAGAATCTATTCAAGACGGATTTGTCATGGCGCAGCAGTCAATTACTTCTGGAGCGGCGAGTGCAAAAATAGATCAACTTGTGATGCTTACCAATAGTATTTAGCTTGACCAAAAGAGAGACACGCATGACTACAGAAACACCGACTATATTAAAGAAAATTTTAGTGCGAAAGCGGGTAGAAGTTGCCGAGCGCGATGCCTTGGTGCCCCTATCTTTTTTGATTGAAAATTTGGTAACAGCCTCTAAGCCAAGAGGTTTCACTCAGGCGCTTAAGGCAAAGGTAAGTGTCGGGGAATCAGCTGTTATTGCAGAAATCAAAAAAGCTTCTCCGAGCAAAGGTGTCATTCGCAACAATTTCGATCCAGCACAGATTGCCAAGAGTTATGAAAAGGGAGGAGCCTGTTGCCTATCTGTATTGACTGACATTGATTTCTTTCAAGGCTCAGATACCCACCTGCAGGCGGCTCGTAAGGCATGCAACCTGCCGGTTATCCGAAAAGATTTTATTGTTGATGAATACCAGATTTATGAGGCTCGCGTGTTAGGCGCTGACTGTATTTTGTTGATTGTCGCCGCTCTTGATGAAATACAGCTAAAGCAGTTGCATAAACTTGCGGTATCTCTTGGGATGGATGTGCTAGTTGAGGTGCATAATGAATATGAATTAGAGATAGCTATTCAGTTAGAGAACACCCTGATTGGGGTTAACAACCGTAATTTGCATACCTTTGAGGTTTCTTTGGAAAACACTTATCGGTTGCTGGATAAAATGCCTTCTAAAGCAATAGTGGTGACAGAGAGCGGCATTCACACCTCTGCCGATGTTACTGCAATGCGCAAGAGAAATGTTCAGGGATTTTTAGTGGGCGAAGCATTCATGCGAAGTGAGCAGCCTGGCGAGAAATTGAAAGAATTATTCAGTTAGCATTACGCTAGCGACAAAGCTGGTGCAAAAAAGAAACAATGGAGGTGTCATTTAAAAGCAACGGCTAAAAAAAAGGGACCTTAGAAGGTCCCTATAAAAATCCTATAGCAAGGATTAAGAGGGGTTTGGTTCTAGCTAAATTTGGTTGTACTATTTTTAGAGCCACTAAGTGGGCTGGTTCTTCTTATTACTTATTTTTTACTTCGGGTGCTTTCAATTTAGCGAAGTCATCTTTCGCAATTGCAGCTCCTGCTAGTCCAGTGAAGCCTATTAGCAAATACACGAGCGTCATTTCTATTTTCCTTAATTATTTGAGAGCGTCATTGCTCCAATACGCGCACTATATTACTCGATAGGTCATGATGCAAATGCATTATGCGCATTAACTATATGTTAAATTGGTATGACTTTGCGGATATTCAAAATAAAAAAAAGGGACCTTAGAAAGGTCCCTTTGAAAAATCCTGTAGCAGGATTAAGAGGGGTAATGATCGCGGACGAATTTGGTCGTACTGTCTCAAGTTAAAGTCTAAACCTATTTCTTAGCTATTGAATTTAGAAGGCCCAACCACTTCTTATAGGTTGCTAATATAGTCGCTCACAAGGCATAATCCAAATGCATTGATTGCATGAACTGTATGCGTTTTTGGTATACCTATTAAGAGGCTCTGATGAACTTACAAAAGCTTTCCCGGCTTGACTTAAATCTATTGGTTTCGCTACAGGCTCTGCTTGAAGAGAAAAGCGTTACACGCGCCGCAGCGCGCCTATTTATTAGTCAGCCAGCTATGAGTCGCGTGCTGCAGCGATTGCGCTATCAACTTGACGATCCGCTGTTCACGCGAACCGGCAATGAGCTGGTCCCGACCCCAAAAGCAAGGGATCTGCAGCAACGGTTACCAAGATTACTCGATGGGATTCTGGATATGGTTAGTGAGGGTGAATTTGACCCTACAACTTATGTTGGTGAGATTACCATTGCTGTACCCGAATTTGTCGCTATCTCTTTGATATCACAATTAACTAAAGTGATTACTGAATATGCGCCAGGATTAATCTTATCTATCTCAAGTGAAACTGACTCGGTGAAAGGTGAGCTAGCGGACGGGGTCTTAGACTTTGCGATCGATATTGAAAAGACCATGACAGACGATATCACCACAACACCATTGGCAATTTTTACCCCATCAATTTGGATGCGTGAAGGTCACCCTTTAGCCGATAAAGAAACAGTCACACTGACCGAAATTCTTGAATATCCGTTCATTCAATATTATCTACTGATCTCCAAGAGGGTCAGCGCAAGAACTGATGCTCGATTTGATCGAGCGCTTCGAGAGTTAGGCCTCAAGCGCAAAAAGACCCTGGTGACTAATCAGTTAATGACAGCAATGGAAACCGTATGTGACACCGATTGCCTCATGGTTGCGGCTAAGTACGGCGTGACTATGGAACGAGAGATGCATCGCATTATTCGTAAGCGATACCCGGTGGATATTCCCCACGAAGGTAAAATAAAATTAGTCTTACTTCAGCATAAGCGCACTTCTGGTTCGCCAATTCATCAGTGGCTTTCTGAGAAGATAGTGGGATTGATTCAAGACAGAGAGACAATCATCGACGTCTAGGGCGATGTTCTAGGCGTCGATGATAAAATCAAAGGCCCAATAGAGGTTTTATGCAGCGTCAGAAAATTGCGTTATCGATCTATTTCGCCCGGCTAAAACAAATACGACACCATAAAGTACAGCTTGTAGCGCAAATATAGACACCCAATCGTCACTGCTTGCAGGACGCCAAACTAAGATATAGCCAATCAGAGCTATGCCCGAGGAACCGCCGCTTATCAAAAGGCCCGTCATCGAATTAGCGATAACTCGTGATTTAACACGTTTGTTTAACTGCCAATGAAGGCGATTGTGCAGGTGGTCGTTATCCGCGGAAAATGGTGAGCGCCCTGAGGCAAGTCTTCTAACTATGCTGGCCACAAAGTCAAGGCAGGGGTAGGCAAGTAATACAGCCATAAATGAAGCGGAAAAAATCCCATCAGCAACACCATTTAGGCCGTACAGAGCAATGACAGCTCCTAGCCCATAGCTACCCATATCGCCAAGGAAAAACCACCCTGAAGTGATATTAAATAAGAGGAACATAAAGCAGGTGAAGAACAGTAACCCTTCGATGGGGCGCCCATATTCTATAAAGAAGACGGTGAAAGTCGCCGTGGCAATCCCGGGCACTAAGCCATTGGCGCCGTCGGACATATTAAACGCATTGATAAATCCGACGCAGAAAATGGTCGCAGATGCCCAGGCTATCGCCGGCACCTCGAGTAGTTGATTAATCACTTCTATGCCGACATTTTTTGGAATAAGGGTTGGCCAAGCCAATAGCAGTAGGCCAAATACTACAAACTTACATAAAAGCCGCAACGCTGGACTCAAGAAATCTGCCTTAATGTCCTCACATAAGCCAAGACAGGCACAAAAAAAGACAGCGACCCAAAGTGCAAGGTCTAGATTAGAGCGGACCACGCCAGGCGTGTAGTCGGTTAGTAGCACCATACCCAGCGCATGAGAGACGAGTAGTAATGTTATAGCTAAACCGCCAAGTCGAGAGGATTCAATGACACTTATGCCATGGCTTGAGGCTTGATCTCGGCCGGCTGCTAGGTATGAAAGTAGCCGCATCAAAAGAATGGCGCCTACTCCCATGAGGCCGAATGTCCATAAGGCAATTACGCACATAATGATTAATTTTAAGTCGTTTTTGTCTAGTTGCTGTGAAAAGACGGTGTTGTTGTCCTTTGTTAGCATAATGGGCCTTCAGCATGGCTCACAATGGCGGCGAGGTCTACCAGGCCTTCATTCTTGCTGATGCACGTTAGTAATGTAGATTCAGGGGTTAAAGATTGGTTAGTGCGGGCGCTCGCTTGAGATTTTATAAGAGTACTTTTCCCTGTGACGGCTATTTTAAATATAGCTATAGCCCCTAACTGCCCCACCGCTAGTGATTTGGCCTTAGATATAGATGATAAGAAGCTTTCATAGTCTTCACTCTGGACAAATTTAGACTTGCTAAGTTGTGCCATAAAATTAAGCCCAATAGATGAGCATAGAACCATCATCAAGGTAATAACCAGATATCTTGAAAACATGTATGACTTTCTCAGAGCTATTTAAGAGTGGGTGCAATAATATCTGAGACGCATTATTTATGAAAGCATAATTGTCGCTCACATTTGAATATAGCACTCAAATTTTCATAGAAATACTAATGTGTAAAGGTTAAAAGCGCTTATAATCGATAGCTGCTTAGGGTCATAGCCGATGAGGCTAACGTCATTAACTTTTTAACGGGAGAAGGAAATTCATAGCCCCCAGCATCACGAGCTGCCTGTGCATGACGTTGTTCATCGACGAGCATTTCTTCGACAATAGCCCGACTTTTTAAGTCATCTTTCGGCAAGTCAGAAAGATGCTTACTTAAATGAGCTGACACTTGATCTTCAGTTGCAGCGACGAACCCTAAGCTTAGTTTGTCATTAATTAGCCCAGTTCCAGCACCAATGCCAAAAGAGATTGCATACCAAATTGGATTTAGAAGACTAGTTTGGCCGCCAAGATTGTTGATACGCTCTTCACACCAGGCCAAATGGTCGATCTCTTCTGCGGCTGAATGCTTCATTTGCTCGCGTACTTCAGGCAGTTTTGCAGTGAGCGCTTGACCTTGGTAGAGCGCTTGAGCACAGACTTCACCGGTATGATTAACGCGCATAAGACCAATCGTATGAGCGCGATCTTTATCGTTAAGGCTTGTATCCGCGATGGTATCCGCAGGAGACTTTCGATCAGGGAGAGGCGCGCCGCTAAAAGCTGTGCGTAGACCTTGATCAAGCTGGGTTAAAATTTTGTCGAGCCCTGTTAATTTACGATCAGTCACGAAACATCATCCAAGTGTCTTCAAGACTCTATTGTATCCATTTTTAACTTGTTCTTCCTAGCGATAAATATAGGTAAATAAGCCAGGAAAAAAAAGACCATGGTCAAGCTCTCTGTGACTATTATGTAGAATGGCCAGAGACCGAAAAAATCCAGCAACGAGGGGTTAACGGGCTTGCTCATCATATAAAAATAATTAGCGTCCAACCAAAGGTTAATGGGTATCAAGCACAGGATATAGATATTCAGTCAGACAAATGTGCACAAAATGCCCTTTGCTCTGGGATAGAGTTTAAACGCGAGCAGGTGATGAACCGCCACACCAACCAGACCACAGTGAACAATCCAACATTTAAAGATCCCATAACTGGGTTAGCCACCGTCTGGATCCGGCGTGATTATCGCTTGCAGTGTGCCAGATAAGACGAAGAAGTAGACGATTTCAAAGCGCCGAGCAGCATTGACGAAGATTATTACAAAGAGGATAAAAAAATCACCGCACCGAGATGCGACTGACTAAACGAAGTAAAACCAATATCAGCGCTAAAAAAGACGTTATCGCTGAACACGTGACGCTCCTTTAGTGAGTTCGGAATTAGCTATTTTGTTCTCGAGCAATTGCGCGCCAACCAATATCATCACGGAGATAAAGGTCATCCCAACGAATCTTAGAGGCCAGCTCATAAGCGCGATTCTGAGCCTCAGACACTGTCTCACCCATCGCGGTTGCACAGAGTACACGCCCGCCACTGGTCACCACATTGCCGTCGGCCATGGCAGTGCCGGCATGAAAGACCTTTTGGTCTGCATCAGCAGGGGTATCAGACAAACCCGAAATAACATCACCACCACGATAGCTTCCAGGGTAACCGCCTGCAGCTAGTACCACGCCGATAGAGGGTCGAGGATCCCACTGCGTTGTTTGTTGATTTAGCGTTCCCTCTAAAGCAGCTAAACAGTGGGTTACCAAGTCAGATTGTAGACGAAGCAGTATGGGTTGAGTTTCTGGGTCGCCAAAGCGACAGTTATACTCAATGACCTTGGGAGTGCCGTCGGCCATAATCATTAGCCCTGCATATAAAAAACCGGTGTAGTCATTGCCCTCATCAGCCATACCCTTAACCGTAGGGTAGATTATTTCATCCATAATTCGCTGATAAATCACCTCATCCACTACGGGTGCTGGCGAGTACGCGCCCATACCACCAGTATTAGGTCCGGTGTCGCCGTTTCCAGCACGTTTATGATCTTGACTGGTAGCCATTGGCAATACATTTTTGCCGTCCACCATTACAATAAAGCTGGCTTCTTCGCCATCCAAAAATTCTTCAATCACCACGCGGCTGCCGGCCTCACCAAAGGCATTTCCGGCGAGCATGTCGCGCACTGCGCCTTCCGCTTCGACCATAGTCATGGCCACAATAACGCCCTTACCTGCAGCCAAACCATCAGCTTTAACCACGATGGGTGCGCCAACTTGTTGCAGGTATTCAAGCGCAGCATCGACCTCAGTAAAGTTGCCATAGTTAGCAGTGGGTATTTGTTGGCGTTCAAGAAAGTCTTTGGTAAATGCTTTAGAGCCTTCTAATTGAGCGGCACCGCTGGAAGGGCCAAAGATCGCTAATCCACGGGACTGAAAATAATCAACAATGCCATCGACTAATGGTTGCTCAGGACCAACGATAGTTAGGCCAACGTTATTGTTCTCGGCGAAGTCAGCCAGTGCGGTAAAGTCGGCCATCGAGATCGCAACGTTTTCCAGATCGCGCTCCATCGCAGTTCCTGCATTGCCCGGTGCTACATAAACGGTGCTGACACTTGACGATTGAGACGCCTTCCAAGCCAGTGCATGTTCGCGTCCACCAGAGCCGATAACCAGAACATTCATTGTGTAATTTCCAAGCAAAATTTAAGAGCGAAATTATAACAGACTGAACGACTGGGATTATATAATTTGTGGTACGGTGTCGCTAACAAGAGCAATCTAAATCTGCCCCTAAGTCGTAATTTCACACAAGAAAAATTGCCACAGAGGATATATCTTATCGCTGCACTACAACAATCTAACGCACCTACTATCATGTGGTTTCGCCAAGACCTAAGGCTTGCCGACAACCCAGCACTCTGCGCTGCTTGCGAGCGAGGTGAAATTATTCCCGTATATATTCTCGATGATCAAGGCGCCGACAGTTGGAAAATGGGTGGTGCGAGCCGTTGGTGGTTGCATCACGCGCTGGAAGATCTAAACGATTCTCTCAAGCAAGGTTTACAACTTTTTCAGGGCGATGCACTCACCATTCTTCGTGACCTAGCTGTGCAAACCGGAGCTGCAGCTATCACCTGGAATCGTTGTTACGAGCCTTGGCGTATTGCTCGCGACGCCATCCTTAAAACAGCGCTCAAAGATGACGGTCTTGAGGTGCAAAGTTTCAATGGCTCGCTGCTGTGGGAACCTTGGCAAGTGCTTAAAAAAGATGGCACGCCCTACAGAGTATTTACCCCTTATTATCGGCGTGGGTGTCTTTCTGTTGCTGCGCCACGTAGGCCATTGGAGCCACCTAAAGGCATCAGCTTAAGTAAAAATAGTGTTCACTCACTACTCCTAGAAGACTTGAATTTACTACCTAAAATTAACTGGGACGAGCAAATGAAAGTGCGCTGGAATATCAGTGAAGCTGCCGCCCATGAACGCCTTGATGAGTTTGTTATGGACGAGTTACAAGACTATCGTGAAGGGCGAAATTTCCCGGACAAACAGAACGTGTCACGCCTTTCGCCCTACCTGCATTTTGGTCAAATATCACCAAACATAGCGTGGCATCGTGCGGCAGAGGCAGGAGCTTTTATTACCAACGAAAAAAGTCTAGATACCTTTATGAGTGAATTGGGTTGGCGCGAGTTCTCATACTATTTGCTCTACCATTTTCCTAAGTTACCAACCGACAATCTGCAGGTACGTTTTAATCTTTTCCCCTGGGCAGAGAATACCGACGCTGATCTGAAAGCCTGGCAAAAGGGCAAAACGGGGTACCCACTAGTAGACGCAGGTATGCGTGAACTTTACACCACAGGTTACATGCACAACCGCGTACGCATGGTAGTGGGCTCATTTTTGGTAAAGAATTTACTCATACACTGGCACAAGGGTGAGCAATGGTTTTGGGATTGCTTAGTTGATGCAGACCTTGCCAGCAATAGTGCTGGTTGGCAGTGGATCGCCGGCTGTGGTGCAGATGCCGCTCCCTTCTTTAGAATTTTTAACCCCATTACCCAAAGCGAAAAGTTTGACAAACAGGGCAGCTATATTCGCCGCTATGTACCAGAGCTTTCTAACATGCCCGAAAAATATATTCATATGCCTTGGCTGGCACCCACTGATGTGCTCACTGCGGCTGGGGTCGACATTGGCAATAACTACCCAGCACCTATAATGGATATTAAAGAATCCAGAGAGCGAGCACTAGCGGCTTTTGCAGTGACAAAAATTCAGCCTGTAGAGGATTAATGGCCTCATTTTTAGCGGAGCATTACGATGTATTTTGGCAGTGACAATCAAACCGGCGCATCTTCGCAGGTACTAGCGATGCTAACACAGGCTAACAGCGGTTATACCCATGGTTATGGTGATGACCAATGGACTAATCAGGCCGTAGAGGCCCTAAAGACCCTTTTTGAATGTGACCTTGAGGCCTATTTTGTGGCTACCGGCACCGCGGCAAACTCACTGGCCTTGTCGTGCATGGTGAAACCTTGGGAGTCTGTACTCTGCCATGACAGTGCTCATATTATTTTGGATGAGTCCACCGCTCCAGAACTGTTTACTGGTGGCGCACGCATGCGGTCTATTTCTCAGGGTGAAGGCAAAATGAGCCCAAAACACCTGCAAGACTATTTACAAACAATAGGCACCGACTACCCACATAATGTGCGAGCAGCTGCTTTGAGTATTACTCAGGCCAGCGAATCCGGCCTTGTCTACACACCAGAGCAAGTGTCGGCACTCAGTAGAATGGCTAAAGATAATGGCTTGAGCGTGCACATGGACGGGGCAAGGTTTGCCAATGCTGTCGCTTCGCAGCAATGTACCCCTGCAGAGTTATCGTGGAAGGCAGGCGTAGACGTGCTCTGTTTGGGCGCAACTAAGTGTGGTGCGCTCTGTGCCGAGGTGGTTATATTTTTCAACAAAGAGTTAGCCGATACCTTTACTCATCGCCGCAAGCGAGGCGGGCACTTACTGTCAAAGGGGCGCCTGTTTGGTGCTCAAATGGTCGGTTGGTTGAAAGATGACCATTGGCTTGATCTGGCTCAACACGCCAATACTCAGGCCACTCAGTTAGCCAAAAAAATTGCGACTTTTGGCTGTCTGCAGTTGGTTTGGCCAGTAGAATCTAATGAACTTTTTGTCATCATGCCTAAAGGGCTAGCAGAACATTTACAGGCTGCCGGTGCAGAATTTTATGACTGGTATGTCGACACCTTGCCACCTAATATCACAATAAATGAGAACGAGATATTCGCGCGGCTAGTTACCTCGTTTATTACTCAAGACGCCCAGTGTGAAGACTTCTGTGAGCTCATTCGTGATTATTTGTCAGCGATTAAGGCTTAGCACTAAGTTAGTTGGGGCCTAACCCACTATTACAGGCTAATCACATGGCAATAAATATCATTTTCAGGCCATATGCATCGGCTGATAGGTCCGTCTGTCTTGGACTTTTTGATGCGAACTGTCCGGAGTACTTTGCACCTAATGAACGTGTCGATTATGCAGAGTTTCTTGACGCTAACCCATTCGGCTACGAATTGTGCTTAACTGAAGATAAAGTCGCAGGAGCTTTTGGGCTGTCAGAGCATGGTTTACAGCAAAAAAGTCTCAATTGGATTTTACTGAACCCGCGCTCCCAAGGGTTGGGTATTGGTTCGGTTATTATGAGTCGAATCTCTGCTGTGGCGCTTGATTCAGGGGCTAGTTTGATCAATATTGCAGCAAGCCATAAATCATCACCGTTCTTTGCTAAGTTTGGTGCCATAGAGATCGCGCATATAGGCAATGGATGGGGGTCGGGTATGCATCGCGTAGACATGGAGCTTCGCTTATAAAGCCTAAAAACTCATGGTTTTTTGATTCCAGCATGCAGTCCTTATTTGTGAGACGAGGTATCAATTATGAAGCGTAATATTTTAGGCAGTTTAGGTTCAACCGTCCGTCCGCGGAAGAATCTACCTAGCACACGATATTCTATAAGGTTTTTTATCTACACAATTTTTGTGTTGGCTAATTTCACACAGGCCTTAGCCAGCGATAAGGATGTTGTAGCAGCGACGGAATCGTTGCTGATCCGTGGAGGCTGGTTATTTGATGGCATCAGCGAAAATCGCCGTCGCAACAGCGGAATACTTATTCACGATGGCAAAATAGTCGATGTTGATTTTCTTTCTAATGAACAAAGTTCAACGCTCGCCCGAGTTATAGAATTAGCCGAGTCAGAAACAATTCTTCCTGGCTTCATCGACTTACATGCGCACTATAATTTAGACCTCATTGATCAAGGTCGCGCGGAGGAAGTGGTATATAACGGCATTGTATTCCTCGCCAACGGTGTCACTGCCACCTGGTCAGCGGGGGAGTTTTTCCCTGAGCGCATGATTGCCCAGAGAGATTTAATTGAAGCGGATAGGGCTGTCGGTCCACACTTGTTTGTGTCGGGCCCTTACTTTGGTGCCTTTCGTTGCGAGTACAACGTTAGTGTGGCAGAGGATGAATGTGCGGCCTGGCCAAATGACATTACTGAAAAGGAGATAAGAGACGAAGTTGATAAGTGGGCCCAAGAAGGTGTTGTCAGCCTCAAAATAAAACAGGCAACGCCAAATGAGGCGAGGATCATTATTGAGCAGGCACACAAGCATGGCATGACAACAACGGGCCATCTTGCTAACTACAATGTCGAATATGACGTCTCTACGCGCGATGCCATTCTAATGGGCATGGATCGCATTGAGCACCAGCTTACGCTTGCCCTTGGGCAAGACGACCCAAGAAGCACACAAATGAACGAGATGGTTGATCTAATGATAAAGCATCAGGTTTATTATGGCCCCAATTTGCAAATGTACGGGGGTATCAATCTGCGTAATGCACATCCTACTGAAATGACGTGGACCGACGAATCAAAATATTTTACGCCCTACACGCAAACTCGCCTTTTACAGCGAGGTATCCCCTCACCCGAGTCAGAACAAAAGGAATATGACCAGCGCATAATTGAGCTAATGGCACTGTATGACGCTGGAGGTAAGCATCTTATCGTGGTAGGTACTGATGAGCCGGTCTATACCAACATGTTGCCGGGCTTTGCCTATCACAGAGAGTTACTGGCTATGACCTACGCAGGCTTACCGCCCATTGATGTTTTGAAAGCGGCGACTATTAACGGTGCTATGGCACTTGGTGTTGCGGACCGCCTTGGATCACTAGAATCTGGTAAATCTGCCGACTTGTTAGTCGTCAAAGGAAATCCGTTAGATGATATTAAGGCCGCAAGAAATATTCGATTCGTCGTGAAGGCCGGAAAGATTCACAATCCCGAGGAATTACTGCGTTTAGCCGAAGGACAAATAGGCCCCGCCGGACCAGCTGATCATGGAGATTGGACGTTTCAGGTTAAACCGCTAAGAGATTAAATAACCAGAGTATGTCACTAGCCGGACTATGACGTGCTGCGACAACCCTTGCTCCCTATCGGCTAACATTGTTAATTTTTAGACGCACTCTATACTGGATCAGAGATATTTTAGGTCACTAGCGTTCTAAACAAGGCGCTAACTAATGGAGGCAAAGATGTTGCGCTATCTTAAAAGTCAGAGAAATATAGCTTTTTTACTAATGCTAATACTGTCCTTTCCGCTCACTGTGATTGCGGCAAATAGCACTTCGACGCCCAATATTGTGTTGGTGGTGATGGACAATTTTGGCTATGGAGAAATTGGTGTCTATGGCGGGGGTGTTGTCCGCGGTGCGCCAACGCCTAATATTGATAGTATTGGGGTTGAGGGCTTCCAGCTCACCAATTTTAATGTCGAGGCAGAATGTACTCCGTCTCGGTCAGCATTGATGACGGGTCGTTATGGTATTCGTACACGACAAAACCCAGAGGGACCCCCTAGAGGTATTTGGTATGGCCTTACTCGGTGGGAAATTACACTGGCAGAGATGCTTTCAGATACAGGCTATGCCACTGGGATGTTTGGTAAATGGCACTTGGGTGATGCTGAGGGTCGCTACCCCACAGACCAAGGATTTGATGAATGGTATGGTATTCCCAACTCCTCAGATCAGGCGTTCTGGCCGGACAGTGACAGCTTTCAGAGTGATGCAGGGGTAGAATTTACCCGCATTATGACTTCAACCCGCAACCAAAAGCCCAAAAAGCATGAGGTCTATGGGCGCGCTAAGCGCGCTACCATCGATAGAGAAATTACTGACCATGCGTTGGATTTTATTTCGCGAAAGGCCAAAATCAAACAGCCCTTTTTCGCTTATTTACCTTATACCCAAACCCATGAGCCCGTCGATGCGCATCCCGACTTTAAGGGCTCAACCGGTAATGGAAGTTTTGCTGATGTGCTTGCGCAAACCGATGCTTATGTTGGCGAGTTATTGGCTAAGATTGATGATCTTGGGCTAAAAGATAATACAATTTTCATATTCACATCAGACAATGGCCGTGAAGGAATTAAACGGTCATTTGGGTTTACCGGGCCTTGGCGGGGAACTATGTTCTCGCCCTATGAGGGATCTCTGCGGGTGCCTTTTTTGATCCGTTACCCGGGCAACATTCCTCCTCGGCAAGTGTCCAATGATATTGTGCATCTGATCGATATTTTCCCAACACTGGCTAACTTTGTCGGTGGAAATATTCCTCAAGACAGAGTGTTAGATGGGGTTGATCAGTCTAAATTCTTCACCGGACAGGCAGGGAAATCTGCCAGAGAATCGGTCATTATTTATATAGGCAATGAGCTGTTCGGCGTGAAATGGCGCAACTGGAAAATGTTACTCAAAGAGATTGATAAAAAGAGCTATGCGATTCAAAACATGGCTTATCCGTCTTTTTACAATCTCATTGTTGACCCAAAGGAGGAAGAACCAGAAAAGTTTTATCTTGATGATACTTGGGTAGAAACACCTCTTTATGAGGTTATGGAAGAGCACCTTCTATCGATAGAAAAAGACGTCGGTTCGCCTGCCGACTAATTGTCGGACTAAAGTCGTGGCCGACAGCGCTCTAAATCTGCAATAGTTTCCTTTCAGAGGCGTAAAGAAAGAATATGATTATTAAAAAGTTAAGAGATAGAAATGGCTGGACTCAGGAACAATTAGCTGAATGTTGTGACTTAAATGTTAGGACTATTCAGCGTGTTGAGAGTGGGAAAAAAGCGAGTCTCGAAACATTGCATAGTCTTGCCTCTGTATTTGAAGTAGATATTTCAACATTAACAGAGGAAATTGCTGTGATAGATAAAACAACAGAGAAATGGAAAAGCCTGCCTCTATATGTCAGGTTTATGTTCGCTGATTCTAATATTTCAATTATTGGGCCAGGAAACCGTAAAAATTATTTGAAGTATGAGACTATATTTGCCCTTGGGGGAATTTCATTATCTTGCTTAGGGTTTATGTTACCGAAGTTTGCAAATGTAGGGCTGGCACTACTCCTATTAGCCTACTTAACAGCGGTTGCTATAAGGTTGGGCGATAAATACGACATTTGGTAAAGCGATATATAACTAAAAAGCCCGCATAAAGCGGGCTTTTTAACACTAAGAAAAGTATCAGTGTCTAAAGTGGCGCATCCCCGTAAATACCATAGCCATGCCATGTTCATCTGCAGCGGCAATGACTTCATCATCACGCATTGATCCACCTGGCTGAATAATACAGCTTATGCCCGCTTGTCCGGCGTTATCAATACCATCGCGGAAGGGGAAGAAGGCATCAGACGCCATCACTGCTCCGACCACTTCAAGTCCCGCATGCTCAGCTTTGATGCCCGCGATGCGAGCGCTGTTAATACGGCTCATTTGTCCTGCACCCACGCCAACGGTTTGATTGTTCTTGGCATAAATAATGGCGTTAGACTTGACCATTTTGGCAACTTTCCACGCAAATAACATATCTGTCATTTCAATTTGAGTGGGCACTCTTTTAGAGACTACTTTGAGATCTTCTTCAGTAATCATACCGTTATCACGGTCTTGAATGAGTAGGCCACCATTGACGCGTTTGTAGTCAAAGTCTTGCGGACGTCGACCGCCCCAAGTGCCGCACTCTAGTAGTCTAACGTTTTTCTTCGTGGCAACTACAGCCAAAGCATCAGCTGACACCGAGGGAGCAATAATGACTTCAACAAATTGTTTTGCGCAAATGGCCTCAGCGGTCTTGGCATCTAACTCACGGTTAAAGGCAATAATGCCGCCAAATGCAGATTCGGGGTCAGTAGCAAACGCTAAGTCATAGGCAGTGCCAATATCAACCGCAACTGAAACGCCACAGGGGTTGGCGTGTTTAACAATAACGCAGGCCGGTTGATCAAACTGTTTGACGCATTCAAGTGCCGCATCGGTATCAGCAATGTTGTTGAACGAAAGCTCTTTACCTTGTAGTTGTTTTGCGGTGGCCACACTGGCTTCGGTGGGGTTAGCCTCGGTGTAGAAAGCCGCCTTTTGATGAGGGTTTTCACCGTAGCGCATTTCTTGAGTTTTGAAATATTGCACATTAAACGTATCAGAAAAATCACGTGCAGTATTGTCTGTATCACGAGCACCAAAGTGATTGGCAATCATGCCGTCATAACCAGCTGTGTGCTCAAAGGCTTTGACCATGAGCGCATAACGAGTGCTGTAATCAAGCTGCCCTTCATTGGCCTGCATTTCTTCAAGTACCGTGGCGTAGTCATTGCTGTTAACCACAATAGCTACGTCTTTATGATTTTTAGCTGCCGAGCGAACCATGGTTGGGCCGCCAATATCAATATTCTCAATGGCGTTAGGCAATGTGCAATCAGGATCGGCAACGGTCGCTGCAAACGGGTAGAGATTAACAATGACCATATCTATAGGTTTAATCGAGTGCTCTGCCATCACGGCATCATCGGTGCCACGCCGACCTAAAATACCGCCATGCACTTTTGGATGCAGAGTTTTAACACGGCCGTCCATCATCTCGGGAAAACCGGTGTAGTCTGAGACTTCAGTCACCGCAATATTGTTTTCTTGGAGTAAGCGAAAGGTGCCGCCAGTGGAGAGTAGTTCGACGCCGAGGGCGTTTAATGCGCGGGCAAAATCAACAATGCCATTTTTGTCAGATACGCTAATCAGTGCGCGTGAAACTTTTTTTAGATCGCTCATGAAGTCCTCGGGTAGTTACAAAAGATCATACTGTTTTAGTTTTTTTCGGAGTGTACCTCGGTTAAGGCCGAGTATTTCGGAAGCTTTACTCTGGTTTTGCCGAGTATAGGCCATGACTGCGGTTAGCAGTGGTGCCTCGACTTCAGCTAACACTAAATCATAAAGATTCACAGTGCTTTGACCATCTAAGTCGTCAAAATAACGCTGCATAGCGTCGGCAACACTGACTCTTAATGAGTGTTGAGTGTCTTTTGTCGTCTGTTGCGCCGGCGGGATATAGTCCGGAGTAGTCAGGTAGCTATTTATGTCTTTTTTGTCTAACACTTTGATATCGTCAGCAGTCATGCGACTTTTTCCTCGTAGCCAGAGACGAAGAAAAAATTATTGAGTAATGTTCGTTGTTGTTCGGTGGTTTCAAGGGCATTGAACTGACGAGTAAAGTCTCTACCACCGGGTAGCGGGTTGATGTACCAACCAATGTGTTTTCGAGAAATACGCAAACCACCAGCCTCACCATAAAACTCATGCAGTGCGAGTAGATGAGCGGACATGATGGTTGCACATTCTTCCATGCTTGGCGGTGCTAGTCGCTTTCCAAATTTAAGAAAGTGATTTATTTGGTTGAAAATCCAGGGATTACCCTGGGCGGCACGTCCAATCATGACTGCAGCAGCACCTGTGTGTTGCAGGACTGAAACAGCTTTTTCTGGATCGGTAATGTCACCGTTTGCTAGCACGGGAATGGATACTGCCTCCACGACTTGGGCGATGGTGTCGTACTCAACCTCACCGACAAAACGACAGGCTCGCGTACGACCGTGGACAGCCAGCGCGGAGATACCTGCGTCCTCTGCAATTTTTGCAATGGTCACTGCGTTGCGGTTTTGCCTGTCCCAGCCAGTGCGAATTTTTAAGGTGACCGGGACGTCGGTCGCAGAAACTACGGCTTCTAAAATGTCTTTCACTAGCTCTGGATTTTGCAGTAACGCTGACCCTGCAGCACGCTTGCATACTTTTTTAGCAGGACATCCCATATTAAGATCAATAATTTCAGCACCCTGCTGGACGTTGAATTTGGCTGCTTCTGCCATCATTAGAGGATCGTAGCCAGCTATTTGCACGGATCTTGGTGCAGGTTCATCACCAAATTGCACTCGGAGACGAGACTTACGAGTCGACCACGTGGTCGGGTCGGCAGCTACCATCTCAGATACAACCAAACCAGCGCCCATTTTTCTGCATAGTTGGCGGAACGGTAAATCAGTCACGCCGGCCATGGGTGCGAGCACGGTTTGGTTTTTAATGTGATAAGGGCCAATATTAAACACGTTTATCTAAGGTGCCACGTTAAGGGTTGATCATAATACCCCTTGAGCGATTGATTAAAAAGTGATCAATTAAAAAATATGCGGTTTATTGATAATTCTGCGTTAGCAAGTGACTAAAGCGCAGCAAATGCAGAGCTACTTCAATTTTTGGGCGTTCAACTGGGCCCATTCAGACTGGATAGCTGGGGCAGAGAATGTAAAGTCCCGACTGTATGGCGCAGACACAGATTCAATTTGTCTATCGAGAAGCCCTGCTAAGCATAATAAACCATTGGTCTTAGTCATGGCGCTAAGCTTAGGTGCTAGCTCAATAAGCGGCGCTGCTAAAATATTGGCCACCATCACTTCGGCGCACAGGTCTTTGGGAACCTCATCAGGAAGATAGGTGACGAGTCGATCATCAGTAATATTATTGCGCTGTGCATTATCGCGACTGGCCAGCAAAGCCTGAGGGTCATTGTCGACAGCGATAACTTGCTTGGCCCCCAGCAGCAGAGCGGCAATGCCTAAAATGCCAGAGCCACAACCATAGTCAATAATAGTCTTGCCATTTAAATCTTGTTTGTCTAACCATCTCAAGCACAAGTGAGTGGTAGGGTGACTGCCCGTACCAAACGCTAATCCTGGGTCAAGACTTAAGTTGACACCTTGAGGGTCCGGCGGAGCAATCCAGCTTGGGCATATCCATAAGCGCTCCCCGCATTTTAGAGGGTTAAAGTGTTTCTTCCATTCTTGAGACCAGTCTTTATCTTCGAGCTGCTCCCAGCGTATCTGTGAAGACTTTAAAGTAGTCGCGTTAAATTGCTCATTGATTTTTTTAGTGTCGACTGTAGTGGGAAATAAGGCGGTAACAACGCATTGATCCCAGAGAGGGATTTCGCCGACTGCTGGCTCCAGAATAGGTTGGTCGGCCGCATCTTGTATCGTGACCGACAGGGCATTAAGCGCGACAACAGCGGCTTCTATTTCTTGGCTGTCGTGTCGGGAGGAGAGAATAATTAACTGGAGCCACTGCATGCTTAAAGTCCGACGTCAGTTTGGCCTATAAAAAGGCAGGGTAGAATCTATAGGCCAAGTTTTTTCTCAAGATAATGAATATTGACGCCACCCTTCTTGAAAGCCTCGTCTCTTACTAGGTCTTCATGAAGGGGAATATTGGTTTTGATACCGTCAATGACCATTTCATCCAGAGCGATACGCATTCTGGACAATGCCGCTTCTCGATCGTGACCATAAGTAATGACCTTGCCGATTAGAGAATCATAATTAGGTGGCACTGTGTAGCCATTATAAATATGAGAGTCAACACGGATGCCGTTGCCCCCCGGGGCGTGATAGGCGTTGATAGTCCCAGGCTGGGGCATAAAGGTAACAGGATCTTCGGCATTAATTCGACATTCAAACGAGTGGCCACGAAAGATAATATCTTCTTGCTTAAAGCTTAGAGGGCGTCCGCTTGCAATTAAAAGCTGCTCTTTAACGATATCAACACCTGTAATCATTTCAGAAACGGGATGCTCCACTTGGACCCGAGTGTTCATTTCGATAAAGTAAAAATGGCCATCTTCATAAAGGAATTCGAAGGTTCCGGCACCGCGATAGTTGATTTGAATGCAGGCTTTTACGCAACTCTCAAACACCGCCTGCCTAGCATCCTCTGGAATGCCTGGAGCAGGTGCTTCTTCGAGTACTTTTTGGTGTCGCCGCTGCAAGGAGCAGTCCCGGTCTCCAAGATGGATAGCCTGGCCCTGACCGTCTGAAAGCACCTGCACTTCGACATGCCTTGGGTTTTGGAGAAATTTCTCCAAATACACCGTGCCGTCACCAAAAGCTGCTGCTGCTTCCGTCTGCGTTATAGAAACGGCATTGACCAAGGCTTCTTCATTCTCGACCACACGCATGCCTCTGCCGCCGCCGCCTGCCGCCGCCTTAATAATAACGGGATAGCCAATTCGCGTAGCCGTAGAACGCAAAGTCTCAGGATCGTTAGATAATGGGCCATCAGAACCCGGTACAGTTGGAACGCCTGCTGCTTTCATAGCCTTAATGGCCGCAACCTTGTCCCCCATAACGCGAATTACGTCCGCGGTTGGCCCGATAAAAATAAAGCCGCTTTTTTCAACCTGCTCGGCAAAGTTGGCGTTTTCTGCCAGAAACCCATAGCCAGGGTGCACAGCAGAGGCACCGGTTATTTCCATTGCGCTAATAAGGGCGGGAACATTCAGATAACTTTGTGGTGACGGGTTTGGACCAATACAAACAGCCTCATCGGCTAATTTAACGTGTTTAAGTGCAGCGTCAATTTTTGAATGTACGGCAACGGTTTTTATATCCAACTCTTTACAAGCGCGGAGGATTCGTAAGGCAATTTCGCCGCGATTGGCGATAAGCACTTTATCCAGCATGATTTATTTCCCGGGCGCTATTAAACAATCGTGAATAAAGGTTGATCGAATTCTACGGGATCGCCGTCTTCAACCAGCACGGCGCCAATAACTCCGCCTTTATCCGCTTCAATTTGATTCATCATTTTCATGGCTTCGATAATGCAAAGAACATCGCCCGGCGAAACAGTTTGACCAACGCTTGCAAATGCCGGAGAGCCAGGAGCAGGAGAGGCATAAAAGCTACCGACCATAGGAGAATTTACGATATGACCCTGAAGTTCAACTGGTGGGGTAGGCTCTACAGCGTGCACTCCGCCAATGGCCGGTGCGGCTGCTACAGGGGACGCTGCAATGGCAGGCGGTGCAGCATAAGAGACTACTTGAGCGCCACGACTGATTCGAACTGAATCTTCGCCCTCAGTAATTTCAAGTTCATTAATATTAGACTCTTCAAGCAGCTCAATAAGCTTCTTAACTTTACGGATATCCATTGTTGTCTCTCAATCTATTGTTGTTGGTCAAATTTACTTAAAGCTGCATCTAGCGCGAAATCGTAGCTTTTTGCTCCAAACCCGCAAATAACACCTTCTGCGATATCTGAAAAGTAAGAGTAGTGCCTGAATTCTTCCCGAGCGTGAACGTTGGACAGATGCACTTCGATAAAGGGAATACTGACTCCAAGTAAGGCGTCTCTAAGCGCGATACTTGTATGAGTGAAGGCGCCAGGATTAATGATAATAAAATCCACCCCCCCACTAACGGCGTTATGAATGCTATCAATAAGCTCGTGTTCAGCATTACTTTGCAGTGCCTTGAGGCTGTGCCCCGCGGCATCTGCAATGTCAATTAGCCGCTGATTAATGAGCTCTAGCGTTTGACCCCCGTAAACCTCTGGTTCACGAGTGCCAAGCAAGTTAAGGTTTGGGCCGTGTAGTAATAATAAGTTGGCCATAATCACTCTCAATGCGGATTAAGTTAAAAGTGAATTCTGCACTAAAATGCATAACCTGTCTATGGCTGCATGCAATAATTTACTTTTCGGCGAAATTAGCAGAAATTGAGTGCTTTTTCTGTATTTTTTACAGATATTTATGATTTTTCAGGGCTGGAAATTACCATTAAGGCGACGTTTAACGCATTTAGCGACATGTTGGCCTCTGTAGGCGGCTAATTCCCGAAAAATCAGCTAATTTCGGCCAAAATGACTCTAAAATACGCTAACATCTGTTATATTGCTTCTTGAGCGCTGGATGGCGTTGATCAAAGTGTTTTCCAGTAGAATTTGAGGTAAAACCTCGGCAGAGGCCTCGCCTTCTGGGTAGACAAGATAGAGCGGAACACCACTGCGCTGAAACTGGTTGAGTAGTTTTGTGATTTCAGGATCATTGTTGGTCCAATCACCTTTCAGGTAGGTTACCTGATTGTCACTTAAGCTTTGATAGAACGCATTAGTAAAAGCAATTTTCTCATTGGCTAGGCAGGTAATACACCAATCAGCAGTTAAATTAACAAAAACGGGCTTTTGCGCCTGTCGTAATTCACTGAGACGTTGCTGGGAATAGGGTTCCCATCGCGCTGGCTCAGTATCTTTAGTGATTGACCAAGCAGGGATAGTGATGGCTCCTATGAGACATAAGGCCGCAAATAAATTTGCAAAAGATAGGGTGGTTATTTTATGTCCTGCGGCCTGCCTTAATTTGGTTAACCAAATAGACATTGTAATTAAAACTAAGCCGATAATGATGGTAGCAACAATATCTATACTTGTTTGTCTGCCAACGACCCAGATTAGCCATACCCCAGTGATATAGAGGGGGAAGGCTAGAAATTGCTTGAAACTATCCATCCAAGCTCCTGGGCGAGGTAACTTGGCGGTTAGGCTAGGAATCCAGGCGAGTAGAACAAAAGGTAACGCCATACCTAGGCCTAAAAAGGCAAACACTAATAGCGCTAAATAGCTTGGTTGAGCTATTGCAAAGCCAAGTGCTGGGCCCATAAAGGGTGCGGTGCATGGGCTAGCAACAGTGGTGGCTAAGACGCCTGTCATGAATGAAGACGACAGACTTTCATCTCGCTCTGAAGACTGCCCTATCGACATGAGGCTAGAGCCTATTTCTAAATAACCAGAAAAAGCCAATCCCATAATAAAAAATAGGTAGATTAATAACATGACAAACAGAGGCGACTGAAGTTGAAATCCCCATCCAATGGCTTCGCCGGCCGCTCGTAAGCTAAGCATGACGAATGCAATTCCAACAAAACTAGAGACCACACCTACGGTATAAGCCAAGCCATGGGATCGTCGGCTTGATGCGGTTTGATGTGTCATAGTAAAGCTGAGAGCTTTTATTGAGAGAACTGGGAAAACACAGGGCATTAGATTCAATATCATGCCACCTAATAAGGCGAATATGAGAATCACGCCTAGAGAGAATTCCTGCTGTCTGGGGTTAATGATTGAGCCACCTTGCATGGCGGCTTGTGCAGCGGCAGATGGAGTGTTGCTGATCTCAACTTTGCCGCTGAGAAAATCAACCGTAAGCCATTGCTTGTACGGTGGGTAACAGAGGCCCGCATCAGCGCAGCCTTGAGACTCGATTTGGATTTCCATCTGGTCGCTTTCTGCCTTGTAGGGAAGGACGATAGATGTTGTTGTGTAATAGACCTCTAGCTCTTCTTCAAAAAAGTCGTCCCACTTGCGCTTGCCGGTCTCAAAGATGGGCGCTTCTAATTGGCTCGTTGCATCGACAGCGCTAAAGTTAAATCGATCGCGATATAGGTAGTACCCTTCAACAATCGACCAATTCAGGATTAATTCACTCTCTTTGATCTCAATGGCGACTTGATAAACTTGCGCCACTGGCAAAAACACGGTGTCTGGTGATGCGAGCCTGTTATTTTTAGCTGGCGAAGAGATATTTTCGGAAAAGGAATTTTGTGCGAAGCTCAGCGATGCTAACAAATAGGTTAGTAAAATTAAGGTTGTTTTGAACAACTTATCCATCTTTGGCTTCCTGACTTGAGGTTTTTTAGATTATTAGACGACAATTACGGTTACTAAGCTTTATTGTATCCCTATTTCATCGCATATGGATATTTTGCAGGCTGGGACGACCTAATTTGATGATCTAATTCACAAAACGCTTTAATGCTCAGGCCTAAATAAGTTTGATCCTGTATAGTTATAAACAGGGGCATATTTATGAAGCGATTTTTTATCTTAGTAATTCTGAGTTCGGTTATGACATTGGCGGGCTCACTAATGGCGTCAGGGCTAATGGCTCAAGTGATCGATGAGAAATTGCAATCAGCCTCGTTGATGATTAGTGGTGCGTACATACGTACGATGCCTCCGGGTCAGAAAGTGACGGCGGCTTTTCTAACAGTCTCTAATGTGGAAGAGTTTGACTGCCAGATTTTATCGGCTACGTCACCCCTCACCAACCGCATTGAATTTCATCAGCATCAACATGTGGAGGGACTAATGCGGATGCGCCAGATGCAATCAGTATTAATAGCTGCTGGCGAAACTGTAGTTTTTAAACCGGGTGCTTTTCATCTCATGTTTTTTAATATGGATAATGCTCTGATGGATGGTGATAAGACAGAGGTTACATTACAGACAGATGAGTGCGGTGACTATAGCGCCGAGTTAGTGGTAAGAAGCCTAGTTAAACCGAAAGTGATGGATCATCATTGATGGGCTTTTTTAAAAAAATAATGACCGCTTGGCGACGATTTTTTAGCGGTGCTGGCGAAACGTTATCTGAAGATTATATTGGCAAAAATGCGCCTAAAAAATTACGTGTTGGCCTTTATACCACCTTAGTTGCCCTTGTCTTGTTGCTGCTTTTAGGTTGGTACTGGAGCCAAGAGCCCGCCGAATTCAATATTCATGTAGAGACTAATACTGGCGCTGTTATTGGTGTAACGACGGCTAGCACTTTAGTTAATGTTGTCGATGTCTTGCTAGATAAGCCAGGTGGTTATCTAAGTAACGATATTATGCCTCCAGGGATTTGGCTAGATAACCAGCCGAGCTGGGAATATGGCGTAATAATTCAAGTTAGAGACCTTAGTAAAGCGATGAGAGAGTCTTTTAGTCGCTCTCAATCGCAGTCTGCAGAGGATCCTGATCTATCTCTGGCTGAGCCGCGATTTAATGTTGACCATGTCCGGTGGGCTGCACCTTGGCCTGAGGTGGAGTACAGAGAAGGTCGAAATTACGTGGCTTCTTACCTGGAGCGCTTGAGTGATGAGGAGGCTTTTGACGCGCAATTTTACGCTAGAGCCGATAATTTGCGTTACTGGCTCGGCACAGTAGAGAAGCGATTGGGTAGTCTCTCTCAACGTTTATCGGCAAGCGTTGGTCAGCGACGTATTAACACTGACTTATCAGGGAGTCTGGGCGCTCGACAGTCTACAGCGACGCCTGGAGAATTGGTGGTTAAAACGAGCTGGTGGCAAATCGACAATGTGTTCTATGAGGCGAGGGGTACAGCATGGGCGCTAGTTCATTTTTTAAAAGCAGTTGAGGTCGATTTTGGTGACGTACTGGCGCAAAAAAATGCTACCGTCAGTCTGCGGCAAATAATTCGAGAGCTTGAAATGACACAAAGACCACTTCGCACACCAATGATTGTTAACGGTGAAGGCTTTGGTTTGCTGGCCAACCATTCTTTGGTTATGGCGTCCTATATCAGTCGCGCTAATGCCGCAATTATCGATTTACGAGAGCTGATGTCTCAAGGCTAGTCTTACTTAGCGGGCTGGGTGATGAGTAACTATGCCCTGTTGGGTTGCCAAAAATAAAATATCGGCAGGTTTTAAGGCAAATAAACCGTTGGTGACTACCCCGGTAATCTGATTGATTTTTTCCTCTAACTCACATGCTGAACCTATTGGATGAAGGTGATGTACATCAAGGATTAGGTTTCCATTATCAGTGACAACATTCTCACGCCACACTGGATCGCCACCCAATTTAACGAGCTCTCGGGCAACATGACTTCGGGCCATTGGGATAACTTCGACTGGTAGAGGAAAAGTACCTAAGTTTTTCACCCATTTACTCTCGTCAGCAATGCAGACAAATTCATTAGCCACTGCGGTCACAATTTTCTCTCGGGTGAGTGCTGCGCCACCGCCTTTAATCAATTCTAGCCGCGTATTAGCTTCGTCAGCGCCATCGACATAAATGGTGACTTCTGAGACAGCATTTAACTCAAAAACCTGGATGCCGTGACTGCGCAGACGCTCGGCAGAACCTTCTGAGCTAGCAACGGTAGCTAAAAATTTATGTTTGTGCTGGGCTATAAGATCAATAAAACAGTTGGCTGTAGAACCAGTGCCGATACCGACAATGCTGTCAGATTCGATTTTTTTAACGACATAATCAACAGCAGCTTGAGCTACTGCCTGTTTAAGTTGGTCTTGATCCACGTAATACCCCACACAAGTTGGTTGTCTAAATTACTATCACAAGTATACGGTGATTTATTTTGGAAATCAGAATCATCACTTCAATTAAGATATTTCCAGGTTATCCCTAAACAACGTACTGGCGTATAGAGTCATATAAACTTACCATTGCGTCTTTGTTCAATAACTTGGGTTACTCATGCCGCAGAAGTACGTTAAAAAAATCCTCGATGCTCGTATTTACGATTTGGCCATAGAAACGCCCATAGACGCGGCACCTTTGCTTTCAAAGCGGCTAAATAACAAGGTGCTGTTGAAGCGCGAAGACTTGCAGCCGGTGTTTTCATTCAAACTGCGTGGTGCTTACAATAAGTTACGACAGTTATCTGAAGCGGAGAGAGCAGGTGGCGTTATCGCAGCATCCGCAGGCAATCATGCCCAAGGGTTAGCCCTAGCGGCTCAGAAGATGAGCATCAATGCGACTATTGTCATGCCCAAAACAACGCCTCTCATTAAGGTGGATGCGGTACGTGGTTGGGGGGCAAAGGTTATTTTGTTCGGTGACAATTATAACGCGGCAGCAGATCATGCTAATCAGCTTGTTGCCGAGGAGGGGCTGACTTACATTCATCCATTTGATGATCCTGACATTATTGCTGGGCAGGGTACCGTCGGTATGGAGATCTTGCGTCAGTTACCTGGAGATTTGGACGTCATTTTTGTAGCAGTTGGCGGTGGCGGCCTATGTGCTGGGATAGCGGCCTATGTAAAATATGTCCGCCCAGGTGTAAAGGTGATCGCCGTAGAGTCTGATGATGCGGCCTGTTTAGATGCGGCTATGAAAGCGGGGCGACCGGTAAAGTTAAAAGAAGTTGGCATCTTTGCTGATGGTACTGCGGTGGCCGAAGTTGGCACGGAAACTTTTCGAATTCTCAAGGATCTGGTTGATGAAGTCATTACGGTTACCACCGATGAAATTTGTGCTGCAATCAAAGATGTCTATAACGATACTCGCGCAATCTGTGAGCCCTCCGGCGCTATGGGTGCCGCGGGGCTAAAAAAATATGTGGAACAAAGTGGTGTACAAGGGCAGACATTAGTGGCTGTTCAGTGCGGGGCAAATATTGATTTTGATCGCCTGCGCTATATTTCTGAACGCACAGAAATTGGTGAGAAGCGTGAAGCCATATTGGCGGTTACCTTAGAGGAGCAACCAGGAAGTTTCGCTAAATTTTGCAAAGCGATCGGTAAACGTACTATATCTGAGTTCAATTATCGATACAGTGATTCCCGTCAGGCGCAAATTTATGTTGGCGTCAAGGTGTCCGATGATGGTGATCGATTTGAGCTAGTTAAAGAGCTTCTGGAAAAAGGCTATCCAGTTTCTGATATTACTGATAGCGAAATAGCGAAATCTCATATACGACATATGGTCGGTGGTCGCTCACCCCAGGTAGGCGAAGAACAGGTATTTCGATTTGAGTTTCCGGAGCGTCCCAGCGCTTTAGCCAATTTCCTCATTGAGTTAGGTAGTGGGTTAAATATTTCAATGTTCCATTACCGCAACCATGGGTCGGCATTTGGTAAGGTGCTCGTTGGATTTCAGGCGTCTAAAGAAGGTGGACTTGAGGTCAAGCGCTTTTTGGATGAATTGGGTTATCGCTATGAAGACGAAACTCATAACGAGGCCTACCAGCTTTTTCTTGGTAGCTAATGGATGTCATTCAATTCATTGGCAGTTAAAGCAGGTCAGATATTTTACGTATTTGAATTGCCTCGAAACCTGACCCTGCCAATGCATCTGAAATAACCACGACAGGATCATCTGCAGAAAAATCATTTCGTTGAAGCATTATCGCAGCCGCAGCCGCGAGGGTTTTTTCAGGATCTTCGCTAAATGCAATCTGATAGCTCAAGACATTTCGATTTAACATCAATTGGCGCATTGTCAGACTATTGTCAGTAAATGCACAAATTATAGACTCCTGAGGGTGGCAATTTGTCACACGATTGGCCATTCGGCCTCGGCGAGTGGGGACAATTATTGCTTTGGCGGCGATAGCTTCCGCTAAAGTAACCGCTGCTTTTGCAATCTGCTGCTTATCGTTTTCGACAATCAAATTATCTGTAAACATCAGACCTCGACTACTTTCAGTAGATCGCGCAATTCGATCGAGAATCTCAACGCACTTAACCGGGTGCTTTCCTACCGTGGTTTCGCCTGACAGCATAATCGCATCGGCTTCTTCATAAACGGCATTAGCTACATCAGTTACCTCGGCACGCGTTGGAATAGGGTTTTCTATCATCGACTCTAACATGTGGGTCGCCACGATAACCCGCTTACCCATTTCTGCGCAGGTGCGAATAATGCGCCGTTGAACGCGCGGTAATACCTCTAAGGGAATTTCAACGCCCAGATCACCTCGAGCTACCATAATACCGTCTGCAGCCTCTATAATTGCTACCATATTGGTGATGGCTTCTTGATCTTCTAGCTTAGCAATGACCTTAATTTCCTCAGACTTATCGCCTAGTAGCTCTCGTAATTGGAGAATATCGGAAGCCTCTCTTACGAAGGAAAGAGCTATAAAATCGACGCCTTGCTCTGTACCAAATTCAATATCACGCCGATCTTTTTCGGTAATGGCGGGTAAATTAACTCTTATCCCCGGCAGATTAACATGGCGCTTACTTTTCAATAGACCGCCATCAATCACTTTAACCTGCATTACTCGATCTTGCTTTTCCAGAACCTCAAGATTGATCAGACCATTATCTACCGTGATGGTGTCGCCAATATTTACGTCAGTAATAAGGTCGTCATAGTTTATGTGGATGGAAGATTCTTCAACGTTCTCTGCTCCACGAGGAACAATAGAAATGGTGTCACCTTCATTGAGGTGCAAATCGTCAACCATGTCTCCGGTACGAATTTCAGGACCCTGAGTATCAAGCAAAATAGCAACTGGATGGTCTAGCTTTTTATTAAGTGTCTGGATAGATTTTATAATTTTGGCGTGTGACGCATGGTCACCATGAGACATATTTAGTCGCGCTATATTCATTCCCGCTGAGGCCATCTTCTCTAGCATTTCGATGGATTCAGTCGCCGGTCCAATAGTGCAAATTATTTTTGTTTTACGCATATGATCTCTTTTTCAGTGGCAATTAAATGTAAGGGTATATCCCATTGCTGACGTATAAGATGGGGTATTTCTTGAAGGCTATGAGCTAAACCTATCAGCCTTGGTTTTGGGTGTTCGGCTTCAGCCATAAACGCCAGGGAGCGATCATAAAATCCACCGCCCATGCCCATGCGGGTTCCTTCTCTATCAAAGGCCACTAGTGGCATCAGCAAGATATCAAGGTCTTTTGCCGATAACATCATTGCCTGCTCGACCACGGGCTCTAAAATACCATAACGATTAGCTTTTAATTCCGTGTCAAGATCGTATTGAGCAAAGTAAAGGGAATGCGCGTTAAGTGGGTCTATAACCGGTAAAAAGCAGTAGCAACCTGCTGTTCTAGCTGCAGACACAAGTAACGAGGGGTCCATTTCACCATCGTTGGCTAGGTATACACCAACACGGCTACGTTGGATAAAGAACGATTCTTTATTGACTAGCAACGACATTTGCTGAGCGGCAAGTTCCTGTTGTTGCTCTGTCAACGAGCATCGTTTAACGCGTAGCTGGCCTCGAATTTCGCCACTGTCCATTTTCTCTCTACCTATAATGAAACCCCAGGGTGCCGCTGCCAACGTGGCCTTGAACCGAAGAGTTCAAGTTGGCGACTCTAGCAACACATCAGGCTTTCCGACGCACGGAATTGCACAACAATGCTGACAAAAAGAAGCCGGATAATAATTATCGGCTCAGGGACTTCTTGGCTGGCAAACACCCCAGGAAAAGGCATTATAACAGAGCATCCGTTTAAAATAGCGGCAGTCATAGAGAATTTTAAGAAGTTTTTTGAAGTCGTTCGATTAATTCGTCAAATCAGAGAGGACAGAGTTTAATTTTGAGTTCATCGAACTCAACACCCCAGAAGCCTCTGTATGTTTCTGAGCAGTATTCTCGGTTCGAATTAAGTCATGGGCTAAATTAAGTGCAGCCATGACAGCGATACGTTCGAGACCAATAATATGAGAGCCTTTTCGTATCTCTTCCATTTTTTCATTTAACATTTCTGCAGAATATTCCAGTGCTTCGCGCTCTTCAGGAGCACAATTAACCTGATATTCTTTATCTAGAATACGAATTTTTAAAGAAATGTTTGACATCATTGTTCTGCACTTAAGGCTTGTAAGCGGTTAATCATAGTTTCAACTTTGTGCTTTGCCATCTCATTCTTTTTCATAAGTTGGCTGCGCTCCCCCAGTAAATCAACTTCGCGATTGCGCAATGCCTGGTTGTCCCGCTTAAGTTGCTGGCAGAGCTCGATTAAGCGGTCCAGGTTTTGTTCAAAATTATCATTATCGGTCATGGTTAAAAACTTACCGCTACAAAGAAGGAAGAGTAAAACCTTATAACTATAGGCATTGTAGCGGGGATGGTCAATTACAAGATGATAAGATTACGCGAAACACAGATGCGCCCTTATCCTAAGAATGTTAGAATACAATACTAAACTAGGGGGATACTGATGTGACATTTGAAGAACTTGAAGAGCTGTTTTATGCCGTCAAGATTACGGCGAGTCCTTCTGCTTTCCATGGTTTTCTCTGTGGTCGCTTGACTTGTGGGGCTGTGGGTATTGACGATTTAATTGAGACGTCCTCCGATTGGCTTACGCTTTCCGAAGAGCAAAGTGAAGCAGCCCAACCATCTTTGCGTGATTTTTTTGAATCATCGTTAAGTAATCTAGAGGATGTATCCTTTCTCTTCCAACCCTTATTGCCAGAGGATGAATTACCCTTGGGAGAGCGGTTGAGTGCTGTTGGGGAATGGGCTAGCAACTATATCTCTGGACTTGCTGAAGGCATGGAGAGTAATTTTGAAGTTTCAGGCGAAGGTAAAGAAGCCTTAGATGACCTTGCTGCCATTGGGCAGGTTTCGCTGGATTTTGAAACTGAAGATGAAGGTGAGCGTGACTACACTGAATTAGTTGAATATATCCGAATTGCGGTGCAGGTTATTTTCACGGATTTGCACCCTGAACTAAATGCAGATCTTGAACCAACTATCCATTAAAATCGTAAAATATAAAAGCACAGTATGGAGCCTATATGATGATTGCCAATAAAGAATACGCAGCTCGAAGAAAAGAATTAATGTCGCTAATGCATGGCAATAGCATCGCGATCATAGCGTCTGCGCCTGAAAAAATACGCTCGAGAGATACCCACTATGCGTATAAACAGAACGTAACGCTGTCCTATCTCTCCGGGTTTCCTGAACCAGAGTCTGTTATGGCATTAATCCCTGGGCGTGAGCAGGGTGAGGTAGTTATTTTTTGCCGTGACAAAGATCCGCTGCGAGAAACCTGGGATGGTTATCGAGAGGGTCCGTGTGGTGCAGTTGCGAATTTTGGTGCTGATGACGCGTTTCCCATTAGTGACATTGATGACATATTGCCTGGCCTGCTAGAAGGGAAGGATCGAGTTTATTACGCAATTGGCAAGGATCCAGATTTTGATGCGCATCTCATGGCCTGGATCAACGATGTTCGCAGCCAAAGGGGCAACGGTGCATTACCACCCAGTGAATTTGTTGACCTAGACCATTTTGTTAACGAGATGAGGCTAATAAAGACTGCTCCAGAAATTAAAGTTATGCGCAAGGCGGGGGAGATCTCTGCTCGCGCCCATTGTCGTGCAATGAAAATAAGCCGTCCGGGGTTGTTTGAGTATCAATTGCAGGCGGAGATAGAACATGAATTTATGGCTTCTGGTGCTAGAGCACCTGCCTACAGTAGTATTGTTGGCGGTGGAAAAAATGGCTGCGTACTGCACTATATTGAAAACAGAGACAAGCTAGAAGATGGGGATTTAGTGCTGATCGATGCAGGCTGTGAATTTCAAGATTATGCGGCGGACATTACCCGTACTTTTCCTGTTAATGGTAAGTTTAGCGAAGCACAAGCCGCTATTTATGACATCGTTTTACAGGCTCAGGCAGATGCAATTAAAGTTATTGGCCCTGGCATCGAGTACAACAAAGCTAATGAAGCAACCATTCGAACTATTACCCAAGGTCTTGTAGATCTTGAAATTCTTAAAGGTGACGTGGATGAATTAATTGCTGAGGAAGCTCATCGCGAATTCTATATGCATGGAGCAGGCCATTGGCTGGGTATGGATGTTCATGATGTCGGGGATTATAAAATCGACAATAAATGGCGCGTTCATGAGCCAGGCATGGTGGTTACTATAGAGCCGGGTATTTATATAGGTCCGGACAACACTAATGTGGACGAAAAGTGGCGCGGTATCGCAGTGCGTATTGAGGATGATGTGGTTGTGACGAAGGACGGCAACGAGGTTATTACTTCTGGTGTGCCAAAAGCCCGAGATCAGATTGAAGCCTTAATGGCAACGTAATGAGTAGCTGATGGCGCAGGAAAATACCGAACAATTAGAGCGGCAAGATGCCCACTTCGATGTGGCCATTGTCGGTGGAGGGATGGTTGGCATTAGCTTGGCATTGTTGCTAGCTGAGCAACAGGGATTGAAAATTTTACTAATTGAATCTCAATCGATGGCCGTACAGTCAGCAACGCAACCTACTTACAGCCCCAGTTTTGATGCGCGTTCTACAGCTCTATCTTGGGCTAGTCGTAAAATTTATCAATCAGTTGGCCTATGGGATAGGCTTCAATTACACCTGTCCGACATAACCCAAATTCATGTTAGCGATCGTGGCCATGGGGGTTTGACACGCATGACTGCCGATGACGCCGATGTTGAGGCCCTTGGTTATGTGGTCGAAAACCGATGGTTGGGCTCAGTGCTCCTTGAACACCTCAATCAATCTAAGGTTGAGGTCCATATGAACTCAGAGGTTGCAGAACTCAAACCTTTGTCGTCCGGCATGCAGATGCATCTAAAGGGGGGTGACTCCTCTAATAGTGAATTAGAAAACCACTTAGTGGAGGCTAGTTTAGTGGTAATTGCTGATGGAGCAGAGTCTCAGACTGCCCAGAAACTGGGTATCTATAGTGAGACGACGTCCTATAATCAAACCGCTATTATTGCCAATGTAGAACTTGGAAAATCACATAATGGCATCGCCTATGAGCGATTTACCGATCAGGGCCCTATGGCCCTGTTACCGCTTTCTGACTATGACGGCCAGCATCGTAGTGCGCTGGTATGGGCTCGACCCACCGAGATTGCAGAACAGTTGATGGCTTCAAGTGATGCCGATTTTCTCCAGAGTTTGCAGAAAATATTTGGTTATCGTCTTGGGCGGTTTAAAAATATAGGGGAGCGTGGCTCCTATCCTTTGGCGTTGGGCATAGCGAACGAACAGTTACGGCGAAACGTTTTGCTTATGGGGAATTCAGCTCATAGTCTTCATCCGGTTGCTGGCCAAGGTTTTAACTTATCGCTCCGTGATGCAGCTGCTCTAGCCTCAATAGTTCAGCGGGCGCGAGAAGGTAGCCGGCCTCTTGGCTCGTTAGAGGTATTAGAGGAATATTATCAAGAACAGTTGAGTGATCAGCGAAATACTCTAATGTTTAGCGATAGCTTGACGAAATCGTTTGGCCGCTCATCATCACTTGCTGCTTTAGGACGAAACGCGGGCTTGCTCACTCTGGATTTAATACCAGGGCTACGGCAGCGTTTTGCTAGGTTTGGGATGGGCATGTCGAACACTGAGGCTAAACATGGCTGACTTAGGCGGAGAGTCTTACGACATTATTGTTGTTGGTGCGGGTATGGTGGGTGCCAGTGCCGCCTGCCTGTTGGCTCAGGCACGATGTACTAGGCAAGGCACGCCGTTAAAAATTGCTTTGATAGAGTCCGTTGCTGCCAGCTCTTTTGATAATCAAATATTTGATCCTCGCGTAGCGGCGGTCACTGAGAAGTCTCGTCAGCTACTAGAGTCATGCGGAGTCTGGCACAGTATAGAACGATTACGCGCTAGCCCTTACTTGGCAATGCAGGTTTGGGACTCAGAGAGCACGGGTAAAATTGGCTTTGATTGCCACGCTATACACCAGCCTAATCTCGGTCATATCGTTGAAAATTCAGTAATTATCCAAGCACTACTCGCCGAGATAGAGGCGCTGGATAATGTTGATCTTATTTGCCCAGCGACTATTTGTGATTATCAAAATGAAGACGACAGCATAAGTGTCCAGATTGATGATGGCCGTTGGTTGAGTGCAGCATTGCTAATAGGAGCCGATGGCGCCAATTCAAAAGTTCGACAGCATTCTAAAGTTAAAACTAAAGAGTGGAGTTATCATCAAGAGGCGATAGTCGCTACGATTGAGACTCAATATTCTAATCAACAGACGGCCTGGCAATGCTTTACGCCAAAGGGCCCTTTAGCGTTATTGCCTTTAAACAATAATGGTGATTTGTGCCGAAGTTCTATTGTGTGGTCTCAGGAATCAGAAACGGCCAAGTCACTTATGAGTCTTAGTGACGAGCAATTTTGTGCTGAGCTTTCTAGAGCTAGTGAGTATTGTTTAGGTGATGTTGTGTCGATAGATAAACGGTTTAGCTTTCCTCTTATACAGCGTCATGCCATTGATTATGTAATGCCGAGGATTGCACTGGTAGGTGATGCGGCGCATTCCATACATCCGCTAGCGGGCCAGGGTGTTAATATGGGATTTGCAGATATAGAGGTTTTGGTGGAAGAGCTTGTCAGGGCGCGTAGCCGTGGGGATGATATTGGTGATAAGCTTATTTTGACTCGCTATCAGCGCCGACGAAAGCCCGATAATCTAGCAGCGATGGCACTCATGGAGGCCTGTAACAGATTATTTATTGCAGACCAATTACCGTTGAGATTTTTGCGAAGCCTGGGCATGTCGACGCTAAACAAGTCCAGTGTTGTTAAAAACGAACTAATTAAGCTAGCCATGGGCCTTTAAATTTATGATTCTTCTTTGTCATCTGCCAGTCGCTCTTGGCGCTTTTCCTCTTCGAACAGCACGGCTTTAATTTCTTCAAGCACCCCGTCCACGTCTGAAAGTTGAGTATCTTCGGCGAAATTACCATTTAGTTCAATTCCAGGTTTTAGCTTTCCATCTTCGTACAGAGCCCAAATTTCTTTAGCGTATTGGGAGCCTAATAATTCTGGTGCAAACTGGCCGTAGTACTGAGTCATATTGTTCACATCTCGTTCTAGCATAGACTCGGCATGATTGTTTGCTGATGCGTCGACAGCCTGAGGGAGATCGATAATCACCGGTCCGTAATCATCTACTAAGACATTAAATTCAGACAGGTCGCCGTGTACGATGCCCGCGCACAGCATTAAGACAACATAGTGCATAACTACTGCGTGGTCTTCCAGCGCTTGCTCTGCACTCATTGATACATCGCCTAACCTCGGAGCTACTCCACCTGATTCATCGGAGACCAACTCCATCAATAAAACACCATCAAAGCAGCCATAGGGCTTGGGCACTCGAACACCCGCATTGGCGAGCAGATAGAGAGCATCTACTTCGGCATTTTGCCAGGTTTCTTCTTGCTGTTTGCGGCCATACTTTGAGCCCTTTTCCATAGCTCGCGCCCGACGACTATTACGAACTTTACGCCCTTCTTGATATTGCGTTGCCTTTTTGAAGCTGCGTTTCATCGCTTCTTTATAGACTTTTGCGCAGCGTATTTCCGATCCGCACCGGACCGTATAAACGGTGGCCTCTTTTCCGCTCATTAGTTGACCAATGACCTCATCGATCAAGCCATCCTCAATGAGTGGTCGTAATCGTTTTGGGGTTTTCATTTATCGTGCTTCACACGCTGATCACTCATAGTATTTTTATGTTTATCTAGAGCTAAGGCAATTAGTTTAAATGAACCGTTGTTAGCTAATACATCAACTGACCTAAAGTGTTTTTTTGCACTTCGCTCTAACGGGATAAAAGTATTGACCACAAACAAGGCCCTCCCAGACGAGGACAGCAGCCTTTTTGTGGCTCTAAGAAATTTATCGGACATATCGCCATCGACAGAAAAGCCCTGATGAAAGGGTGGGTTGCACCAGACGATGTCAAAGCGCTCGACAATATTATTGCCAGCATCTGCTGCAATGACGTTATAGTCAGCAGTGACAGCTTTTAAATTTTCTGCTGCTGCGAGCAATGCTGCTGCATTATTATCGGTTGCCGTTACATGGCGAATACCATGCTTACTCGCTTGGCAGGCCAAATAACCATAGCCGCAACCGAGATCGAGAAGGGTCTGCGGTGGCTCGGAAAACTGGGTTAGAAATATTAGTATGTGCTCAGAGAGAAACGCGCTGCCTCGATCAATTTTGTCCCAACCGAAAATACCCGGTTTAGTGATTGGGGAGAATGACGGTAGTTTTTTACTCTCTCTCGTTGAGGGGTAATTTTTATCATCCAAAAGGGTGCGGTTAAACTCGTGCAGGGTGATGGTCGCTAAATAACCCTTACCCTTTTTTTCTGCCGCTGTGCGATCACCAAACAAAATACAGGCTTGCTTAACATAGGTTTTGACGCCGTCATTTTTTTCGCCACTTAACACTAAAGTGCCACCCAATTTGAGCAACTTTGATGCTTGATTAATGACATGATGGCTACAGGCCCTCTCTTTTGAGACTCGATATAAAACTACATCATAGCTATGAGGCTCTATTGAGGAAAAATCAAAATCATTAAATTCGGCAACTAATCCAGCGTTGAGAGCTTGCTGGGCAATGTCATAACGATTACTGACTACTTTTAGTGATGCGTTTTGCCCCGCGCCTAAAGAGGCCCAATTGCACTGAGACCAATTTTCGTCAGTAACAGCTAAATATTTACCCTGCTTACTCTGGTTACTTTGCAACCATAGAGCTAAGCGGATGACATTGGGGTCTGCAAAGGGCCGCGGCAAATCAAATCCATTATTCATCGGATACAGGCAACCTCTGATGCGGTTAAAGGCCTATAGTCGCCTTCTTCCAGGGATGTATCGAGGACGATTCCGCCCACTTTGGACCTGTGCAATTTCACTACGTGGTTACCTAGGGCTACAAACATTCTTTTCACCTGATGATACTTACCTTCGGCGATGTCTAGGGTTAGGCAGTGGTCATCGACTTGCTCCATTACAGCGGGCAAACAACGATGTTTTTCACCATCGAGTAAAACACCCTCAGCAAGTTTTTCTGTGTAGTCTGGTCCTATTGGATTAGCCAGGGTGACTTGATAAATTTTTCTGCAGTCAGATCGCGGGGAGGTTAGTTTATGATTCCATTTCCCATCGTTAGTGATCAATAAAAGACCGGTGGTATCTATATCAAGACGACCTGCAATCTGCAGTTCTTCACTGCGATGCTCAAAAATAAGGCTGAGTGCGGTTGGGTTGTGGTGATCTTTGGTGACAGAGACCACCCCAGCGGGTTTGTTAAGCATAAAATAACGATCTTTGGCGGCACTGATAATTGAGCCATCAAGAGTAACTATTTGATCAGCCGTAATTTTATTAGCTGGATTAGTACATGGATTATCACCGACACAAACCATGCCAGCTTTAACCATGCGCTTTACTTCCGCGCGGGAAAGATCAGTTGCATTGCTAATATATTTATCAAGTCTCAAGATTGGTTGCCATCAGCAAGAAGTTGAGCGGCCTCTTTAGCAAAATACGTCAAAATACCGTCTGCGCCGGCTCGTTTAAACGCCAATAAAGATTCCATAATTATCTGTTCACGGTTCAACCACCCCTTATCAAAAGCGGCACAATGCATGGCATATTCGCCACTAACTTGATAGACAAGCGTGGGCGCTTTTAACTCATCTTTGACGCGACGCAAAACATCAAGATAAGGCATGCCCGGCTTAATCATGATCATGTCCGCGCCTTCATCAAGATCTAAGGCACATTCATGCAAAGCCTCGTCAGCATTGCCGGGATCCATTTGGTATGTTTTCTTGTCACCGCCTTGGAGCTTGGCTGAAGAACCTAGAGCGTCTCGAAATGGGCCATAGTAGCTAGAGGCATATTTGGCGGAGTAAGCTAAAATTTGGATATTTTCAAACCCATGCTCTTCGAACTCTTCTCGAATAGCGCAAATCCGACCATCCATCATATCTGAAGGCGCTACTATATCTGCTCCAGCTTCCGCATGAGATAAAGCTTGTCGCACTAAAGTCTCATTAGTGATGTCATTGAGAACGTAACCGGTGTCTTCATCGACAATGCCGTCTTGGCCATGAGAAGTGAAGGGGTCAAGCGCCACGTCGGTGATAACACCTAATGTTGGCGTGGCTTCTTTTATGGCTCGAACTGCTCGTTGCACTAAACCATCTGGGTTGTAGGCCTCTTCCGCTAAAAGCGTTTTTAGTGTTTGATTGACCACCGGGAAAAGTGCTATCGCAGGAATGCCTAGTGCTGAAATCTGCTGAACTTCCTGAACTAATAGGTCAATCGACAGCCTATTGACACCAGGCATCGATGATATGGGTTCTGACTGGTTGGACCCTTCGATGACAAATAACGGGAGAATCAAATCGTCCACAGACAACCTAGTTTCCCTGACCAAACGGCGAGAAAAAGCGGTTGCGCGGTTGCGCCGCATACGGGTGTAAGGATAAGGTCCGCGGTTACTTTTAAAACTCATAGAGTCTCCAGTAGAACAGCATTTTTCATTTATTCATTCGTTTAAGCTTTGCATGATACGCAAAAAAGCGATTTACCACATGGTTATCGCTAAGCGAGCAATCATTAAAGCGTCCTTTAAATGCGCGCAAAAACGCGAGAAGCGGCATTTAACGTGTCGTCTATATCTTGATCTGTGTGGGCTGCCGACATAAACCCCGCTTCATAGGATGCTGGCGCCAAATAAACACCTTCTTCCAGCATGCCGTGGAAAAATCGGCCGAAACGTTCAGTGTTACATTTTATTACTTGGCCGTAGTTGATGATCTTTTCCTCTTCAGAGAAAAAGATACCCCACATAGTGCCCACGTGGTTACTTGTCAGAGGGATCCCTGCCAGTTTTGCTCGATCTACTAAACCTTCTACGAGCCGAGTGGTTCGACTAATAACGGGCTCTAAAAAGCCAGGTTGGGAGATTAATTCTAATGTAGCCAGTCCAGAGGCCATTGCCACCGGATTGCCTGAAAGTGTACCTGCCTGATAGACCGGCCCGAGGGGGGCAATGTGCTCCATAATTTTACGCTTACCGCCAAAGGCACCGACAGGCATACCACCCCCTATGACTTTCCCTAAACAAATTAGGTCGGCGTCGATACCATAGTGACCAATGGCGCCCTGCTGGCTAATACGAAATCCAGTCATGACTTCATCTATAATAAGCACAGCTCCACTGGCCGTGCAGCACTCTCGAAGCGTCTCTAAAAATCCTGGGATCGGAGGAACACAGTTCATATTGCCGACGACTGGTTCAACAATAATACAGGCGATTTCATCACCAATTTCAGCAAAAACCTGCCTGACCTGGTCGCTGTCATTGTAAGAAAGAGTTACTGTATGGTCCGCAAGACAACTTGGAACTCCAGGGGAGCTAGGGACGCCGAGGGTTAATGCCCCAGAACCCGCCTTAACGAGTAAAGAATCGGAGTGTCCGTGGTAGCACCCCTCAAATTTAATGATTTTGTCGCGGCCAGTATAGCCACGAGCTAACCGAATTGCGCTCATAGTGGCTTCGGTGCCTGAATTAACCATACGAATCATGTCCATTCCTGGCACAATAGAGCAAATCTTATCGGCTAATTGAATCTCTAGCTCAGTTGGGGTGCCAAAGGTCATTGCTTTGTCCAGTTGCGTACGAATAGCCTGTAAGACGTCCTCGTGCCCATGTCCTAGAAGCATTGGCCCCCAAGATAAGACGTAATCAATATATCGATTGCCATCGGCGTCAAACATATAGGCGCCTTTAGCGCGATCGAAAAATATAGGGGTGCCGCCTACAGCCCGGAAAGCTCTAACGGGCGAATTTACACCGCCCGGGATGTGTCGTTGAGCGGCCTTAAATAATTCTTCTGAACGAGAGTTTGATGCTTTGGTTATATCCGACATTAAATTTTCCTGGCGAGTAAACGATATTGCTAGATTTGGGGCTGGTATTATCCTTAATTAAAAGGGTAGAAGCTATTTAACTCACCTAAAAGGGCTGAACAATCACTAAAATAACAATGGCCACCAAGAATAATACCGGGACTTCATTAAAGACGCGAAAGTAGACATGGCTTTTATCGCTGCGATTATCGGCTAGTTTTTTCATGTGACCTAGGCACATGTAATGGTAGCCAATGAGTAACAGCACGAATCCAGCTTTAAGTTGGAACCAGGTCTGACTCAGATAAGCATCTGGCGCCATAGATACCAGCCAAAGACCTAACACAATGGTTGCAATCATTGCTGGATTCGCAATCCCACGGTACAGTTTACGTTGCATCACCTTAAAGCGCTCAATGCTAATTTCATCCTCCGACATAGCGTGATAGACGAATAAGCGCGGCAGATAAAATAGAGCCGCAAACCAACAAATCACGGCGATCACATGAAAGGCTAATACCCACTTATACATTTGATACTCCATTAAAGCGATACTTCTACTGATGCTGCAAGGTTTGGCATAGTTGGTTGAGTCACTTTGCGGTATTATAGGGGGCTAAAGACGTTCTGGATATTTAAAAGCGAGGCTTAGGTGATTAAAGTTGGTATTATTGGTGGGACAGGTTATACCGGAGCGGAGCTTCTGCGGCTTTTGACAGGTCATCCCAATGTTGAGATCGCTGCGGTTACTTCGCGCAGCAACCAAGGAGAGCTAGTCTCAGATATTTATCCAAACCTGCGCGGTATAGTTGATGTGCCGTTTGTCACACCTGAGTTAAATAATTTAAGCGGTTGCGATGTAGTATTTTTTGCGACGCCTCATGGCGTAGCTCAGAGTTCAGTACCAAGTTTTTTGGCGGCCGGCATCAAGGTGATTGATTTATCTGCTGATTTTCGGCTTCGCGATCAATCTGTATGGGAAAAATGGTACGGCCAACCACATCAAGCTTCAGACATGCTGCCTCGCGCTGTGTACGGCCTTCCAGAAGTTAATCGTGAAGCCATTGTAGACGCAGCGTTGGTGGCTTGTGCGGGCTGTTATCCAACAAGTATTCAGCTGGGGTTACTCCCTTTGCTAAGGCAAGGGTGCATAGATAGTAGTGATATTATTGCTAATTCCGCCTCTGGAGTAAGTGGCGCCGGTCGGCAGGCTAATATTTCGACCTTGTTGTCTGAAGCGAGCGATAGTTTTAAAGCTTATGGGGCTTCGGGGCATCGGCACCAGCCAGAAATCGAACAGGGCCTTGAAGATATAGCGGGACATTCTGTGGGACTTACTTTTGTTCCGCATTTGCTGCCTATAATTCGCGGTATCCATACGACTATCTACGCTAACTTAGTTGACCTTAATGTCGACATCCAAGAATTGTATGAGCATCATTTTAAAAATGAACCTTTCATTGATGTTCTGCCCGCAGGCAGCCATCCCGAAACGCGCACAGTGAGAGGTTCAAATTATTGTCGAATTGCAGTCCATAGACCTAATAATGGCCGCAAGGTGATTATTCTGGTGGTAGAAGATAATTTAACCAAGGGCGCTTCTGGGCAAGCTATCCAATGCATGAACTTGATGTTTGGTTTGTCAGAGACTCTGGGTTTGATGATGCCAGGATTATTGCCTTAATGGCAGAGCGAAGGTCTATTGTTGTCACCTATCGGCAAGGCTTTAAGTACTGGTTGTATGGGATCTTGTTACTGATAGCTGTAGCCTCACTCATGGCCGGTATATTTTGGGAGAGGAGCAAATTATCAGGGATATTAGCTGAAAAAACCCATCTTGTTAAACGAGTATCGACGCTAGAGAGTTTGGTGAAATCAAAAGAAACAGAGTTAGAAATGGTCAGAGTGAACAATGAGGTTGACTCAGTAGCCTTGGAAAATGCAAGGCAAGAAATGATGAGGCTGCAAGGGCAGACACATCAAGATCAAGAGCAATTACAGTTGTACAGAGAACTCCTTGAAGACACTAATCCGCCAAGTGGATTATCGGTTAGCAGGTTTCAGCTAACATGGATTGATTCGACCAATATAGCTTATCGCTGGGTTGCTAGGCAAAAAACAGCTAAAATGGAGGCGTCCACTATTTTGGCTGATATACGGGTAATGGGAATCCAGGGCGATAAGTCTGTGAGCTTGTCGTTGGCTGAATTAGATACTGAGGTTAAAAAAATGCCTCTTGCTGTTAAGTTTAAGTATTTTTCTATTAATCAGGGTATTTTAAGGTTACCTGATGGATTTAACCCTGATACAGTTGAGATAAGTTTGCGTTATTCTTGGAGTAAAAAGCTTATCTACAAGCAAGCGTTTGATTGGAAAGTTGAGGAATAAGATATGTTTACAAATAAAAACACTAGTGAAAGCTTGGCGCCTTCGTCGGAATCAACTACCTTAGTAGCGGCGGGCACAGAGCTTAGGGGTGATCTGAATTTTTCGGGTAGTTTGGAAATTCAAGGATCGATTGTGGGTAAAATTGTAGGGGATGATGAAACCGCTCAAATCCGGATTTTAAACGGAGGATCAGTTCTAGGTGAAATCTGGGTTCCTAACGTCATTGTCAATGGCCTTATTGAAGGCGATATATACGCGTCTAAGCACATACAGCTGGCGGCCAAGGCAAAAGTTTCAGGAACCATCTACTATAGTTCGATTGAGATTGAGCGAGGTGCAGATATTGGGGGCAAGTTAGTGCATGAGATTCCCGCGACCAATGTCACTGCTTTCCAGAAAGCGGGAGAGGCTAGTGACTCGAGTAGTGGGCATAAACCTAAAGTTGAAAAATAGTTCAAAAGAATCAAAAGTAGACTGAGCTTTATAGTAAGTTTCCAGTCACGGAGTAATCATGTCAGGCATTCAAACATACATTCCTACAGCGCTAGAGGTTACTGATCGTGCTGTAGAAAAGGTCCAGAGTCTTAAGACTGAAGAGCAAAACGATGACCTCAAACTTAGAGTGTATGTCACTGGTGGGGGGTGTTCTGGGTTTCAGTATGGCTTCTCTTTTGAGGATACCATGGCGGAAGATGACACTCTGGTCAGTCGCAATGGTGTGACGGTATTGGTTGATTCATTAAGCTTTCAATATTTGGCTGGCTCTACAGTGGATTATGAGATTGGCTTAATGGGATCCAGGTTTTTGATTACCAACCCCAATGCTTCTACTACCTGTGGTTGCGGCGCTTCATTTTCAATTTAGATAGCGGCGTTTAGATGCTAGGGCAAATAGACGCAACCTAATATGGTTTCTCGAGATGCGCCTGTGACAGCTGGTACGTTGCCAGGTTTCATGTCAATGCGTTGTTTCGCTAACCAAGCAAATGCGCAGGCTTCTACCCAGTTTGGTTCCAAACCGATACTTGCGGTTGATTGAATCGCAGGCATTGTCCGCTTTAGTAAGCTTTCATTTAGCTTTAGAATGAGCGCCAAGTTAAAGATCCCTCCACCGCAGACGAAAATTTCGTCTATTGGTTGCGCCAAATCGGCAATCGATTGCGCGATAGTGTCGGCAGTATAAAGCGCCAGAGTGGCCTGAATATCTGCTGGAGTAATATCAAGCAGGTGTGTTTGTTGCTCTAACCAGCTCAAATTAAAATCTTCTCTGCCCGTACTTTTAGGTCCTGTACGATGAAAGAAATTGTGGCTTTTTAGTTGAGTCAGTAAAGCGACGTTATGTGAACCGGTAGCACCCCATTGACCTTTATTATCATAGTTTTTATGAGTGTGTTTCTGGCACCAAGCGTCGAGCAGGATGTTGCCGGGCCCGGTATCAAACCCACGGCAGCCACCATTTGGTTCCAGAATTGTGATATTGCTGATGCCACCAATATTAATGATAACGCGTGTTTTGTTGGGATGATAAAATATTTCACGATGAAAGGCCGGGACGAGAGGGGCTCCTTGGCCGCCATAGGCCATATCTTTTCGACGAAAGTCAGCGATGACCGGGCACCCCGTCACTGCTGCAATTTGGTTAGGGTTGCCGATTTGCAAGCTGAAGCCAGAGTTGATACCGGGAGGCTGGTGGCGAATAGTTTGTCCGTGAGAGCCTATGGCGACGATGTCTTTACTGTTGAGATTAAGTTGGGACATCAGCGCCAGACTTGCCTCTGCAAATAATTCTCCAAGACTATGATCAGTTTCAGCTAGTAACTGCACATTATCAAGGCCTGGCTCACTCAAGGTGAGAATGTCAGACTTTATCTTGTCGGGAATAGAGTGGCTATAGTTCCCTAGCAGATTCAGCTTTTTATGAGCAAAGATAACGGCTACGGCATCGATACTGTCTATGCTGGTGCCAGACATTAATCCTATAAAGGTGACAGCATTTTTCATAATGTTGGTTTAGTTGGCACTAGTTGTATTGTTCTGAATTGTGGCTAGCTGACGGGCCGCTTTGTATTCGGCAAGCTGCGCTAGCACTGGACTGACGGCAAGGTCAAATTCTAGCCTGTCTGTTTTTGGAATAGGTCTTGCTTGCGGTAATGTAACAGTGCGCGGATTGCGATGCACACCGTTGACCAGAAACTCATAATGCAGGTGTGGCCCCGTAGCATAACCAGTTGATCCCACAGTACCGATCAGTTGCTTTTGGCGAACTGATGCTCCTTTACGTACTTTTTTATTATTCAGGTGTAAGTACTTTGTCACGTAAGTCTGACCGTGCTGGATGAATATGTAATTTCCATTTGCTTTGCTGTATCCGGTTTCGATGACTTTGCCATCTCCAGCGGCATAAACGGGAGTTCCTCGCGGCGCGGCATAATCCACTCCGCGATGGGCTTTAACCATTTTGTGAATCGGATGTTTGCGGCGCATGTTGAATCCGGAGCTAATGCGAAATATATCAAGCGGTGTTCGTAAAAATGTTTTGCGCATACTGAGCCCTTCAGGAGTGTAGTAGTTGCTTTGGCCTTTCTTGTTGGTGTACCGGACTGCTTGGTATCTTTTATTGCGGTTAGTAAACGAAGCAGCAACGATATTACCTGTCGACAGCTTCTCCCCCTCAATAAATCTATCTTCAAATAAAAGGGCAAAGGAATCTCCTGGACGGATATCAAAAACAAAGTCGATGTCCCACCCAAAGATATCAGCCATTTCCATGATTAGTTTGTCGGGCAAATTCGATTGCTTGCCAGATAAGTAAAGAGAATCTTCGATGACACCTTCTCTATAGCTTAATATAATTTCAGGTTCGCGGACTCGCGTTTCAGCTACAAAGCTGTCTTCCTGGCGAATGAATACCTGGCTCTCAAGTGGAGTCTTCACATAGTGGAGCTCAATGAGCTGTCCAGTGTCATTTGCTCCAAAGCGCAATTTTTCTCCAGGGTAGAGGTTTCGAAGCGATTTACCGTTGGGCGATGAAGAAATCTTATAGACATCTTTTGCTGAAAATTCCGCTCGCTGAGAAAGAGTGGATAAATTATCACCTCTACCGACAAGATGTTCTTGCCATGTCAGTTGTAGATGATTTTCTTCCTTAACTGTCGGTGCGCTGTCTAGGGCTATAGTAATGGGCTCGACAATCAATATCGGCTGTATTTTGTTGTCGCCAGGTGAGAGGTAAACTGTCACAATTAAGGCACCCGCTAGGGCGGCTAACAAGAGATTGCGGCGGGGGAAATCCCGCGCCAAAAGGAGCAAAAAATGGCCGATCTCTTGCACTTTTTTAATCACGTTATATCACCAAATTCAATATCAAGCGGTGATTTTAGCTTGATTGATTAAAAAGATACAATATCATCTGTAGGTGGCGGTTTGGCGAGATTACTGCGGCGCTAAATAGTAGGGGGGTAGATCAAAGGGGGCTGTTAGCGTTAATATCTTGTATTTGTTGCGTCAATCTGTAGAGTTGGCGCTCATTTAAATTGAGTGGTAAAGAAGAGTGGCAATGAATCTCAGTGGGCATCAGTTAATCGAACAATTAACGCAGCGAGGGCTTGTAGCCCAGTACTCTGGCGACCAAGATTTTGTCACTCATCTTGATAAACCTCGTGTTTTGTATTGTGGGTTTGACCCCACAGCTGAGAGTCTGCATCTCGGCCATTTGGTCCCCTTGTTAGTGTTGAAGCGCTTTCAGCAGGCAGGCCATACTCCTATCGCTCTAGTTGGCGGTGCTACCGGTCTGATCGGCGACCCCAGCTTTAAGGCAGACGAACGAAAGCTTAACACGCCAGAGATTATTGCCAGCTGGGCGGATAATATTAAAGGTCAAGTTAGCCAGTTTGTTGATTTCGATTGTGGTGAGACCTCTGCGCTAGTGGTTAACAATCTTGATTGGACGGCTGAACTCAGCGCCTTGGGTTTTTTGCGCGATGTCGGCAAGCACTTTTCTGTTAACAATATGATCTCAAAGGAGTCCGTCAAACAGAGGATTGATCGCGAAGGTTCTGGCATCTCTTTTACTGAATTTTCGTACTCGCTACTTCAGGGGCTAGACTTTGCGGAGCTTAATCGACGACATGATTGCACCCTGCAAGTTGGCGGGAGTGATCAGTGGGGCAATATAGTGGGCGGCATTGATCTAAGCCGACGGCAAAATAGAGCCCATTGTTTTGGGCTTACTGTCCCTCTAATTACTAAGGCCGACGGTACAAAGTTTGGCAAGACCGAGGCGGGAGCGGTGTGGCTTGACCCGTCCAAAACATCACCCTATAGCTTTTACCAGTTTTGGCTCAATGTTGCCGATGCTGATGTGTATAAGTTTCTACGCTATTTTACATTTTTGCCTCTGGATGAGATTCAAGCAATCGAGGCTGTAGATGTTGCAGCTGCAGGGCGGCCTCAGGCGCAAGCTGTTCTGGCGAGTGAGGCGACCTCTTTGGTCCATGGCGAGGAGGGTCTGAAGGCTGCTTTGCGCATAACCGAAGCGTTATTTAGTGGTAGCTCGGTCGATCTATCAGAATCAGATCTTAAGCAGCTGAGTCAGGATGGTATGCCATTCTCTCAGCTGTCAAATAGCGATTTAGTTGATAAGCCTTTAACCAATTTGCTTACTGACGCTGGGATGGTCAAGGCCGGGCGTGAAGTAAAAGACGCTCTTGCACGAAATTCAGTCTTTATTAACGGTATTGCCAAGGGATCGCAAGACAATATGGGAGCCTCTAATAGCTTTACCGCAGAGCACGGGCTCTATGAGAGGTTTTTTCTGGTGCGGCTCGGGAAGAAAAAGTACCATCTATTTGAGCTTATTTAGCCTCTTTTTTGATCAGTTTGCCGGCAGCCTGCAAATAAACCTAAATACTTGTTGACAGTATACCGCCTGCCTGTAAACTGCGCGCTCCCAACAGGGTGAGCCGCTAGCAAATCAGCGGCAATAAGTAGAACTTCAAAGGCTTATTCTTTATTTGAATTATACTGTTGACAAGCTAAGTCTTGGCGCTAAAATGCGCGCTCCCAACAGTAATGTTGAGAGGCGAATAAAACGTCAAGAAAAGAGAGTGAAAATAAAGTGTAGTATTTCACTTTCAGCTGTTGACAAAGGGGTTGCGATCTATAGAATACGCGTCCCGCTCATCGAAGCGAATGTTCTTTAAAAATTTAATCAAGCAATGCGTGTGGGCACTTGCTAATTGATATTGGATTATTAAATATCATAAGTAAGTTCTCATCGCAGACATTTATGAATGTGATAAGTTCGAATTATGAAACTGAGATTTTGAATGGTAAAGCAAGTTTTGCGTAACCATTCCCTCTCCTTAAACGGTGAGGTTAAAGATTAAACTGAAGAGTTTGATCATGGCTCAGATTGAACGCTGGCGGCAGGCCTAACACATGCAAGTCGAGCGCGAAAACACTTCGGTGTGAGTAGAGCGGCGGACGGGTGAGTAATGCTTGGGAATCTACCTAGTAGTGGGGGATAACGTGTGGAAACGCACGCTAATACCGCATACGTCCTACGGGAGAAAGCAGGGGATCTTCGGACCTTGCGCTATTAGATGAGCCCAAGTCGGATTAGCTAGTTGGTGGGGTAATGGCTCACCAAGGCTACGATCCGTAGCTGGTCTGAGAGGATGATCAGCCACACTGGGACTGAGACACGGCCCAGACTCCTACGGGAGGCAGCAGTGGGGAATATTGCACAATGGGCGAAAGCCTGATGCAGCCATGCCGCGTGTGTGAAGAAGGCTCTAGGGTTGTAAAGCACTTTCAGTAGGGAGGAACAGCTTAAGACTAATACTCTTGAGCCTTGACGTTACCTACAGAAGAAGCACCGGCAAACTCCGTGCCAGCAGCCGCGGTAATACGGAGGGTGCGAGCGTTAATCGGAATTACTGGGCGTAAAGCGCGCGTAGGTGGTTTGATAAGCTAGCTGTGAAAGCCCCGGGCTCAACCTGGGAACTGCAGTTAGAACTGTCTGGCTAGAGTACAGTAGAGGGTGGCGGAATTTCCTGTGTAGCGGTGAAATGCGTAGATATAGGAAGGAACATCAGTGGCGAAGGCGGCCACCTGGACTGATACTGACACTGAGGTGCGAAAGCGTGGGGAGCAAACAGGATTAGATACCCTGGTAGTCCACGCCGTAAACGATGTCTACTAGCCGTTGGGAGACTTGATCTCTTAGTGGCGCAGTTAACGCGATAAGTAGACCGCCTGGGGAGTACGGCCGCAAGGTTAAAACTCAAATGAATTGACGGGGGCCCGCACAAGCGGTGGAGCATGTGGTTTAATTCGACGCAACGCGAAGAACCTTACCAGGTCTTGACATCCTAGAAACTTAGCAGAGATGCTTTGGTGCCTTCGGGAATCTAGTGACAGGTGCTGCATGGCTGTCGTCAGCTCGTGTCGTGAGATGTTGGGTTAAGTCCCGTAACGAGCGCAACCCTTGTCCTTAGTTGCCAGCACGTAATGGTGGGAACTCTAAGGAGACTGCCGGTGACAAACCGGAGGAAGGTGGGGACGACGTCAAGTCATCATGGCCCTTACGACCTGGGCTACACACGTGCTACAATGGCCAGTACAGAGGGCTGCAAGCCCGCGAGGGGGAGCTAATCTCACAAAGCTGGTCGTAGTCCGGATCGCAGTCTGCAACTCGACTGCGTGAAGTTGGAATCGCTAGTAATCGTGAATCAGAATGTCACGGTGAATACGTTCCCGGGCCTTGTACACACCGCCCGTCACACCATGGGAGTAGGTTGCAAAAGAAGTAGCTAGGCTAACCTTCGGGGGGCCGGTTACCACTTTGTGATTTATGACTGGGGTGAAGTCGTAACAAGGTAGCCCTAGGGGAACCTGGGGCTGGATCACCTCCTTAAACGAAAATCCTTACGATTAGTAAGTGTTCACACGCATTGCTTGATTATTTATGGTTAGCAGTAAAGTACGGCATGGCGACCGGGCTGATATGACCCGATTGCACTTAAATTGGGTCTGTAGCTCAGTTGGTTAGAGCGCACCCCTGATAAGGGTGAGGTCGGTGGTTCAAATCCACCCAGACCCACCAATTCCTGATATATGGGGCCTTAGCTCAGCTGGGAGAGCGTCGCCCTTGCACGGCGAAGGTCAACGGTTCGATCCCGTTAGGCTCCACCACTTTACTGCACAAGAAGTTAGCGATAAGCGGACACCGTTTATCACTGGCTTTTTACGCCAGCTGCTCTTTAAAAAGGTAATTATTGAATACTGAAAATTTTTTCAAGGCCAGTGTGTATTTTTTACACATCTGTCCGGCGAAATTGTTACAACTACTATGAAAATAGATAGTCGCATCAAAAATCTTGCTAGCTTGTGCTGTATGGTCAAGCGAGTAAGCGCATACGGTGGATGCCTTGGCAGTTGGAGGCGATGAAGGACGTAGGAGCCTGCGATAAGCTTCGGGGAGGTGGCAAACACCCTTTGATCCGAAGATTTCCGAATGGGGAAACCCACCCGCCATAAGGCGGGTATCATGCACTGAATACATAGGTGTATGAAGCGAACCCGGAGAACTGAAACATCTAAGTAACCGGAGGAAAAGAAATCAACCGAGATTCCCTTAGTAGCGGCGAGCGAAAGGGGAGCAGCCTGCAAGTGATAGCAGAAGTGTTAGTGGAACAGTCTGGAAAGTCTGGCAATAAAGGGTGATAGCCCCGTACACGAAAACATATCTGTGGTACTAAGCTTGCGAAAAGTAGGTCGGGACACGTGTTATCTTGACTGAACATGGGGGGACCATCCTCCAAGGCTAAATACTACCAACTGACCGATAGTGAACTAGTACCGTGAGGGAAAGGTTAAAAGAACCCCGGAGAGGGGAGTGAAATAGATCCTGAAACCGTATGCGTACAAGCAGTAGGAGCAGACTTGTTCTGTGACTGCGTACCTTTTGTATAATGGGTCAGCGACTTATTTTCAGTGGCAAGGTTAACCGTTTAGGGGAGCCGTAGGGAAACCGAGTCTTAATAGGGCGTCTTAGTCGCTGGGAATAGACCCGAAACCGGGCGATCTATCCATGGCCAGGTTGAAGGTTGAGTAACATCAACTGGAGGACCGAACCCACTAATGTTGAAAAATTAGGGGATGAGCTGTGGATCGGAGTGAAAGGCTAATCAAGCCCGGAGATAGCTGGTTCTCCTCGAAAGCTATTTAGGTAGCGCCTCATGTATCACCACCGGGGGTAGAGCACTGTTACGGCTAGGGGGTCATACCGACCTACCAACCCGTTGCAAACTCCGAATACCGGTGAGTGCAATCATGGGAGACACACGGCGGGTGCTAACGTTCGTCGTGGAGAGGGAAACAACCCAGACCGCCAGCTAAGGTCCCAAATATCAGTTAAGTGGGAAACGATGTGGGAAGGCTCAGACAGCTAGGAAGTTGGCTTAGAAGCAGCCATCTTTTAAAGAAAGCGTAATAGCTCACTAGTCGAGTCGGCCTGCGCGGAAGATTTAACGGGGCTAAACTGATAACCGAAGCTGCGGACGCATACTTGTATGCGTGGTAGAGGAGCGTTCTGTAAGCCGTTGAAGGTGCATTGTAAAGTGTGCTGGAGGTATCAGAAGTGCGAATGCTGACGTGAGTAACGATAAAGCGGGTGAAAAACCCGCTCGCCGGAAGATCAAGGTTTCCTGTCCAACGCTAATCGGGACAGGGTTAGTCGGTACCTAAGGCGAGGCCGAAAGGCGTAGTCGATGGAAAACAGGTTAATATTCCTGTACCGCTATATACTGCGATGGGGGGACGGAGAAGGCTAGGTGATCAGGGCGATGGTTGTCCCTGTACAAGCTTGTAGGGAGATCTCTTAGGTAAATCCGGGAGATCATTATCCTGAGGAGTGATGTCGAGCTCAATTGCGAGCGAAGTCATTAATGCCATGCTTCCAAGAAAAGCCTCTAAGCTTCAGGTATATAGAGACCGTACTCTAAACCGACACAGGTGATCAGGTAGAGAATACCAAGGCGCTTGAGAGAACTATGGTGAAGGAACTAGGCAAAATGGTGCCGTAACTTCGGGAGAAGGCACGCCGATTTTAGTGATGGGATTTACTCCCTAAGCTGAGGTTGGCCGCAGAGACCAGGCCCCTGCGACTGTTTATCTAAAACACAGCACTCTGCAAACTCGTAAGAGGAAGTATAGGGTGTGACGCCTGCCCGGTGCCGGAAGGTTAATTGATGGGGTTAGCTTCGGCGAAGCTCTTGATCGAAGCCCCGGTAAACGGCGGCCGTAACTATAACGGTCCTAAGGTAGCGAAATTCCTTGTCGGGTAAGTTCCGACCTGCACGAATGGCGTAACGACGGGGGCGCTGTCTCCACCATAGACTCAGTGAAATCGAAATCGCGGTGAAGATGCCGTGTTCCCGCGGCTAGACGGAAAGACCCCGTGAACCTTTACTATAGCTTGGCACTGAACTTTGAATCTATCTGTGTAGGATAGGTGGGAGGCTTTGAAGCGTTATCGCTAGATAGCGTGGAGCCACCCTTGAAATACCACCCTGGTATATTTGAGGTTCTAACTCTGACCCATTATCTGGGTCGAGGACAGTGTCTGGTGGGTAGTTTGACTGGGGCGGTCTCCTCCCAAAGAGTAACGGAGGAGCGCGAAGGTACACTCAGCATGGTCGGAAATCATGCTATGAGCGCAAAGGTAGAAGTGTGCTTGACTGCGAGACTGACACGTCGAGCAGGTACGAAAGTAGGTCTTAGTGATCCGGTGGTTCTGTATGGAAGGGCCATCGCTCAACGGATAAAAGGTACTCCGGGGATAACAGGCTGATACCGCCCAAGAGTTCATATCGACGGCGGTGTTTGGCACCTCGATGTCGGCTCATCACATCCTGGGGCTGGAGCTGGTCCCAAGGGTATGGCTGTTCGCCATTTAAAGTGGTACGCGAGCTGGGTTCAGAACGTCGTGAGACAGTTCGGTCCCTATCTGCCGTGGGCGTTGGAAAATTGAGGAAAGCTGCTCCTAGTACGAGAGGACCGGAGTGGACGAACCCCTGGTGTTTGGGTTGTCATGCCAATGGCATTGCCCAGTAGCTACGTTCGGACGGGATAACCGCTGAAAGCATCTAAGCGGGAAGCCTCTTCCAAGATTAGTTTTCCCTGGGGGTTTAACCCCCCTGAAGGGCCGTTCAAGACTAGGACGTTGATAGGTTGGGTGTGGAAGCGCTGCGAGGCGTTGAGCTAACCAATACTAATTGCCCGTGAGGCTTGACCATATAACGCAAGCGAGACGACGGACAGATTGTTCGAGATACACGCGAGCCGAGAAAAAATTGTATTCAATAATTACCGACCTAATTTGATATTTTAGTGAAGACTAAGTGTCATACCAGTTTGCCTGGTGACCATAGAGAACTAGAACCACCTGATCCCATACCGAACTCAGTAGTGAAATGGTTCATCGCCGATGGTAGTGTGGGGTCTCCCCATGTGAGAGTAGGTCATTGCCAGGCTTCTAAATAAAACACCCCAGTTGCGTAAGCGGCTGGGGTTTTTTTATGCTACATATTTACAGCTGTTATGTGGCAGGAAAGCACAGTTCGCATTAGAACTGGTGCATAATGCAATCGATCTAAATGCCTGAAGTAGCCGAGTTGTTAAATGGAATATCTAATATATCTAGTTCTAGGGGCGGTTGCTGGTTTGGTTAGTGGGCTGTTTGGCTTAGGCGGCGGCGCGGTCATTGTACCTATTCTCCTGGTTTCTTTTACTGTCCAGGGCTTTTCACCAGATATCGCAACTCATATGGCTATTGCCACTTCCCTGGCGACCATTGTAATAACGTCGATGAGCTCAATGTACACCCATTACCAGAAAGCGGCGGTTCGCTGGGAGGTGATCAAAATGATCATCCCTGGGATTCTAATGGGATCATTGCTCGGGACCTTGATTTTTTCAGCAATAGATTCAGTATTTTTACAGCTGTCGTTCGGCCTCTTTTTAATGGCGGTAGGATTGCATATATTGTTTTATCCTCCCATTGCCTCCAAGGCATCTATTGCCAGCGCAGTACCTTTGAATTTAGGGGGTATAGCCATTGGCGGGTTGTCATCGTTATTAGGCATTGGCGGCGGAATAATGATCACGCCATTCCTAGCTTCTTTCGGAGTTACCATTCATCGGGCTATAGGCACCGCAGCGGTTGGCGGGTTTGCTATAGCTCTGCCAGCTACGCTGGTTTATAGCTCTACAGATGTGATTGGTTATAATTTCCCAGTCAGCTCCTCCATAGGCTATATATTTCTACCGGCATGGCTAGGCATTATAATTACTAGTGTACCGTTTGCTAGATTCGGGGCCCTTATTGCGCATAGTACTAATGAAGGTCAGTTAAAGAAATACTTTGGTATTCTCCTTCTTTTTATCTCTGCTGGATTTTTATGGGCTAATCTAGGAGGATAAACTGAATTGTTAGATCATCTAGGTGTTGGTTATGTCTGATTTGCAGAGCAAGATTTTAAAAATTCTCCAGAACGGTGGATTCCATTCAGGGGAAAGCCTGGGCCGCCAACTTAATGTTAGTCGAACAGCCATTTGGAAACAGTTGCGAGCATTAGAGGCCCTAGGTCTAGAGATTGAATCGGTAAAAGGTGTTGGTTATCGCCTTCCAGACTCTTTTGAGTTGTTGAGCAAAGCTACAATTCTTAATCATATTGCCGAGTCTCATGGGGACCTGCCTTGTGAGCTAGAAATATTCCAAAGCATTGACTCTACTAATAGATACGCTCGTGAAAGAGCTGAGGCTGAAGCTATTTCAGGTGCGGTTGTGCTTGCAGAGAATCAGACAGCAGGAAGGGGGCGGCTCGGAAAAACCTGGGTGAGCCCTTTCGCGGCCAATCTTTATATGTCCATCGTCTGGAATTTTGATCAGGGCGCTGAATCACTGCAGGGATTAAGCCTCGCTGTTGGCGTTGGTGTGCGTCGAACGCTGGTTGAGCTAGGATTACAGGATGTGCAGTTAAAGTGGCCTAATGACATCTATATCGGAGGTAAAAAGCTCGGTGGAATATTGTTGGAAATGATCGGAGATCCCAATGGCCGCTGCACGGTCATTATTGGAATTGGGTTAAATGTTGCGATGCCGTCTCTTGCCGCGCAAGAAATTGATCAAGCGTGGACCGATCTTCAGGCTCAGTCACCTTCGCCGATATCACGCAATACACTTACGGCAAAGTTAGTGGTTACATTATTTTTATTACTCAAAGACTTTCAGCGCGTTGGCTTTAAAGCTTATCGCGACGAGTGGGAGGAGGCAGATTTCCTAAAGAACCTGCCAGGAACGGTCAGGACCGTAAAAGAGGGCATATCCGGCGTAGTCTTAGGTGTGGACGATAGTGGAGCGCTTCGCTTAGCTCTTCCCGATGGAGAGGTGCAGCGATTTATTGGTGGCGAATTGAGTTTGGGGCCACGCCTATGATCCTTGATATAGATATCGGGAACAGTTACACAAAGTGGCGGCTAACTGATGGTGCTGTGGTCTACCGCAGTGGATCTCAGACGACCCAATCAATCAGTAATGGGCTCGAATTACCGCCGGGTGTCCCAATTTTGCGCGTTCGTCTGTCATCAGTGGTAAGCGATTCGCTTCAAGGTGACTTAGTGGCCCAGATGAAGAGTCAGTTCAATGCTGAAGTCGCAGTGGCTAAGGTATCCTCAAGTGCCGCTGGAGTAACCTGCGGCTACGATGATCCGTCGAGCCTCGGTATTGATCGTTGGCTCGGTATGATGGCTTCTTACAGCCGCTATCAGGCTTCAGTTTTAGTTGTCGATGCCGGTAGCGCAATGACGTTGGATTTGGTGACAGCAGAGGGTCGCCATATTGGGGGTTATATCTTGCCGGGTCTCACACTGATGCGCGACGCGTTGTGGGGAGGTACTGATCGAGTTAAGGTTGATGCAGATGCAACCAGCGGTGGTATTGATCCGGCGCAGGACACTGCAGCGGCCGTTAATCAAGGCAGTTTACTGGCCTCAATTGCAGTCATTGAAAAGTTGCTTGTCCAATATCAAAGCAATCTCGTGGTGACCGGAGGTGACGCTAAGCAATTACTTCCTTATCTCAAGGGAAAAGTTGATTATCAGCCAAATTTGGTGATTGATGGATTGGCTTTGGGGGTTGTTTCTACAACCAAGCTCTGACTTTAGGGAGAATTTACCTTCATCGCGGTATTATCGAAGCAAATTATTTAAATATTACTCATTTTTTCACCTACGCCTCCGCAGATCTTTAGAGATCAGGTCGATCGCTATAACGTATTGATTTTTATTAATAAATTGACAAATTTGGTTTTCGAACTCCCCGTAAATTGACTATCTTTAGTCCGCTTCTGGGCAGCAAATTATTCAAACTAGAAAAAACACTAAAAGAAGCGCCAGTTAAGGTTGCTAAAGCGGTCGAGTTTAACTAAAATCGCGCTCCGTTATTGAGATGCTGGCGTAGCTCAGTTGGTAGAGCAGCTGACTTGTAATCAGCCGGTCGGGGGTTCGACTCCTCTCGCCAGCTCCATTTTTCTAAGGAAAGTCTTTTAGTGGTTGACATTAGGGGGCTAGACTAAGAAAATAAGCGGCCATTTTTGGGGGGGATTCCTGAGCGGCCAAAGGGATCAGACTGTAACTCTGACGCGAAAGCTTCGGTGGTTCGAATCCACCTCCCCCCACCAAAAAGCTTATTAAGACAGGCTATTTGTGGCAAAAGGCAACGGCTCTGGGTTCTGTGGGTCTATTTTTAGAGTTGTGACGCGGGCGTTGTGTAATGGTAAGACCTCAGCCTTCCAAGCTGATGATGCGGGTTCGATTCCCGCCGCCCGCTCCAAGCTAGGGAAAGGTTTTGCTCATATAGCTCAGTCGGTAGAGCACTTCCTTGGTAAGGAAGAGGTCACCGGTTCAAATCCGGTTATGAGCTCCATGTTTTTGTGCGGACATTTTTAGGCTGTTCGGGCAGTGGTAAGGTTCAAGTAAGCAGTTAGAGTTGTATAGGTGAAGTATTTAAAGTTTAAGGTTACCGTTTGATGGATAGTTAAACGGCTTGAAGCTAATTTAGGAGACACTGAGATGGCTAAAGAAAAGTTTGAAAGAAATAAGCCGCACGTAAACGTCGGCACAATTGGTCACGTTGATCACGGTAAGACGACATTGACAGCGGCGATGACTCGCGTATGTGCGGAAGT